>NZ_JBIDAL010000003.1:0-583075 GCF_043202415.1 Streptomyces sp. NPDC048192
CCCGAAGGAGGTTCATCGTTCGACTTGCATGTGTTAAGCACGCCGCCAGCGTTCGTCCTGAGCCAGGATCAAACTCTCCGTGAATGCTTCCCCGTAATCGGGGCGACACCACGAGAGCGGAACAGTCAGGCGGAATAAGCCCGACCGTTCACAGCGTCCTCGCTGTGTTTTTTCAAAGGAACCTCGCCACCGGAACAGGTCCGGTAGACGGGGTATCAACATATCTGGCGTTGACTTTTGGCACGCTGTTGAGTTCTCAAGGAACGGTCGCTTCCTTCGTACTCACCCTCTCGGGCTTTCCTCCGGGCGCTTCCCTTCGGTGTTTCCGACTCTATCAGATCCTTTCGGCGTCCGATTCCCGGTCGGCGGGCTGTCTGCGGGGTTTTCGGCTTTCGCCGTCCGCCCTTTCGACATTCACTACGTTAGCTCATTTCCCCCGGCGACTCATAATCGAGTCCGGCGAGTCGAATTCGGGCACGCGAGCGCGCCAAAATCGACCCCGTCGAAGGGTGGTAGCTAGGTAGTGGGTTGGCCGCTCCGGCTGCAGGCGATCGCCGTACCCGGTTCAGCGGCTCGGGATACATTACGCACCTTCGCCAGGCGCGTCAACTTCGGCGGCGCCTCGGCACGTGGGCCCGATAGGGGCTCACCGTGGGGTCCCCCGCCACCCAGTAACGCCAGGGGTGGACGTCGCCGTTGCCGCCCTCGCCGGCGACTCCGGTGCGGGGGCCGTTGCGTACCTGGTCAGGGGCTACCGGTGTGCCGGTCAGTATGCGCAGCGGGGTCTCGCCGGAGGCGCACGCGTCCGTGCCGTCCAGGGCCCGGTCCACCTCCAGGGCCGTCGCCAGCCGGGCCGGGCCCTTGGCCAGTTCGTTGTCGTTCCGGGCCGAAACTCGCCGCTTGCGGGCCAGTTCGACGCCCTCGACGACCTCGCCGGCGCGGAGCAGGACGGCGCTCGCCCGGCCCTCGGGACCGCAGACGAGGTTCATGCAGTGCCACATGCCGTAGGTGAAGTAGACGTACACGTGTCCGGGCTCGCCGAACATCACGGCGTTGCGGGCGGTGCGGCCGCGGTAGGCGTGGGAACCGGGGTCGTTCGGGCCGTCGTACGCCTCCACCTCGGTGAGGCGTACGGCGATCGGGCCGTCCGGTGTCGTACGCACCAGGATGCGGCCGAGCAGGTCCGGGGCGACCTCCAGGACCGGGCGGTCGAAGAACTCTCGGGGCAGTGGCGTACGGTCCGGGGGCGCGATCATGCCCTCCGAGGGTAGTGCAGGCGCGGCACCGCTCCGGCGGAACCGGTCGGGGGGTGGATCGCGTTTGTAGGGGTCGAGGGCCTTCGTAAAGGGAGAGTCAATGGCGTTCAAGAAGCTGCTCGCGAGCCTCGGTGCCGGTGGGGCGTCCGTGGAGACCGTGCTGACCGAGGTCAATGTCGTGCCCGGCGGTGTCGTCCAGGGCGAGGTGCGGATCCAGGGCGGGTCCGTGAACCAGGACGTCGAGGGGCTGTCCGTCGGTCTGCAGGCCAAGGTCGAGGTGGAGAGCGGCGACCAGGAGTACAAGCAGGACATCGAGTTCACCAAGGTGCGGCTCGGCGGGGCCTTCGAGCTGCAGGCGGGTGCGGTGCACGCGGTGCCGTTCGGTCTGGAGGTGCCCTGGGAGACGCCGGTCACGATGATCGACGGGCAGGCGCTGCGCGGGATGCACATCGGGGTGACGACCGAGCTGGCGATCGCGCGAGCCGTCGACTCCACGGATCTCGACCCGATCAACGTGCATCCGCTGCCGGCGCAGAAGGCGATCCTGGACGCGTTCATCCAGCTCGGCTTCCGTTTCAAGAACGCGGACATGGAGCGCGGCCACATCCGCGGGACGCGGCAGACGCTGCCGTTCTACCAGGAGATCGAGTTCTACCCGCCGTCGCAGTACCGGGGGCTGAACCAGGTCGAGCTGAGCTTCGTGGCCGACGAGCACGCGATGGACGTCGTGCTGGAGATGGACAAGAAGCCGGGCCTGTTCAGCGAGGGCTCGGACACCTACCGGTCGTTCCAGGTGGGGATGAACGACTGGATGGGGACCGACTGGGCGGCTTACCTGAACCAGTGGCTGTCCGAGGTCGGCAGCAGGCGCAACTGGTTCTAGGCTCGGGAACTGCTGGTTCCAGATCATCGATCAGGAGGTACCGAGGTGACCGAGCTCAAGCGGCGGCCGCTCCCCCACGACTTCCATCCGCCCGTGCCGTCGTTCACGGTGACGAGTGACGACGTCCAGGAGGGTGCGACGCTCAAGAGCGCCCAGGTCCACGCCGAGGGCAACACCTCGCCGCACCTGCGCTGGGAGGGCTTCCCGCCTCAGACCAAGAGCTTCGCCGTGACCTGCTACGACCCCGACGCGCCGACCGGCAGCGGGTTCTGGCACTGGGTGCTGTTCGACATCCCGGCGTCCGTGACGGAGCTGCCGGCCGGTGCGGGCAGCGGCAAGTTCGAGGGGCTGCCCGAGGGCGCCGTACACGCGCGCAACGACTACGGGACGAGGGACTTCGGCGGCGCCGCGCCGCCGCCCGGGGACGGGCCGCACCGGTACGTCTTCACGGTGTACGCGGTCGACCAGGACAAGCTCGGTCCGGACGCGGACGCCTCTCCGGCCGTCGTCGGCTTCAACCTGCGGTTCCACACCCTCGCACGCGCACAGCTCATCGGGGAGTACGAGAACCCCGCGCAGGGCTGAGCGCGGCGCCGCGATTCAGCCGAGCGTTCACGGAACGTTTGCCCGCCTCCGGTCTTGGAAGTGATCGGAGGCGGGCATTTTTTATTGCGTTGTCCATCTCGGCGCGCCCGTCCAGAGTTGATCCAAGCCCGCCGGGGGGTGGGCAGGTGCACACGGGAGGTGGGCTGGATGCGGGACACGCTGGTGCTGAACGCGAGCTTCGAGCCGCTGTCGACGGTGACGTTGAATCGAGCCGTCGTTCTGGTGCTGCAGGACAAGGCCGTCGTCGAGCAGGCCCACCCCGAACTGCGCATGCGTGGCGCCGACGTGGACATACCCGTGCCCCGGGTGATCCGGTTGTGCAGGTACGTACGGGTGCCGTTCCGAAGACAAGCCCCTTGGTCGAGGCGGGGTGTGCTGGTCCGGGACCGGCACCGGTGCGCGTACTGCGGGCGCAGGGCCACGACGGTGGACCATGTGGTGCCGCGGGCACAGGGCGGGCAGGACACGTGGCTGAACACGGTGGCCGCGTGCGCGGAGGACAACCACCGGAAGGCCGACCGGACTCCTCAGGAGGCGGGCATGGCCCTGCTGCGGGAGCCGTTCGAGCCCTCTCCGGCCGACGCGATGCTGCTGGCGCTGGGGCAGGAGGAGTTCGACGCGCTGCCACTGTGGCTGGGGAGGTCCGCCGCGTAGGGCGTGGAGCAGGGGTCGTCAACTCGTGATGTACCGCGGAAGTTGCAGGAACCGCGGGCGTACGGCCGATGGTGCCGGTCAGGGTCAACCCGGTGCGGGACGACCGGCCGGTGGTGGCGGCCGTAGCTTCGTGCACAGCATCGCGGGCCGATCGGGGGACCCGACGGGGGGACCCGGCCCGCGGAGTGCGGAAGGGACGACCACGTCATGACCAAGCTCAGCCTGCGTACCCGCGCCGCCCTGTCGGCCACCGCCGTCGCGGCGGCGACGCTCGGGTTCTCCGGGATGACCGCCGGAGCGGCCCTGGCCAACACGCACGCGCCCGTCCTGTCGTACGGCTCGTCCGGGCACGGTGTGTGGTGCGTCCAGCGCATCATCAACCGCAACTACCCGGGTGCGCTGCAGGAGGACGCCAAGTACGGCACCTACACCAAGGCGTGGGTGAAGTACTTCCAGGAGCACCACGGGCTGACCGGCCGGAACGCGGACGGCGTCGTGGGGAAGAAGACCGGCACGAAGCTGCTGGCCTCCATCGGCGGCGACAAGTACTGCTACAAGTACCTGCCGACCCTGAAGTGACCGCCCGTCCGGGGCGCGCCGACCACGCGGCTCGGACGTGAGCGGAGCGGTCCGCGGTGAGTGCGGCGGCCCGCCTCCTCGTCCACGACGAGGAGGCGGGCCGTCTCGTGTGCGGGTGCCGTCAGTCGATGTGCGGCTTCTCGCGGCGCTCTGTGCTCGGGCCGTTGTTCTGGGCGGGCACGTTGGCTCCGCCGTTGCCCTGGTTGCCGCCGCCCAGGGGGCCGAAGTTGCCCATGGCGCCGGAGAGGCCCTTGAGGGCGTCGCCGATCTCGCTGGGGACGATCCAGAGCTTGTTGGCGTCGCCCTCGGCGATCTTCGGGAGCATCTGGAGGTACTGGTAGGACAGGAGCTTCTGGTCGGGGTCGCCGGCGTGGATGGCCTCGAAGACCGTACGGACCGCCTGGGCCTCGCCCTCGGCGCGCAGGGCGGCGGCCTTGGCCTCACCTTCGGCGCGCAGGATCTGGGACTGCTTCTCGCCCTCGGCGGTGAGGATCGCGGCCTGGCGCGTGCCCTCGGCGGTGAGGATGGCGGCGCGCTTGTCACGGTCGGCGCGCATCTGCTTCTCCATCGAGTCCTGGATGGAGGTGGGCGGTTCGATGGCCTTCAGCTCCACGCGGTTGACGCGGATGCCCCACTTGCCCGTGGCCTCGTCGAGGACGCCGCGCAGCGCGGCGTTGATCTCCTCGCGGGAGGTCAGGGTGCGTTCGAGGTCCATGCCGCCGATGATGTTGCGGAGCGTGGTGACGGTCAGCTGCTCGATGGCCTGGATGTAGCTGGCCACTTCGTACGTGGCCGCGCGGGCGTCGGTCACCTGGTAGTAGATGACGGTGTCGATGTTGACGACCAGGTTGTCCTGGGTGATGACCGGCTGCGGCGGGAAGGGCACGACCTGTTCGCGCAGGTCGATGCGGTTGCGGATCGTGTCGATGAACGGGACCACGATGTTCAGGCCCGCGTTCAGGGTGCGTGTGTAGCGGCCGAAGCGCTCGACGATGGCCGCGCTGGCCTGTGGGATGACCTGGATGGTCTTGATCAGGGCGATGAAGACCAACACCACCAGAATGACCAGGACGATGATGACCGGTTCCATCGTGTTCCCCGTACCCCTCTCCGCCTCGGCGCCTTCGGCAGATCCCGTGCCTGTAGAAGATCTTGCTGGTCGAGTCTGACAGACTTCGCCCAACTCGTGGGCCCGTTGCCTCAGATGACGATGGCGGTGGCCCCTTCGATGTCCACGACGTCCACCTCCTGGCCCACTTCGTAGGCGCGGCCGGTGTCGAGCGCGCGGGCCGACCAGACCTCTCCGGCGAGCTTGATACGGCCGCCGGATCCGTCGACGCGTTCCAGGACGACGGCCTGCCTGCCCTTCAGCGCCTCGATGCCGGTGGCGAGTTGGGGGCGCTGCCTGCTGTGCCGGGCCGCGATGGGGCGGACCACGGCGATGAGTGCGACCGAGACGACGACGAACACGAGGACCTGGAGCACGGCGTCGAAGCCGAGTGCGGCGGCGACGGCGGCCGCGACGGCTCCGACCGCGAACATGCCGAACTCCGGCATGGCGGTGACGACGAGCGGGATTCCGAGTGCCGCCGCGCCGACGAGCCACCACACCCATGCGTCGATGTCGTTCACATGGTCATGGTAGGGCCGGGGTCGGGCGGCGGACAGGGCGCGAAGGGGAAGCGCACAGGGGGTCAGGACAGGGGCAGGCCCTGGGCGGTCCAGCGGTCGCCGACCTGCTCGACGACGAGCGGCAGGCCGAAGCAGCGGGAGAGGTTGCGGGAGGTCAGTTCGAGCTCGATGGGACCGGCGGCGAGGACCTTGCCCTGGCGGATCATCAGGACGTGGGTGAAGCCGGGGGCGATCTCCTCGACGTGGTGCGTGACCATGATCATCGAGGGGGCGATGGGGTCGCGGGCGAGCCGGCCGAGGCGGCGGACCAGGTCCTCGCGGCCGCCGAGGTCGAGGCCGGCGGCGGGCTCGTCGAGCAGGAGCAGCTCGGGGTCGGTCATCAGGGCGCGGGCGATCAGGGTGCGCTTGCGCTCGCCCTCCGAGAGGGTGCCGAAGCGGCGGTCGAGGAAGTCGCTCATGCCGAGGCGGTCGAGGAAGGCGCGGGCGCGCTGCTCGTCGACCTCGTCGTACTCCTCCTGCCAGTGGGCCGTCATGCCGTACGCGGCCGTGAGGACCGTCTCCAGGACCGTCTGGCGCTTGGGGAGCTTCTCGGCCAGGGCGATGCCGGCCATGCCGATGCGGGGGCGCAGGTCGAAGACGTCGACCTTGCCGAGGGTGTCGCCGAGGATGGTGGCGGTGCCCTTGCTGGGGAAGAGGTAGCTGGAGGCGACGTTCAGGAGGGTGGTCTTGCCGGCGCCGTTGGGTCCGAGGATGACCCAGCGCTCGCCCTCCTTCACCGACCAGGAGACCTGGTCCACGAGAGCCCGGCCCTCGCGGACCACGGATACGTCCTGAAGCTCCAGAACATCGCTCATGAGCGCGTTGTCTCCCCTTGCAGTGTGCCGGTCTCGGCTGGTCGCGTACGCCTGTGGCTCGGTCCGCCGCGCCTGTGGGCGCAGCCCTTATGAAATCTACGCCACGCGCGCGCCGCTCCATTCCTTCGGTCCGGTCCTTAGGGTGGGAGCATGCTCTCGGAACCGCGTTCAGGACGCCTTGCCGCGTGGGGAAATGCCCTTTTGGCCGGACTCGTCTCCCCGGATGACGCCGCGCTCGCCATTGTGGGCGAGGACACGGTCCACCGAGTGGAGGGGCTGCCCGGGGAGTCCGCGCAGGTCGGACTCACGCTGGCGCTGGGGCGGCTGCGGGCGCTGGGAGCGACCGGACTGCGGGTGGCGCTGCCGGCGCCGGGGCATCCGCTGGGGCTGAGCGGCCCGCCCGAGTTCAATGCGCGGGCCCTGGACGCCGAGGAGGCGGTGGTCTGCTTCGGCGCCGCGTTCGGGCTGGTGCCGGAGGTGTACGAGGCCGGGCCGGAGGGTGATGTGCACGCCGAGGTCGTCTGGCGTGTGCTGCCGGTCCGGGAGGCGCCGCCCGCCGATGTGCCGTCGCTCGGCGAGGCCGAGCGGGAGCTGGCGGAGGCGCTGCGCGAGGCGACGGAGGTACTGGCGAAACTGGACGTCGCGGCGTCGGGCCCGGTGGCGGAGGCGGCGATCGACGCGTACCGGGCGCGGGCCGCGCAGGGGCGTGAGGTGCTGGCGCCGGGGTATCCGCCGCGTGCGGCGCGGGTGCTGGAGCTGGCGCAGCGGGTGGCGCTGCTGGTCTCGCTGGCGTACGGCCGCGGGCACGGGGGTGCGGTCAGCTCCTCGGAGATGGCCGCGCGGACGGAAGCCCTGCGGCCCGTGGAGCGGACGGCCCGCCGGGCGCAGGTGGCGGCGTACAACTCGATCGTAGAGGAGCGGGAGCGCGGGGTGCGGTGACCGGCCGGGCCGCCCGCGCGGTGTCCGTGGCAATGCTCCGGAATGCTCCCGCGGTGCGGGTGGTGCGGGCCTGGGCGGGGTGCGGGCCGCACCCCTGCGTGGGCAGGCCTCCCGGGCGGTGCCGGGAGGCCTGGGGCCGGTGCCGGCCCGGACTCAGTGGTTGAGGCCGAGGTTGCCGAAGGCCGGGTTCAGCACGCCGATGACGCTCACGCTGTTGCCGACCGCGTTCACCGGGACGTGGACCGGGACCTGGACGACGTTGCCCGAGCCGACGCCCGGGGAGCCGTGGGCCTCGCCGCCGGCCCAGCTGCCGGTCGTGGCGGAGGCCAGGCCCGCTCCGGCGGCCACGAGGCCACCGGCCACCATCGTCACGGCGGCTGCCTTCTTCAGGTTCTTCACTTTCCAACCCCTCCTAGCGGTCACCGCGGCGGTTCGCCGCGGCACGCACTGGAGAACGGCGGAGATCGCCGGAGGATGCGCCATCCGGGTGACATTCCCACGACGGTATGAATCTCAGTCCGGAGCGGAACCCTCCGTATTGCCGGTCGCACCGGCGCGCACGGCGCGTTTCAGCCGGTCACGCCGTGGCGTACGGCCCACAGGGCGGCCTGGGTGCGGTCGGCGAGGTCGAGTTTCATGAGGATGTTGGAGACGTGCGTCTTGACGGTCTTCTCGGAGAGCACGAGGGCGCGGGCGATCTCGCGGTTGGAGCGGCCGTCCGCGATCAGGCCGAGCACCTCGCGCTCCCGGTCGGTGAGCGAACCGGCTCTGCTCTGGCCCGAGTTGGCCTCCTCCTGGGAGAGCAGGGCGCCGGCGACCTCGGGCTGGAGCAGGATGTGGCCGGCGTGCACGGAGCGGATGGCTCCGGCGAGGGCGTCGGGGTCCACGTCCTTGTAGACGTACCCGGCGGCGCCCGCGCGCAGGGCCGGTACGACGGTGCGCTGCTCGGTGAAGCTGGTGACGATGAGCACGCGCGCGGGGTGGTCGAGCTCGCGCAGCCGGCGCAGGGCCTCGATGCCGTCCATGCCGGGCATCTTCACGTCCATCAGGACGACGTCCGGCCGCAGCTCCTCGGCGCGGTCCACGCCCTCGGCGCCGTCGGCGGCCTCGCCGACGACCTCTATGTCGTCCTGCACCTCCAGAAAGGTGCGCAGGCCCCGCCGGACGACCTGGTGGTCGTCGACGAGCAGCACTCTGATCGCGTCAGCCACCGGGCACCTCCATCTCGATCGTGGTGCCCTTGCCGGGCGCCGATTCCACGGTCAGCGTGCCGCCGACCCCGCTCGCGCGGTCCCGCATCGAGACCAGGCCCAGATGCCGTCCGGCGCGGCGGACCGCGCTCGGGTCGAAGCCGCTGCCGTCGTCGGTGACGCGCAGCACGGCTCCGCAGCCGCGCCGCCCGACGCTCACGTCGACGTGTGCGGCGCCGGAGTGGCGCAGTGCGTTGTGCAGGGCTTCCTGGGCGACCCTGAGCAGGGCCTCCTCCTGGGCGGCGGGCAGGGCGCGGAAGCCGCTGCTGGTGAAGGTCACGCGCGCGCTGTGGGCGCGGTCGAGGACCTGGGTCTGGGTGCGCAGGGTGGCGACCAGGCCGTCCTCGTCCAGGGCGGCGGGGCGCAACTCCACGACAGCGGCGCGCAGTTCGTCGGCGGCCTCGGCGGCGAGCGCGGCGACCTGGTGCAGCTCGCCCTTGGCCCGGGCGGGGTCGCGGTCGACGAGGGCCGCGGCGGCCTGGGCGGTCAGACGCAGGGAGAACAGCTTCTGGCTGACGGCGTCGTGCAGTTCGTGCGCGAGGCGGGAGCGTTCCTCGGCGATGGTCAGTTCCCGGCTGCGTTCGTAGAGCCGGGCGTTGGTCAGGGCGATGGCGGCGTGCTGGGCGAGGATGGCGAGCAGTTCCTCGTCCTCCTCGGTGAAGCCGCAGCTCCCCTCCGGTTTGGCGCAGCGCTTGTTCGCGAGGAACAGCGCCCCGATGACCTCCTCGCCGTCCTTGATCGGCAGGCCCAGGAAGTCGGCCAGTTCGGGATGGGCGCCCGGCCAGCCCTCGAAGCGGGGGTCCTTGCGCACGTCGGCGAGGCGCTCGGCCTTCGCCTCGCGCAGCATCGCGGCGAGGATGCCGTGCTGGCGCGGGAGCGGTCCGATGGCGCGCCACTGCTCGTCGCTGACGCCGTCCACGACGAACTGGGCGAAGCCGCCGTGGTCGTCGGGGACGCCGAGGGCGGCGTACTGGGCGTCGAGCAGCTCGCGGGCGGAGGCGACGATCGTCTTGAGGACGTCGCGCACCTCCAGATGCCTGCTCATGGCCAGCAGCGCGGCACTGACCGCTGCGAGGCCGGACCGGGGGCCTTGACTCATGTCCTCACGGTACCGGCGGGGTGTGACACCGCGGATCGGACCACTGGCCGCGGGACCAGGGCCGCTGGTCCTAGGGCGGCGGGTGTAGGGCCCGGGGCCCCGGGCGTGCGGTGTACGCCGAAGGGCCCCCGCGGTTTGCGGCCCGCGTCCGAGGCGGCGGGTGCGGCACCGTTCCTAGGTTGTGCCCATCGCCCGGTGGGGGCGGTGCGCGACGAGGGGACGGTGGTCATGCCGGTAGGGATCATCACGGGGGCTTCGAAGGGCCTGGGGCGGGCGCTCGCCGAGGCGCTGGCCGCGCGCGGCTGGGATCTGGTGCTGGACGCGCGGGGCGCCGGTGCCCTCAAGGAGGCGGCGCACGGCGTGGCGGGGCACAGCACGCGCGTGGAGGCGCTGGCGGGGGACGTGACGGACGCCGGGCACCGGGCCGCGCTGGTGGCGGCAGCGCGCGAGCTGGGCGGTGCCGATCTGCTGGTCAGCAACGCGAGCGCGCTGGGCGCCGAGCCGCTGGTACGGCTGGCGGAGCTGCCGGTGGAGGGGCTGCGGCGGGCGCTGGAGGTGAACGTGGTGGCCGCGCTGGGCCTGGTCCGTGAGGCGCTGCCACTGCTGCGGGAGTCGCCGGCCGGGACGGTGATCGCCGTCAGCTCGGACGCGGCGGCCGAGGCGTACGCGACGTGGGGCGGCTACGGCGCCTCGAAGGCGGCCCTGGACCAGCTCGCGGCGGTGCTGGGCGTGGAGGAGCCCGGCCTGCGGGTGTGGGCGGTGGATCCCGGTGACATGGCCACGGAGCTGTATACGGCGGCCGTGCCCGGTGACGACGATCCGCGTCCGGCGCCCGCCATGGTCGTGCCGGCCTTCCTGCGGCTGCTGGACGAGCGGCCGGCCAGCGGGCGGTACACGGCGCCGGCGCTGCTGGAGGAGCGGTGAGCACGGACACGGGGGTCCCTCCGCTCACGCGGAAGCGGACATGGGGGAAGGTGCCGGAGGAGCTGTCCGCGCGCGTGCCCGCCGAGCAGCGGGGTCCGGGCCTGGACCGGGACGCCGTACGGCTGCTGGTGTCGCGCGGTGAGGAGGTGACGCATCACGCGTTCGGTGAGCTGCCGCGGCTGCTGCGGGCCGGGGACCTGCTGGTGGTGAACACCTCGCCCACGCTGGCCGCGGCGGTGGACGGGCGGCTCGGGCACGCGCGCGTGGTGGTGCATTTCTCCACCCTCGGTGACGACGGCCGTTGGGCGGTCGAGCTGCGGGAACCCGACGGACGCGGTACTACGCGCGCGCGTACGGGCGCGCGTACGGGTACGGAGGTGGTGCTGCCCGGGGCCGGGCGGCTGGTGCTGGAGGAGCCCGTGAGCCCGCGCGGGGAGCGGCTGTGGTGGGCCCGGCCGGACGGTGACGTCCTCGGGCTGCTGCGCGCGCACGGGCGGCCCATCCGCTACGCGTACACGGAGCGGGACCAGCCGCTGTCGGCGTACCAGACGGTGTTCGCGCTGCCGTCGGCGGACGGGCCGGGCAGTGCGGAGATGCCGAGCGCGGCGCGGCCCTTCACCCCGCGTCTGGTGACGGAACTGGTGAGCCGGGGGGTGGGGTTCGCGCCGGTCACCCTGCACACGGGCGTGGCGTCGGCGGAGGCGCACGAGCCGCCGTATCCGGAGCGGTTCGCGGTGCCGGAGGCGTCCGCGCGGCTGATCAACGCGGTGAAGGCGGAGCGGTCGGGGCGCGCGGCGCGTCCCGGGCGGCGGGCGGGCGGCCGGGTGATCGCGGTCGGTACGACGGCCGTGCGCGCGGTGGAGTCGGCGGCCGGGGAAGACGGGGTGGTGCGGGGCGCCGCGGGGTGGACGGATCTGGTCGTCACTCCGGAGCGCGGGGTAGGGGTGGTGGACGGGCTGCTGACCGGGCTGCACGAGCCGGAGGCCTCGCACCTGCTGATGCTGGAGGCGGTCGCGGGGCGGCCCGGGGTCGAGCGCGCGTACGAGGAGGCCGTCCGGGGGCGCTATCTGTGGCACGAGTTCGGCGACGTGCATCTCATCCTGCCGGAGGAGCAGCCTCACCCAGAGCATTGCGAGGGCAACGCTTGGTGAGTTCATTACCTCCGGGATGTGAGCCCGCGCATAGGGTCCACATCACGTACGAACAGGCATAGGAGATAAACCGGCCCCGGATGAACGGGACAGACGGTCGCGTCTGTCCCGTTTTGCCCTTCCCGGCTCCACTATGCCGGGTCGTAGGTCACACCTTTGCCTGGACTTTTTGCGCCAGCTAAGAATTGCTCCCGTCGCTCAACGCCGTGGGTCACCGGCCCGCGGCGTTCGTGTGGGAGGAGCCGATTCCCCCGGCGGACGCAGGAGCGACCTCCGCGTCAACGAAGAGGTCCATCAGCCATGCCCAAGAACATCCTCAACCGTGCTCATAGTCTGGTCCTGACCAAGCAGCGCCAGGTCGCCGTCGCCGGTGTCGCCGCGCTCGGCACCGCCGCCATCGCCCTCGCGGCCGTCCCCGGCAACTCCGGCACCGTCACCACCGGTGCCTCCGCCGCCGACGCCACCCAGGTCGCCGCCGACGCACAGCTGAAGAACGTCAAGGGCACGGTCACCGACCAGCTCGCTCCCCAGACGGTCAAGCTCGACGCCTTCGCCGCGCAGAAGAAGGCCGCCGACGCGGCCGCCGCCAAGCAGCGCGCCGAGGCCGCCGCGAAGAAGGCCGCCGCCGACGCCGCCGCCAAGAAGGCCGCGCAGGACCGCGCCGCCAAGGAGGCCGCGAGCCGCTCCGCCGAGCGCCCGCAGATGGAGCTGGTGTCCGCCAAGACGTACGCGAACAACCTCGACGGCTGGATCCGGCACTCGCTGGACATCATGCGCGCCCAGGGCATCCCCGGCAGCTACAACGGCATCTACCGGAACGTGATGCGCGAGTCCTCGGGCAACCCCAGCGCCATCAACAACTGGGACATCAACGCCCAGAACGGCATTCCGTCCAAGGGTCTGCTGCAGGTCATCGACCCGACTTTCCGGGCCTACCACGTGGCCGGCACCTCCTGGAACATCTACGACCCGGTCGCCAACATCACGGCCGCCTGCAACTACGCGGCGCACCGCTACGGCTCCATGGACAACGTCAACAGCGCGTACTGAGGGCCGGCGCGGACCTCTGACACGTGACGCCGAAGGGCGGCACCCCAGCACGGGGTGCCGCCCTTCTGGTCGTCGACGCCCGGCTACTTGCGCATGACCTCCGGCTCGTGACGCCGCAGGAAGCGGGCCACGAGGAAGCCGCAGACCACGCCGAGCGCGATCAGCGCGACCATGTCCAGGCCCCAGGCCCCGGCCGTGTGGTTCCACAGCGGATCGGTGTTGCCCGGGTCGTCGGTGTTCGGGGCGATGTCGTTGAAGTCCAGCGTGGCGCCGGCGGCGGCCACCGCCCAGCGCGACGGCATCAGGTACGAGAACTCGTTGACCCCGAGCGTGCCGTGCAGGGTGAACAGGCAGCCGGTGAAGACCACCTGGATGATCGCGAACATCACCAGCAGCGGCATGGTCTTCTCGGCGGTCTTCACCAGCGAGGAGATCACCAGGCCGACCATCATCGAGGTGAAGCCGAGCGCCATGATCGGCAGGCACAGCTCGAGGAGGGTGTTGCCGCCGAGGACGAGCCCCTGGTCCGGGATCTCGCGGGACGAGAAGCCGATCACGCCGACCATCAGGCCCTGCAGCACCGTGACGGCGCCGAGCACGACCACCTTGGACATCAGGTACGCCGACCGGGACAGGCCGGTCGCCCGCTCCCGCTCGTAGATCACCCGTTCCTTGATCAGCTCGCGGACCGAGTTCGCGGCGCCCGCGAAGCACGCGCCGACGGCGAGGATCAGCAGCACGGTGGTGGCCGTGCCGTTGGGGATGTGCTGGCCGGTCCTGGGATTGATCGCCTCGTTGACCAGCAGGCCGCGGTTGTGGTCGATCAGCAGGCTGACCGCGCCGAGCACCGCCGGAAGGATCACGGTCAGCGCCAGGAAGCCCTTGTCGGAGACGATGACCGACACGTAGCGCCGGATCAGGGTCATCAGCTGCGAACCCCAGCCCTGCGGCTTGGGCGGCTTCATGGCCTGCGGCGGAGGCATGGGTACGGACTGCGGCGCCACCGAGTCCACGTCCGCGGCGTACATCTGGTAGTGCTGCGAGCCCTTCCAGCGGCCCGCCCAGTCGTAGTCGCGGTAGTTCTCGAAGGCGGAGAAGACGTCGGCCCAGCTGTCGTAGCCGAAGAAGTTCAGCGCCTCCTCCGGCGGGCCGAAGTAGGCGACGGCCCCGCCCGGCGCCATCACCAGCAGCTTGTCGCACAGCGCCAGCTCGGCCACCGAGTGGGTGACCACGAGCACCGTACGGCCGTCGTCGGCGAGGCCGCGCAGCAGCTGCATGACATCGCGGTCCATGCCCGGGTCGAGACCCGAGGTCGGCTCGTCCAGGAAGATCAGCGACGGCTTGGTGAGCAGCTCCAGGGCCACCGAGACGCGCTTGCGCTGGCCGCCGGACAGGGAGGTGACCTTCTTGTCCTTGTGGATGTCCAGCTTGAGCTCGCGCAGCACCTCGTCGATGCGGGCGTCGCGCTCGGCGGCGGTGGTGTCGGCCGGGAAGCGCAGCTTGGCCGCGTACTTCAGGGCCTTCTTGACCGTCAGCTCCTTGTGCAGGATGTCGTCCTGCGGGACCAGTCCGATGCGCTGGCGCAGCTCGGCGAACTGCTTGTACAGGTTGCGGTTGTCGTACAGCACCTCGCCCTGGTTGGCGGGCCGGTAGCCGGTGAGCGCCTTCAGCAGGGTGGACTTGCCGGAGCCGGACGGGCCGATGACCGCGATCAGGGACTTCTCCGGGACGCCGAAGGAGACGTCCTTCAGGATCTGCTTGCCGCCGTCGACCGTGACGGTCAGATGGCGCGCGGAGAAGGAGACCTCACCGGTGTCGACGAACTCCTCGAGCCGGTCGCCGACGATCCGGAAGGCGGAGTGGCCGACGCCGACGATGTCGGCCGGGCCCAGCTGCACCGAGCCGCCCTTGGGGATCGGCTGGCCGTTGACGTAGGTGCCGTTGTGCGAGCCGAGGTCGCGGATCTCCAGCCGGCCGTCTGGCGTGGCGTGGAACTCGGCGTGGTGCCGCGAGACCTGCAGGTCGGAGACGACCAGGTCGTTCTCCAGGGCGCGGCCGATGCGCATCACGCGGCCGATGGAGAACTGGTGGAAGGTGGTCGGGCTGCGGTCGCCGTAGACCGGCGGCGCCCCCGCGCCACCACCGGCCGCCTTCTGCGCGTACTGGTCGCCGGGGCCCGCCTGCTGCGGGAACGCGGGCGCCTGCGGCTGCGCGGGCGCCTGGTGCGGTACGGCCTGCTGGGGCGCCGGCGCATGCTGCGGTGCGGCGGCCTGCTGGGCCCAGCCCGGTGCGCCGGCCACCTGGCCCGCGGCCCCCTGCGCGGCGTACGGCGCCGGCTGCGGGTGGCCGGCCGCGGCCCCGGTCAGATCCAGCCGCGGTCCGTCGGTCGCGTTGCCGAGGTGCAGCGAGGCGCCCGGCCCGATCTCCATCTGCTGGATCCGCCGGCCCTGCACGAACGTGCCGTTGGTGCTGCCATGGTCCTCGATGACCCAACTGCGGCCGTTGAAGCTGACCGTGGCGTGCCGCCAGGAAACCCTGGCGTCCTCGAAGACGATGTCACCCTGCGGATCGCGTCCGAGGGTGTAGGGCCTGGACGGGTCCAGCGTCCAGGTCCGTCCGTTTGATTCCAGTACGAGTTCCGGCACTCCATGCCCCACTGAGTTGTCCCCCGAGTTACCCCCGTCACAGGGAGTCTAGGGATGTCGAACATCGGGGGGAACTATTTCAGGCTCGGTCCTCTGACCGAAACCCGGGCCTTGTCACGGGCGCCCGCGCGCGCTTCAACTCGCCCCCGTTGACGGGGTTGAAACCGGGCCGGAGAGTGGTAATCCCGACGAGGGGGGACAGAGGCGGCCTCGTGCCGCACCGCGGGTCGGGGGCCGCCCTGCCGCGGGTCTGCCACGGCGGGGTCTGATCGGGGGGTCTGCCATGAGGTCAGCCACGAACACCGGGACCGCCGCCGGGACCGGGCGACGCCCCGCGGCGGTGCCCTGGAAGGACGTCCTGCTGTCCGCGATCGCCGCGGTGAGCTGGGCGTTGGCCGGAATGGCGGGCACGGCCGCGCTCGGCCTGCACCTGCTCCAGGCGGACTCCACCGCGTCACTGGGCCCCATGACGGCGGCAGTTGTGGCACTCGCAGCGGGTGGTTCGGTGTCGCCGTCGGGCAACGTCTCCGCCTTCGGCCTGAAGGGTGCCGAGGCCCACAGCGCCGTCGAGATCACGCCACTCGGGGTCAGCCTTGCCGGCGCCCTGCTGCTGTCCTGGTTCTTCCTGCGGTCCCTGCGCAGGGCGGGAGTTGTCGTCGCGCCCGCCGAACTCCTCGCCCGCGCGGGCTCGGTGGTCGTCCTCTTCGTGGCGGTGCTGGGCGGTCTGGCCTGGGCCGGTCATGACGTCGTCACCCTCGACGGCGGCTCGCTCGGCCTTGACCGGCTGCCGGGCACGGGCGGCGAGGGCGGCGGGCCGAGCATCCCCGGCATCGGCGACGTCGGCGGACTGCTGCCGGACCGGCTCGGCGACCTCGTCCACGCCAAGGCGGCGGTCGGCTTCACCGTGGACACGGCGGCCACGCTGCTCGGCGGCGCGCTGTGGTGCGCCGGTGTCCTGCTGATCGCGCTGCTCGCCTCCCGGCGTGCTCCCCTGCCGCCGGGCTGGTCCGCCGTGCACCGGGCGGTGCGGCCGGCGGTGTCGGCGCTCGCCACCGTGCTGCTGGTGGCCGTCGCGGCGGGGCTCGCGGCGGCGGCGTACGCGGCCGCCGGCGACGACCACCCGGCGCGGATCGCCGGAGCGGCCCTGCTCGGCGCCCCGAACGGGGTCTGGCTCGGCCTCCCCCTCGGTCTCCTCGTCCCCTGGGACGGCCACGCCACCGGCGCCCTCGCCACGTTCCTCCCGCACCCGCTGGACCGGCTCCTCACCGCGCACGCCGACCGGCCCGTGACACTCGGCCGGCTGGCCGACCTGGACGGCCGGGTACGGCTGCTGGCCGTCGCCGCGGCCCTGGCCATGCTGCTGGCGGGCATCCTGACGGCGGTGCGGACACCGGTGGGGCGGCCGGTGGCGGGGCGGCGGGCTCGCGGTGCCCTCGGCTTCGCCGCCCGCTGCGGCCTGCGGCTCGGTCTCAGCACCGCGCTCGCCCTGCCCCTGCTCGTCCGGCTGACGGGCGTGTCCGTGTCCTCCTCCCTGTCCGTCCTCGGCTTCGACGCCTTCGACGCGGGCGTCGACCTGCACGGCCGCCTCGGCCCGGCCCTCCTTCTGGGCGCGGCCTGGGGCGCGGCCGCCGGGGCCCTCGGCGCCCTCGCGGCCTGGGCGACGGGCGCGGCGGGGACACGAGCGGCGCCGGCGGCACGGCTCGCGGCGGGCACCGGCCGGGTGGAGCGAGGCGCGGCGGCGGAGCCGGCGGGTGCCGGGGCGGGCGGCGATCGAGGCGTGGCGGACGAGGCCGCCGTGGGCGGGGACCGCGGGGACTCGGCGTACGGGGACGGCGGCGGTGCCGGGCCGTACACGCCGGGGACGCCGTACCGGCCGCCAAACCCGGACACGAACCCCTATCTCCGGGTGCCCGAGGCCTCCCGGGCACCGGAGTACGCGCGCGGGGAGCCCCCGGAACCCGGGCCCGCGGGCGTCCCGGACGACGTCTACGGCGCCCCGACCATCGCGGGACCCCTCGACGGCGCTCCCCCTCCGCGGCGCCACGGCACGGCACGGCGCGGTGACCGCTCCCGGGGCAGGGACGGCACCGAATGGCCACCTCCGCCCCCGCCTCCGCCGCCCCCGGCGCCACCGGGGAAGCGGAAGCCCCGCGGCTGAGACCGGGGCGTTCGCGCCATCGCGCGCCCTCACGGAGAGCCGGCGGCCTCACCGAGCCGTGCGCGCCCCGAACAGCGCACCACCAGCGCGTACGGCTGCCCGACGCAGGTCACGAGCACATACCCCGCCCGCCCTGCGCCCGCCGTACCGGTGCCGGAAGCACCGTCCGTCCCAGGACCGCTCCTTGCCCCGGCCCTGCCCGTCGGGGCATCCCGTGGGACAGTCGAGAAGGGGCCGCGGGCCGCCGTGCGCCGGCGGGTCGGCGTCTCCCGGTGGCAAGATCCCTGACACCGACGCGCCATCCATTGTTCGGTGTCCGTCAGTCGGACCTCGGCGGCGGACGGCACTGGGTGCCGGATACGGTGGTGACACCATGAGCGCTTCGCAGACCTCCGCCGCACAGAACCCCGAGGCTCCCACTCTCCTCGTCAAGATCTTCGGCAAGGACAGGCCGGGCATCACGGCGGGCCTCTTCGACACCCTCGCCGCCTACTGCGTCGACGTGGTCGACATCGAGCAGGTCGTCACCCGGGGGCGCCTGGTGCTGTGCGCCCTGGTGACGCAGCCGCCGGCCGGCCTGGAGGGCGACCTGAGGGCCACCGTGCACAGCTGGGCCGAGTCGATGAAGATGCAGGCGGAGATCATCTCCGGGCACGGCGACAACCGCCCGCGCGGTCTCGGGCGCTCGCTGGTGACCGTCCTCGGTCATCCGCTGACCGCCGAGTCGACGGCCGCCATCGCCGACCGGATCGCGAAGGCCGGCGGCAACATCGACCGTATCTTCCGGCTCGCGAAGTACCCGGTGACGGCGGTGGAGTTCGCGGTCTCCGGTGTCGAGACCGAGCCGCTGCGCACGGCCCTGGTCACGGACGCGGCGGCACTCGGTGTCGATGTCGCGGTCGTCGCGGCGGGCCTGCACCGGCGGGCTCAGCGCCTGGTGGTCATGGACGTGGACTCCACGCTGATCCAGGACGAGGTCATCGAGCTGTTCGCGGCGCACGCGGGCTGCGAGGACAAGGTCGCCGAGGTGACGGCGGCGGCGATGCGCGGGGAGCTGGACTTCGAGCAGTCGCTGCACGCGCGCGTGGCGCTGCTGAAGGGGCTGGACGCCTCCGTCGTGGAGAAGGTCCGCAACGAGGTCCGGCTGACGCCGGGCGCCCGCACCCTGATCCGCACGCTGAAGCGGCTCGGCTATCAGGTCGGCGTCGTCTCCGGTGGCTTCACCCAGGTCACCGACGACCTGAAGGAACGGTTGGGCCTGGACTTCGCGCAGGCCAACACGCTGGAGATCGTCGACGGCAAGCTCACCGGCCGGGTCACCGGCGAGATCGTGGACCGCGCGGGCAAGGCGCGGCTGCTGCGCCGGTTCGCCGCGGAGGCCGGGGTGCCGCTGTCGCAGACGGTGGCGATCGGCGACGGCGCCAACGACCTCGACATGCTGAACGCGGCCGGTCTGGGCGTCGCCTTCAACGCCAAGCCGGTGGTCCGCGAGGCCGCGCACACGGCGGTGAACTTCCCCTTCCTCGACACGGTCCTGTATCTGCTGGGCGTCACCCGCGAAGAGGTCGAGGCGGCCGACACGCACGACGAGGGCTGAGCGGGCCCGGACACGCGAGGGGCCCGGCGCCGAGCGGCGCCGGGCCCCTCGGCCGGGGTCGGGTCACTAGGCGGGGGCCCAGTAGTCCGTGAGCGTGGCCGCGGCCGGCTCCAGGCTCTTCCAGGGGCCTTCGAAGGACAGCAGCGCGAAGGCGGCGGCAGGGAAGCCGCGGCGGTTCATCCGCGCGCGGGCGTCCCCCTCGGCACTGCCCGACAGGATGTCGGCGAGACCGTGGACCCCGGGGTTGTGGCCGATCAGGATCACGTTCCGCACGTCGTCCGGAATCTCGTTCAGCACGGCGATCAGCTCACCGGGCGAGGCCTCGTAGACCCGCTCCTCGTAGACGGTCTTCGGCCGGTGCGTCAGTTCGTGGACGGCGAGCTTCCAGGTCTCGCGGGTCCGGACGGCGGTGGAGCACAGGGCCAGGTCGAAGGTGATGCCGGTGTCGGCCAGCTTGCGTCCGGCGACCGCGGCGTCCATACGGCCCCGCTCGGCGAGCGGGCGCTCATGGTCGGACACCTGGGGCCAGTCGGCTTTCGCATGCCGGAGGAGGACGATGCTGCGAAGGTCTGCGGCGCTCATGCGTTCCAGCTTCGCATGAAACAGGCCAAGCGGGCGCGGGGAGTTGACATGCGGATTCGCCCCTGCGCGGGCTCCGGATCCACCCTCGCCGCGGGCTCCGGATCAGCGTATGAGGAGCTGCTGGGCGCGGGTGAGGAGGTGGGTGATCGCCGGGTCGCCGCTCGCCGCGTGGGCGTCCGACGGATTGAGTATCAGCGTCAGCAGGGCGACGAAGGCGAGCGCGGGCAGGGCGAGGGCCCACCAGGGCAGCCGGATGTCCACGCCGCCCGTGGTCGCCGGGTGGGGCCGGGAGTGGGTGCGGGCCGACATGATCTCCTCCGTGGGTCTTCGAGCGGGTCCGTGACCGTGTGCCGCGGTCACATCTCGAAGCTACGGAATCCGGGGCCGCCAACCCATCCGGTGTTCCACCCAGTTGACCCTGACCCTTACCCCCTAGGGGATGGTGGGGCCAGCCCCACCATCGCCGGGAGCCGGCGCCCGGAGGGCGCCCGTCACCGAGAGGGCGCCGTCAGGGGGAGGCGAGGGTCGCGATGACGGCGATGACGGCGAAGATGGCGAAGAACGCGCCGAAGACGAGCAGCATCTTCTTCTGGCCGTTCTGCGGATTCGGGTCGAGCACAGGCTGCATGCGCCCAGTCTCGCACCCTCCGCTTCGCGGGGTTCGGCCGGGGCGCGGTTCCGCCTGGGCGCGTGTCCCGGAGGGCGGACCGGGAACCGCAGGCCTGTCGGGGCCGTGGTCCACCGGCCCGCCGCCCGCCGCCCCCGTCACCGGTTCGCTTCGTCCTCCACCGTGCGGTCGCGGCCCGCCAGGAAGCCGACCGCCATCTGGGGCAGCATCAGGCCCGTCATCAGGGCGATCGGCAGGCCCCAGCCGCCGCTGTGCTGGTAGAGGACGCCGACCAGCAGCGGGCCGGGGATGGAGATCAGGTACCCGGTGCTCTGCGCGAACGCGGACAGCTGGGCCACGCCCGGGCCGCTGCGGGCCCGCATGCCGACCATCGTCAGGGCCAGCGGGAAGGCGCAGTTGGAGACGCCGAGCAGCAGCGCCCAGGCCCAGGCGCCGGCGGCCGGGGCGAGGTACAGGCCGGCGTACCCGGCGAGGCCGCACGCGCCCAGGACCAGCACGATCGGGCCCTGGTGGGGCAGCCGGGCGGCGACCCTGGGGATGACGAAGGCCAGCGGCACGCCCATCACCATGGTGACGGCGAGCAGCACGCCCGCGGTGCCGGCCGGGACGCCGGCGTCCCGGAAGATCTGCGGCATCCAGCCCATGGTGATGTAGGCGGCGGTGGCCTGCAGGCCGAAGAAGACGGCGAGTGCCCAGGCGGTGCGGCTGCGGGCGATACGCAGGGACGCAGGCCGCTCGGCCCCCGCTTCTCGCTGCGCCACGGCTTCTCGCTGCGCCACGGCGTCTCCCTGCGCCCCCGCTTCTCGCTGCGCCCCGGCGGCTCGCTCCGTGCCGCGCGTCGGGTCCGCCGTACGGTCCCCCTCCCCCGGCCGCGCGGGCGCCGTACCGCGGTCGCGGTCGCGGACGAGCGGCAGCCAGGGCAGGACGGCGGCGCCCGCGAGGGCGGCCCACACGGTCAGACCGGGCTGCCAGCCGCCCAGGGCGTGCGCGACGGGCACGGTCACCGCGGCGGCCGCGGAGGTGCCGAGGGCGAGGGCCATGGAGTACAGGCCGGTCATGGAGCCGACCCGGTCGGGGAACCAGCGCTTGACGATGACCGGCATGAGCACATTGCTGACGGCGATGCCCATCAGGGCGAGCGCGCTGGCGGCCAGGAAGCCGGCCGTGCTGCCGACGTACGGGCGTATCAGCAGGCCCGCGGTGATGGCGGCCATGCCGGCGCACACCACGGCGGCCGGGCCGAAGCGGCGGGCCAGCCGGGGCGCGGTGACGCCGAAGACCGCGAAGCACAGCGGCGGCACGGACGTGAGCAGGCCGGCCACGCTGCCGCTCATGCCGAGGCCGTCGCGCACCTCCTCCAGGAGTGCGCCGAGGCTTGTGATGGCCGGGCGGAGGTTCAGCGCGGACAGCACGATGCCGGCGACGACCAGCCGCGTCGCCCACGCGCGCGTGCGCCCGGCTCCGGCGGTCGTCTCGGGGGGGCTCGTCGCGGTGGCCGTACCGCGTTCGGTCGGTGTCATCGCCGTACGGGTCTCCGCTGTCCGGGTTTCCTCACGTGCCATGCGAGCCATCATAGAATCATGGGATGATTGGTTGTCCATCCCCGTGGCGTCCTCGCCCGGGCCTCGCGTGCGAAGGTGTGCCATGCCCCTGAGCCACCCGCGCCGTTCGGCGTTGTCCGAGCAGGTCATCGCCGAGCTGCGCAACCAGATCACGTCCGGCGAGTGGCCGGTCGGCTCGCGCATTCCGACGGAGCCGGAACTGGTCGAGCAGCTCGGCGTCGCCCGCAACACCGTCCGTGAGGCCGTCCGCGCGCTGGCCCACAACGGCCTGCTGGACATCCGGCAGGGGTCCGGCACCTATGTGGTGGCCACGAGCGAGCTGGCCGGTGTGATGCACCGCAGGTTCGCCGGTGCCGATCCCCGGCACATCGCGGAGCTGCGGGCCGCGCTGGAGTCGGCCGCGGCGAAGCTGGCCGCCGAGCGGCGCACCGAGAAGGACCTCAAACAGCTGGACGCGCTGCTGGAGCGGCGGGAGACAGCCTGGGAGGCCGGCGAGACGGAGGCCTTCGTGACCGCCGACGCCACCTTCCACCTGGCCGTCGTGGCCGCCTCGCACAACGACGTGATGACGGCGATGTACGCCGATCTGGGCGAGGTGCTGCGGGACTGGCTGCGTGCGGACGTGGGCGCGGAGCTGACGCCGGAGACCCACATGGACCACGCGCGTCTGCTGGACGCCATCCGCGCCCAGGACGGCGAGGTGGCGGCGGCCGAGGCCGCGAGCTATCCGTTCCTGTGCCGCCCGGGCCGGTTCAGCGCACCTTCTGGTGACTGATCCACACCGAGCGGACCTCCTTCCAGCACCGGCCGGTGAGCCGTACGGTCACGGCCGGCGCGGCGTCCACGGGTGCGCTGTCCGTGTCGATGTCCCACCAGCGGGCGCACTCGATGTGCAGACGCACGCGATCGGTGTCCACATAGGGGTTGTGGCAGTAGACCACCACATGGGAGCCCTGGACGGTCGTACGGCAGGCGGCTCCGAAGAGGTCCGGCGCGGAGTGCTTCGCGTCCCCCACGCGCGCGTGGGGCATCGCGTCGTACGGCAGCGACAGCGCGAGGGCGAGGGCCACGGTCACCGGGGCGAGGCTGCGGGACAGGCGCACAAGGGGGACCTCCTCGGCCGGGCTGGGGAGGGACGCGCGGATGGACGCGCAGCTCCAGGGTGTGCCGCGCGGGGCGGTGGGCGCCCGGCGGGTGGGCCGAACGGGTGACGCGGCCCGTCCAGCCGTCCTCGTGCACGGCGAAGGCCCGCACCCCCGAAGGAGTGCGAGCCCCGGCTGCCGGTCCGGTCCCGGCGGCGGTCAGGCGCCGATGGCGTGCAGACCGCCGTCGACGTGGATGATCTCGCCGGTGGTCTTCGGGAACCAGTCGCTGAGCAGGGCGACGATGCCGCGGCCGGCCGGCTCCGGGTCCTTCAGGTCCCACTCGAGCGGGGAACGGGTGTCCCAGACGGAGGCCAGCTCGCCGAAGCCCGGGATGGACTTGGCGGCCATGGAGCCGATCGGGCCCGCGGAGATGAGGTTGCAGCGGATGTTCTGCTTGCCCAGGTCGCGCGCCATGTAGCGGTTGGTGGCCTCGAGAGCGGCCTTGGCCGGGCCCATCCAGTCGTACTGCGGCCAGGCGTACTGGGCGTCGAAGGTGAGGCCGACGACCGAGCCGCCGTTCTGCATCAGCGGCAGGCAGGCCATGGTCAGCGACTTCAGGGAGAACGCCGAGACGTGCATGGCGGTGGCCACGGACTCGAACGGCGTGTTGAGGAAGTTGCCGCCGAGCGCGTCCTGCGGCGCGAAGCCGATGGAGTGCACGACGCCGTCGAGGCCGCCCAGCTCCTCGCCGACGAGGTCGGCCAGCCGGCCGAGGTGCTCGTCGTTGGTGACGTCCAGCTCGATGACCTTGGTGGGCTTGGGCAGCTTCTTGGCGATGCGCTCGGTCAGCGTGGGCCGCGGGAACGCGGTCAGGATGATCTCCGCGCCCTGCTCCTGCGCCAGCTTGGCCGCGTGGAAGGCGATGGAGGACTCCATCAGCACGCCGGTGATCAGGACGCGCTTGCCCTCGAGGATTCCGCTCATGGTGATCAGTGACCCATTCCCAGTCCGCCGTCAACGGGGATGACGGCTCCAGTGATGTACGAGGCGTCGTCCGAGGCGAGGAACCGCACCGTCGCGGCGATCTCCTCCGGCTGCGCGTAACGGCCGAGCGGCACCTGCGAGACGATGTTCTGGCGCTGCTCGTCGCTGAGCACCTTGGTCATGTCGGTGTCGACGAAACCGGGCGCGACGACGTTGAAGGTGATGTTGCGCGAGCCCAGTTCACGGGCGAGGGAGCGCGCGAAGCCGACGAGGGCGGCCTTGGAGGCGGCGTAGTTCGCCTGGCCGGCGGAGCCGAGCAGGCCCACCACGGAGGAGATCAGGACGACGCGGCCCTTCTTGGCGCGCAGCATGCCGCGGTTGGCGCGCTTGACGACGCGGAAGGTGCCGGTGAGGTTGGTGTCGATGACCGAGGTGAAGTCCTCCTCGGACATGCGCATCAGGAGCTGGTCCTTGGTCACGCCGGCGTTGGCGATCAGGACCTCGACCGGGCCGTGCTGGTCCTCGATCTCCTTGTAGGCCTGCTCCACCTGCTCCGGGTCGGTGATGTCGCACCTGACCGCCAGGAAGCCGGCCGGCGGCTCACCCGAGCGGTATGTGATCGCGACCTTGTCGCCAGCGTCGGCGAACGCGCGGGCGATGGCGAGGCCGATGCCCCGGTTTCCTCCGGTGACGAGAACCGAGCGGCTCAACGGATCACCCTTTCGATAGCGGTCTGCAGATACCGGACAACCCGCCCGGACACCTGGATGACAGGCGGCTTCATCGAAAACCTATCGGTCCGGCCGGGCCCGTGGGCAATCGGGCACCGACAGTGGCGGAGGACAGTCCCTGTCGGATCCCTACAGAACGTTCCCGGTCAGGGCGTGAAACGTGTGGTCCGCCGGCGCCTGCCACGACATGATCGGAGCCGACAGGCCACGACAGCAGGGAGACCTCCGTGCCTCATTCCATCGACGAAGCCTTCACGGCGCTTCCGCTCAGGTCCCTGGCCGACGCGGCACTCGCGCGCGCGCGTGCGCTCGGGGCCGAGCACGCGGACTTCCGTTTCGAGCGGGTGCGCAGCGCGGACTGGCGGCTGCGGGACGCGAGGCCGTCCGGGTCGTCGGACACCACCGACCTCGGGTACGCGGTGCGGGTCGTGCACGGCGGTACGTGGGGTTTCGCCTCCGGTGTGGACCTGACCATGGACGCGGCCGCCCGGGTGGCCGCGCAGGCGGTGGCCATGGCCAAGCTGTCCGCGCAGGTCATCAGGGCCGCGGGGGCGGACGAGAGGGTGGAGCTGGCCGACGAGCCGGTGCATGCCGACAAGACGTGGGTGTCCTCGTACGAGATCGATCCGTTCTCCGTGCCCGACGAGGAGAAGGTCGCGCTGCTCACGGAGTGGAGCGCGCGGCTGCTGGCCGCGAAGGGCGTCGACCATGTGGACGCCTCGCTGCTCACCGTGCACGAGAACAAGTTCTACGCCGACACCGCCGGGACCGCGACGACCCAGCAGCGGGTGCGGCTGCATCCGCAGCTGACGGCGGTGTCGGTGGACGAGTCCAGCGGAGAGTTCGACTCCATGCGGACCCTCGCGCCGCCCGTGGGGCGCGGGTGGGAGTACCTGACCGGTACCGGCTGGGACTGGGACGGCGAGCTGGAGCGGATCCCGGAGCTGCTGGCCGAGAAGATGCGCGCGCCGAGCGTGGAGCCGGGCCTGTACGACCTGGTCGTCGACCCGTCCAACCTGTGGCTGACCATCCACGAGTCGATCGGCCACGCCACCGAGCTGGACCGCGCCCTCGGCTACGAGGCCGCCTACGCCGGCACCTCCTTCGCCACCTTCGACCAGCTGGGCAAGCTGAAGTACGGCTCCGAGCTGATGAACGTCACCGGTGACCGCACCGCCGAGCACGGCCTGGCGACCATCGGGTACGACGACGAGGGCGTCGAGGCGCAGTCCTGGGACCTGGTGAAGGACGGCACGCTGGTCGGCTACCAGCTGGACCGCAGGATCGCCCGGCTGACCGGGTTCGAGCGGTCCAACGGGTGCGCGTACGCCGACTCCCCCGCGCACGTGCCGGTGCAGCGCATGGCCAACGTCTCGCTGCGGCCCGATCCGGCCGGGATGTCCACCGAGGACCTGATCGGGGGCGTCGAGCGGGGCATCTACGTGGTCGGCGACCGGTCCTGGTCGATCGACATGCAGCGGTACAACTTCCAGTTCACCGGGCAGCGGTTCTTCAAGATCGAGAACGGGCGGATCACCGGGCAGCTGAAGGACGTGGCCTACCAGGCGACCACGACGGACTTCTGGGGCTCGATGACCGCGGTGGGCGGCCCGCAGACCTACGTCCTCGGCGGCGCCTTCAACTGCGGCAAGGCCCAGCCGGGGCAGGTGGCCGCCGTGTCGCACGGCTGCCCGTCCGCCCTCTTCCGGGGCGTCACCATTCTGAACACCACGCAGGAGGCCGGCCGATGAGCGCCCGTACGAACAAGCCGCACGAGACCGTCGAGCAGGCGCTGGCGCTGTCCCGGGCCGACGGCTGCGTCGTCATCGCCGACGAGCACTCCACCGCCAACCTGCGCTGGGCGGGCAACGCGCTGACCACGAACGGCGTGACCCGCGGCCGTACGCTCACCGTGATCGCGACCGTGGACGGCGCGCAGGGCACCGCCTCCGGCGTGGTGTCCCGGTCCGCGGTCACCGCCGAGGAGCTGGAGCCGCTGGTGCGGGCCGCGGAGGCCGCCGCGCGCGGCGCCGGGCCGGCCGAGGACGCGCAGCCGCTGGTCGCCGGCGTGCCCGCGTCGCCGGACTTCACGGACGCTCCGGCCGAGACCTCCTCCGCCGTCTTCGCCGACTTCGCGCCGGCGCTGGGCGAGGCGTTCGCACGCGCGCGTGCCGGCGGCCGGGAGCTGTACGGCTTCGCCAACCACGAGCTGGTGTCGACGTACCTGGGCACGTCCACCGGGCTGCGGCTGCGCCACGACCAGCCCACCGGCACGCTCGAGCTGAACGCCAAGTCGCCCGACCGCACGCGCTCGGCCTGGGCGGGCCGCTCCACCCGGGACTTCAAGGACATCGACCCGGGCGCGCTCGACGCCGAGCTGGCGGTGCGGCTCGGCTGGGCGGAGCGGCGCGTGGAGCTGCCCGCCGGCCGCTACGAGACCCTGCTGCCGCCCACGGCCGTCGCCGACCTGCTGATCTACCAGCTGTGGTCGGCGTCGGGCCGGGACGCGGCCGAGGGCCGGACGGTGTTCTCCAAGCCGGGCGGCGGCACTCGCGTGGGCGAGAAGCTGTGCGAGCTGCCGCTGACCCTGCGCAGCGACCCGAACGAGCCGGGCCTGGAATGCCCGCCCTTCGTGGTCGCCCACTCCTCCGGCGGCGACCAGTCCGTGTTCGACAACGGGCTGCCGGCCCGTGCCACGGAGTGGATCTCCGAGGGGGTCCTCACGCATCTGACGACCACCCGGCACAGCGCGGCCCTGACCGGGCTGCCGGTGGCTCCGGCCCTCGGGAACCTCGTCCTGGACGGCGGGGAGGACCGCTCGCTTCAGGAGATGGTCGCGGCCACCGAGCGGGGGCTGCTGCTGACCTGCCTGTGGTACATCCGCGAGGTCGACCCGGCGACGCTGCTGCTCACCGGCCTGACCCGGGACGGCGTGTACCTCGTGGAGAACGGCGAGGTGACCGGGCAGGTGAACAACTTCCGGTTCAACGAGTCGCCGGTGGACCTGCTGCGGCGGGCCACCGAGGCGGGCCGCACCGAGCGGACCCTGCCGCGCGAGTGGAGCGACTGGTTCACCCGGGCCGCGATGCCGCCGCTGCGCATCCCCGATTTCAACATGAGCTCTGTCAGTCAGGGCGTATAACCTCGTAGGCGTTCGTGGTCGGGTGTCACCCGGCTGCCCGAAGATCATCGAGGAGACACGAGAACCGTGACGGACATCGTCGACGAGCTGAAGTGGCGGGGGCTGTTCGCCCTGTCCACTGACGAGGACGCTTTGCGCAAGGCGCTCGCGGACGGTCCCGTCACGTTCTATTGCGGCTTCGACCCCACGGCGCCGTCGCTCCATGTGGGACATCTGGTGCAGGTGCTCACCGTGCGCCGGCTCCAGCAGGCCGGTCACCGGCCGCTGGCGCTGGTCGGCGGCGCCACCGGGCTGATCGGCGACCCGCGCCCGACCGCGGAGCGCACGCTGAACGACCCGGAGACGGTGGCCGGCTGGGTGGAGAAGCTGCGCCGCCAGATCGAGCCGTTCCTGTCCTTCGAGGGTGAGAACGCGGCCGTGATGGTCAACAACCTCGACTGGACGGCGAACCTGTCGGCGATCGAGTTCCTGCGGGACATCGGCAAGCACTTCCGTGTCAACAAGATGCTGACGAAGGACTCGGTGGCCCGGCGGCTGGAGTCCGACCAGGGCATCAGCTACACGGAGTTCAGCTACCAGATCCTGCAGGGCATGGACTTCCTGCAGCTCTACCGGCGCTACGGCTGCACCCTCCAGCAGGGCGGCAGCGACCAGTGGGGCAACCTCACGGCCGGCCTGGACCTGATCCACCGCCTGGAGCCCGACGCGAACGTGCACGCCCTGGCGACGCCGCTGATGACGAAGGCGGACGGCACCAAGTTCGGCAAGACCGAGGGCGGCGCGGTCTGGCTCGACCCGGAGATGACGACGCCGTACGCGTTCTACCAGTTCTGGCTGAACGTGGACGACCGGGACATCTCCCGCTACCTGCGCATCCTGTCCTTCCGCTCCCGTGAGGAGCTCGAGGAGCTGGAGCGGCAGACCGAGGAGCGGCCGCAGGCGCGGGCCGCGCAGCGGGCGCTGGCGGAGGAGCTGACGACGCTGGTGCACGGCGCCGACCAGACGGCCAAGGTGATCGCCGCCTCGCGCGCCCTGTTCGGGCAGGGCGAGCTGGCGGAGCTGGACGGGCGGACGCTGGCGGCGGCGCTGTCCGAGGTGCCGCACATCCGGGTTCCCGAGCTGGGTGCGGTCGTGGACCTGTTCGCCGAGGTCGGGCTCGTCGCCAGCAAGTCGGCCGCGCGGCGGACCGTCAAGGAGGGCGGGGCCTACGTGAACAACGTGAAGGTCGCCTCCGAGGACGCGGTGCCCTCGTCCGAGGACCTGCTGGACGGGCGGTGGCTGGTGCTGCGCCGCGGGAAGAAGAACCTCGCCGCGGTGGAGGTCGTGGGCGCCTGAGTCGTGGGTGCCTGAGCGTCGGGCGCCCCCGGTCACGGGGGCGCCTGAGCGCCGTAGGGGGCACGGCGTCCTCAGGCTCGGACGCGCTCCTGCTTCCGCCTGCCGAGCGTGGCCATGTAGAGCGCGTCCACGGCCGCGACGATGATGATGGCGGCCACCAGCTGGAAGATGTGCCGGCTCCAGTCGATGCCGCGGGTGGAGGCGACGCCGACGGCGCGGGCCACCGCGTTGCCCACGATGGCGCCGAGCATGCCGCAGATGGTGGTCAGCCACAGGGGACTGTGCTGCTTGCCCGGGATGACGGCCTTGGCTATGACGCCCAGCACGAATCCCACGATGATCGCCCACAACCAGCCCATGGCTGCCTCCTTGTACGGCTCGACGTGAGCATTACGGCCAGTGTGGGTCGGCCGCCCGTACGGCGCATGTCGTGGTCCCCCGTGCGGGCGTCGGCCGACGCATCACCGCAGGCAGCGGGTGACCCGGTCTCGTGAGCGGGGCGGGCGCGGCGTAACGTTGGAGGGTCGGGGAGATTCCGATGCGGGCGGATGGTGGACTGTGATGCGGAAACAGCACGGCGGCGTCCAGGTGTTCCGGATCACCGGAGCCCGGACGGGTCTCGCCGAGGACGTGCGGGGCCGGCAGCGGCGGTACGTCATCTCGATGACGATCCGTACGGTGTCGGTGATCCTCGCGGTCTCCTTGTGGAATGTCGAGCGGTACGTCGCCATCGTGGCGCTCGTCGCCGGGGCGCTGCTGCCCTATGTCGCCGTGGTGATCGCGAACGCCGGCCGGGAGCGGCCGCCGTCCCTTCCCTCGACGTTCATCGCCACGCCGATGCGGCCGATGATCACGCCGCCGCGGGCGGAGGAGGCGCGGGCGGAGGAGGCGCGGGCGGAGTCCGTCCACGGTGACACGGCAGCCCACCCCACGGGGGCGGGTGAGCGGAGCGACCCCGCGTGAGCACGGCGGATGCGGCGGAAGCGGAACGTCATCGCCCGGCAAGCTCAAGAAATGCTCAGATCGATGTGCCGTTCCAGTGCCGGGCGACGGGGTTGCCGTGACATACTGCATACGCGCTCCGCATCCCCCGTCGGAGCGACGGACCGACGCCGGGCAGCTCCCCCCGTGGCTGCTCGGCGTCGCCTTGTTTGAGCCCTGTTCCGTACACAGAGCACGCCAACAGACCGAGACGACAGACCGAGACGAACCGTGAGTGACGAGACCCCGATCTGCTCCGCCAAGGGCTGCCGTGCCGACGCCGTGTGGGTGCTGGCGTGGAACAACCCGAAGATCCACACTCCGGAGCGGCGCAAGACATGGCTCGCGTGCGAGGAACACCGCGAGCATCTCTCGCAGTTCCTCGGGGTCAGGGGCTTCCTGAAGGACGTGGTGAAGTTCGCGGACTGGCAGGAACCCGAAGGGGCCTGAGCCCCAGGGGCTAGCCGCCGATCGCGGACATCGGCCGGTCCGGCTGCACGAACGACGGGTCGTCCAGGCCCGCCCCCGCCTTCTTCCCCCACATGGCCAGCTTCCAGATGCGGGCGATCTCCTCGTCCGGGGCGCCGGAGCGCAGGGCCGCGCGCAGATCTGTCTCCTCGGTGGCGAACAGGCACGTGCGTATCTGGCCGTCGGCCGTGAGCCGGGTGCGGTCGCAGGCCGCGCAGAAGGGGCGGGTGACCGAGGCGATGACGCCGACCCGGTGCGGGCCGCCGTTCACCAGCCAGCGCTCCGCCGGGGCCGAGCCGCGTGCCTCGGCGCCCTCGGGGGTGAGGTCGAAGCGGGTGCGCAGGGAGGCGAGGATGTCCCCGGCGGTGACCATGCCCTCGCGTTTCCAGCCGTGCTGGGCGTCGAGCGGCATCTGCTCGATGAACCGCAGTTCGTAGTCGTGCTCCACGGCCCAGGCGAGCAGGTCGGGCGCCTCGTCGTCGTTCAGGCCCGGCATCAGGACCGAGTTGACCTTGACGGGGGTCAGACCGGCGTCGCGGGCGGCCTCGAGTCCTTCCAGGACGTCCTTGTGGCGGTCGCGGCGGGTCAGGGTCTTGAAGACGTCCGTGCGCAGGGTGTCCAGGGAGACGTTGACCCGGTCCAGGCCGGCGGCCTTCAGCGCGGACGCGGTGCGCCTGAGGCCGATGCCGTTGGTGGTGAGGGACATCTGGGGGCGCGGGGCCAGCGCCGCCACGCGCTCGACGATCCCGACCAGACCCGGCCGCAGCAGGGGCTCGCCGCCGGTGAAGCGGACCTCCTCGATGCCGAGCGTGCGCACCGCGATGTCGACGAGGCGGACGATCTCGTCGTCGGTGAGCAGGTCGGGCTTGGCGAGCCACTGCAGGCCCTCCTCGGGCATGCAGTACGTGCACCGCAGGTTGCACCGGTCGGTCAGCGAGACCCTCAGGTCGGTGGCCACCCGGCCGTAGGTGTCGATGAGCACGCAGGCCCCCTCCCTGAAGTCCCTGCCATCGTCTTCCGTCACCTGTGAGCCTACGTGACGCCACCGACAACCACAGCGGCCCGATCCGACGAGGTGCGGCGCGGCCGCGTCGTAGGACCGTACAGTCCCGTGCCGACGCGGCCGCCGTGGGAACGTCAGTGTGCCCCGGTGCCGGTCAGGGACCGCACCTCCAGCTCGGCGTACTTGCCGGTGTCCGGGACCTCCTTGGAGAGGAGGGTGCCCAGGACGCCGAGCAGGAAGCCGACCGGGATGGAGATGATGCCGGGGTTCTCCAGCGGGAACCAGTGGAAGTCGACGTCGGGGAACATCGAGGCCGGGCTGCCGGAGACCACCGGGGAGAACAGCACCAGGCCGACCGCGGTGACCAGGCCGCCGTAGATCGACCACAGGGCACCCGCGGTGGTGAACCGCTTCCAGAACAGGCTGTAGAGGATGGTCGGCAGGTTGGCGGAGGCGGCGACGGCGAAGGCGAGGGCGACCAGGCCGGCCACGTTCAGGTCGCGGGCCAGGGCGCCGAGGAGGATCGAGACGGCGCCGATGCCGACGGTCGCCCAGCGGGCGGCGCCGATCTCCTGTTTCTCGGTGGCCTGCCCCTTCTTGATGACGTTCGCGTAGATGTCGTGCGCGAAGGACGAGGAGGAGGCCAGGGTGAGACCGGCGACGACGGCGAGGATGGTGGCGAAGGCGACGGCCGAGATGGTGGCGAGCAGGATCGCGCCCCAGTTGGAGTCCACCCCGCCGAGGTGGAGGGCGAGCAGGGGCGCGGCGGTGTTGCCGGCCTTGTTGGAGGTGATGATCTCGTCCGGTTTGATCAGCGCGGCGGCGCCGAAGCCGAGGGCCAGGGTCATCAGGTAGAAGACGCCGATCAGGCCGATCGCCCAGATCACGGACTTACGGGCGGCCTTGGCCGAGGGCACCGTGTAGAAGCGGATCAGGATGTGCGGCAGGCCCGCGGTGCCGAGGACCAGGGCGATGCCGAGCGAGATGAAGTCCAGCTTGGTCGTGCCGGTGGCGCCGTACTTCAGGCCGGGCTCCAGGAACGCCCCGCCCTTGCCGCTGTTGTCGGCGGCCTTGCCGAGCAGGTCGGAGACGTTGAAGTGGAACTTCAGCAGGACCAGGAAGGTCAGCAGCACGGCGCCCGCGATTAGCAGCACCGCCTTGACCATCTGGACCCAGGTGGTGCCCTTCATGCCGCCGATGGTGACGTACACGATCATCAGGACGCCGACCAGGGCGACGATGCCGATCTTGCCGGCGTCGCTGGTGATGCCGAGCAGCAGCGAGACGAGGACGCCGGCGCCGGCCATCTGGGCGAGCAGGTAGAAGATCGAGACCACGATCGTGGAGACGCCGGCGGCGGTGCGGACCGGGCGCTGGCGCATCCGGTAGGCCAGCACGTCGCCCATGGTGTAGCGGCCGGAGTTGCGCAGCGGCTCGGCGACCAGGAGCAGGGCGACGAGCCAGGCGACGAGGAAGCCGATGGAGTACAGGAAGCCGTCGTAGCCGAACAGCGCGATGGCGCCCGCGATGCCGAGGAAGGACGCGGCGGACATGTAGTCGCCGGAGACGGCGAGGCCGTTCTGGAAGCCGGTGAACTGCCGTCCGCCGGCGTAGAAGTCGGCGGCGTCCTTGGTCTGGCGGCCCGCCCAGACGGTGATGACGAGGGTCGCGGCGACGAACACCGCGAACAGGGTGATGATCAGCGGCCGGTGCTGGCTCGCCTCACCGGCGGCCAGGGTGATCGCGGGGCTCATGCGCCGCCCTCCATCCGGGACTTGATGGCCTGCGCCTTGGGGTCGAGCTTGGCGGCGGCGTGCCGGGCGTACCACCAGGCGATGAGGAAGGTGGTGAGGAACTGGGCGAGGCCCAGCACGAGGGCCACGTTGACGTTGCCGGCCACCTTGGTACCCATGAAGCCGCCCGCGTAGTTGGAGAGCAGCACGTACAGCAGGTACCAGGCGGTGAAGGCGAGGGTGAGCGGGAAGGCGAACGAGCGGTGGGCGCGGCGCAGTTCACCGAACTCCGCGCTCTGCTGCACCTCGGTGAACTCCTCGGTGGAGGGAAGTGGGGCCCCCGGCGTGGCGGGGGGCGGTGTCTCGGTGGCCACGGAGTCTCCTCGCGTTGCGGAAGCGATCTCGGACGGGGGCTCGATGGTGCTGGCGGTCCCCGTCCAAGGTCCACGGCGCCACGCGAGGAGCGGTTCAAGTCCTATGAGTTGTTTCCGCAAGCGGACTTGTCGAGCCATTGCCAAGTCATTGCCGCCCGGTGGGCCGTGGGATAGCTTCTGCCTGCACCACCGTCATGTACCTGCCCGAGCGCCATCGTGTCTCGGGCTGTTCTGTACCCGGATGATGTGGAGATCCCATGGCTCATCTGCGCTCCAGACGCCGGCTCGCGCTCGCCGTGCCCGTCGTGCTGTCCCTGACCGCCTCGCTCGGCTTCCTGCCGGCGGCGGCCTCGGCGGCGCCCGCCACGGCCGGCGCGGTGCGGGCGGCGGACGCCGGCCCGAACCTCTCGTACGTGGTCAACACGCGTACGGACCGCCGCACGATCGAGTCCGTGCGGCGGGAGATCTCCCGTAACGGCGGCTCGGTGGTGACCAGTTACGACACGATCGGCGTGATCGTCGCCCACTCCGCCGCCCCGGACTTCGCCGCGCGGATGCGCGCGGTGCGCGGGGTGGACTCGGCCGGTGCCACGCGCAACGCGCCGCTGCCCGCCCAGTCCACCACCGACGTGGGTACGCCGAAGGTGCTCGGCGCCCAGGAGGCCGCCGAGGCCGGCGCGCGGGCGTCGGCGGGGCAGGACCCGCTGGAGCCGCTGCAGTGGGACCTGCCGGCCATCAAGGCGGACAAGGCGCACGAGAAGACGCTGGGCAGCCCGGACGTCACGGTCGCGGTCATCGACACCGGCGTGGACGACACCCACCCGGACATCGCGCCCAACTTCGACCGCGCGGCCTCCGCCAACTGCGTCTCGGGCAAGGCCGACACGACGGACGGCGCCTGGCGGCCGAGCGCGTCGGAGAGCCCGCACGGCACGCACGTGGCCGGTGAGATAGCGGGCGCGAAGAACGGCGTCGGCATCACGGGTGTGGCGCCGGGCGTGAAGGTGGCCGGCATCAAGGTCGCCAACCCGGACGGGTACTTCTACACCGAGGCCGTGGTCTGCGGCTTCATGTGGGCGGCCGAGCACCACGTGGACGTGACCAACAACAGCTATTACACCGACCCGTGGTACTTCAACTGCACCACCGACCCGGACCAGAGGGCCCTGGTCGACGCCATCACCCGGGCCTCGCGGTACGCGGAGCGGAAGGGCACGGTCAACGTCGCCGCGGCCGGCAACGAGAACTACGACCTCGCGTCCGACTCGATCACCGACCCGGTCTCCCCCAACGACGGCACCCCGTCGGACCGTGTGATCGACCCGCACACCTGCTACGACATACCGACCCAGCTGCCGGGTGTGGTGACGGTGAGCGCGACCGGCGCGAAGGGCCTGAAGTCGTCCTTCTCCAACTACGGCCTCGGTGTGATCGACATCGCCGCGCCCGGCGGCGACTCGACCGCCTACCAGAAGCCGGAGCCCCCGGCGACGAGCGGTCTCATCCTGGGCCCGCTGCCGGGCGGCAAGTGGGGCTACATGGCGGGTACGTCGATGGCGACGCCGCACGTCGTGGGTGTGGCCGCATTGATCAAGTCAACCCATCCGCACGCCCCGGCCGCTGCCGTCAAGGCGCTGCTGTACGCGGAGGCCGATGCCACGCCGTGCACGGACCCGTACGACATCAATGGTGACGGCAAGGTCGACGCCGTGTGCGAGGGGCCGAGGAACCACAACGGCTTCTACGGGTTCGGGACCGCGGACGCGCTGGCCGCGGTGACCAGGTAGGGCCCGGCCGCGGGCGGGTGGCGGGGCGTCCCCGGCCGCCCGCCCGTACGGCATGATCCGGTCATGCCGTACCATGAAGATCCCGGGGCCTGGGAGCCGCTGCCGGCCCGGCCGCGCGCACGGCTCGTACGCCGCTTCGCGGCAAGCGTCGCCTACCGTCCGGTGCACTGGCTGCTGGCCCTGCTCATCTGGGTTTTCGCCCTGGGTTTCGCGTCGCTCGCGGAAATCGTCACGACGTTCAGCAGCCGGGCCGAGGAGGGTGCCGGCAGGTTCCTCGACCGGGTGACGGCCCGGGCGGCGCTGCCCGGCTGGTGCGTCGGTCTGCGGGAGCTGAAGCACGAAGGGGACGCCGGCTACTACCGGACGCTGGTCGACACGGCGGTCGGCCGCCGCACCGCGCAGGTCTCCGGGCCGCGGCCGACGGTGCCCCGCGAGTGGCGGATACCCCTGCGCGACTACCGGAGCGCCGGGGCCCGGTACGTCGCCGACCGGGCGCTGGCACAGGGCTGGCAGCTCCGGCCGTCCGACGTCCGCAGGGAAGTCAACCTGTACTGGCCCCATCCCGCTCCTGATCGCACTCCCTCCGGAGATTGATTCAATCAATATTGATCAGTCAATAATGCATAGTGAATCCATGACTGCTGACATCGAGGTGGCATGGGCTTCACTGGGCGGCGACCCCGCCCTCGTCTCCCGGGTGACCACGGTCGCTCGACCGGCTGCTCTTCCCGCGCGGCTGCCGGTGCGCGAGCTGGCACGCGCGTGTGTCGGCGCCTGCGCGCTGGCCGCCGCCGAACTGGCGGCGCGGCGCGCGGGGCTCGGCGAGGTGCCCGAGGTGCGGGTGGACGACGGGGCCGTGGCCGCCGCCTTCCACAGCGAGCGGCTGCTGCGCGTCGACGGGCGCGTCCCGGCCGTCTTCGCACCGCTGTCACGGTTCTGGCGGACGGCCGACGGCTGGGTGCGCACCCACGCCAACTACCCGCACCACCGCGCCCGGTTGCTCACCGGTCTGGGGCTGCCGGCGGACGCCTCCGTGGAGTCGGTGGCCGCCCGCCTCGCCGAACGGCCGGCCCTGGGCGTCGAGGAGGCGGTCCTCGACGCCGGCGGCCTCGCCGTGGCCCTGCGCACGTCCGGGGAGTGGGCGGCCGCCGGGCAGGCCGCCGAACTGGCCGCACGGCCGCTCGTCGAGCGCGAGCGCCTGGGCTCCGCGCCGCCGCGCGCGCTCACCCCCCTCGATCCGGCCACCTCCCCCCTGCTGCCCGCCGCCGGGCTGCGTGTGCTGGACCTGACCCGGGTCCTCGCCGGCCCCGTCGCCACCCGCACCCTCGCCCTGCTCGGCGCGGAGGTGCTGCGCGTGGACGCGCCGTGGCTGCCCGAACTCCCCGACCTGCACGCCGACACGGGGTTCGGGAAGCGCTCGGCGGCCGTCGGCCTCGCCGCCGACCGCGACGCCTTCGAGGCGCTGCTGGCCTCGGCCGACGTCGTCGTCACCGGCTACCGCCCGGGCGCCCTTGACCGGTTCGGGCTCTCGCCGCGGGCGCTGGCCGCGCGCCGCCCCGGCCTGGTGGTGGCGCAGATCTCGGCGTGGGGCGCGTACGGCCCGTGGGGCGGCCGGCGCGGCTTCGACAGCCTGGTGCAGGCCGCGACCGGCATCGCCGTCACCGAGGGCTCGGCTGCGGAGCCCGGCGCGCTGCCCGCGCAGGCGCTGGACCACGGCACCGGCTATCTGCTGGCGGCGGCCGTCCTGCGGGCGCTGACCGAGCAGTCGTACGACGGAGGCGGCCGGTTCGTGCGGCTGGCGCTGGCCCGGACCGCGCACTGGCTGACGGACGGGATCCGGCCGGACACGGCCACGGGCGTGCCGTACGACGGGCCGGACCCCTGGCTGACCGAGACGGACGGCCCGCTGGGCCGGCTGCGGCACGCCCTGCCACCGGTGTCCTTCGCCGGCGGCCCCGCGAACTGGGCCCGGCCCCCGGTGCCGTGGGGCTCGGACGGCGCCCGCTGGTGGTGAGCGGGCAGCCGGCCGGAAACTCGCCGCCCTGAGGCTGCCTCTCGGCGAGCTGTTCGTGCACCTGCTCGCCCGGCGGCTGCCCGGCGCCCCGCCCGAACGGCCGCGCAGCTGGGCGCCGTTGGCCGCTTCCTGCGGTTTCGTCGCCGCGCTGCGACATCGGCATCGCGGCCTGTACGGCTCACGGGACGGCAGGCCGGCTCTGCTGGAGTGGCGCGGGAGTCCGGCAGGCGCGGTGCTGCTCGGCCGCTACGCGCGCGGCGGCCGTCCTGCTGATGGCCATCACCGCGACGGGCGTGTGCAGTTCGCTGCGCCGTATGCCGCCGGGCACGGTCCTGGACCAGTGCTGCCGCTGCCGATCCGCTGGACCTGGACCGGCCGCCGGTGACCGGTGCCCTCAGGGCGGCGACACCGGGAGCGGCGGGTCAGACGCCGGCCGCGCCCAGCAGGCGGCCCGCCGCGTAGGTGACCCCCATCGCCAGGGCGCCGCCGACGACGTTGCGCAGCACCGCCCGTCTCGGGTGCGCCGCGCCGAGCCGGGCGCTGGCCCAGCCGGTGAGGACGAGCGCGGCCAGCACGGAGCCGACCGTGACGCCCAGCCGCCAGCCGGCCGGGGGCAGGACGATGGCCAGCAGCGGCAGCAGCGCGCCCACCGTGAAGGCGAGGAAGCTCGCCCAGGCCGCGTGCCAGGGGTTGGTCAGCTCCTCCGGGTCGATGCCCAGCTCCACGCGCGCGTGCGCCCGCAGCGGGTCCCGCTCGGTGAGCTGTACGGCGGCCTCCCGGGCCACCTCGTGGGACAGTCCCCGCTGTTCCAGCAGCGTCGTCAGCTCCCGCAGCTCGGCCTCCGGCTGCTCGCGCAGCTCACGTCTCTCCACGGCCAGCGCGGCCATCTCGGAGTCGCGCTGGGTGGAGACGGAGACGTACTCGCCGGCCGCCATGGACATCGAGCCGGCGAGCAGGCCGGCCAGTCCGGCGGTGAGCAGCGCGGACCGGCTCTGCGTGGCGCCGGCCACGCCGACGACGATGCCCGCGGTGGAGACGATGCCGTCGTTCGCGCCCAGGACGGCGGCCCGCAGCCAGTTCAGCCGCGAGCCGAGCGCGCCGCCGTGGGCTTCTTCGTGGGTGGGTTCGGTCACACCGGCGAGGATCCCACGTCGGGGCCGCCCGCACCGCACCGACGCCCTTCGCCGGGGTCCGCCGCGGGGCTCCGCCGGAGCGGGCGGTCGTATCCGCGGGCGCCGGAGCGGCGGTGAAGCTGCGTCACTGTTCCGGCGCGCGAACGCGCGTGCGGTGCCGGCGGCCCCATCGGCACCTCAGGGACCGCGCTGTCAGTCGTGGCCCGTATCCTCAGTGACCATGCTCGAAGACCGTGCGACCGCAGTGTCCTCCCCCACCCGGTGGCCGGCCGCGTATCCCAAGGGATACGCGGTCGTTGACGTGGAGACCACCGGCCTGGCCCGGGACGACCGCATCATCTCGGCGGCCGTGTACCGGCTGGACGAGCGCGGCGAGGTGGAGGACCACTGGTACACGCTGGTCAACCCGGAGCGCGATCCGGGACCGGTGTGGATACACGGTCTGACGAGCGAGGTGCTCGAAGGGGCCCCGCTCTTCGCGGACATCGCCGAGGAGTTCGCGGCGCGGCTGGACGGCCGGGTGCTGGTCGCGCACAACGCGGTCTTCGACTGGCAGATGATCGCCCGGGAGTACGCGCGCGCGGAGCGCGAGGCGCCGGTGCGTCAGCGGCTGTGCACCATCGCGCTGTCGAAGGAGCTGGGGCTGCCGCTGCCCAACTTCAAACTGGAGTCCCTGGCGGCGCACTACGGCGTCGTCCAGCAGCGGGCGCACCACGCACTGGACGACGCGCGCGTGCTCGCGGAGGCGTTCCGGCCCAGTCTGCGGGCCGCGGCGGCGGGCAACGTACGGCTGCCGCTGCTGGAGTGCCGGCCGCTGACGGAGTGGTCGGACCGTCCGGTGCCCCGGCAGGCCTCCGCCGGCTACGGCGGCTACCGGACGGGCGGTTGGCGCCCGGCCCGCAAACGGCCGGCGTGCCCTTACCCCAACCCGGGCCGCTACGAAGACGGCAAACCCCTCAAACAGGGCATGCGGGTGGCGTTCTCCGGGGACACCTCCGTCGACCGCGAGCTGCTGGAGGACCGGGCCACCGAGGCGGGCCTGCACGTGGCGTCCAGCATCTCCCGGCTGACCAGCCTGCTGGTGACCAACGACCCCGAGTCGGGCACGTCCAAGGTGGTCAAGGCCCGGCAGTTCGGCACCCCGATCGTGGACGAGGCGGCCTTCGGGCAGCTGCTGCGGGACGTCGAGCCGGCCGACGGATGACGGCACCGCCCGGCGCCGAAGGACGGTCATCGTACGAACGGGTGGTTGCCGGACGACTCACCCGGCGCCCGCTCGCCCGTGCGCCGGGGACGGCTCACCCTGTGGCGCATGGCGAAATGTGAAGTTTGCGGCAATGACTACGGCATGGCCTTCGAGGTCCACGCACAGGGCGCGGTGCACGTCTTCGACTGCTTCTCCTGCGCGATCCACCGGATGGCCCCGATCTGCGAGCACTGCCGGGTGCAGATCATCGGGCAGGGCGTGGAGGCCGACGGCAAGTTCTACTGCGGGGCGCACTGCGCCCGCGCCGAGGGCAAGGTGGGGATCGTCGACCGGGTGTGACCCGGTACCCGCCTGAATGCACCCCACGGCCCGGAGGTACCGTCGTGGGGTGCACCGCTACCGCTTCCTGTTGTCCCGCCAGTGGGTGATCCTCACGCTCGTCGCGATCGCGCTGATCCCGACGATGATCAGGCTGGGTTTCTGGCAGAAGCACCGGTACGAGGAACGCACCGCCCGCAACGACCTGGTCTCCGCCGCGCTGCACGCCAAGCCGGTCCCGGTGGAGCGGCTGTCCTCCCCCGGGCACGCCGTGACCCGCACCGAGCGGTACCGCACGGTCACCGCGACCGGCACCTTCGACACCGCCCGGCAGGAAGTGGTCCGGCGCCGGACCAACTCCGACGGCGAGGTCGGCTTCCACGTGCTCACCCCGTTCGTCCTCACCGACGGCAGGGTGCTGCTCGTCAACCGGGGCTGGATCCCCGCGGACGGCGCGCAGACCGCGTTCCCGAAGATCCCCGCCCCGCCGTCCGGCCGGACCACCATCACCGGGCGGCTGATGGCCGACGAGACGACCGCGGCGAGCGGCATCAAGAACGTCAAGGGCCTGCCCGACCGGCAGATCATGCTGATCAACAGCGAGCAGGAGGCGCACCGGCTCGGCGCGCAGGTGCTCGGCGGCTATGTCGAGCAGACCGCGCCCACGCCCAAGGGCGGCCCGGAGCAGATCTCCGATCCCGGCACCGAGGACGCCCCGCTGAACTACGCGTACATGATCCAGTGGTGGCTGTTCGCCGCGGGCGTCCCGGTCGGCTGGTGGTTCCTGGTCCGCCGGGAGATCCGCGAGCGCGAGGAGGCCGAAGCGGAGGCGAAGCCGGAGGAGAGCGCACCGGCCGCCGTATGACCCGGCGCCGCCGGACGCCCCTCACTCCCCCGGCGCACCCTTGATTGGCCCTCCGGTCCGCCGGGAAACCGCATCCCGTGAACGCGCGCATCGAGGACTACGCCCTCATCGGTGACGAGCAGACGGCCGCGCTGGTCGGCAGGGACGGCTCGATCGACTGGCTCTGCCTGCCCCGCTTCGACTCCGGCGCCTGCTTCGCCCGGCTGCTGGGCGACGAGGACCACGGCCACTGGCGGATCGCCCCGAAGGGGGCCGGCACCTGCACCCGGCGCGCCTACCGGCCCGACACCCTCGTCCTCGACACCGAGTGGGAGACCCCCGACGGCTCCGTCCGCGTCACCGACCTGATGCCGCAGCGCGACCGGGCCCCCGACGTCGTACGCATCGTCGAGGGGACCGGCGGCCGGGTCACCGTCCGCAGCACCCTGCGGCTGCGCTTCGACTACGGCTCCATCACGCCCTGGGTGCGCCGCTCGGACGGGCACCGGGTGGCGGTCGCGGGACCCGACTCGGCGTGGCTGCGCTCCGAGCCGGCCGTGCACACCTGGGGCGAGGGCTTCGGCACCCACTCCGAGTTCACCCTCGCCGAGGGCGAGCGGGTGGCGTTCGTGCTCACCTGGCACCCCTCGCACGAGCGCCGCCCGCCGCTCATCGACCCCTACGAGGCCCTGGAGAGCAGCGTCACCGACTGGCGGCGCTGGGCCCGGCGGTGCCGCTACGACGGCCCGCACCGGGACGCGGTCGTCCGCTCCCTGATCACCCTCAAGGCCCTCACCTACGCCCCGACCGGCGGGATCGTCGCCGCCGCGACCACCTCCCTGCCGGAGAAGCCGGGCGGCGTGCGCAACTGGGACTACCGGTACTGCTGGCTGCGCGACTCCACCCTCACCCTCGGCGCGCTGCTCAGCGCCGGCTACCACGAGGAGGCGTCCGCCTGGCGCGACTGGCTGCTGCGCGCGGTCGCGGGCGACCCGGCCGACCTGCAGATCATGTACGGCGTCGCCGGCGAACGGCGGCTGCCGGAGACCGAAGTGGACTGGCTGCCCGGCTTCGCCGGCTCGGCCCCGGTGCGCATCGGCAACGGCGCCGTGGACCAGCTCCAGCTCGACGTGTACGGCGAGGTGATGGACTCGCTCGCGCTGGCCCGCAGCGCGGGGCTGTCCCCGCGCCCGCACATGTGGGCCATGCAGCGCTCCCTGATGGGGTTCCTCGAGACGGCGTGGCGGCAGCCGGACGAGGGGCTGTGGGAAGTGCGCGGCGGCCGGCAGCAGTTCGTGCACTCCAAGGTGATGGTGTGGGTGGCCGCCGACCGGGCCGTGCGGACGCTGGAGCGGTACCGGGACCTCGACGGCGACCTGGAGGGCTGGCGCAGGCTGCGCGAGGAGGTCCACCGGGAGGTGTGCGAGAAGGGGTTCGATCCCGAGCGCAACACCTTCACCCAGTACTACGGCTCCCGGGAACTCGACGCGGCGCTGCTGCTCATTCCGCGCGTCGGTTTCCTGCCGCCCGACGACCCGCGGGTCGTCGGCACGGTCGACGCGATCCGCGAGGACCTCGGGCACGGCGGCTTCCTGCGCCGCTACGACACCGAGGACTCGGTGATCGACGGGCTGCCGGGCGGCGAGGGCGCCTTCCTGGCCTGCTCGTTCTGGCTGGCCGACGCGCTGCACATGACCGGCCGGACCAAGGAGGCGAGGGACCTGTTCGACCGGCTGGTGGGCCTGTGCAACGACGTGGGCCTGTTGGCCGAGGAGTACGACCCGGTCGACAGCTGCCAGCTGGGCAACTTCCCGCAGGCCTTCAGCCACATCGGCCTGGTGAACACCGCCCTCACGCTCTACGGGGACGAGCAGGCAGGATAGGGGCCATGGATCTTGGACTGAAGGACCGGGTGTACGTCGTCACCGGGGCGACCCGCGGGCTGGGCAACGCCGCCGCGCGGGAACTCGTCGCCGACGGGGCGAAGGTCGTGATCAGCGGCCGGGACGAGAAGCGGGTGGCCGAGGCCGCCGCGGAGCTGGGGCCGAACGCGGTCGGCGTGGCCGCGGACAACGCCGACCCCGGGGCGCCGGAGCGGCTGATCGCGGCCGCCCGGGACGCGTTCGGCGCGTTCCACGGCGTGCTGGTGAGCGTGGGCGGGCCGGCGCCGGGGTTCGTGGCCGACAACACCGACGAGCAGTGGCGGAACGCGTTCGAGTCGGTGTTCCTCGGGGCGGTGCGGCTCGCCCGTGCGGCGGCGGCCGAGCTGGCGGAGGGCGGGGTCATCGGCTTCGTGCTCTCCGGGTCGGTGCACGAGCCGATCCCGGGGCTGACCATCTCCAACGGGCTGCGGCCGGGGCTCGCCGGCTTCGCCAAGTCGCTCGCCGACGAACTCGGGCCGCGCGGCATCCGGGTGGTGGGCCTGCTGCCGACGCGGATCGACACCGACCGCGTGCGCGAGCTGGACGGGCTGTCCGCCGACCCCGAGGCCACCCGCGCCGCCAACGAGTCACGCATCCCGCTGCGCAGGTACGGCACACCGCAGGAGTTCGGCCGCGTCGCGGCGTTCCTGCTGTCACCGGCCGCCTCCTATCTGAGCGGGATCATGCTCCCGGTGGACGGGGGCATGCGGCACGGGTTCTGAGCGGCGCCCCTCACGGGCGGGCCGGCCGACGCCCGACGCGCCCCTTCGGGCAGGCCGGCCGGCCGCCGCGAGCCACGGCCGCACCGCGCCGAGCGGCACCGCGGCACCGACCCATGAGCCGCACCCCATCCAACGGCCCGTGCGGCAGCGCGTCACACGACCCGCTCCGCGCGGTGCCGGACCGTGCGCAGGCGCACCTGGGCCGGAAGCGCGGCCAGGCCCGCCGACTCGCGTGCGTGCGCCAGGGCCTGGGCGGTGAACTCGTGCAGCGCCTTCGCCGGGTCGACATGCGGCTCCAGCTGGAGCCACACCCGCGCCCTGGGCGCCGTACGGCTGCCGTGCAGCAGGATCTCGGCGTGCGCCACCCCGTCCTGCCGTACGGCCTCCTCGGCCAGCGCCGACTCCACGGCCCGGCCGCGCAGCAGGGCGGACGCGCCGTCACCGGTGTCCACCACGACCTCGGTCAGCCGGCGCCGGCGCACGGCCGTCGTGAGCCACCACAGGGCGCACAGGAGCACCAGGGCCAGTACGGCGATGACGGCCGGCCACCACCAGCCGGCGCCCCGCCAGTGGGTGCGCTCGGACCTGGTCAGCAGCACGTCGTGCGGGCCGGTGTGGATCCACCAGGTCGGCGGCAGCGCGCCCAGGCCGACGGCCAGGACCCCACCGCCGGCCGCGAGCAGGACCAGGCCGGCGAGGGCCAGCAGCACGCGGTTCGCCACGCCACTGCGCATCGCCGTCACCCCTTGCGTCCGGGCCGGGCCACCTGCACGGACAGCGTGGGCGGCCGGGGCAGGCCGAGCCCCTGGAGGGCTTCCGTGAGCACGGTGTAGAGGTCGGCGCCCACCTCGTCCAGGTCGCGGAAGTGCGCGAGGGCGCGCACGTCGGCCTTGCCGCGGCGCATCCGCACCCGGACCGACCGGACGCCGGACACGTCCATGGCGCGGTCGCGCAGCACGAGCGCCGCCGCGTCCCGTGTCAGCGCGGCCCGGACGTCGGGGTGCGGGCGCCGCATGGGCAGCAGGCCGCGCAGACCGGGCGTGACGGCGAGGACGATCAGCCACAGGCCGAGCGCGGCGGCGACGGCGGCGCCGGTCAGCACCCAGACGTCGTCCAGCGGCCGTTCGGCCAGCTGCCGGGCCAGTGCGCGGCGCCAGCGCATGGCGGGGCGGTGGGCGCGCACGGCGGCGATGTCGTACAGCAGCAGGCCGGCGCCGCCCAGCAGCAGCACCGCGACGACGGCGGCCGGGACGCGGCGCGGCGACCAGAAGCGGCCGCTGCCCTCGGCGGGGGCGGGCGGGGCGCTGCCGGGGTCCTTCTCGAGGGTCGGTGCGGTCGGCTGTGGCTCGCTCATCACGCCCTCCCGTGCGGTGCCAGGTGGAGCCGTTCGACCCGGACGGCGACCTCGGGCACCTCCATCTCCGTCAACGCGCTTACCCGCTCGGCGACTTGATGACGCACGGCGGCGCAGCGGGCACCGACGTCGCAGGGGTAGCCGAGTTCGAGGCGGACGCGGACGCGGGCCGTGTCGCGGTGGACGACGACCGTGGCGTGCGGGGCGGCCGCGCCGGCGGGCGGCGGGGGCAGGGCCTCGCGGGCGGCCTGCGCGGCGATCTTCGCCACCACCCGGTCGGCGATCCGCAGGGCGCCGCGCTCACCGGGCGGCACGAGGTCCGCCGGCGGGCTCACCGCGCCGGTCTCGGCGGTCATCGTCGTCTCACCGCCCCCGGTCGCGCCGGGTGTCGCGGGTGCGGAAGAAGTCACCCGGTTCCAGGTCGCCGTCCGCGAACCGGCCTACGACGAAACCGACCGCGCCGAGCGCCGCCACCAGCAAAAACGCGCCGAAACCGCCGAAGTACCCGGCGAAGCCCAGCGCCATTCCGGCGATCATGCCGGTCACGGCCATGCTCATGCAGCGCTCCTCAGCTCATCGGGTGGTGTGCGGGCGGGGGTCACTGGATCCGGGGTTCGGGCTCCTCTTCCTCCTCCTCGGGCAGTTTGACGTCGCTGACGGCGATGTTGACCTCGACGACCTCGAGTCCGGTCATGCGTTCCACCGCCGCGATCACGTTCTCCCGTACGGCGCGGGCGACGTCGGCGATCGCGACGCCGTAGTCGACGACGATCTCCAGGTCGAGCGCGGTCTGCACCTCGCCGACCTCGGCCTTCACGCCCCGGGCCACCGACTTGGAGCCGCCCGGCACCCGGTCGCGCACGGCGCCGAAGGTGCGGGCCAGGCCGCCGCCCATGGCGTGCACGCCGACGACGTCCCGGGCCGCGAGACCGGCGATCTTCTCCACGACGCCGTCGGCGATGGTGGTCCGGCCGCGGGTGGCCGGATCGCCGCCGCCGCGCCGGGTGGTCTTGCGGGTCGAGGTCGTCACCTGTGTCCCGGGCTCGCCCTCGGGGGTGGTCGTCAGGTCGGTCATCGCCGCACGTCCCTTCGGTGGTCGTCCCCTTCGAGGTCCTCCGTCCACCGTATGCAGGCTTCCCCGGCGGCGCGCCCGCGATACGGCAGGCTGGAGGAATGACGGCGCAGGAGTGGGTACAGGCGGTGCGGCACCAGGTGGGGCTGGGCAGGCTGCTGCCGCTCGGCGGGCCGCGTGACGGGGCGTGGATCGCGGAGGCCGCGGCCGCGGCGGTGCTGCGGCGGGCGGTGCGGGGGATGCCCGGGGTGCGGCTGGGCGGGCTGCGGCTGGGCCCGGCCGATCCGGAGGAGGCGCCGGAGTCCGTCGTACCGGCGCCCCCGAGCGCGCTGCCGCCGGGTGCGCTGCGGCTGACGGCGGACTTCGCCGCGACGGCCGCCGAGCCGCTGCCCGCGGTGGCGTCCCGGCTGCGGCGGGCGCTGGCGACGGCCGCGGTGGAGCGGCTCGGGCTCGCGGTGACGGAGGTGGACCTGCGGGTCACCGACCTCCTGGAGGCGGGGGCGCCGGCGGCGGACGTGCGCCCACCGCAGCCGGCGCCCGCGCGGGAGCCCGCGCACCCCGACGAGGCCCGGGTGGCCGCCGCCGCGCTGTCCGTGCCCGGGGTGACCGCTCTGACGGGCTCCCTCGGCGGACTCGGCCGGGCGGTGCACCTGGAGCAGCGCACGACCGGCACCGCACCGCCCGGACTGCCGCACCGCCACGCACGCGTGGAACTGACCACGAGCGCGCACCACCGGACCCTCGACGTGACCCGGCAGGTCCGCTCAGCCGTACGGGACGCGCTGGAGGACAGACCGACGGTGACGGTACTGGTGACGGCGGTGAGCCAGGCCCAGCGGTGAGATCAGGTCGTTCGTGGGGGCGGGGCTCAGTCGCCGAGGCCTGCCAGGTCCCTGAGGCGGCGGGACTGGGCGGCGCGCTCGGCGGCGCGCTGGGTCTCGAAGTCGCGGTCCTGGGCGCCGCGCAGGAGGGCCTTGGTCTCCACCACGGCGTCGCGCGGCGCGGCCAGCAGCGCGGCCGCCAAGTCGCGTACGGCGTCGTCGAGTTGGTCCGCGGGCACGGCGACGTTGGCCAGTCCGGACGCCACGGACTCCTCGGCGCCGACGAACCGTCCGGTCGCGCAGATCTCCAGCGCGCGGGCATACCCGACGAGACCGACCAGCGGGTGCGTGCCGGTCAGGTCGGGCACGAGGCCGAGGCTGGTCTCGCGCATGGCGAACTGCACGTCGTCCGCGACGACGCGAAGATCGCAGGCGAGCGCGAGCTGGAAGCCGGCCCCGATGGCGTGCCCCTGGACGGCGGCGATGGACACGATGTCGCTGCGCCGCCACCAGGTGAACGCCTCCTGGTATTCGGCGATGGTCGCGTCGAGCCCGGCGTCGTCGCGGCGCGCGAGCTCCATGAAGGTCGGCTCGCCCGGGATCCCCTCCGGGGTGAACATCTGCCGGTCCAGCCCGGCGGAGAAGGACGTGCCCTCGCCGCGCAGCACGACGACGCGGACGGAGCCCGGCAGCAGCCGGCCGGCCTCGGTCAGCGCCCGCCACAGAGCGGGGCTCTGCGCGTTGCGCTTGGCCGGGTTGGTCAGCGTCACCGTGGCGAGCGCGTCGTCGACGGTGAGCCGTACGCCGTCCTTGTCGAGTACAGGAGCGAGGTCCTTGTCGAGCGAAGCCATGGGGCGCCTCCGATGGGTGCGGTCATCACGCAGTGCCGTGACGGCATGCTAAGTGACTGCACAGTAACCACCCGGCCGGTCCGGCGTGTCCCCGGGCCCCTCACAGGTCCGGGGCGAGGCCGGCCGGATGGCCACCATCGAAGCCGATGGGCCGCCCGGGGGTCAGGACGATGCGGCCTTCTTGCCCCGGGTCGCTCCGCCACGCCCACGAAGCGTGACGCCCGACTCACTGAGCATCCGGTGTACGAAGCCATACGAGCGGCCGGTCTCCTCGGCCAGTGCTCGGATGCTCGCACCGGAGTCGTACTTCTTCTTCAGGTCTGCCGCGAGCTTGTCGCGCGCGGCGCCGGTCACCCGGCTGCCCTTCTTCAGAGTCTCGGCCACCCGTGCCTCCTCATGGGAAGTGCGCTCTGGTCTCCTCATGATCACCCCTCCCGGGCCTGATGGCCACCCATTCGGCAAGGTCCGTGAGACATCGTTGTGACGACAGGAGTGGATCCCCACAAGCGGAATCAAGGATTCCAAAGGGTGGTGTCGTTGGGGCCGAACGGGTGGATTCGCGAAGTGCCAGGTCAGGGACGCGAAACGGCCGACCCCTTGGCGCGCAAGGGATCGGCCGGAAAATCCGTGTAGGACACACCCCGATACGAGGAGATCTCACACAGATGATGGATCACGGATGAGCCGAATGATCCATACGCAGTGGATCACGCCAGGGCGACGAGGTCCGCGTAGTCGGAGCCCCACAGGTCCTCGACGCCGTCCGGCAGCAGAATGATCCGCTCCGGCTGCAGCGCCTCGACGGCGCCCTCGTCGTGGGTGACGAGGACGACCGCGCCCTTGTAGGTGCGCAGGGCGCCGAGGATCTCCTCGCGGCTGGCCGGGTCGAGGTTGTTGGTCGGCTCGTCGAGCAGGAGCACGTTCGCCGAGGAGACGACCAGGGTGGCGAGCGCGAGGCGGGTCTTCTCGCCGCCCGAGAGCACCCCGGCGGGCTTGTCGACGTCGTCGCCGGAGAACAGGAACGAGCCGAGCACCTTGCGCACCTCGACCAGGTCCATGTCGGGGGCGGCGGAGCGCATGTTCTCCAGGACCGTGCGGTCGGGGTCCAGGGTCTCGTGCTCCTGGGCGTAGTAGCCGAGCTTGAGGCCGTGGCCGGGGACGACCGCGCCGGTGTCCGGCTGCTCGACGCCCGCGAGGAGCCGCAGCAGGGTGGTCTTGCCCGCGCCGTTGAGGCCGAGGATGACGACCCGCGAGCCCTTGTCGATGGCCAGGTCGACGTCGGTGAAGATCTCCAGCGAGCCGTACGACTTCGACAGGCCCTCGGCCATCAGCGGGGTCTTGCCGCAGGGCGAGGGCTCCGGGAAGCGGAGCTTGGCCACCTTGTCGGACATGCGGACCTCTTCGAGGCCGGCGAGCAGCTTCTCGGCCCGGCGGGCCATGTTCTGCGCGGCGACCGTCTTGGTGGCCTTGGCGCGCATCTTGTCGGCCTGGGCGTTGAGCGCGGCGGCCTTCTTCTCGGCGTTGGCGCGCTCCCGCTTGCGGCGCTTCTCGTCGGCCTCGCGCTGCTGCTGGTAGAGCTTCCAGCCCATGTTGTAGATGTCGATCACGGACCGGTTGGCGTCCAGGTAGAACACCTTGTTGACGACCGTCTCGACCAGGTCGACGTCGTGGGAGATGACGATGAAGCCACCGCGGTAGGTCTTCAGGTAGTCCCGCAGCCAGATGATCGAGTCCGCGTCGAGGTGGTTGGTCGGCTCGTCCAGCAGGAGGGTGTCCGCGTCGGAGAACAGGATCCGGGCCAGCTCGATACGGCGCCGCTGACCGCCGGAGAGGGTGTGCAGCGGCTGGCCGAGCACGCGGTCGGGCAGGTTGAGCGCGGCGGCGATGGTGGCGGCCTCGGCCTCGGCGGCGTACCCGCCCTTGGTGAGGAACTCCGTCTCCTGGCGCTCGTACTGCCTGAGGGCCTTCTCGCGGGTGGCGCCCTGGCCGTTGGCGATGCGCTGTTCGTTCTCGCGCATCTTGCGGATCAGGACGTCGAGGCCGCGCGCGGACAGGATCCGGTCCCGGGCGAGCACGTCCAGGTCGCCGGTGCGCGGGTCCTGCGGGAGGTAGCCGACCTCGCCGGAGCGGGTGATGGTGCCGGCGGCGGGGATGCCCTCGCCGGCCAGGCACTTGGTGAGGGTGGTCTTCCCGGCGCCGTTGCGGCCGACGAGGCCGATGCGGTCGCCCTTGGCGACACGGAAGGTGGCGTTCTCGATGAGGACGCGCGCACCGGCGCGCAGCTCGATACCGGAGGCGGAGATCACGGACAGACTCCAGGGCGTACAGGGATTGGCGGGTGGGCGGCTGAGGACGTTCCGCCGTCTAATGCGCGAGGAGAATGGCCATGGGATGAAGTCTAACGGGGCCGTGCAAGCGGTTTTTCTACGTCCGCGCGTTCGGTGCGGGCCGGGGAGATCGTCGCGGGCGCGCGCGGCCGTCCGTGCGGCGTGCGGCGAGGCGGGCGCCGCGCACCGGGCGTTGTCGGTGGCCGCTGCGACACTGAACGCGACGCCCCACATCCGAGGCACGAAGGAGTGATCGGCATGGCAGGCACGAGCGGCGGACGGCCGGGCCTGTGCCCCACGCTGCTGTACGCGGACGCGAAAGCGGCGATCAGGCAGCTGACGGAGGCGCTCGGCTTCACCGAGCTGTCGCTGTACGAGACGGAGGACGGCACGGTGATGCACGCCGAGCTGGTCCAGGGCAACGGCGCGGTGATGATCGGCTCCAAGGGCCGCGGCGGCCTGTTCGACACGGTGATGAAGGACGCGGGGCCCGCGGGGGTGTACGTCGTCGTGGACGACGTGGACGCCCACCACCAGCGGGCCGTGGAGCACGGCGTGGAGATCCTGATGCCCCCGACCGACCAGGACTACGGCTCGCGGGACTACATGGCCCGCGACGTCGAGGGCAACGTGTGGAGCTTCGGGACGTACGCCCCGGAGATCACCGGCTGACCTCCCGGCCGGTTCAGCCTCCGGTGTGCACCTGGAAGGCGGCCCGGCGCACGGCCTTGGCCAGGGCCGGGTCGGGATGCGCGGCGGCGAGCGCCACCAGGACCTGCACGGTGCGCGGGTGCCCGACGGCGCGGACCTCGTCGAGCAGCTGCGGGACGGTGGGCTGCACCGCGGCCTCCAGATGCCGGACCAGCATCGAGGCCTCCCCGTGGTCGGCGACGGCCGCGGCGGTGTCCACCCACAGCCAGGTCGCCTCCTGACGGGTGAGGACCTCGTGGGCGTCCTCCGGGTCGATCCCGTCGTGCTCGGCGAGCCACAGCAGGGCGTAGGGCCTGAGGGCCGGCTCCTCCACGACGGCGCGTACGTCGGGCTCGGCGGGGGCGCCCACGACGCGCAGCGCCTCGAAGGCCAGCCCGCGCAGCAGGGCGTCCTCGCCGCGTGCGGCGTCGATCAGTTCGGTGACGGCGTCGCCGACGGTGCGGGCGGCGAGCCAGGCGCGGTACTCGGCGCGGGCGGCGTTGGGGCGGAGCTGGGCGCAGCCGCGGAGCATGTCCTCGGCGGACTGCTCGATGTTGCCGGCCGGGCTCTGCGCGGCCACGCAGATCTGCTCCAGCTTGACCCACACCGCCCAGCTGCCCAGCGGGGTGAGGGTGGCCTGGCCGTCGCCGTAGGTGAGCGCGCCGACGGCGGCGAGGGCCCGCAGCGCCCAGTCGAGCAGCGGCGCGAGCGCGGCGTCGCCGGTGGAGGCGGGGGCTTCCGGTGCGGCCACGGCGAGGTCGCCGGCCGCCGCGACGGCCGGGCGGGCGGCCGCGGAGCCGGCGGGCTGCCGGGCTCCCGGCACCGCGGGCCGGCCGGTGCCGGGGCCGGCGGGCCGGCCGGTGCCGGGGTCGAGGGGGACCTCGCAGCGCTCGGTGCGCAGTTCGGTGACCCGCTGCTGGAGCAGGTCGAGCAGCTGCTCGACCGGGACGGGCCCGGCGGACAGCTGGAGGAAGGAGAGCACCTGGGGCATGGCCGAGACGACCTCGGCGACGGCTGCCGGCTCGAACTCCTCGGGTTCCGGGGAGGCGAGCGACCAGGCGTCGAAGAGGGCGACCCAGCCGCGCAGCACGGCGCTGTCATCGCGGTTCCAGGCGCGCAGCCGCCAGCCGGGGCGCGCGCGGTCGCCGTGCACCTCGACGAGTCCGGCGAGGCGCGCGGTGTCCCAGTCGGCCCGCACCTGGGCGACGCTCAGAGCGAGGTCGGCGGCGGCGCGCCGGGCGGTGGCGTCGGAGAGGGTGGCCTTGCCGTCGGCGGTGGCGCCGTCGCTGCCGGGGCCGAGCGCGGCGTCGGCCCAGCGGGCCACGCGGACCGGGCCGGCGAGTTGGGCGCGGGCCATTCCGGCCAGTTCCGCGGGGGCCGGGGTGCCCTCCGGCGGCCGGGGTGCGGGGCGGCGTGGGCGCCGCTGGTTCACAGCTCTGGGGGCGGCGGCCAGGGGTCGCGGTCGGACGAGTCGGAGCCTGGAGTCGCGCGGGATACGGGACGTCACGGGTGCAGTCTTCCGGTTGACGGTCCGAAAACCCAAACGGAATGTCACGGCGGGCGACGGGGCGGGCCAGAGCACGGGGTCCGGGATGCGGCGAGGAGGGGGGATCAGGCCAGTCGTACGGCCGTAAACGGAATCCTCGCCGCCGGGCGGCCGGGGCCGGGGCCCGGCGCCGTCACACCAGCGGGGTGAGGAAGCGGCGCAGCCGTTCCTGGTACTCCTCCGGGTCGGCGTTCCACATCGCCGCGTGCGGGGCCTCCCGCACGGTGTGCAGGGCGACCAGGTCGGGGCGGCGGCGGGCGAGCCTGCGGGAGAACTCCCAGGGCGCCACCCGGTCGTCGGGGCCGTGGAAGACCAGGGTCGGCACGGTGAGCCGGCCGGGGTCGGTGATCTCGGGGACCCGGTCGGCGTACAGGCCGGTGCGGCCCTGGGCGGCGCGCACGGCGAGCGGCAGCAGCGGCGGCGGGGTGTGGCGGGCGCGGGCCAGGGCGCGCAGCGTGGCCTCCCAGCTGAGCACCGGCGAGTCGAGGACCAGTCCGGAGATGTGCTCGCGCAGCGCGGAGTGCTCGGCGGCGCGCAGGGCCATCGTGGCGCCGGTGGACCAGCCGAGCAGGACGACCCGGCGGGCGCCGCTGCGCACGGCGTGGCGGATCGCCGCGTCCAGGTCGCGCCACTCGGTCTCGCCGAGGTGGTTCAGGCCGTCCGGCGAGCGCGGGGCGCCGGGGTCGCCGCGGTAGGCGAGCGCGAGGACCGGCATCCGGCGGGCGTGCAGGGCGGGCATCAGGTTCATGGCCTGTTCCCGGGTGGTGCCGAGGCCGTGCACGGCGATCACCCAGGTGTCCCGGGCGCCGGGCACGAACCAGGCGGGCAGCTCGCCGACTTCGCCGGGGACCCCGACGTCGGCGTGGTCGAGGCCGAGGGCGGCGGACGGATCGCCGACGTACAGGTTCGGGGTGAGCCACACCGCGTCGCCGGAGGAGAGGGTGCCGTGCGTGACGCGCTCCAGGCGGCGCACGACGGTGTCGGCGGTGTGCCGGGCGCTGTCCAGGACGGGTCCGACGACCGCGTGGGAGCCGTCGCCGGCGAGGCCGTAGGTGCCGGGGCGCAGCGAGGCCAGGTCCCGGGTGAGGGTGATCTGGCCGGCGGCGGTGCCGTGCACGGTGAGGCGGGGCTCGGTGGGCAGCGGGCGCCCGGCGGGCGCCTTCAGGGCGGCGCCGCTGGCGAGGCGGCCGGCGGCGACGGACGCCACGGCCATGCCGGCGGCCACGGCCGTGGTGAGGGCGGTCGCTTTGACGGGGCGCACGCGTCCAGTGTCCCGGCGGTTGCCGTCACCGGCCAGTGGAAGGGCGGGGGCGGGTGAGGAGCGCCGGCGACGGGTGAGGCGGTCGACGAGGCGTCGGAGCGGGGTGCTGTGCGGCAAGGTGTCACCTCCGTTGGCCGTACCCCCTCAACCGTTCCCCGGTCTCGGCGAGTTGTGCCTCCGTCAGCAGGGACGGGGTCAGTCCGGGCACCGAGGACGCCGTCAGCCACAGGCGGCACATCCACTCCAGCTGGGCGGTGCGGTCGTAGGCCTGGTCGAGAGTGTCGCCGTAGGTGAGCGTGCCGTGGTTCTGCAGCAGGCAGCCGGAGCGGCCGGCCAGCGCGTGCAGCACGTTCTCGGCCAGTTCGTCGGTGCCGTACGTGGCGTAGGGGGCGACGCGGACGGGGCCGCCGAGGGCCGCGGCCATGTAGTGGACCAGGGGCAGCTCGGGCACGAGCGTGGAGACCGCCGTCGCGTGCACGGCGTGGGTGTGGACGACCGCGCGGGCGTCGGTGGTGCGGTACACGGCGAGATGCATGGGCAGCTCGCTGGTCGGCACCAGGGCGCCGAGCACCTGGCGGCCGGTGAGGTCGACGCCGGTGATGTCGTCCGGGGTCAGCCGGTCGTACGGCACTCCGGAGGGGGTGACCAGCACCAGGTCGCCCACGCGCGCGGAGACGTTGCCGGAGGTGCCCACCACCAGCCCGTCGGCCACGCTCCGCCGCGCCGTCACGACCAGCTCCGCCCAGATCCGCCCGTGCTCCGCGTCCCACCGCTGCTCAGCCATGCGGCGATCCTGCCAGGCGGGGAGCCCGCGGGAGGAGCACGGAGGTGTTTTTCCGACCGCGAACACGGCCCGGCCGTGAGTACGGCCCGGCGGTGGCGCAGGCCCACCGCGAGCAGCGCCGCCCCGCCGATAGCGCCGGCCCACCGCGAGCAGGGCCCGACCGATGGCGCCCGCCCACCGCGAGCACAGCGGACGGCGCCCGCCCACCGCGAGCAGGGCCCCGCCAATGGCACTCGCCCACCGCAAGCACCGCCCGCCGGTGGCACCCGCACACCGAAAGCACGCCCCCACCGATCGCGCCCGCCCGCCCAAGCACCGCCCCGACCGCGAGCTCGGCCCGACCGATGGCACCCGCCCACCGCGAGCACGGCCCCGCCGACGGCGCCGGCCCACCGCGAGCCCCCCCCCACCGATGGCAGCCGCCCACCGCAAGCCCCCCACCGCCAGCACTGCCCCGCCGACGGCACCCGCCCGCCGCAAGCACAACCCCGCCGACGGCGCCCACCCACCGCGAGCACGGCCCCGCCGATGGCGCCCACCCACCGCGAGCACGCCTCCACCGATACCTCCCGCGCGACCCCGCCCCGCCCGCCGCACCCCTGCCCCGCCCCACCCCCGCAAGGAGCCCTCCGCTTCCGGTCGCGGATCCGCACCCCCGATCGGGCGAAATCGGGCTGAATCGCCGTGAATTGCCGCCGTTTCGGGTGATCGGCAGGCCTTCAATGGTCCCTCTTTGCCCGCCGGACGACCCGTCCGTCCGCAGACCCGGGGAGACACATGGCCCGTGAACGCACCCTGCTCCGTCGCCGCGCCGGTGTTCTCGCGGCGGCCCTGGCGGCGCTCGCCCTCGCGGGCACCGCGTCCGCCGCCGCCGGACCTCCGGCCCTGGTCTCGGGACTGCAACGGGGGCACGACGTCTCGTCGCACCAGAGGGACGTCGACTGGCAGGGCGCCCGGTCCGCGGGCGCGCGGTTCGTCTACGTCAAGGCGACCGAGTCCACGAACTACGCCAACCCCTACTTCTCCGGGCAGTACGGCGGCGCGGCCCGCGCGGGCCTGTACCGGGGCGCGTACCACTTCGCGCTGCCGGACAGGTCCTCCGGCGCCCGGCAGGCCGCCTACTTCGTGCGGCACGGCGGCGACTGGTCGGCGGACGGCCGCACCCTGCCGCCGGCGCTGGACATCGAGTACAACCCCTACAACAAGAAGCACCGGTGCTACGGGATGGGCTGGAAGCGGATGGTCCGCTGGATCCGGTCGTTCAGCGACGAGGTCAAGCGGGAGACCGGCCGCCGCCCGGTGATCTACACGACCGCCCAGTGGTGGCGGCAGTGCACCGGCGACAGCCACGCGTTCTCGAAGAACCACGCCCTGTGGATCGCCCGGCACAGCGCCTCGGAGCCGGGCAGGCTGCCGGGCGGGTGGCGGTACTGGACCTTCTGGCAGTTCGCGACCAAGGGCCGGCTGCCGGGTGACCAGAATCTCTTCAACGGGTCCACGAGCCGGCTGAAGATCCTCGCGCGGGGCCGGTAGCCAAGGGGCGCCTGGGCCGCCGAGGCCGGGCGAGGGAAAACGGAATCCACACCCTCCTCTTTTGACACCCCCATGCCCGCCTCAGTTCATCTTCCGTTCACCCAGGTTGCCTACGTTCGTCCAGCCAACGACCTCGAACGATTGCCTGGGTAAATGGAAAGCTTCTCGCTGATCCTCGCGATAGTGGTGGTGACCGCTCTCGCGTTCGATTTCACGAACGGTTTCCACGACACCGCGAACGCGATGGCCACCACCATCTCCACAGGCGCCCTGAAGCCCAAGATCGCGGTGGCCATGTCCGCCGCCCTCAATCTGGTGGGCGCCTTCCTCTCCGTGGAGGTCGCGAACACGATCTCCAAGGGTCTCGTCGACGAGACCGGCATCCGTCCCGAGGTCATCTTCGCCGCCCTGGTCGGCGCGATCCTCTGGAACCTCGTGACCTGGCTGGTGGGCCTGCCCTCCAGTTCCTCGCACGCCCTGATGGGCGGTCTGATCGGCGCCGCCGTCGCCTCCGCCGGCTTCGGCGCCGTGCACGGTGACGTCCTGGTCACCAAGGTGCTGCTGCCCGCGGTCGCCGCACCGGTCGTGGCCGGCGTCGCCTCGATGGTGGCCACCCGGTTCTCCTACGGCATCGGTGGCAAGGCCGAGGGCGAGGCCACCCGCAAGGGCTACCGCGCCGGCCAGATCGCCTCCGCCGGCCTGGTCTCCCTCGCCCACGGCACCAACGACGCCCAGAAGACGATGGGCGTCATCACCCTCGCGCTGATCGCGGGCGGCGCCATCGCCCCGGGCTCGAACCCTCCCACCTGGGTCATCCTCTCCGCCGGCCTGGCCATCGCGCTCGGCACCTACATCGGCGGCTGGCGGATCATCCGCACCATGGGCACGGGCCTGACCGAGCTGGAGCCGCGCCAGGGCTTCGCCGCGCAGACCAGCGCCGCCACCGCCATCCTCGCCTCCTCCCACCTGGGCTTCTCGCTGTCCACCACGCACGTCGTCTCCGGCTCGGTCATGGGCGCGGGCCTCGGCCGCAAGGGCGGGGTGGTCCGCTGGTCCACCGCGACCCGCATGGCCGTCGCCTGGGTGCTCACCCTGCCGGCCGCCGCGCTGGTCGGCGCGGGCGCCGAGACCGTCACGGACCTCGGCGACTGGGGCACCGCGGTGGTCGCCGTCTTCCTCGTCGCCGCGAGCGCCGGCATCTGGAAGCTCTCCCGCCGCGAGGTCGTCGACCACACCAACGTCGTGGACCCGGAGCCGGCCGGTGTGGTGACCACCGCCATCGCCGCCGTGACCCCGCCGCCGGTGGGCACGATCGGCGAGGACCTGACGGCCACCATCCCGGCCCCGGCCGCCGCCGAGCCCACGCCCGAGGCCGTCCCGCCGGCCGCCACCGTCTGACCCCGGCCACACCGGTACCCAAGGAAGCAACCCCATGAAGATCGACTGGTCGGCCCTCGGCTCCGTCTTCGGCGTCAGCCTCGCGTTCACGGTGGGCCTGGTGGCCCTGTTCACCCTCGGCGTCAACGGTCTGGCGCGTCGCGAGAAGGCCGCGGCCCAGGGTGGCTCCGCCGCCCTCGCGGTCACCGGCGCCTACGTCTGCTTCGCCGCGTGCGCGGCGGCGGTGGCGTACGGCATCGTCCTCATCGTCTCCAAGTCCTGACCGCGCGCTTCGCTGGAAGCACCGGCCGCCTGGGCTCCCCTCGTGTCGTGAGGGGGGCCCTTTTGCGTGCGCCCCGGCGCAGCCGCGGTGTGGGGATCGGCACACTCTCCCCGCGCAGGTCAACGGCAAGTTGACGGCCGTTCCGGGCGCGTGGTGGACTGCCCAGGCCATGTACGGCGGCAAGAGAGGAAGCCGGTGCGAATCCGGCGCGGTCCCGCCACTGTCACCGGGGAAGAACCCGGGAGCCAGGAACTCTCACCGCCGAATCTCGTCGAACCAGGGCGCGGACACCCTGAGTGAGGACATCGATCGCCATGCCCGGCTGCCGAAGGACAAGGACCGCCAGCAGGCCCGCTCTTCACCCAGCGGCCGGCTGAGCCGATGGGTGCCGATCGCACGTACGCGTACGGCGCCGCCGCCGGCCTTCTCGGAGACCTGCTCCTCGGCGATCCGCGCCGGGGGCACCCGGTCGCCGTGTTCGGGCGCGCGGCCGCTGCCGTGGACCGCGCGTTGTGGCACGACCACCGAGGCTGGGGCGCCCTGCACACCACCCTGTGCGCCGGTGGCGCCGTCGCACTCGGCGCGCTGGCCGCACGCGTCGTACGCCGCTCCCCCGCCGCCTCCGTCGCGCTGACCGCCGCCGCCACCTGGGCGGTCGTCGGCGGCACCTCGCTCGCCCGCGAGGCCCGCGTGATCGGCCGCGCGCTGGAGTCCGGGGACGTCGAGGCGGCGCGGGCGCGGCTGCCGCATCTGTGCGGGCGGGACCCGCAGGCGCTGGACGCCGACGGGATCGCCCGGGCCGTGGTGGAGTCCGTCGCCGAGAACACCTCCGACGCCGTCGTGGGCGCCCTGGTGTGGGGGGCCGTGGCCGGGGTGCCGGGGCTGCTGGGCTTCCGGGCCGTCAACACCCTGGACGCGATGGTGGGTCACAGGTCCTTGCGCTACCGGCGCTACGGCTGGGCCTCCGCCCGCCTGGACGACGTGGCCGGCTGGCCGGGGGCGCGGCTGACCGCCGTCCTCGCCGCCGTCGCCGGCCCCGACCCGCGCGGCGCCCTGCGCGCCTGGAAGGCCGACGCGGCCCGGCACCCGAGCCCCAACGCGGGCCCGGTGGAAGCGTCGTTCGCGGGTGCCCTCGGCGTCCGGCTGGGCGGAACCCTCTCCTACGGCGGCCGGGTCGAGCACCGCCCGGTCCTCAACGGGGCCGCCGGACGCGCCGTCCAGGTCACCGACATCGACCGGGCCGTACGGCTCTCGCGCCGCGTCGGCCTGCTCGCGCTCGGCGTCACCCTCGCCGCGCGCCGACTCGTGAAGGGACACACCGCATGACAGGGGGCGGGCTGCTGGTCGCCGGGACCACCTCCGACGCCGGCAAGAGCGTCGTGACGGCCGGGATCTGCCGGTGGCTGGTGCGTCAGGGCGTGAAGGTGGCGCCGTTCAAGGCGCAGAACATGTCGCTCAACTCCTTCGTGACCCGCGAGGGCGCGGAGATCGGCCGGGCGCAGGCCATGCAGGCCCAGGCCTGCCGGATCGAGCCGACCGCGCTGATGAACCCGGTGCTGCTCAAGCCGGGCGGCGAGCAGAGCAGCCAGGTGGTGCTGCTGGGCAGGCCGGTGGGCGAGCTGAGCGCGCGCGGCTACCACGGCGGGCGCCAACAGCGGCTGCTCGGCACGGTGCTGGACTGCCTCGCCGAGTTGCGGGGCACGTATGACGCGGTGATCTGTGAGGGGGCGGGCAGCCCGGCCGAGATCAACCTGCGCCGGACCGACATCGTGAACATGGGGATCGCGCGGAACGCGCGGCTGCCCGTGCTGGTGGTCGGCGACATCGACCGCGGCGGCGTCTTCGCCTCCTTCTTCGGGACCGTGGCCCTGCTGTCGCGGGAGGACCAGGAGCTGGTCGCCGGGTTCCTGGTGAACAAGTTCCGGGGGGACGTCTCCCTGCTGGAGCCCGGGTTGGAGATGCTGTACGGCCTCACCGGGCGGCGTACGTACGGTGTGCTGCCCTTCCGGCACGGGCTCGGCATCGACGAGGAGGACGGACTGCGGGTGTCCCTGCGGGGCACGGTCAGGGAGTCCGCGGTCACTCCCCCGGTCGGCGAGGACGTGCTGCGCGTCGCCGTGTGCGCGATCCCGCTGATGTCCAACTTCACGGACGTGGACGCGCTGGCCGCCGAACCGGGCGTCGTGGTGCGGTTCGTGGACCGCCCGGAGGAACTGGCCGACGCCGACCTCGTGGTGATCCCGGGGACCCGGGGCACGGTACGGGCGCTGCGGTGGCTGCGGGAGCGGGGGCTCGCGGAAGCGCTCGTCAGAAGGGCCGCGGAAGGACGCCCGGTCCTCGGCGTCTGCGGCGGCTTCCAGATCCTCGGCGAGCACATCGAGGACGAGGTCGAGTCGCGGGCCGGCGCGGTCGACGGGCTCGGCGTGCTGCCCGTGCGGGTGCGGTTCGCCCGCGAGAAGACCCTGACCCGGCCGTCCGGCGAGGCCCTCGGCGAGCGGGTGGAGGGGTACGAGATCCACCACGGCGTGGCGACCGTGGAGGCGGGCGAACCCTTCCTGGACGGCTGCCGGGTCGGCCAGACCTGGGGCACGCACTGGCACGGCTCGCTGGAGTCGGACGGCTTCCGGCGGGCCTTCCTTCGCGAGGTGGCCACCGCCGCGGGCCGCCGCTTCGTGCCCGCACCGGACACCTCGTTCGCCGCGCTGCGCGAGGAGCAGCTCGACCGGCTCGGCGACCTGATCGAACAGCACGCGGACACGGACGCGCTGTGGCGGCTCATCGAGTCCGGCGCGCCGCAAGGACTGCCTTTCATCCCACCGGGAGCGCCTGCATGAGCACAGTGTTGTTGTTGTCGACCGCCGACACGGATCTGCTGGCGGCCCGGGCGTCCGGCGCGGACTACCGCATCGGCAACCCGACCCGGGTGGACGTCGAGCGGGAGCTGCCGGCGCTGCTCGACGGCGCCGACCTCGCCGTCGTACGGCTGCTGGGCGGCAAGCGCGCCTGGGAGGAGGGGCTGGCCGCGCTGAAGGCGTCCGGGGTCCCGACGGTGCTGCTGGGCGGCGAGGCCGTGCCGGACGCCGAGCTGATGGCGGAGTCGTCGGTGCCGGCCGGGGTCGTCGCGGAGGCGCTGAAGTACCTGGTCGAGGGCGGTCCCGCGAATCTGCTGGAGCTGTCCCGGTTCCTGTCGGACACCGTGCTGCTGACCGGTGAGGGCTTCGAGGAGCCGCGGAAGATGCCGGAGTACGGCGTCCACGGCGCGTACGAGGTCCACGCCGGCCGTCCGACCGTGGGCGTGCTCTTCTACCGGGCGCACGAGCTGAGCGGCAACACCGCGTTCGTGGACACCCTGTGCGCGGCGATCGAGGCCCAGGGCGCCAACGCGCTGCCCGTGTACTGCGGTTCGCTGCGCGGCGCGGACGCCGGGCTGTACGAACTCCTCGCGCGGGCCGACGCGCTGGTCGCGACCGTGCTCGCGGCGGGCGGCACGCACGCCTCGCAGGCGTCGGCGGGCGGCGACGAAGAGTCCTGGGACATCGGCGCGCTCGCCGAGCTGAACGTGCCCGTTCTGCAGGGACTGTGCCTGACGTCCTCGCGGGCGGCCTGGGAGGCGTCCGACGCGGCCCTGTCCCCCATGGACGCGGCGATGCAGGTGGCGATCCCGGAGTTCGACGGACGGCTCGTCACCGTGCCGTTCTCCTTCAAGGAGCAGGGCCCCGACGAGGTCCCGGTGTACGTCGCCGACCCCGAGCGGGCCGCACGGGTGGCGGGGATCGCCGTACGGCACGCCCGGCTGAAGCACAAGCCGAACGCGGAGAAGAAGATCGCGCTGGTCTTCACCGCCTACCCGACCAAGCACTCCCGGGTCGGCAACGCGGTCGGCCTGGACACGCCCGCTTCGGCGGTCCGGGTGCTCGACGCGCTCCGGGACGCGGGCTACTCGCTGACCGAGTACCCCTCCGGCGGCGACGAGCTGATCCACCGGCTGATCGAGGCCGGCGGCCACGACGTGGAGTGGCTGACCGAGGCCCAGCTGGCCGCCGCGCCCGCGCGGGTGCCGCTGGCGGACTACCGGGCGTGGTTCGACACGCTGGACCCGGAGCTGCGCCAGGCGATGACCGAGGCGTGGGGCGAGCCGCCGGGCGGCCTGTACGTCGACGGCGACGACATCGTGCTCGCCTCGCTGCGGTTCGGGAACGTCGTCGTGATGATCCAGCCGCCGCGCGGCTTCGGCGAGAACCCGATCGCGATCTACCACGACCCGGACATGCCGCCGTCGCACCACTACCTGGCGTCCTACCGCTGGCTGGAGAACAGCTTCGGCGCGGACGCGATCGTGCACATGGGCAAGCACGGCACGATGGAGTGGCTGCCCGGCAAGGGGCTGGGCCTGTCGCGCGGCTGCGCGCCCGACGCCGTCCTCGGCGACCTGCCGCTGGTCTACCCGTTCATCGTGAACGACCCCGGCGAGGGCACCCAGGCCAAGCGGCGCGGACACGCCACCGTGGTCGACCACCTGGTGCCGCCGATGGCCCGCGCCGACACCTACGGCGACCTCGCCAAGCTGGAGCAGCTGCTGGACGAGTACGCGCTCGTCTCCGACCTGGACCCGGCGAAGGCCCCGGCCGTCCGCGCCCAGATCTGGACGCTGGTGAAGGCGGCCGAGCTGCACCACGACCTGCATGTGGACGAACAGCCGGACGACGAGGAGTTCGACGAGTTCGTCATGCACATCGACGGCTATCTGTGCGAGATCAAGGACGTGCAGATCCGCGACGGCCTGCACATCCTGGGCGGCGGCCCGGTCGGCGAACCGCGCGTGAACCTGGTGCTGGCGGTCCTGCGGGCGTCGCAGGTGTGGGGCGGGCAGGCGAACGCCCTGCCAGGGCTCAGGGCTTCCCTCGCCGCCCACTTCGGGCTGGTGGAGAAGGAGTTGCTGGCCGAGCCCGGCGCCCCGGTGAAGGTGCCGGTGGAGCTGAGCGACCTGGCGGAGGGGCCGGCGCGCACCGCGTCCGACGCGATCGACCTGCTGGAGCAGCTGTGCCGGCGGATCGCGGAGGGCATGGAGGAGCGGGCCTGGGACCGCACGGCCGTACCGGCGGTGCTGAGGGGCGCGCTCGGCGCCGAACTCCCTGACGCGGTCGCGGTGCTGGAGTTCGCGTGCGAGGAGGTCGTGCCGCGGCTCGCCCGCACCACCGACGAGATCGGGCACATCCTGCGGGCCCTGGACGGCGGTTACGTCCCGGCAGGTCCGTCGGGGTCGCCGACCCGTGGCCTGGTGAACGTGCTGCCTACCGGCCGGAACTTCTACTCCGTCGACCCCAAGGCCATTCCGTCCCGGCTGAGCTGGGAGGTCGGGCAGTCGCTCGCGGACTCCCTGGTGCAGCGGTATCTGCAGGACACCGGTGAGTACCCGAAGTCCGTCGGCCTCACGGTGTGGGGCACGTCCGCGATGCGCACCCAGGGCGACGACATCGCGGAGATCCTGGCGCTGCTGGGCTGCCGCCCGGTGTGGGACGACGCCTCGCGCCGGGTCACGGGCTTCGAGGTGGTGCCCCTGGCGGAGCTGGGGCGGCCGCGCATCGACGTCACGGTCCGCATCTCCGGCTTCTTCCGGGACGCGTTCCCGCACGTCGTCGGGCTGCTCGACGACGCGGTGCGGACGGTGGCCGAGCTGGACGAGCCCGTCGAGTCCAACTACGTGCGCGCCCACGTGGAGGAGGACACCGCCGGGCACGGCGACCGGCGCCGGGCCACGGCCCGGATCTTCGGCTCCAAGCCGGGCGCGTACGGCGCGGGCCTGCTGCCGCTGATCGACGCCCGCAACTGGCGCTCCGACGCCGACCTGGCCGAGGTGTACGCCGTGTGGGGCGGTTACGCCTACGGGCGGGGGCTCGACGGGCGGGCGGCGCGCGGGGACATGGAGACCGCGTTCCGGCGGATCGCGGTGGCGGCGAAGAACGTCGACACCCGCGAGCACGACCTGGTCGACGCCGACGACTACTTCCAGTACCACGGCGGCATGGTCGCCATGGTCCGGCACCTGACCGGCGCCAACCCCGAGGCGTACGTGGGTGATTCGGCCGTACCGGACCAGGTGAGGACGCGCACGCTCGGCGAGGAGACCCACCGCGTCTTCCGGGCCCGGGTGGTCAACCCGCGCTGGATGGCGGCCATGCGGCGGCACGGCTACAAGGGCGCCTTCGAGATGGCGGCGACCGTGGACTACCTGTTCGGCTACGACGCCACCGCGGGCGTGGTCGACGACTGGATGTACGAGAAGCTCAGCGCGGAGTACGTCTTCGACCCGGAGAACCGGGACTTCATGAAGCAGTCCAACCCGTGGGCGCTGCGCGGGATCACCGAGCGGCTGCTGGAGGCGGCGGACCGGGGCCTGTGGGCCGAGCCGGACGCGGACACGCTGGAGCGGCTGCGCGCCACCTACCTGGAGCTGGAAGGCGACTTGGAGGGCGACGAGAAGTGACCACCCCCTTTCCCTTCACGGCCGTTGTCGGCCAGGACGACCTGCGGCTCGCGCTGCTGCTGAACGCCGTGTCCCCGGCGGTCGGCGGCGTGCTGGTGCGCGGCGAGAAGGGCACCGCGAAGTCCACGGCCGTGCGCGCGCTGTCGGCGCTGCTGCCTCAGGTCGCCGTCGTGCCCGGCTGCCGGTTCTCCTGCGACCCGTCGGCCCCGGACCCGTCGTGTCCGGACGGGCCGCACGAGCCGGGGCCGGGTGCGCACCGGCCCGCGCGGATGGTCGAGCTGCCGGTCGGCGCCTCCGAGGACCGGCTGGTCGGCGCCCTGGACATCGAGCGGGCGCTCGCGGAGGGCGTGAAGGCGTTCGAGCCGGGCCTGCTGGCCGACGCGCACCGCGGGATCCTGTACGTCGACGAGGTCAACCTGCTCCACGACCACCTGGTCGACCTGCTGCTGGACGCGGCGGCGATGGGCGCCTCGTACGTCGAGCGGGAGGGCGTGTCCGTGCGGCACGCCGCGAGGTTCCTGCTCGTCGGCACCATGAACCCCGAAGAGGGCGAGCTGCGGCCGCAGTTGCTGGACCGGTTCGGGCTGACGGTGGAGGTCGCGGCCTCGCGGGAACCGGACCAGCGGGTCGAGGTGGTGCGGCGCCGGCTGGCGTACGACGACGACCCGGCCGGGTTCGCCGCCCGGTGGGCCGAGGAGGAGGCCGCCGTACGGCAGCGGATCGTCGCCGCGCGGCAGTTGCTGCCGCAGGTGCGCCTCGGCGACGGCGCGCTGCGGCAGATCGCGGCGACCTGCGCGGCCTTCGAGGTGGACGGCATGCGCGCCGACATCGTGATGGCCCGTACGGCGACCGCGCTGGCCGCCTGGGCGGGGCGGACGGACGTGCTCGCCGAGGACGTGCGGCAGGCGGCGCTGCTGGCGCTGCCGCACCGCAGGCGGCGCAATCCCTTCGACGCGCCGGGCCTGGACGAGGACAAGCTCGATCAGACGCTGGAGGAGTTCTCCGGGGAGTCCCCGGACGACGATCCGGATCCCGACGGGCCCGGTGGGGGCGGGCAGCCCGCTCCCGACGCCGGACCGCAGGGCGGCGGGGACGCCTCCGCACGCCCCGAGGCCGGCGAGGGCGGCGAGCCGCAGGCGTCCGGCGCGCGGGAGCAGTCCGCCGTACGGGCCGCCGAACCCTTCCGCACCAAGGTGCTGAGCGTGCCCGGGATCGGCGAGGGCGCCGCCGGGCGGCGTTCCCGGGCGCGCACCGAGCACGGGCGCACGACGGGGGCGCGCCGGCCGCAGGGGGCGCTGACCAAGCTGCATCTGGCGGCGACCGTGCACGCGGCCGCCCCGCACCAACGGGCCCGGGGCCGGACCGGGCCGGGGCTGGTGATCCGCCGGGACGATCTGCGGCAGGCGACCCGGGAGGGGCGCGAGGGCAACCTCGTGCTGTTCGTGGTGGACGCCTCCGGGTCGATGGCCGCCCGGCAGCGGATGAGCGCCGTGAAGGGCGCCGTGCTGTCGCTGCTGCTCGACGCCTACCAGCGGCGGGACAAGGTGGGGCTGGTGACCTTCCGGGGCTCCGGCGCCGAGGTGGCGCTGCCGCCGACCTCCTCCGTCGACGCCGCCGCCGCACGGCTGGAGTCGCTGCCGACCGGCGGCCGCACCCCGCTGGCCGCCGGGCTGCTCAAGGCGCACGAGGTGCTGCGGGTGGAGCGGCTGCGGGACCCGGCGCGGCGGGCGCTGGTCGTGGTGGTGACCGACGGGCGGGCCACAGACAGAGGCGCGGCGCGAAGCGCCTCCGGCCGGGGTGGTGGTCGGGTGACGGGTGGGACCGGGCCGGTGGCGCTCGCGGGGCGGGCGGCACGGCTGTTCGCGGCCGAGCAGGTCGCCTCGGTGGTCGTGGACTGCGAGTCGGGGCCGGTGCGGCTCGGGCTCGCCGGGCAGCTCGCGGGTGAGCTGGGCGGCACGGCCGTCACGCTGGACGAGCTGCGGGCGGACTCGATCGCCGGGCTGGTGAAGGGTATGCAGAGCGGGAGGGCCGCGTAATGCCGCAGGGACAGCCGAGTGTCATCCCCGACGACGGTCTGACGACGCGTCAGCGGCGCAACCAGCCGCTCGTCGTCGTGCACACCGGGGTCGGCAAGGGCAAGTCGACGGCCGCGTTCGGGCTCGCGCTGCGCGCCTGGAACCAGGGCTGGCCGATCGGGGTGTTCCAGTTCGTCAAGTCGGCGAAGTGGAAGGTCGGCGAGGAGAACGCGCTGCGGGTGCTCGGCGACTCCGGCGAGGGCGGCACCGTCGCCTGGCACAAGATGGGCGAGGGCTGGTCGTGGGTCCAGCGGGACGCCCAGATGGACAACGAGGAGAAGGCCCGCGAGGGCTGGGAGCAGGTCAAGCGGGACCTGGCCGCCGAGACGTACCGGCTGTACGTGCTGGACGAGTTCGCCTACCCGATGCACTGGGGGTGGGTGGACACCGACGAGGTGGTCTCCGTGCTGCGGGACCGGCCGGGCACTCAGCACGTCGTCATCACCGGGCGGAACGCGCCCGGCAAGCTCGTCGACTTCGCGGATCTCGTCACGGACATGTCCAAGGTCAAGCACCCCATGGACGTGGGGCAGAAGGGCCAGAAGGGCATCGAGTGGTGACCTCCGTCCCCCGGCTGGTCGTCGCCGCGCCGTCGTCCGGCAGCGGCAAGACCACCGTCGCCACGGGGCTGATGGCCGCGTTCGCCGCGCGGGGGCTCGCCGTGTCCCCGCACAAGGTCGGGCCGGACTACATCGACCCCGGGTACCACGCGCTCGCGACCGGGCGGCCCGGCCGCAACCTGGACGCGTACCTGTGCGGGCCGGAGCTGGTCGCCCCGCTGTTCCTGCACGGGGCGCGGGGCTGCGACCTGGCCGTCGTCGAGGGCGTGATGGGGCTGTACGACGGCGCGGCCGGCCAGGGCGAGCTGGCCTCCACCGCGCAGGTGGCCAAGCTGCTGCGGGCGCCGGTGGTGCTGGTGGTGGACGCGTCGTCGCAGTCGCGTTCGGTGGCGGCGCTGGTGCACGGGTTCGCCTCCTGGGATCCGCAGGTGCGCATCGGGGGCGTGATCCTGAACAAGGTCGCGTCCGACCGGCACGAGGAACTGCTGCGGGACGCGCTGGACTCGGCGGGCGTGCCGGTGCTGGGCGCGCTGCGGCGGGCGGCCCGGGTGGACACGCCCTCGCGGCACCTCGGCCTCGTACCCGTGGCCGAGCGGCGGAGCGACGCCGTGGACGCGGTGGCGGCGATGGCCGCGCAGGTCGAGCAGGGCTGTGACCTGGAGGCTCTGCTCGCGCTGGCCCGCGGCGCGACGGCGTTGCCCGGCACACCGTGGGAACCGCCCGCCGGCCCGGCGGAGCAGCGGAAGGTCGTCGCCGTCGCCGGCGGTCCCGCGTTCACCTTCTCCTACGCCGAGCACACCGAGCTTCTCGCCGCCGCCGGCGCCGACGTCGTCACCTTCGATCCGCTCCACGACGAGCAACTGCCCGAAGGGACGGCCGGGCTGGTCGTCGGCGGCGGGTTCCCCGAGGTGTACGCCGCCGAGCTGTCCGCCAACGAGCCGCTGCGCAAGGCCGTCGCCGGCCTCGCGCTGTCCGGCGCCCCGGTCGCCGCCGAGTGCGCCGGGCTGCTCTACCTGTGCCGGGAGCTGGACGGGCGGCCGATGTGCGGGGTGCTGGACGCCACCGCGCGGATGACCGAGCGGCTCACGCTCGGCTACCGGGACGCCGTGGCCGTCACGGACAGTCCGCTGGCCGTCGCCGGGACACGGATGCGGGGGCACGAGTTCCACCGCACCGCCGTGGAGCCCGGCGCCGGCGCGGCTCCCGCCTGGGGGGTCCGCAGCCCCGCCAGGCGGGTCGAAGGTTTCGTACAGGGCGGTGTGCACGCGAGCTATCTGCACACCCACTGGGCGTCCGAGCCCGGTGTCGCCCGTCGGTTCGTGGAGAGGTGCCGGACGTCATGAGCAGCAGGCTGATCGGGGTCGGAGTCGGTCCGGGCGATCCGGAACTGGTGACGGTCAAGGGGGTCAACGCCCTGCGGGCCGCCGACGTGGTCGTCGTACCCGTGATGGCCGCACCTGACGGAACGGACGGCGGCGAGCGCGGACGGGCCGAGGCGACCGTGCTGCACTACGTGCCCGAGGACAAGGTGGTCCGGGTCGTCTTCGCGCTGAACGAGCGCACCGACCGGGCGCGCCGGGAGGCGGCCTGGGACGCGGCCGGCGAGCGGGTCGCGGCGCTGCTGCGGCGGCACGGCACGGTGGCCTTCGCGACGATCGGCGACCCCAACGTGTACTCGACGTTCACCTACCTCGCGCAGACCATCACCGCGCTGGTGCCCGGCACGGCCGTGGAGACCGTGCCCGGGATCACCGCCATGCAGGATCTGGCGGCGCGCTCCGGCGCCGTGCTGACCGAGGGCACCGAGCCGCTGACGCTGGTGCCGGTGACGGCCGGGTCGGCCGTGCTCAAGGAGGCGCTGGCCGGGCCGGGGACCGTCGTGGCGTACAAGTTCGGGCGGCAGGCCGGCGAGGTCGCCGAGGCGCTGAAGGAGACCGGGCGGCTGGCCGGCGCCGTGTGGGGGTCGGCGCTGGGCCTGCCGGAGGAGTCGGTGCGGCCGGCCGCCGAGCTGGACGGGACGCCGCTGCCGTACCTGTCGACGCTGATCGCGCCCCCGCGGCGGGACGGCGGCCGGGGCGGGAAGCTGTGACGGGCACCGGGCGGCCGGGGCGGGAAGCCTTCCGGCGTGCCGGGCGGCCGGGGCGGGAGGCTGCGGGATGCGCGAGGCGGCCGGTCGGCTCAGCCGCCCGAAAGACCCACCACCAGCCAGATGAAGGCGGCGCCCGCGACCGTGCACAGCAGGGTGGAGCGGGAGGGGTGTTCGTGGTGCGCCTCGGGGAGGATCTCGGCGGCGGCGAGATAGAGCAGGACGCCGCCGAAGAAGCCCAGATAGCCGCCCAGCAGCGCTTCGGGGATGTGGAAGAAGGCGGTCGACAGGGCGCCCAGCAGGGGTGCGCAGGCGTCGGCCACCAGCATCGCCACCGCCCGGCGGCGGGCGTTGCCGTACAGGCTGGTGATGGTGAAGGTGTTGAAGCCGTCGGCGAAGTCGTGCGCGATCACGGCGAGCGCGACGGCCGCGCCCATGCCGCCGCCCACCTGGAAGGCCGCGCCGATCGCCACGCCGTCCATGGCGCTGTGCCCCACCATCGCCCCGGCCGCCGCCAGGCCCACCTCGGGCGCCCGGTGATGGTGTCCCTCGGCGGCGCCGTGCGCGGCCTTGCGGGCGGCGAGTGTGTGCTCCACCAGATGGGCCACCAGGAAGCCGGCCACGAACAGCACCAGGGCGACGGGTACGCCGAAGACCGAGCGGCGGGCGGCGTGCAGCGCCTCCGGCAGCAGGTCGAGGCCGACCACGCCGAGCATCAGGCCGCCGGCCAGACCCAGGACGAGATGGCGACGGTCGGTCACGCGCTGTGCCGTCCAGCCGCCGGCCAGCGTCATCAGGAACGCGCCGAGCGCGACGAAGACCGCCATAGGCCCTTGCTATCCGATCGAGGGGCCTTCGCGCACATCGGGCGCCCGCCGTACTCCCCCAGACCCTGACATTCAGCCCGCTTTTGACGTGTGTTTCCGTACGAGAGGACCCTCCCCATGGCCGTTGCCCCCACCGGCAAGGTGACGTTCGTCGGTGCTGGCCCCGGCGCCGCCGATCTGCTGACGTTCCGCGCCGCCCGCGCCATCGCGGAGGCGGACGTGGTGATCTGGGCGGCGAGCCTGGTCCAGGCGGAGGTCCTGGAGCACGCCCGCGCGGACGCCGAGATCCTGGACTCGGCGGCCATGCCCCTGGAGGACGTCGTCGCCGTCTACCGCCGTGCCCACGCCGAGGGCCTGAAGGTGGCCCGGATCCACTCCGGCGACCCCGCGCTGTGGGGCGGCACGCAGGAGCAGCTCGACCGGTGCGCCGAGATCGGGATCGCCACCGAGGTCGTACCGGGCGTCTCGTCGTTCTCGGCGGTCGCCGCGCTCGCGCAGCGTGAGCTGACCATCCCCGAGATCGCGCAGTCCGTGGTGCTCACCCGGCTGGGCGGCGGCAAGACGCCGATGCCGCCCGGCGAGGAGGTGCGAGAGTTCGCCCGGCACGGGACGACGATGGCGGTCTTCCTCTCCGCCGCGCGCAGCGGACAGCTGGTGCGCGAGCTGCTGGAGGGCGGATACCCCACGGACACCCCGGTGATCGTCGCCTATCAGGCGACCTGGCCGGAGGAGCTGGTCGTGAAGTGCACGGTCGGCACACTGGAGGAGACGGTCAAGGAGCACAAGCTCTGGAAGCACACGCTGTTCCTGGTCGGCCCGGCGCTGGACGCGCACGGCACGCGCTCGCACCTGTACCACCCGGGGCACTTCCACGGGTACCGCAAGGCGGACCCGCAGGCCCGGCGGGCCCTGCGCGAGCGGGGGGCGAGCACGTGATCACGGTCGTCGGCACGGGGACGGGGGCGCCGGTTCCGGACGATCTCCTCGCCGGGGCCGCCCTCGTCGTCGGCGGGCGCCGCCACCTGGAGGCGGTACGGCTGCCCGACGGCGCCGAACGGGTCGTGCTCGGGCCGCTGGCGCCCGCCCTGGACACGATCGCCGAGTACGTCGGCAAAGAGCTTCCGGTGCTGGTGCTGGCCTCCGGCGACCCGGGGTTCTTCGGGATCGTGCGGGCGCTGGCCGAGCGGTTCGGGTCGCGGCGACTGCGGGTGCGCCCCGGGGTCTCGTCCGTCGCCGCCGCGTTCGCGCGGGTGGGGCTGCCGTGGGACGACGCCGTGATCGTCAGCGCACACGGCCGGGATCTGCGCACCGCGGTCAACGTGTGCCGGGCGCATCCGAAGACGGCAGTCCTGACGGGCCCCGGCGCGGGCCCGGCCGAACTGGGCGCGGCACTGCTCCACGACACGGGCACAGCGGGAACCACAAGGCCCGCAGGGGGAACCGGAGCCGCGGAGACCGAACTCGGGACGGGACGCGCCGAGCCGGGGCGCGCGCTCGGTCCGGGGACCGGGTCCGCCGAGACCGGCCCCGCCACCGGACCCGCCGAGACCGAGCTCGCGGTCGGGCCCACCGGACCGGGACGCGTGTCCGGACCGGAGACCGGATCCACCCAGCCGGGACGCGTGCCCGGACCAGGCACCGGACCCGCCGAGACCGACCCCAGGACCGGACCTGCTGAGACCGAGCCGGGAGTCAGACCCGCCGAAACCGACCCCGCGACCGGCCCCGCCGAGACCGCCCCCGGGACGGGACGCGCCGAACCGGGGCGCGCGCTCGGTCCGGGGACCGGGTCCCCCGAGACCGGCCCCGCGACCGGACCCGCCGAGACCGAGCTCGCAGTCGGGCCCGCCGGACCGGGACGCGTGCCCGGACCGGAGACCGGATCCACCCAGCCGGGACGCGTGCCCGGACCAGGCACCGGACCCGCCGAAAGCGACCCCTGGGCCGGAGTCGACGCACCGGCGGCCGGACCCGCGGCCGAGTCCCCCGCCTCCGCCACCCCGGCGGCGCCGGCCGCCCCCGCCGGGCCAGGGCGTGTTCTCGTCGTCGCCTCCGCCCTCGGCTCGCCGCACGAGCGTGTCGAACGGGTCACCCCCGCCGAGGCCGCCGCGCGGGACTGGGGGCCGGACGTCAGCGTGGTGCTGTGCCTGGACGAGACGCGCGCGCTCGGCGGGGTGCGGACGGTCGCCGGGGCGTCGGCCGGACCCGGCCGATGGGCGCTGGACGAGGGCGAGTTCGCGCATCGGGACTCGATGATCACCAAGTTCGAGGTGCGGGCACTGGCGCTGGCCCGGCTGGGGCCGCGGCTGGGCGACCTGGTGTGGGACGTGGGCGCCGGCTCGGGCTCGGTGGCCGTGGAGTGCGCCCGGCTCGGTGCGGCCGTCGTCGCCGTGGAGAAGGCGGCGGACGGGGTGGAGCGGATCCGCGCCAACGCCCGCGCCCACGGCGTCGACGTGCGGGTGGTGCACGGTACGGCACCGGAGGCCCTGGACGGGCTCGACGATCCCGACGCGGTGTTCGTCGGCGGGGGCGGCCGCGGCCTGCCCGCCGTCGTGGGCGCGTGCGCGCGGCGGGCCCGGCGGACCGTGGTCGTCGCCATGGCCGCGCTCGACCGGGTGCCGGCGGCGCGCGAGGCGCTCACGGCCGCCGGGTTCGCCTGCGACGGGGTGCTGCTGCAGTCGTCGCGCCTCGCGCCGCTGCCCGGGGACGTGACCCGGCTCGCGGCGACCAATCCCGTGTTTCTGCTCTGGGGCGACAGAACCCCGGCGTCAAGCGAAGGAGTTGCTCAGTGATCGGCCTGATTTCCGCCACCGCGGCGGGCGCGGCGGCACGCGACCGGCTGGCCGCGGCCTGGCCGGACCGGACGCGGGTGTACGAGGGGCCCGTCGGGGAGGCGGTGCGGGCCGCGTTCGCCGAGTGCGAGCAGCTGGTGTGCTTCCTGGCGACGGGCGCGGTGGTGCGGCTGCTCGCGCCGCTGCTCGGCGACAAGACGGCCGACCCGGGTGTGGTGTGCGTGGACGAGGCCGGCCGGTTCGCGGTGTCGCTGGTCGGCGGGCACGGCGGCGGCGCCAACGAACTCGCCTGCGGGGTCGGCGCGTTGCTGGGCGCCGAGCCGGTGGTGACGACCGCGACGGACTCCGTCGGGCTGCCGGGCCTGGACACGCTGGGCCTGCCGTACGAGGGTGCGGTCGCCCAGGTCTCCCGGGCGCTGCTGGACGGCGAACCGGTCGCCCTCGAGGCCGAGTTGCCGTGGCCGCTGCCGCCGCTGCCGGCCTCGCCGCAGGGGGCGTACACCATCCGGCTCACCGACCGGGACATGGCGCCCGGCGAGCGGGAGGTGCTGCTCAGGCCGCCGTCCCTGGTGGTCGGGGTCGGCGCGTCCAAGGGCGCTCCGGCGGAGGAGGTCCTGGGGCTGATCGAGGAGTCGCTGGCGCAGGCGGGGCTGTCCCCGAGGTCGGTGGCCGAACTCGCCACCGTGGACGCCAAGGCGGAGGAGGCGGGCATCGTGGCCGCCGCCAGCCGGCTGGGGGTGCCGCTGGTGACGTACGGCGCCGAGGAGCTGGCGGGGGTGGCGGTGCCCAATCCCTCCGCCGCGCCGCTCGCGGCAGTCGGCACGCCGTCCGTCGCGGAGGCCGCCGCCCTGCTGCGCGGCGGGGAACTCCTCGTGCCGAAGCGGAAGTCGGCCATGGCGACCTGTGCCGTCGTACGGCGTCCGGGGCGTGGGCGGCTCGCGGTGGTGGGGCTCGGGCCCGGTGCCCGGGACCTGCTGACCCCGCGCGCCGCGGCCGAGCTGCGCCGGGCGTCGGTGCTGGTCGGGCTGGACCAGTACGTCGACCAGATCCGCGACCTGCTGCGGCCGGGCACCCGGGTGCTGGAGTCTGGGCTCGGCGCGGAGGAGGAGCGGGCGCGCACGGCCGTCGCCGAGGCCCGGCGCGGGCACGCGGTGGCGCTGATCGGCAGCGGGGACGCGGGCGTGTACGCCATGGCCTCCCCGGCGCTCGCCGAGGCCTCGGACGACATCGACGTGGTCGGGGTGCCCGGGGTGACGGCCGCGCTGGCCGCCGGGGCGATCCTGGGCGCGCCGCTGGGCCACGACCACGTGTCCATCAGCCTGTCCGACCTGCACACCCCGTGGGAGGTCATCGAGCGGCGGGTGCGGGCGGCGGCCGAGGCGGACCTCGTCGTCACCTTCTACAACCCCCGTTCCCGGGGCCGCGACTGGCAGCTGCCGAAGGCGCTCGGCATCCTCGCCGGGCACCGCGAGCCGGCGACTCCCGTCGGGGTCGTGCGCAACGCCTCCCGGCCGGACGAGTCCAGCCGGGTGACCACGCTCGCCGCACTGGACCCGGCGACGGTCGACATGATGACGGTCGTCACCGTGGGCAACACGGCCACCCGGACCGTCGCCGGGCGCATGGTGACCCCGCGCGGCTACCGCTGGCAGGAGGGCGGAAAGTGAACCGGATCGTCCACCCCATCGAGCAGGAGTCCTTCCGGCGGCTGCGCGCCCGGCTGGACACCTCGCACTTCCCGCCGCTGACCCGGGCGGTGGTGGAGCGGGTCGTCCACTCCGCCGCCGACCTGGACTACGCGACCGATCTCGTCATGGCCGAGGCCGATCTGGTGGCGGCGCACGCGGCGCTGCACGCCGGGGCGCCCGTCGTGGTCGACGTGGAGATGGTCGCGGCCGGCATCACCCGCCGGGAGACGGTCTGCCGGCTCAGGGACGCGAGGTCCGGCCCCGGCCTGACGCGTTCGGCGCACGCCGTCCGGCTCGCCTACGAGCAGGTCGGGCCGGGCGCGCTGTGGGTGATCGGCTGTGCGCCGACCGCCCTGGAGGAGCTGCTCACCCTGGACGCCTCCCCCGCACTCGTCATCGGCCTGCCCGTCGGCTTCGTCGGCGCGGCCGAGTCCAAGGCCGCGTTGCGCGCGAGCGGGCTGCCCGCGGTGAGCAACGTGTCCGAGAAGGGCGGCTCGGCGGTCGCCGCCGCCGCGCTCAACGCCCTGCTGTACCACCCCGTTTCGCCTGAGGAGACCCCGTGACCACCCCGCCCGCCCTGCTCATCGCCGGACACGGCACCCGTGACGACGCCGGAGCCGAGGCGTTCCGCGACTTCGTACGCCGGCTGCAGCTGCGCTCCGACATGCCCGTCGCGGGCGGCTTCATCGAGCTGTCCGCGCCGCCGCTGGGCGAGGCCGTCGCCGGGCTGGTGGCACGGGGGGTGCGGCGGTTCGCCACCGTGCCGCTGATGCTGGTGTCCGCCGGGCACGCCAAGGGTGACATCCCGGCCGCGCTGGCCCGCGAGAAGGAACGGCACCCGGGCATCTCGTACACCTACGGCCGTCCGCTGGGCCCGCACCCGGCGCTGCTGAACGTGCTGGAGCGGCGGCTGGACGAGGCGCTGGGCCCGGTGCCGCGCGCGGAGGTGACCGTGCTGCTGGTCGGGCGCGGCTCGACCGACCCCGACGCCAACGCCGAGGTGTTCAAGGCGGCGCGGCTGCTGTGGGAGGGCCGCGGGTACGCCGGGGTGGAGACGGCGTTCGTGTCGCTGGCGGCGCCGGACGTGCCGAGCGGTCTCGACCGGTGCCGGGCGCTGGGGGCGCGCAGGATCGTCGTCCTGCCGTACTTCCTGTTCACCGGCGTGCTGCCGGACCGGGTGCGACGGCAGACCGAGGAGTGGGCCGCCGCGCACCCGGAGACCGAGGTGCGCTCCGCGGAGGTCATCGGGCCCGAGCCGGAGCTGCTCGACCTGGTGCTGGAGCGGTACGCGGAGGCCGTCAAGGGCGATCTGCGGATGAACTGCGACGCGTGCGTGTACCGGATCGCGCTGCCGGGCTTCGAGGACAAGGTGGGGCTGCCGCAGCAGCCGCACTACCACCCCGACGACGACGGCCACGGGCATGACCACGGACATGGCCACGGACACCACCATCACGGGGGGCACTCGCACAGCCATGCGCACTGAGGGCGCGGAACCGGATCTGCGGCACCACGGGGACGCGGAGGTGCGGGACGACGGGGCCGCGCTGGTCGACCTCGCCGTCAACGTCCGCGCGGACACGCCCCCGTCGTGGCTGCGGGAGGAGATCGCCGCCTCGCTGTCGTCCCTCGCGGCCTACCCGGACGGGCGGGCCGCGCGGGCGGCGGTGGCGGCGCGGCACGGGCTGCCGGTGGAGCGGGTGCTGCTGACCGCGGGCGCGGCGGAGGCGTTCGTGCTGCTCGCGCGGGCGCTGAAGGTACGGCGGCCGGTCGTGGTGCATCCTCAGTTCACCGAGCCGGAGGCGGCGCTCAGGGACGCCGGGCACACCGTGGACCGGGTGCTGCTGCGGGAGGAGGACGGGTTCCGGCTGGACCCGGCGGCGGTGCCCGAGGACGCCGACCTGGTGGTGATCGGGAACCCGACCAATCCCACCTCGGTGCTGCATCCGGCGTCGGCCGTCTCCCGGCTCGCCCGCCCTGGACGGGTGCTGGTCGTGGACGAGGCGTTCATGGACGCGGTGCCGGGTGAGCGGGAGGCGCTGGCCGGACGGACCGATGTGCCGGGGCTGGTCGTGCTGCGCAGCCTCACCAAGACGTGGGGGCTGGCCGGGCTGCGGATCGGGTACGTGCTGGCTCCCGCCGGGATCATCGCCGCGCTGGAGCGGGCGCAGCCGCTCTGGCCGGTCTCCACGCCGGCGCTGGCCGCGGCGGAGGCGTGCGTCGCGCCCCGGGCCCTGGCGGAGGCGGGGCACGCGGCGCACCGCATCGCGGCGGACCGGGGTCATCTGGTGGCGGGGCTGTCGGAGCTGGCCGAGCTGGACGTGCGGGTGGTGTCCCCCGCGGAGGGACCGTTCGTCCTGGTGCGCATGCCGGACGCGGCGCGTGTACGGCACCGGCTGCGGGACCTGGGGTACGCGGTCCGGCGGGGGGACACCTTCCCGGGGCTCGGCGAGGAGTGGGTACGGGTGGCGGTGCGGGACCGGGTCACGATGAGCGGCTTCCTGAAGGCGCTGTCGGCCGCCCTGCCGTGACCCGCGGCAGCCACCGGCGGAGAAGCGGAAGCGGAGAAGCGGAAGCCGAAGGAGGCTATGAGATCGCCCTGAGCCGAGGACGTTCCCGGAGCCGCTCGACCGCCGTCGCCGTCTCCTCGTCCGCCGGCAGGAACACCACGAGTTGCTGGGCGTCCGCCGAGGCTTCCAGCGTCTCCCGGGTGAGCCGGAGTTCGGGGCCCGTGGGGTGGTTCAGGCGGAGCATCCCCCGCCGGGGCACCGTATGGCGGTTCATGCGGCGGGTGAACTCGGGGCCCGCCACGGGGGCCAGTTCCGCGCTGAGCCATTCCGAGTTCTCCACCGACGGGCCGAGCCACAGGTCGAATGCCTGCTCGTCGGCGGCCTCGGCCCAGTCGGCGAAGAAGGAGCGTGCCCTGGGGTCGGTGAAGACGTACCGGGTGAGGTTGGGGGTGTCGCCGTCGAGCAGTCCGGTGCCGGCGGTCAGCAGTTCGTAGCCGCTGGTGCGGGCGAGGATGTCGCCGAGGCGGTTGGTCACGACGGCGATGCCCGGTTCCAGCAGCCGGAGCGTCCGGAGCAGGGCGGGGCGGACCTCCCGCCGCGGCGGGGCCGGACTGCGGTGGGCGGTGCACGCGCCGCCGGTGATCTTCGCGAGGTAGCGCAGGTGGGTGCGCTCGGCGGCGTCGAGGCTGAGCGCGTCGGCCAGCGCGTTCACCACGGACACCGAGGGGTTGCGGTCGCGGCCCTGTTCGATGCGGGTCAGGTACTCGACGCTGATGCCGGCCCGGGCGGCGAGGTCCAGCCGGCGCAGGCCCGGTGACCGGCGGCGGCCGCGCTCGGGCAGTCCCAGTGTCTCCGGCTGGATGCCGTCGCGCTTGGCACGGATGAAGTCCCCCAGTGGTGTGCCCATGCCACGAGGATAGGCCGCGGGGCGGACGGGCGCCGAGTGCTCAGGGTGGCCCCGCGGGGGCCAGCCTGAGCACGGCCTGGCTGTGCGGTGCCGGGCATTCGATCGTGGTGGGCATGGAGAACACGAACACGCACAGGTTGCTGGTCATCGTCGGAAGCGTGCGCGAGGGCCGGTTCGGCCCGGTCGTCGGCTCGTGGGTGGCCGAACAGGCCCGGTGGCACGGGGGGTTCGAGGTCGACGTCGTCGATCTGGCCGACGTGGACATCCCGTTGGCGCTGCCGGCCGAGTCACCGAAGTTCGCCGGGGACGCCTATCCGCGTCCGGCCGGGATGGACCGGCTGACCTCGGCGCTGGAGGAGGCCGACGCCTTCGTCGTCGTCACCCCCGAGTACAACCACAGTTACCCCGCCTCACTGAAGGCGGCCATCGACTGGCACTTCACGCAGTGGACGGCGAAGCCGGTGGCCTTCGTCAGCTACGGCGGCGCGGCCGGCGGCCGGCATGCCGTGCTGCATCTGGAGAACGTGCTGACCGAGCTGCACGCGGTGACCATCCGGGACGGTCTGGCCTTCCCGAACTACTTCACCGCGTGGCAGGACGGCCACCCGCTGGACGAGCAGGCCCAGGGGTACGCCAAGACGCTGCTGGACCAGCTGTCCTGGTGGGCGGCCACCCTCAAGGCAGGCAGAGAGGCCGCTCCCTACCCGGCGTGACGGCATGCGGGGCCGGCCGCCCGCAGCGGCAGCGGGTCCAGTCCCTGGGCACCGAGAGGCGCTGGGCCCCCGTGACGCGGCCGACTGAGCCGAAGCCGACCGCAGCGACCGCCGGCACCGTCGGGTCCAGCCCCTGCGGCGTCAAGAGGCGTCGGCACCAGCCCGTGATACGGCCGGCTGAGCCGAAGCAGGCCCCCACGAACGCCGACGACGCCAGGACCAACGCCAGCGGTCACCCACGAAAGTCAACACCAAGCCCAGCCGCCGCCGACGAACAGGACCAGCCCCAGCCGCGACCGACACGGGCGAAGCCAGCCCTCTCAGGACCAGCTCCGGCGACGGCCGGCAACCCCGGGTCAGTTCTTGCGGCGGCGGGCCAGTGTCGCTGCTCCGCCGCCGAGCAGCAGCAGCGCCAGCGCGGTGCCCGCGATGTACGGGGTCGCGGAGCTGCCGCCGGTCTCGGCGAGGTCGTTGCGGGCGCCCTGGGGCTTGACGGCGGCGGCCGGGTCGTGGCTCGGCACCGGGTGGCCGGTGGGCGGCGCCATCGGGGACTCGCAGGTGGCCTTGGCCAGGGTGACGGTGCCCTCGACGTCGGCCACGTTGAGCTTCAACGGGTTGACGGAGACCCGGAGTTCGAGGGCGGTGGCGGCGGCGGTGCGGGTCGTGGTGCGGCGCTGGGCGAGGTCGAGGCGGACCTCGCCGATGCCGGGAACCTTGATCTCGCTGGGGCCGCCGGCGGTGAGCGTGACGCGCTTGCCGAGGACCGTGACCGTGCCGAGGACGTTCGCCGAGGCCGCCGGCGCCTTGCCGGCCTCGCAGGTCGCGTCGGCGGTGACCGTGCCGACCTCGATCAGGGACAGCAGGGGCAGACCGGGGACGTGCAGGCGGGCGTTCACCAGCCGCACCGAGCCCTCGGCGCGCCGCGCGGTCACGGTGGCCTTCGCGGAGGCGGCGTCGGCGCGGAGGACCGAGAAGGGCCTGCCGCCGGCCACGCCGTCGAGCCGGGCGGACAGCGCGGTCCGGTCGGCGCTCCGCGGTGCCTGGACCTCGTTGAGGGAGACCGCGAGCGGGACGTCGACGGTCTTGTTGAGCAGGGAGACGTCGAGGCCGGTGCGGAGCACGACGGCGGAGGCGCGACCGTGGCCGGTGGTCGCGTGCGCGGGGCTCGCGCCCAGCACCGCGGGCGCCAGGGCGAGGGCGGCGGCGGTCGCCAGGGCGGCCGTACGGTGTGCGGGCATGCGGAAGGTGTCGCTGTTCAAGGCGTGGGACCCCCAGTGGAAACCTGCTTGGGACCCGTCAACCTTGTACGCACTGTGGGTGAACGGTCAGCGATCCTGGGTCACTTCACTCAAACGTGGATATCCCGCACGTCGATTCGAATCACCGGGCACAGGCGTTCCCCCGCGCCCCTGGCGGCTACTCGACGACGATGCCGTTCAGCACGACCCGGCGCGGCGCCGCCAGCACCCGTACGTCCGCCCGCGGGTCGCCCTCGTACACCACCAGGTCGGCCGGTGCGCCCTCCTCGAGGCCGGGGCGGCCGAGCCAGGCGCGGGCGCCCCAGCTGGTCGCGGAGACGGCGTCCACGGCGGGGATGCCCGCGGTGACCAGCTCGGTCACCTCGGCCGCGACCAGGCCGTGGGCCAGCGAGCCGCCGGCGTCCGTGCCGACGTACACCGGGATCCCGGCGTCGTAGGCGCCGCGCACGGTGTCGTAGCGGCGCTCGTGCAGCCGGCGCATGTGCGCGGACCACTGCGGGTACCGGCTCTCGCCGCCCGCCGCGAGCTGCGGGAAGGTGGCGATGTTGACGAGGGTCGGCACGATCGCGACGCCCCGCTCGGCGAACAGCGGGATCAGGTCCTCGGTCAGGCCGGTGGCGTGCTCGATGCAGTCGATGCCTGCCTCGACCAGGTCGCGCAGGGAGCTCTCGGCGAAGCAGTGGGCGGTGACGCGGGCGCCGAGCCGGTGGGCCTCGGCGATGGCTGCCTCGACCGCCTCGCGCGGCCAGCAGGGGGCGAGGTCGCCGAGGTCGCGGTCGATCCAGTCGCCGACCAGCTTGACCCAGCCGTCGCCGCGCCGGGCTTCCCGGGCGACGTACGCGACGAGGTGGTCGGGCTCGATCTCCCAGGCGAAGTTGCGGATGTAGCGGCGGGTGCGGGCGATGTGCCGGCCGGCCCGGATGATCTTCGGGAGGTCCTCCCGGTCGTCGACCCAGCGGGTGTCGGAGGGCGAGCCGGCGTCCCTGATCAGCAGGGTGCCGGCCTCCCGGTCGGTGAGCGCCTGCTTCTCCGCGGTGGCGGCGTCGACCGGGCCCTCGGCACCGAGGCCCACATGGCAGTGGGCGTCCACCAGGCCGGGCAGCGCCCAGCCCTCGACGGTACGGACGTCGCGGGCGCCGGCGGGGCGGTCGTAGGACACCCGGCCCCCGACCACCCACAGCTCGTCGCGGACGTCCTCGGGTCCGGCCAGGACCCGACCCTTCACGTGCAGCACGGCGCCATCGCTCATGCCCCCGACCTTAACGAGCTACGGCTGCCCGTCGCCCACCTGGTCGGAGGTCTCCTCCTCCACCTCGGCCATCGCCGGGTCGAGCAGGCGGGAGAGGAAGTGGCGGGTGCGTTCGTGCCGCGGGGCGCCGATGACCTGTTCGGGGCTGCCGTCCTCGACGATCACGCCGCCGTCCATGAAGACGACCCGGTCGGCGACCTCGCGCGCGAAGGTCATCTCGTGGGTGACGACCATCATCGTCATGCCGTCCCGCGCGAGCATCCGCATGACGGCGAGGACGTCGCCGACCAGTTCGGGGTCGAGCGCCGAGGTCGGCTCGTCGAAGAGCATCACCTCCGGGCCCATCGCCAGCGCCCGGGCGATGGCCACGCGCTGCTGCTGCCCGCCGGAGAGGGAGGACGGGTAGGCGTCCGCCTTCTCGGCCAGGCCGACCCGGGCCAGGTTCTCCGCGGCGATCTTGGCGGCGGTCGCCTTGTCCCGGCGGAGCACCCGGCGCTGCGGCAGCGTGAGGTTCTCGGTGACGCTGAGGTGCGGGAAGAGGTTGAACTGCTGGAAGACCATGCCGATCCGGCGGCGTACGGCGTCGATGTCGACGTCCGGGTCGGTCAGTTCGGTGCCGCCGACGAAGACCTGCCCCTCGGTGGGTTCCTCCAGCAGGTTCACGCAGCGCAGCAGCGTGGACTTGCCGGAGCCGGAGGGGCCGATGACGCAGACGACCTCGCCCTGGCCGATCTCCAGGTCGATGCCGCGCAGGACGTGGTTGTCGCCGAAGGACTTGTGCAGGTCCGTCACGCGGATCTCGGGGCGGGTCACCGGATCTCCCTCCGCGCCCTGGTTTCCATGCGGCGCACGACGAGGCTGAGCGGGATCGTGATCAGCAGGTAGCACAGGCCCGCGACCAGGATCGGGGTGGAGTTGGCGGTCGAACTGGCCAGGTCGTTGCCGAACTTGGACAGTTCGCGCTGTTCCAGGGTGACGCCGAGGAACAGCACCAGCGAGGAGTCCTTGAAGAGCAGGACGAGTTCGTTGGTCAGCGGCGGCAGGATGATCCGGAAGGCCTGCGGCAGGATGATGGAGACCATGGCCCGCGCGGGCGAGAACCCGAGCGAACGGGCCGCCTCCATCTGCCCCTTGGGCACGGCCTGGATGCCCGCGCGGATCGTCTCCGCCATGTAGGCGGCGGAGACCAGTCCGAGGGCGACGGCGACCTTGCCGTAGACACCGCCCGGGTACTGGATGCTGGGGAAGGCCAGGGGCACGCCGGTGCCGACGAAGATGAAGATCAGCAGCGCGGGCAGGCCGCGGAAGACCTCGATGTAGACGCCGGCGAGCCAGCGGTACGGCCCCACGGACGACAGGCGCATCAGGGCGATGAGCATGCCGAGGGCGAGGCCGACGGCGAACCCGGACAGCGTGTACAGCACGGTGTTCTTCATGGCCACCGTGATGAGTTCCGGGAACAGCTGCCTGGCGATGCGGCCCTGCGCGAACTGGTTCTGCAGCCGGCCCCAGTCCGCGGTGACCGCGAAGGCGATCACCGCGGCGGCGAAGACCAGGTACTGCGCCCCGCGCGACAGCCGCTGCTTCTGACGGCGTGTCAGGCCGGTCTTCCTGGGCTGTATGGGGGTGTCCGTGTCGGTCGTCATGGGGTCAGGAGGCGGACGGGGCCGGGGAGGCGACGGAGGCGTTGTACGGGCCGATCCACTTCTCGTAGATCTTCTTGTAGGTGCCGTCGGCCTTGGCGTCCCGCAGGGCCTTGTTGATGGCGTCGAGCAGGGCCTTGTTGCCCTTCTTCACCGTGAAGCCGTACTGCTCGCCGGTCTTGAGGTTGTCGACGACCTTGAACTTCGCCGCGTTGTCCTTGTCCTTCAGCCAGCCCTGGACCACCGGGTAGTCGATGATCACGGCCTGGACCTGCCCGGTGCGCAGGCCGTTGAGGACCGCGTCGGAGGAGGCGAAGGAGACCGGGTCGAAGCCCTTGCTCCTGGCGAAGTCCTCACCGGTGGTCTGCGCCTGGGCGCCGAGCTTCCCGCCCTTGGCCTTGACGTCCGCGAGCGAGGTGACGCCGCTGTCCTTCCCGGTGAGCACGGCCTGGGTGGCCTCGAAGTACGGGTCGGAGAAGTCGACGTTCTTCTTGCGCTCCGGCGTGATCGTCATGCCGGCGGCGGCCAGGTCGCACTGGCCGGAGTTGAGGAAGGCGCCGGTCTTGAAGTTCTCGAACGGCGTGTCGAGGATCTGCTGCTTCACGCCGAGGTTCTTGGCGACCAGGTCGATCAGGGAGACGTCGAAGCCCTGGACCTTGCCGCCCACCTCCGACTGGAACGGCGGGTACGGCAGGTGGGTGCAGGTGGTGAGCCGGCCGGCCTTGACCAGGTGGACGCCGTCGACGGTGGTCTTGCCGCTCCCCGATCCGCTGGAGGAGCACCCGGCCGCGACGAGCACGAGGCCGGCGGTCGCGGTGGTGGCAGCCAGCAGGCGGGTCCGGCGTCCGAGGAGCGTTTTCATGGGGGATCTTCTCTGTGGGGGAACTGTGGGTTCCGATTATAAGGAAGAGTTTGGGGGTCTCAAACCAAACCGATGGTCACCGGGGCGACGGACCTAAGATCGATGGAGTTCGAACCCGACACAGGCCCCGAGAACGAAGAGAGCGCCGCCGTGACCCACCCGCTTCTGGACCTGCCTCCGCTGACCGCCGAGCGCTTCGCCGCCATCGAGGACGCGGTCGCCCGGCTGCTGGACACCCGGCAGGACGTGCTGATCACCCAGGGCGAGGCGCTGCTGCCGCTGGAGGGCGCGATCCGCGCGGCGGCCGGTCCGGGCACGGTGGCCCTGAACGTGATCACGGGTCCGTACGGGCAGACCTTCGGCGACTGGCTGCGGGACTCCGGCGCGACGGTGCACGACCTCGCCGTCCCCTTCCACACGGCGGTGAGCGCCGGGCAGATCCGGGAGGCGTTCGCCGAGCACCCCGAGATCGACTTCGTGTCCCTGGTCCACGCGGAGGCCGCGACCGGCAACACCAATCCGGTCGCGGAGATCGGCGAGGCGGTGCGGGAGCAGGGCGCCCTGTTCTATCTGGACGCGGTCGCCTCGGTGGGCGCCGAGCCGGTGCTGCCGGACGCGTGGGGCGTGGACCTGTGCGTGATCGGCGCGCAGAAGGCGATGGGCGGCCCCGCGGGCGTGTCGGCGATCTCGGTGAGCGAGCGGGCCTGGGCGCGGATGGCGGCGAATCCGCACGCGCCGCGCCGCTCCTACCTGTCCCTGCTGGACTGGAAGGAGCGCTGGACCGACGCGGGCCGCAGGGTGCTGCCGCACGCCCCGGCGCAGCTGGAGATGCTGGCGCTCGAAGCGTGCCTGGAGCGGATCGAGTCGGTGGGGCTGGAGACGGTGATGGCCCGGCACCGGGAGGCGGCCCGGGCCGCGCGGGCGGGCGCCCTCGCCCTGGGCGGGGGCCTCGAGCCGTACGTGTGCGAGGAGAAGGACGCGGCGCCGGTGGCGACGACATTGCGGGTGCCCTCCGGGGTGGTGGCGTCGGAGCTGGTGGCCCGGGTGCTGAAGAGCGATCCCGCGCTGCCGCTCGCGGCCGGCGGCGGGGCGCTGGCCAAGGAGATGATCCGGGTCAACCACTACGGGGCGGACGCCTCGCAGGAGACCGTGGAGAGGTGTCTGGCGGCGATCGGGGCGGCGCTCGGCGTCTGAATTCGACGGCGCCACCGCATTCCGAATTCAAAATTCAGATTGATTTCACAATTCCCGCCAATTTTCTCGGTGGTAGCTTCCCGTCTTCTTCTTCCCGCTTTTTGCGAGGCTAAACGGGGAAGTTTTCCGGCAGGTTTCGAGCCGTTTCCGGGGTGTGACGTACTCCACAGTAGGGTCGCTATGCCCTGATTTGTAGCGGGATAACTCAGGCATTTCACTGCCTCCTCGGTACGGCACAGCGACGACGCCCGTGCATTTTCTAATTCGCCTCGCTAAATTCGTGCCGCATGACTGCCGCACCCGCAGACCTGATCGTCGACCAGCCGGCGCTGACCGACGGAGCAGCGCTCTGGCGTCTCGCCAAGGAATCGAAAACCCTCGACCTGAACTCCTCGTACAGCTATCTGCTGTGGTGCCGGGACTTCGCCGGCACCTCCGCGGTGGCACGCGGTGCGGACGGGGAGCCGGTCGGATTCGTCACCGGCTACGTACGGCCGGAGCGCCCCCGCACGCTGCTCGTCTGGCAGGTGGCCGTCGACTCCGCCCAGCGGGGGCGCGGCATCGCCGCCAGGCTGCTGGACGGGCTGACCGCACGGCTCACCGCCGAGCGCGGCATCACCGGCGTGGAGACCACCATCACCCCCGGCAACACCGCCTCCGAGCGGCTGTTCACCTCGTTCGCCGCCCGGCACGGCGCGCGTGTGGAGCGTGAGGTGCTGTTCCCCGCCGAGCTGTTCCCGGACGGCCCGCACGACCCCGAAGTCCTGTACCGCATCGGCCCGCTGACCGCCTCCACCCCCCACTGAGGAGCGACCACCGTGACCATCACCCAGCCCGACCTCAGCGTTTTCGAGACCCTCGAGTCCGAGGTGCGCAGCTACTGCCGCGGCTGGCCCACGGTCTTCGACCGCGCGCAGGGCAGCCGGATGTTCGACGAGGACGGCCATGCCTACCTCGACTTCTTCGCCGGGGCCGGCTCACTCAACTACGGCCACAACAACCCGGTGCTCAAACGGGCGCTGATCGACTATCTGTCCCGGGACGGGGTGACCCACGGCCTGGACATGTCGACCACGGCCAAGCGGTCCTTCCTGCAGACCTTCCAGGATCTGGTGCTGCGCCCGCGCGATCTGCCGTACAAGGTCATGTTCCCGGGCCCGACCGGCACCAACGCCGTGGAGTCGGCGCTGAAGCTGGCCCGCAAGGTGAAGGGCCGGGAGTCGATCGTGTCGTTCACCAACGCCTTCCACGGCATGTCGCTGGGCTCGCTCGCCGTGACCGGCAACGCCTTCAAGCGGGCCGGCGCCGGGATCCCGCTGGTGCACGGCACGCCGATGCCGTTCGACAACTACTTCGACGGCAAGGTCCCCGACTTCCTGTGGTTCGAGCGGCTGCTGGAGGACCAGGGGTCCGGCCTGAACAAGCCCGCCGCCGTGATCGTGGAGACCGTGCAGGGCGAGGGCGGCATCAACGTGGCCCGGCCGGAGTGGCTGCGCGCCCTGAAGGAGCTGTGCGAGCGGCAGGACATGCTGCTGATCGTCGACGACATCCAGATGGGCTGCGGCCGTACCGGCGCCTTCTTCTCCTTCGAGGAGGCCGGGATCGTGCCCGACATCGTCACGGTGTCCAAGTCGATCAGCGGCTACGGCCTGCCGATGTCGCTGTGCCTGTTCAAGCCGGAGCTGGACGTCTGGGAGCCGGGCGAGCACAACGGCACCTTCCGCGGCAACAACCCGGCCTTCGTCACCGCCGCCGCGGCCCTGGAGACGTACTGGACCGACGGCTCGGCCATGGAGAAGCAGACCCGCACCCGGGGCGAGCAGGTCGAGCAGGCGCTGATCGCCATCACCGAGGAGAACCTCGCCGACGTCAAGGAATACCGCGGCCGGGGCCTGGTGTGGGGCATGGAGTTCCACGACAAGAGCCGGGCCTCGAAGGTCGCCCGGCGGGCCTTCGAACTCGGGCTGCTGATCGAGACGTCCGGCCCGGAGGGCGAGGTCGTCAAGCTGCTGCCCGCCCTCACCATCACCCCCGACGAGCTGGACGAGGGCCTGAGCGTCCTCGCCCGCGCCGTCCGGGAAACCGTCTGAACCGCAAGCCGACCAGGAGGAAGCACCACCGTGATCGTCCGATCCTTCAAGGACATCGAAGGCACCGACCGGCACATCAAGTCCAAGTCCGGTACCTGGGAGAGCAAGCGGATCGTCCTCGCCAAGGAGCGGGTCGGGTTCTCGCTGCACGAGACCATCCTCTACGCCGGCACCGAGACGTCGATGTGGTACGCCAACCACATCGAGGCCGTCGTCTGCACCAAGGGCGAGGCCGAACTCACCGACCACGAGGCCGGGAAGACGTACACGATCACGCCCGGCACCATGTACCTCCTCGACGGGCACGAGCGGCACACCCTGCGCGTCAAGGAGGACTTCCACTGCATCTGTGTGTTCAACCCGCCGGTGACCGGACGGGAGGACCACGACGAGAACGGCGTCTACCCGCTGCTCACCGAGCCCGAGGAGGTGTGAGAACCCATGACCACTGCCCCCGTGAAGGATCTCTACCCGACCCGCGGCACCACCGAGGTGACCGTCCCGCGCCAGGACCCGGTCGTGTGGGGTTCCCCGGACACGCCGGGCCCGATCGGCACCGCCGACCTCCAGGCGTACGAGCGTGACGGCTTCCTCGCCATCGACCAGCTGATCACGCCCGACGAGGTCGAGGTCTACAAGCGCGAGCTGGACCGGCTGGTCTCCGACCCGGCGATCCGCGCCGACGAACGCTCGATCGTGGAGCCGAAGTCGAAGGAGATCCGCTCGGTCTTCGAGGTGCACAGGATCAGCGAGGTGTTCGCGAACCTGGTGCGCGATCCGCGCGTGGTCGGCCGCGCCCGGCAGATCCTCGGCTCCGACGTGTACGTCCACCAGTCCCGGATCAACGTCAAGCCCGGCTTCGGCGCGAGCGGCTTCTACTGGCACTCGGACTTCGAGACCTGGCACGCCGAGGACGGCCTGCCCCACATGCGCACCGTGTCCGTCTCGATCGCGCTGACCGAGAACCACGACACCAACGGCGGCCTGATGATCATGCCGGGCTCGCACAGGACGTTCCTGGGCTGCGCCGGCGCCACGCCCGAGGACAACTACAAGAAGTCGCTGCAGATGCAGGACGCGGGCACGCCGTCGGACGAGGCGCTGACGCAGCTGGCGAGCGAGTACGGCATCCGGCTGTTCACCGGCAAGGCCGGCTCGGCGACCTGGTTCGACTGCAACTGCATGCACGGCTCCGGCGACAACATCACGCCGTACCCGCGCAGCAACGTGTTCATCGTGTTCAACAGCGTGGAGAACACGGCCGTCGAGCCGTTCGCGGCGCCCGTACGACGCCCTGAGTTCATCGGCGCCAGGGACTTCACCCCGGTGAGGTGATCCCCTTCCGGCACCGGGCCGGAGCCTCCTCGTGTGGGACGGGGGGCTCCGGCCCGGTCATGCCGTCAGCCGGCCAGGACGTCCAGCAGTCGGTCCACATCCGCTTCCGTGTTGTACAGGTGGAAGGACGCGCGGAGGTTGCCGGCGCGGTCGGAGACCTCGATGCCCGCCTCGCTCAGCTCGGGTTGCCGGGAGCCGAGTCCCGGCACCGAGACGATCGCCGAGCCGGGGGCGGGCACCGGCTCGTGGCCGAGGGCGGCCAGCCCCGCGCGGAACCGGTCGGCGAGGGCAACGTCGTGGGCGTGCACGGCGGTGACGCCCAGTTCCTCGATCAGCTCCAGCGAGCGACGCAGGCCCGCGAAGGTGAACAGGGCGTGGGTGAGGTCGAATCGCCGCGCGGAACGGGCGAGTTCGGCGACCGGGCCGTAACAGCTGTCCCACGGCTTCTCGGCCGCGACCCACCCGGCGAGCACCGGGCTCAGCCCGCCGAAGTCCTCGGGGACGGTGAGGAAGGCCGCGCCGTGCGGGCCGAGCAGCCACTTGAAGGAGACCGTGGCGGTGAAGTCGTAGGCGTCCGCGTCCATCGGCAGCCAGCCGGCGGCCTGGGAGAAGTCGACGTAGGTGCGTGCCCCGTGCGCGCGGGCTGCCTCCCTGAGGGCGGCCAGGTCGGCGAGGCGCCCGTCGGCGGACTGGGCGGCGCTGACGGCGGCCAGCGCCGTGCCCGGGCGGACGGACTCGGCGATCCGCTCCAGCGGGACCGTGCGGACCTTGAGGTCGCCGCGGACGTGGAAGGGGTTCAGCACGGAGGTGAAGTCGTCCTCGGCGACGAGGACTTCGGCGCCCGCCGGCAGCGAGGCGGCGATCACCCCGGTGTGGGCCGCGACCGACGCGCCCGCCGCGACCCGGCCGACCGGGACTCCGGCGATCCGGGCGTACCCCGCCCGGCAGGCCTCGACGTCCTCGTGCAGCGGGGTCAGCGGCCGGCCCTCGGCCCGCAGCAGCGCCGCCTCGTGCAGGGCGGCGACGGTGCGAGCAGGCAGCAGGCTGTTGCTGGCGGTGTTGAGATAGGTGCTCTTGGGGGCGAACTCGGCGCGGACGAGGCTGTCGAACGTCTCCGTGGTCTCCATGGGACCACTGTGCGGCCCCGTGACGTGGTAGTCCATTGCGAATTTTTACGCGGATCCGCTTAGGAAGCCTTATACGTCCACGCCGACCTGCGGCTTCTCAGGGCTGCGGCACCGGGCACCCGTCCGGGCCGCACGCGTCGGCGTCCCCCTGGTCGACGAGCGTCAGCGAGGTGCGCTCGTCCCAGGCCTGGGCCAGCGCCCGGGCGAACACCTCGGCGGGCTGGGCGCCGGAGACGCCGTACGCCCGGTCCAGGACGAAGAAGGGCACACCGGTGGCGCCGAGCCGGGCGGCCTCCCGTTCGTCGGCACGGACGTCGTCGGCATAGCGGGACGGGTCGGCGAGCACCGCGCGGACTGCGCCGGCGTCCAGCCCGGCCTCCACGGCCAGCTCGACGAGCCGCTCGTCGCCCTCGGTGAAGACGGACCGCTCCTCGGCGAAGTTCGCCCGGTAGAGGATCTGGATCAGCTCGTCCTGCCTGCCGTGCTCCTTGGCGAAGTGCAGCAGGCGGTGCATGTCGAAGGTGCTGCCGTGGTCGCGGCCCCGGGTGCGGTAGTCCAGGCCCTCGGCGGCGGCCTGGGCGCCGAGGTTGTCCTCGCCGGCCTCGGCCTGCGCCTGGCTCATGCCGTACTTCCTGGTCAGCATGGTGACCACCGGCTGGACGTCGCCCTTGGCGCGGCCGGGGTCCAGCTCGAAGGAGCGGTGCACGACCTCGACCTGGTCCCGGTGCGGGAAGGCCGCCAGCGCCTTCTCGAAGCGGGCCTTGCCCACGTAGCACCAGGGGCAGGCGATGTCGCTCCAGATCTCGACGCGCATGTCTTCGGCTCTCTCCGGCTCGTACGGGCACGGAGACTCTCTCCGCGACCACTGCATGAACGTTCAATCAGCCGGTTTCATTCCCTCCCGGCAACCGAGGACGTGAGCCCGGCCCGCGCCGGTTCAGAGGTCAGCTGCCGTCGCGGAGGTCGTCGGGCCAGGCGGGGTGGTAGGTGAGGTGGTCGTAGGTCACCACGCAGCCCTCTCCCAGGGGGGACTGGGTCATGAAGCCGACCAGCGCGGCACCGGTCTCCTTCTCGTCGCCGAGGGTGAACAGCCGGACGAAGGTCCAGCGTTCCCCGTCACGGGAGGCGTGGAAGGCGAAGGCCCGCCCGGTCCGGCTGACCCTCAGCCAGACCGAACTGCTGTCCACCGTGAAGGAGTTGGCGTCGTCGGAGTGGCCCCGGGTGACCACCGTGCAGACGGTGGGCACGTCCGGGGAGTACTCCAGGCAGAGCTTGGCCCACGCCCGGTCGCCGACGTGGACGTACAGCACGCCGGCGTCGAAGGCGGCCCGGAACCCCACGGTCACCCGGGCGATCAGCTGGAAGTCCCCGTCGGGCGCCCCCAGCAGCCGGGGGGCGTCGCAGGCGGGGTCCAGCGCCTCCCCGGTGGGCGGCACGAACCGGTCCTGCCGGGGCCCGGCCCACCCGGTGAGCACGCCGTCCTCGTACGACCAGTGCCCGTCGGGGCCGTAGGTGCGCAAGCCGAAGGGAAGTTCGGGCAGCTCCACGTCCATGGGGTGAGTCTCTCAGGTTCCCGCTCCGCGGCTCCCGGCGGTCAGCGTTCGAGGCGGCCGTCGAACCGCCGGGGAAGCCCCAGCGGGTTCTCGTCCCTCAGCTCGGCCGGCAGCAGCGCGGTGGGCGCGTTCTGGTACACGACCGGCCGCAGCCACCGCTCGATGGCCGTACCGCCCACGGACGTGGAGGTCGAGGTCGTCGCGGGGTACGGCCCCCCGTGGTGCTGGGCCGGCGCGACCGCGACCCCGGTCGGCCAGGCGTTGACCACCACGCGCCCCGCCAACGGGGTCAGCCGGGCGAGCAGTTCCGGCCCCCGCCCCTGCCCGGCGGCCTCCTGCGAGGACAGCTGGACCGTGGCCGTGAGGTTGCCCGGCAGCCGGGACAGCACCGCCGCGGCCTCCTCCTCGTCGGCGTACCGGGCCACCACGGTGACCGGCCCGAAGCACTCCTCCAGCAGCAGGTCGTACGCGCCCTCGTCCGCGAGCCGGCTCGCCGGCACGGTGAGGAAGCCGGCGCTCACCGAGTGCTCGCCGCCCGCGCCCGGGGTGACCGGCGACTCCACCTCGGGCAGCCGGACGCGCTCGGCGACCCCGGCGAGGAAGTTGTCCCGCATCCGGTGGTCGAGCAGCACGCCCGCCTCGGTGTCGCTCACCGCGTCCGTCAGGGACTTCACCAGGCCGTCGCCCGCCGCGCCGGACGGCACGAGCACCAGGCCCGGCTTGACGCAGAACTGCCCGACGCCCATCGTCATGGACCCGGCGAGACCGGCGCCGATCTCCTCGGCGCGCTCGGCGGCGGCGGCCTCGGTGACCAGCACCGGGTTCAGCGAGCCGAGTTCGCCGTGGAACGGGATCGGCACCTCACGCGCGGCAGCCGCGTCGAACAGGGCCCGGCCGCCCCGCACGGAGCCGGTGAAGCCGGCCGCGGCGACCAGCGGGTGCCTGATCAGCTCGACGCCCGCCTCGAAGCCGTGCACGAGTCCGACGACGCCTTCGGGGATGCCGTGCTCGGCGGCGGCCCGGCGCAGCACCTTGGCGACCAGCTCGGACAGGGCCGGGTGGTCGGGGTGGGCCTTGACGACGACCGGGCAGCCCGCGGCCAGCGCGCTCGCGGTGTCGCCGCCCGCGACGGAGAAGGCGAAGGGGAAGTTGGAGGCGGAGTAGACGGCGACGACGCCGAGCGGGACCTTGTAGCGGCGCAGGTCCGGGATGGGCGGGGTCGCGGTCGCGTCGGGGTGGTCGATGACGACGTCGAGGAAGGCGCCCTCGTCGACGATGGCGGCGAAGGCCCGCAGCTGGAAGCTGGTGCGGGCGAGTTCGCCGGTGAGCCGGACCGGGCCGAGCGCGGTCTCGGCGTCGGCGGTCTCCACCAGACCGTCCTTGGCCGCGTCCAGGCCCGCGGCGGCCGAGCGCAGGAACGCCGAGCGCACCGCGCGGTCGGCGAGCGCGCCGCGCGCGGCGTGGGCCGCCCTGACCGCGGCGTCCACCTCCTGGGCTGTGGCCTCCACCGCAACCTGTTCACGCTGCTTCCCGGTACGCGGGTCGACACTCCAGACTGGTGCTGCTGCCACCGCGGGATCCCTCCACATGTCATGCCGCAGTACTGGTTCATCCCTCAGCGGCGTTCGATATACTGAACGCTGTCTCTGATGATGAATATGCTGTCGGAGACTATGTGGCGTCCAACGAAGGGGTCAAGGGCGATGTCGGCAGCCGAGACAGGCGGCGGGGCGCAGGTCAAGTCCGCGGTGCGGACGGTGGAACTGCTCGAGTACTTCGCCGGAAAGCCCGGAATGCACTCCCTGGCGGCCGTGCAGGAGGCCGTGGGCTACCCCAAGTCCAGCCTCTACATGCTGCTGCGCACGCTCGTGGAGCTGGGCTGGGTGGAGACGGACGCGACGGGCACGCGGTACGGCATCGGGGTGCGGGCGCTGCTGGTCGGCACCTCCTACATCGACGGCGACGAGGTGGTGGCCGCCGCCCGGCCGACCCTGGACCGGCTCTCCGACGACACCACGGAGACCATCCACCTGGCCCGGCTCGACGGCATCAACGTCGTCTACCTGGCCACCCGCCAGTCCCAGCACTATCTGCGCCCCTTCACCCGGGTCGGCCGCCGGCTCCCGGCCCACTCCACCTCCCTGGGCAAGGCGATCCTCGCCACCTACAGCGACGAGCAGGTGCGCAAGCTGCTGCCCGAGACGCTGCCCGCGCTCACCGAGAACACCCTCACCGACCGGGAGAAGCTCATCGAGGAGCTGCACCAGGTCCGCGAGCAGGGCTTCGCGGTGGACCGTGAGGAGAACACGCTGGGCCTGCGCTGCTTCGGCGTCGCGATCCCCTACCGCACCCCGGCCCGGGACGCCATCAGCTGCTCGGTGCCGGTGGCCCGGCTGACCCCCGCCCACGAGCAGATGATCAAGGACGCGCTGTTCGACGCCCGCGACCGGCTCACCCTGGCGACCCGCCGGCTCTGAGCGCGCGGTGGTGGGCCCGGCGCCCGGCCCGTCGTAGGCTCGGGCGCCATGGATATCGCGCTGCGTGCCGTCGAGGACGGCGATCTGCCGGTGGTCTTCCGGCAGATGACCGACCCCGAGTCCGTCGAGATGGCCGCGTTCGGCCCGGAGCGGCCCTACGACGAGGAGTCCTTCGCGGCCCACTGGGAACGGCTGCGCACGACCTCATCCGTCCGGCGCACGGTCCTGGCCGACGGACACGTGGTGGGCACCGCGGCGGTCTACGGGGCGGCCGGCGAGCGCGAGGTGACGTACTGGATCGACCGCTCCTACTGGGGCCGCGGCATCGCCACGGCGGCGCTGCGGGCCCTGCTCGCCGAGGTGCCCGAACGGCCGCTGTACGCGCGGGCTGCGGCCGACAACGCCGCGTCGCTGCGGGTGCTGCACAAGTGCGGCTTCCGTGAGACGGCCCGTGCCCGCGGATACGCGAGCGGGCGGGACCGGGAGATCGAGGAGGTCGTGCTCGTCCTGGAGGACTGAGCACAGGCCCTGAGCCCCGGACGCACGAGACGGGTTTTCTGAGCACACGCTGAGAAAACGGGGCGTACGGGAACGATCGGCCCCCTCCCGCTCGTCTTCCCAGCGGGATGAACAAGACGATCAGGCGGGCGTCCGTCTTCGCGCTGCTGCTCGTGCTCGCGCTGCTGGCCAGGGCGACATGGGTGCAGTTCTACGACGGCAAGGCCCTCGCGGACGACAACGACAACCGGCGGAACGCGATCCAGACGTACTCGCGGCCGCTCGGCAACATCATCGTGGCCGGAAACGCGATCACCGGCTCCGCGCGGACGAAGGGGAGCGACCTCGCGTACAAGCGGACGTACACGGACGGCCCGCTGTACGCGCCGGTGACGGGCTACGCCTCGCAGGCCTACGCCCCCACGCAGCTGGAGGGCATCTACCAGGACCTGCTCAACGGCACGGACAACCGGCTGAAGACGGTGATGGACACGCTCACCGGCGAGCGCGCCGATCCGGGCGACGTGCTCACCACGATCGACCCGGCCGTGCAGAAGGCGGGCTATCGCGCGCTCGGCGGCAAGAAGGGCGGGGCCGTCGCGATCGACCCGAAGACCGGCAGGATCCTCGCGGTGGTGTCCACACCGTCGTACGACCCGTCGGCGCTCACCGACGCGAACACCGCAGGGGCCGCGTGGAAGCGGCTCAACGCGGACAAGGACAAGCCGCTCACCAACCGCGCGCTGCGCCAGCCGCTGCCGCCGGGCTCGACCTTCAAGCTGGTCGTGGCGGCGGCCGCGCTGGAGGACGGGCTGTACAAGAACGTGGACGTGCCGACCGACAGCCCGGACCCCTACACCCCGCCGGGCACGACGCACGTGCTGGAGAACGAGAACACATCGGCGCCGTGCAGGAACGCCCCGATCCGCGTGGCCCTGCAGTACTCCTGCAACAACGTCTTCGGCCACATGGCCGTCCAGCTCGGCCAGGACAAGGTGAGGGCGATGGCCGAGAAGTTCGGCTTCGACGACGACAAGCAGGACGTGCCGGTGCGGGCCTACGCCAGCGTGTATCCCTCGGGCATGGACAAGGCGCAGACCGCGCTGTCCGGCATCGGCCAGTTCGACGTCACCGCGACCCCGCTGCAGATGGCCATGGTGTCCGCGGCCATAGCCAACGGCGGCAAGCTGGTCTCGCCGCACATGGTGTCGCAGATCACCGACAGCGGCGGCGATGTGCTGCAGAACTACGACGACAGCGCGGACACCCGGCAGATCGTCAGCGCCTCCACCGCCGGGCAGCTGCAGTCGGCGATGGAGACGGTGGTCAAGGACGGCACGGGCACCAACGCCCTGATCGACGGGGCCACGGTCGGCGGCAAGACCGGCACCGCGCAGCACGGCGAGAACAACAGCAAGACGCCGTACGCCTGGTTCACGTCCTTCGCCAAGTCCGGGACCAACGGCAAGGAGGTGGCCGTCGCCGTGATGGTGGAGCAGTCCGACGCGGCCCGCTCGGAGGTCAGCGGCAACGGCCTGGCGGCGCCGGTGGCCAGGGCGATGATGCAGGCGGCGCTGAGGTAGCGCCCCTCACTTCACCCCGAGCACCTGCTCGACGGGGTCGATGGCGAAGTACACCAGGAACAGCGCCGAGACCCCCCACAGCAGCCAGTTCACCTCGCGTGCCCTGCCCAGCACCGTCTTGATGACGGCGTAGGACAGGAAACCCGCGCCGATTCCGTCGGTGATGGAGTAGGTGAACGGCATCGCGGCGATGGTGAGGAACGCCGGGATGGCGATGTCGTAGCGGTCCCAGTCGATGTGCTTGACGTGGGTCATCATCAGGAAGCCCACGGCGATCAGCGCGGGCGCCGCCGCCTGGAGCGGGACGATGGTGAGCAGCGGGGTGAGGAAGAGGGCGAGCCCGAACAGGCCGCCGGTGACGACGTTGGCGAGGCCGGTGCGGGCGCCCTCGCCGACGCCGGCCGCGGACTCGATGTAGGCGGTGTTGGAGGAGGCGGAGCCGAGACCGCCGGCGACGGCCGCGGCGCCGTCGATGAACAGCACCCGGCCGATGCCGGGCACCTGGCCCTGCTCGTCGAGCAGTCCGGCCTCGGCGCTGATGCCGACGATCGTGCCCATGGCGTCGAAGAAGTCGGACAGCACGAGGGTGAACACGAGCAGGACGGCGGTGAGGACGCCCGCCTTGGCGAAGCCGCCGAACAGGCTGACATGACCGATGAGCCCGAAGTCCGGGGCGGCGACGATCTTGTCGGGGACCTTGGGCGTGGTCAGGCCCCAGCTTCTGACGTCGGCGACGGCGTCGATGACGATCGCGACGACGGTCATCGTGACGATGCTGATGAGGATCGCGCCCTTCACCTTCCGGGCGAGCAGCGCGATGGTCAGCAGCACGCCGAGGCAGAACACCAGCACGGGCCAGCCGGTGAGGCGTCCGACGGCGCCCAGCTGGACGGGCACGGTGGTGTGCGCGGCGTCCGGGACGCGGCTGACGAACCCGGCGTCGACGAAGCCGATGAACGCGATGAACAGGCCGATGCCGACGCCGATGGCCTGCTTCAGCTGCTGCGGGATGGCGTTCATGATGGCCTGCCGCAGCCCGGTGAGCACCAGCAGGCAGATGACCAGGCCCTCCAGGACCACCAGGCCCATCGCGTCGGCCCAGCTCATCAGCGGGGCCAGCTGGAAGGCGACGACGGCGTTGAGGCCGAGGCCGGCGGCGATGGCGAGCGGGAGGTTGCCGCCGACGCCCATCACGATCGTCATCACGCACGCCACCAGCGCGGTGGCGGTGACCAGTTGACCGGTGTCCAGGGCGTGGCCGTACTTGTCCTTGGCACTGCCCAGGATGACCGGGTTCAGCACGAGGATGTAGGCCATGGTGAAGAACGTGGCGAAGCCGCCGCGTATCTCCCGCCCGAACGTGGATCCCCGCTCGGAGATCCTGAAGTACCGGTCCACTGACATGGGTCCACTCCTCGTCACCTGATGATCGGCGTGCGGATGCTGGCTGGATTGTTCCCCTGCCCGACCGGTTTCAGGTTTTCCCCGTGTTACGGAATGGGCTTCGGCGGACCACACGTTCATCCGAGGCTGAGCAGCACCACGGCGACGGCCGCGCCGCCGAGCCCGGCCGCCTGAGCCCGGGTCACCTTCTCGTGCAGCACGGCGAGCCCGAGAACCGTCGGGACGGCCGGGTACAGGGAGGCGAGGACGACTGCGACGGACAGCATCTGCTGCCGGGTCGCCCACAGATAGAGGATCAGCGCGAGGGCCGCGCCGGCTCCGGTCAGGACCGCCGGGACCGCCAGGCCCGGCCCGGCGTCCCGGAAGCCGGCCCGGTGCCGTCGCACGCCGGGCAGCAGCAGGAGGACCGCGGCGAGCCGGCCCACCGCCACCGGCCACAGACCGCTCACCGGATCCGCCTGGGCGAGCCCGAGATACTGGACGGCGACGCCCGCGCTGGCCGTCAGGCCGTCCGCGGGCAGCCGCCCCGGACCCTGCGCGCTCCCTCCGCCGGCCACCAGCCACAGCGCGGGCACGGTGACGCAGATGCCCAGCCAGGCCAGGGGGGAGGGCCGGTCGCCGAGGAAGAGCACACCGCACACCACGGACAGGGCGACCCCGGTGACGGCACTCACGGGCACCACGACGCTCATGGCGCCCCGGCTCAGGCCGCGGTTGAGGAAGTGCATGGCCACGGCGCTCCCGGCGCCGGACAGGGCGCCCCACAGCAGGTCCGGCAGGCGCGCCGTGTGTGCGGGTACGGCAAGGGCGGCCGCCCCTGCGAAGAGGAGGCCGCCCAGCTGGCCGAGGAACGTGACCACGGCGAAGTGCGCGCGGCGGGAGAGCACTCCGCCGGCGAAGTCGACGAGGCCGTAACCGGCCGCGGAGGCCAGTGCGAGGAAGACACCCATCCCATCCGGGTGCCCTCGCACCGGCGCCCCGTTCCCTGTGCCCCGGGGCTCAGCCGACGAAGTACGTCGGGTTCGGCAGCTTGTAGGTGCGGTCGGCGTAGCCGCCGTCGAGGTCCGAGTACTGGTCGCCGAAGTTGGCGATGATGTCGTACCCCAGGTCGTCCTCGATGTGCTTGCGCGTGCCGGACTTGTACTGCACGGTCGTGCAGGTCCAGGTGCCCGGGGTGGCGCAGCCGCTCAGGTAGGCCGGCGGGTTGTCCTTGTCCTTGAGGAACATGTGGGCGGCGTCGAGGTTCACGTCGGCGCCGACCTTCTTCAGGTTCGTGACGGCGGCGGCGCGCTGGGCCTCGGTCAGGCCGGAGTTGTAGAAGACCTCGACGCCCTTGGACTGCGCGTACCGGACCAGCTCGGGGCTGCCGAAGACGGCCGGGCGGTCGGCGCGGTTCACGTAGTCGTTCCACGTGGTGGAGTTGTACGTGTAGTTGTAGCGCTTCTCGTAGTCGAGGCTGAGCAGCAGCGTGTCGTCGATGTCGAACATGACGGCCGGCTTCTCGCCGTGCCGGTGCGCCTGGCGCGCGGCCTTGTCGATGTACCGCTTGGCGTCCGCGTCGATGTCCGCCAGGTCCTTGGCGTACGGGCTGTCCGGGGACGCCTGGTAGACGCCGTTGCTGTCGGCCTTCGTGCCGTAGTAGGTGTCGATGTCCTTCACCAACTGCCCGATGTTGTAGGGCTCGTGGGTGGAGTTCGCCGTCGACTGCCCGGCGGTGGCCGCGCCCGCGCCGTACAGTGCGACACCGGCGAGGGCACAGGCGGCACCGGCGGCGACGACTCTGTGGGACTTCCGCATGGATTCTCCGGATCTGGTGAGGAGAGTTGATGTACCAGGCCAGAGACTGTCTACGCGCATAACAACTCTCCCTGCGAGCCCTGTTACCCGATCGATACAGAGGGCGTCGCCCGGCGCGGGCGGGCCGGCCGGTCCGGGATCCAGTCGCCGAGGTACGCGGCGGGGGTGTGCCGGGCCGCCTCGGCGCCGGTGAGCTGTGGGCGGTTCTCCGGGACGGTGACCGCCGCGCCCGGGCCGGTGTTCCGGTACTCGGCGAACCGCTGCCGCTGCCACGGGTAGGCGTCCGACATGTTGGCGTAGGGGGCGACCGCGTCGATGCCGGGGCCGAGCCAGGTGTCGCGGACGGTGAGCATCGGGCGGGCGGTGGTGTCGGAACCCGGCACCCAGGGGCGGGCCAGCTTGTAGTACGCGTCGGGGGCGGCGCTGCTGATCCGGCTCCGGACGACCAGGTAGCCGTGCGGGTTGGCGACGGCGGTGGAGGGCGCGAAGACGAAGCCGTAGGGGGCCGCCGCGAGGTCGGTGCGGTTCAGGGTGTGGAAGTGGCACTGCTCGTACACCGCCGTCGCCCGGCCGAAGACGAAGTCGACGTCGCCCTCGACGTAGCAGTCGCGGAAGTACTGGCGGGCGAAGGCGGACAGGGCCGTCGAGTCGGCGTACAGGGTGTCCTGGTGGCCGAGGAAGCGGCAGTGGAGGAAGGCGCTGCGGTCGCCCTGCACCTTGACGGCGACCGCCTGGGTGCCGGTGATGTCCGGGTGGCCGGCGCGCAGCCAGTCGTTGGCGAAGGTGATCCAGCGGGCGGTGAAGCCGTCGGCCTGCAGGGTCGTCGTGGCCGAGCCGGTGGTGCCGTAGGTGCCGCCGCCGGGCTTGGGGGTGCCGGCCGCGTGGTCGTACACGATCACCACGTCCCGGGGGTTCTCGGAGGCGCCGATCCAGGTCATCTCCGTGCGGCTCGGGTCGACGGCGACCGTCTCCCGGTAGGTGCCGGGGGCGAGCACGAGGGTGCGGCCGCTGCCGGCGGCGGTCACGGCGGCCTGGACGGAGGTGAAGTCGCCCCGGCCCTGCGGGTCGACGTACAGGGTCAGCGGGGTCAGCCGGCGCTTCGGCGACCCGTACCGCCCGAACGGGCCCGGCGCCGCGGCGAGGGCCCGCGCGGGACCGGGAGCGAGGGCGAGCGCGGCGCCGGCGGTCGCGGTGAGGAAACCCCGTCGGGACAGGGCGGGACGGTGCGGGGGCATGGCTGGGCTCCTTCACGGTGCGGCGGAAGGGGATCAGGGAGCCGCCGGGGCGGTGGGCGCCCCGGCGGCGGGTGGTTCAGCGCAGGTGACCGGCGCCCGCGCGGTGGTCGACGAGGCCCGGCACGGCCTTCGCCGGGTCGATCCGGGCGCGCAGGGTGGGCGTCCACCCGGCGCCGGACTGCAGGATCTCGCCCGGCACCTGGGCGTTGTGGACGGCGATGAGGTCGGTCAGGGCGCCGTTGACGTAGTTGTCGTCGGCGGTGAGCGGCGCCTCCTTCCACTTCTTCAGGATGGAACCGGCCTGCACGCCGTCCGGCAGGGTGAACGCGTTGTGCTCGGCGACGAGCTGGGACTCCATGCCGATGCCGTAGCTGTAGCCGTAGCCGTCCCCGGCGACGAAGTGGTTGTTGTACGAGTCCACCTGCCCGAACCGCACGCGCGGGGCCCGTTCGACCAGGTTGGCGAACAGGTTGTGGTGGAAGGTGACCTTCAGGTGGCCCCGGTCGACGGCGGCCGTCGCGGCGCTGTCGCTGTTGCCGATGAGGATGGTCTTGTCGTGGTCCTCGAAGACGTTCCAGGAGGCGGTGACGTAGTCGGAGCCCTTGACGATGTCCATCTCGCCGTCGTGCTGCTGGTAGATGCGGCCGTAGTAGGACGGCAGGGTGCTGTCCGGGTGGTCGCCGTCGGTGAACGTGTTGTGGTCCATCCACACGTGCGTGCCGCCGTAGACGTCCACGCTGTCGTACTCGGAGTTCCAGTTGCCGTCGGCGGTGTCGGTCGGGTCCCACTGCGGGAAGCAGTCGAGGGGGCTCTCGAAGCTCAGATTGCGGACGATGACGTTGTCCACGCCCTTGATCTGGAGGCTGGCGCCCTTGAAGCCGGCGTCCGGGCCGATGCCGACGATGGTGGTGTTCGCGGGCACATAGGCCTTGATGTAGGCGTCCTGCCGGGCCTCGGAGGCGCGGCGCAGGCCCTCGGGGCTGTCGTCGGGCTCGCCGTCGAGGTTCTTGGTGCGGCCCCACACGGCCGGGTCGTAGGTCTTCAGGTAGGCGGCGAGGTCATAGCCGGGCACGGCGAAGGAGTCGCAGCCGGGGCCGTCGGCGTCGATGGTGCCCTTGACCCTGATGATTCTGGGCGCGCTCCCGCCGTCCGCGAGGGCGGCCTTGAACTGTTCCCAGGTGCCGACGGTGTAGACGTGGGCGGCATCGGCGGCGGCGCCTCCGGTCGTACCGCCGCCGTACGCCGCCCAGCCGTCCTTCGCGGGCAGCACCTGCCGGTCGGTGGCCGTCCGGTGCGCGGGCTGCGCGGCGGCGGTCCCCGTGACGGAGAGGACCAGGGCCGTGCAGCCGACGAGCGCGGCAATGACGCGGGCATGACATATCTGTGTACGCACTGTGCGGGTCTCCTCGTGCCGAGAGGTCAGGATGGCGGGTCCGGCGGCCAGGTGATCCAGGACGCCGGGATGTGCTCGTGCAGCCGTACGACGTCGGGCCGGGCCAGCACCCGGGTGCGCAGCGACTCCTGCGCCACCAGCCGGGCCGCGGCGATGGCGCCGGGCGGGTTGAAGTGCGTGTTGTCCTGCTCGGTGGCGGTCCAGTTGAAGTAGGCCTTCGTCTCCTCCGCGCCGAGCCGCTGCCACAGCGCCAGCGACAGCGCCTCGATGTCGAGCAGGGCGACGCCCTCCTCCTTCGCCAGCGCGCGCATCGCTGCCGGGTAGTCGCCGTGGGTGGGCACGGCGTTGCCGTCGGCGTCGAACCTGCGGCGCTCCACGGGGGTGGCGAGGACCGGCCGGGCGCCACGGGACCGGGCGCCGTCGATGTAGAGCCGCAGATACTGCTGGTAGGTCGTCCACGGCTCGGTGTAGCGGGTGGGGTCGGCGGCCTTCTCGTCGTTGTGCGCGAACTGCACGAGCAGGAGGTCGCCGGGCCGGATCACGGAGAGGACGGCGTCCAGCCGCCCCTCGTCGGCGAAGCTCTTCGAACTCCGCCCGTCCACGGCCCGGTTGTCGACCTTCCATTCCTTGTGCAGGAAGAAGGGCAACGCCATTCCCCAGCCCGTCTCCGGGGCTTCGCCGGCGTATTTCTGCGCGGCCGTCGAATCACCGGCGATGTAGAGGGTGCGCCGCCCTCGCGGGCGGCGGCCCGCGAGGGGAACGGCCGCGAGGGCGGCGGATGTCACCTGTCTGCGGGTGAGGGACATCAGTGGTTCTTCTTCCAGTCCGCCTGCGCCTTGTTCAGCTGGTCGGCGAGCGTGTCGAGGAAGTCGTTGGCGCTCATCCTGCCCAGCAGCACCTTCTGGAAGTTCGGCTCGTTGTCGGCCTTGGAGATGGTGTTCCAGTCCGGCAGGTAGTACGGCAGCTGGACGATCTTCGTGTTGCCCCCGTTCAGCGCCTCGGCGGCCAGCTTCGTGGGCTCGGCCGCCTGGATCCACGCGTCCTTCGCCGCGTCCGTGTTCGCCGGCACCTGTCCCGCGGACCGGTTGAACTTGGAGTTCTCCTCGTGCGAGAGGGCGAACTCGATGAACTTCCAGGCGGCGGCCTTGTTCTTGCTCGACTTGAACAGGCTCAGCCCGTCCACCGGGTTGGACACCTGCACCCGGGTGCCGTCGTCCAGCGTGGGGTTGGGAATGCCCCGGAACTTCTCCTTGCCGAGCGCCTTGAGATGGTCCTGGTAGGAACCGAGGTTGTGGCTCAGCATGCCGATCGTGCCGCTGTCCCACTGCGCGACCATCTTCGTGAAGTCGTTGTTGACGTCGGCCGACGGGGTGTCCTTCTTGTAGAGCGCGACGTACTTCGCCAGGGCGGCGACGTTCCTCGGATCGTTGACGGTGGTCTTGTCGCCGTTCCAGAACGAGGTGATGCCGGTCTGCCCGTACACCGCGTCCAGGGCGGGGGCGATCGATCCCTCACCGCCGCGGATGGTGAACCCGAACTCGTTCTTGCCCCTGTTCGTCAGCTTGTCGGCGGCCGCGTAGAACTTCGACCAGGTCGTCGGCGCGTCCAGGCCCGCCTTCTTGAACAGGTCCGTCCGGTACCACAGCGTGCCGTTGTTGGCGGAGGTCGGCACCTGGTACAGCGTGTTACCGCCGCCGGCCGCCTTGCTGACGTCGATCAGGTTGCGGCTCAGCCTGCCGTTGAGGGGGCTCTTCTGCAGCCGGGAGTCCAGCGGCTCCAGCGCGCCCTGGGCGGCGACCTCGGCGAGCATGGCGGTGCCCACGCCGCCGACGTCGGGCAGGCCGCCGCCCTGGATGGCGGTGTCGTACTTGGACTGGGCGCTCGCCGCCGGGATGCCGACGTAGTTCACCTTGATGTCCGGGTACTTCTTCTCGAAGTCGGCGATGATCTGCTTCCAGATGTCGGTGCGGACACCGCCGTTGTTGTCCCAGAAGGTGATCGTGCCCTTGCCGGAGCCCTCGCCCCCCTTGTCGCCCGCGCCGCCGCTGCCGTCGTCGCCGCAGGCGGTGGCGGTCAGCGCGAGGACGGAACCCAGGGCGAGGGCCGTGGCGGCCCGCCGGCTTCTGTGGATGCTGCTGCTCTTCATGCGTCGGCTCTCTTCTTGTCGAACGTCTTCTCGAACGGACTGCGCAGGGACTGCAAAGGGGTGACCCGGAACCGGGTGAACGCGGCCGCGCCCGCGTGCCCCGGTCCCTCGGGTGCGACGGCGAACAGGCCGAGCAGGGCGCCCACCCAGCGCCACGGGGTGGCCGCGAACACCGGCCCGGAGGGGTGCGGGCCGTCCCCGGTGTCGTACGCGAACCGGCAGCGCGCCCCCGGCCCGGCCTCGATCCGCAGCCGGGCCCGGCCCTCGGGCGCGGGCCGGGGCGCACCGGCGTCCCGCTCACGGTCGGCGGCCGCCTCCGCGAACCGGTGCACGAGCCGGACCGTGCCGTCGGCGGCCCGCTCGAGCCCGATCCAGCAGAACGCGTCCCCGAGCACCGCGAGCCCGGCCCGCGCACCCGGTTCCATGCTGTCCAGGCGCAGGTCGACCTCCGCGGCGGACGGTGTGCCGGGCAGCCGCTGAGTGAGGACGTTCGCGAGTTTCCGCAGGTCGGCGGCGTCGACCGAGCGGACGCAGGTCAGCCGCAGCCCGTCGCCGGAGTGCTGGGTGGCCCAGCCGGCGCCCGGGTTGGCGGTCCACTGCCACTGGCGGCCGTACCGCCCGCCGGGGAAGTCGTCGTCGGCGGCGGGCGCGGCGGGCGGCTGCACGGGCAGACGGGGCCGCCGGTGTACGGCGACGGGCGCGCCGGCGTCGCCGAGGACCGGCCATCCGTCCGGACCCCAGTGCATCGGCTGAAGGTGGACCACCCGGCCGTAGGCGCCGCGCTGCTGGAAGTGCAGGAACCAGTCCTCGCCGGCCGGCGTGCGCACCCAGCCGCCCTGGTGCGGCCCGTTGACGTCCGTGTCCTTCTGCTCCAGGACGATCCGCTCCTCGTACGGCCCGAAGAACCCGCGGGAGCGGAAGGCGCCCTGCCAGCCGGTCTCCACTCCCCCGGCGGGCGCGAGGATCCAGAACCAGCCGTCATGCCGGTAGAGCTTGGGGCCCTCCAGGGTGAACCAGCCGGGGATGCGGTCGCCGTCGACGATCACCTTGCCCTCGTCGAGGAGCGAGGTCCCGTCGGGGTGCATGCGGTGGCCGGTGAGCCGGTTCTTGACGCCGGAGCGGGACCTGGCCCAGGCGTGCACGAGGTAGGCGTCGCCGGTCTCGTCGTCCCACAGCGGGCAGGGGTCGATCAGCCCCCTGCCCGCCTTGAGCAGGTGCGGGCGGGTCCACGGTCCTCTGATCTCGGGCGCGTTGACCTGGAAGACGCCCTGGTCGGGGTCGCCCCAGAAGATCCAGAAGCGGTCGTCGTGGTGCCGGATCGACGGGGCCCAGACCCCGCCGTCGTGCCGGGGACGCGCGAACTCCTCCTCGGGTTCGAGGGCATGGCCCACCAGGGTCCAGTTCACCAGGTCCCGTGAGTGCAGCAGGGGCAGGCCCGGGACGCGGCCGAAACTGGAGGCGGTGAGGTAGAAGTCGTCGCCGACCCGGACCACGTCCGGGTCGGACCAGTCGGCGTTCAGCACCGGGTTCTGGTAGGCGGTCATCGGCCGACCGCCTTTCCGGCCAGCGCGGCCGCCTCCTGGCGGTCCAGGCGGCCGTCGGCGACGACGGTGACGATCCGCCGTACGACGCTGTCGCCGGGCGCGACGGTCAGCCGCTCGGTGTGCGCCAGCGACGAGCCGACGCCGGGGTACTCGGCGGCGCGCACGAACCACGGGTCGCGGCGGGTCTCCTCGGTGGCCCCGGCGAAGACCAGGGTCCAGCCGGCCCCGGCGAGCGCCAGCCAGTTCGCGCGAGTGCCGTGCACCTCGGACTCCCCCGCACGGTCGGCGGTGAAGACGTCCGGCGCCCGGTCCTCCTTGCGGGCCCGCCAGAAGAAGCCGCCGTAGGCCGCGCCGGGCCGCCCGTTGGTGGCGGGGCTGCCGATCGACAGCTCGCCCGGGGTGACGTTGGTCAGGGCGAAGGTGAAGTCCAACGCCCAGGCGGACGCGGTGAGTTCGGTGGCGGCGACGGTACGGCGTTCGCGCAGCAGCTCGGTGCCGGCGGCGACCCAGCGCAGCTCCGAGACGAACCCGCCGGGGTCGCGGAGCTGGAACGCGATGTGCCGCTGGGTGCCGTGGTTGCCGAGCTCGGCCGGGCCCCGGTCGCGCACGAAGGTGCGTCCGCCCCAGAAGTTGTGCCCCTCGACGTCGGGAACGGCGACACCGACGCCGAGGTGGTGCGTGTGGTCGGCGGGGCTCAGCTCGGTGGCCGCCGTACCGGCCAGGGTGGTGACGGGGTGCAGATAGGGGCGCGGGGAGAGGCGGGCGGGCAGTTCGGGCCGGGTGACGTACCGGGCGACCGGGCGGCCCGCGACCCGCAGGACCAGGGTGTCGGAGGGCGCCATCAGCGGCTCACCCCGTTCGGCAGGGCCCAGTCGGCGCCCAGTTCGGAGTAGAGGGCAAGGGTGTCGGCGGCGGCCGCGACCAGGCCTTCGACGCCGGGCACCACCCGGCGGTGCTCGGCGGGCAGCTCCCGCCAGGCGTGGTCCGGGAGCGGGGCCGGGTCGGGGGCGGTGCGGACGGCCTCGACGACCCGCATGAAGGCGCCGGTCCCGTCCGGCGGCACCAGCAGTTCCACGCCGCCCGCCAGGTGATCGACCAGGTTCTCCAGCAGGTCCGTGCGGCCGTACCCGGTCTCCTGCGGGCCGTGCCCGGCGCGCTGGAGCAGCACCCGGTCCTGCTTGTACCAGAAGGTGATCCGGCCGCTGGTCCCGTGCACCAGAACGTACGGCTCCCCCGGCTGCCCGGCGCACAGGGTCGCGGCGACGGTGACCGGGCCGCGCTCGGTGCGGACGCGGACGCAGGAGGTGTCGTCGGACTCGATGTCGTTGGCGCGCCGCAGTTCGGTCTCGATGCCGGTGACGTCCTCGGCGCGGGTGGTGCCGAGCAGGGCGAGCCCGGTGGCGACGGCGTGCGCGAGCGGGTTGGTGAGGACGCCGTCGACCACGTCGACGCCGTCGAGCCGCCGCCGGCCCGCCCAGGGCGCCCGCCGGAAGTAGGCCTCGTCCCTGGCCCAGGCGCCGGCCCCGCCGACCCCGATCACCTCGCCGATCGTGCCCTCGGCGAGCAGCCGCCGGATCGCGGGCACGGCGTGCGAGCCGAGCGACTGGAACCCGATCTGGCAGACCACCCCTGCCTCGGCCACCCCGTCGGCCATGCGCCGGAACTCCGCGTAGGACGGCGCGGGCGGCTTCTCCAGCAGCAGGTGCACACCCCGGCGGGCGGCCTGGAGCGCGAGGTCGGTGTGGGTGGGGATCGGGGTGCAGATCACGGCGATCCGGGCGCCGGTGGTGTCGAGGAGGGCGCCGAAGTCGGCGGACTGCTCGGGGGCGCCGAGGCCGTCCGGGATCTCGTGGTCCGCCAGCGGGGTCAGCTCGCAGATCCCGGCGAGCCGCACGAGACCCCTGCGGTGCAGCCGGCGGATGTTGTCCAGGTGCCAGCGGCCGTGGCCGCGCGCGCCCGCGAGGACGACGGGTACGGGTGTCAACCCTTCACCGCCCCCGCGCTGAAGCCGGTGATCAGCCACTTCTGGATGAAGGCGAACACGATCACCACGGGCACGGCCGCGATGATCCCGCCGGCCGCCAGCGCGCCCAGGTCCACGCTGTCCGCGCTCATCAGCGTGTTGAGGCCGACCGGGAGGGTCTGCTTGCTCTGGTCGGAGAGGAACATCAGGGCGAACAGGAAGTGGTTCCAGGCGTGCACGAAGGCGAAGGAGCCGACGGCGATCAACCCGGGCCGCAGCAGCGGCAGGACGACGATCCGGAAGGCAGCCATCCGGTTGCACCCGTCCACCCAGGCGGCCTCCTCCAGGGAGTACGGCACGTTCCGGATGAACCCGCTGATCAGGATCATCGACAGCGGGAGCTGGAAGACGGTCTCGGCGAGGATCACGCTGCCCAGCGAGTTGATCATCGACAGCTTGGCGAAGATCTGGAACAGCGGGACCAGCAGCAGCGCGCCCGGCACGAACTGGGAGCACAGCAGCGCCAGCATGAAGCCGCGCTTGAGGCGGAAGTCGAAGCGGGCGAGCGCGTAGCCGCCGGCCAGGGCGACGACCGTGGTCAGCACCAGGGTGGCGAGGCCGACGTAGACGCTGTTGGCGAAGTAGGTGCCGAAGTCCCGGTCCGTCCACACCTTCTGGAAGTGCTCGAAGGTCATCGGCCAGGGCACCAGCGAGGTGGAGCCGGCCGGGCGCAGGGCGAAGAGCAGGATCCAGTAGAAGGGGATCAGGGTGAACAGGAGATAGATCGACAAGGGGACGTAGATCTGCCAGCGGGGCACCTCGTCCCAGGCGCGGCGCCGTCCGCGCAGCCGGGCGGGCGCGGGCGCCACACGCTCGGGTGCGGGGGCGATCTCGGTGATCACCGGGTCTCACCTCCGAACTTGCTCAGCCGCAGATAGACGATCGAGCAGAAGAGCAGGATCACGAACGCCACCGTGGTCAGGGCGGAGGCGTAGCCGAAGTTGTGGGCGTCGACACTGGTGTTGGCGATGTAGAGGGGCAGGGTCGTCGTCTCCCCCGCCGGACCGCCGCCGGTGAGCGTGTAGAGCAGGTCGACGTTGTTGAACTCCCACACCGCGCGCAGCAGCGTGGACAGCACGATGGCGTCCTTCAGATGGGGCAGGGTGATGTGCCGGAACTGCTTGAGCCGGCTCGCCCCGTCGACCTCGGCGGCCTCGTACAGGTCCTTGGAGACGGACTGCAGGTCGGCGAGGATGAGGATGGCGAAGAAGGGCACGCCCCGCCACAGATCGGCGACCACGGCCGCCGGGAAGACGGTGGACGTGTCCGACAGCCAGCTGGTGCCGTACGACCCGATCCCCGCGTCGGCGAGGTAACGGGTCAGGCCCGTCTGGGAGTTGTAGAGCAGCACCCAGATCGCGGAGGTCAGCACGCCGGAGACGGCCCAGGGCGAGAAGACCAGCGCACGGCCCAGCGCCCGCCCGGCGAAGGTCTGGTTGACGATGAGCGCCAGCGCCAGGCCGAACAGCAGCTGCAGCCCGACCTCGACCACGACCCACTTGGCGCTGAAGGACAGCGTGTCCCGGAACTGGGGGTCGTGGGCGAAGATCTGCGTGAAGTTGTCCAGGCCCGCGAAGCCGTTCCGCCACGGCTTGGTCGGGTTGTAGTTCTGCAGGCTGTAGTAGAAGACGCTGAGCACCGGATAGGCGATGAAGCCCAGCATCAGCAGGGCCGCGGGGGCGATCAGCAGGTACGGCAGCCTGCGCGGGGTCGCGGAGGCACGGCGCCGCCGGGGTGGCGCGGGCGGTTTCGCCACGGCTGCGGCTTGGGCCATGACTGTTCTCCGTTCGCAGTGGGACTTTTGCAGCAGGGCACAGAAAGCGCTTGCTCGATACACACGGGTGAAGCGCTTTTCATCTCTCTCGATGCGGGGTTCAGCCGGCGTACGGGTCCGGCACGTGGCCCGGACGGGCCAGGAACTCGAAGTCGCAGCCGGTGTCGGCCTGGGTGATCTGGCCGTTGTAGAGGACTCCGTAGCCGCGCTCGTAGCGGGCGGGCGGCGGGGTCCACGCGGCGCGCCGGCGCGCCAGCTCCGCGTCGTCCACGTGGAGACGGAGGCTGCGGGCCTCGACGTCCAGGGTGATGAGGTCCCCGCTGCGCACGAGCGCCAGCGGGCCGCCGATGTACGACTCCGGGGCCACGTGCAGCACGCAGGCGCCGTAACTCGTGCCGCTCATCCGGGCGTCGGAGATCCGGACCATGTCCCGCACCCCCTGCTTCAGCAGATGGTCGGGGATGGGGAGCATGCCGTACTCGGGCATGCCGGGGCCGCCCTTGGGTCCGGCGTTGCGCAGGACCAGCACGCTGTCGGCGGTGATGCCGAGCCCGGGGTCGTTGATGGTGCGCTGCATGGTCCGGTAGTCGTCGAAGACGGCCGCCGGGCCGGTGTGCTTGAGCAGGTGCGGTTCGGCGGCGATGTGCTTGATGACCGCGCCGTCCGGGCAGAGGTTGCCGCGCAGCACCGCGACCCCGCCCTCGCTCGCCACCGGGTTGTCGCGGGGGCGGATGACGTCGTCGTCGTGCACCTGGGCGCCGTCCAGCTGCTCGCGCAGGGTGTCGTGCGCCACCGTCGGCCGGTCCAGGTGGAGCAGGTCGGTGATCCGGGACAGGAATCCGGGCAGGCCGCCTGCGAAGTGGAAGTCCTCCATCAGGTACTTCCGTCCGCCGGGGCGGACGTTGGCGAGGACGGGCACGGTGCGGGCGATGCGGTCGAAGTCGTCCAGGGTGAGCCGCACCCCGGCGCGGCCGGCCATGGCGATCAGATGGATCACGGCGTTCGTGGAGCCGCCGAGCCCGAGGACGGTGGTGACCGCGTCCTCGAAGGCCTCCCGGGTGAGGATCCGCGACAGCCTGCGGTCGTCGCGCACCAGCTCCACGGCCGTCATGCCGGCCCTGGCGGCCATCCGGTCGTGCCCGGAGTCGACGGCGGGGATGCTGGAGGCGCCCGGCACGGTCACCCCGAGGGCCTCGGCGGCGGCGGTCAGCGTGGACGCCGTGCCCATGGTCATGCAGTGTCCCGGGGAGCGCGCGAGCCCGCTCTCCAGCTCGGTCATCTCGCAGTCGCCGATGAGGCCCGCCCGCTTGTCGTCCCAGTACTTCCACATGTCCGTGCCGGATCCGAGCACCTCGCCGCGCCAGTGCCCGGGCAGCATGGGCCCGGCGGGCACGAAGACGGCGGGCAGGTCGGCGCTGGCCGCGCCCATCAGCAGGGCGGGCGTGGACTTGTCGCAGCCGCCCATCAGCACGGCCCCGTCGATCGGATAGGACCGCAGGAGTTCCTCGGTCTCCATCGCGAGCAGGTTGCGGTAGAGCATCGGGGTCGGCTTCTGGAAGGTCTCGCTCAGCGTGGAGACCGGGAACTCCAGCGGGAACCCGCCTGCCTGCCACACGCCCCGCTTGACCGCCTGGGCGCGGTCGCGCAGGTGGACGTGGCAGGGGTTGATGTCGGACCAGGTGTTGAGGATCGCGATGACCGGCTTGCCGAGGTGCTCCTCGGGGAGGTAGCCGAGCTGGCGGGTCCGGGCCCGGTGGCTGAACGACCGCAGGCCGTCGGTGCCGTACCACTGGTGGCTCCTCAGCGTTCTCATATGGACCACCCCGCGGCGATGGCGGCGACCTCGGCGCGCTCGTCCTCGGGCAGCGGCTTGCTGGGCGGGCGGACGTCCCGGCGGCACAGGCCCAGCGCGGCGAGGGCCTCCTTGACGACGGTGACGTTGTTCGCGGAGCCGTGGGCGGCGCGGAGTTCCTCGAAGCGGCGGATCTGCTCCCAGACCTTCATCGCGGCCGGGTAGTCGCCGGATCGCAGCGCCTCGATCATGTTCAGGGAGACGGCCGGGGCGACGTTCACGAGGCCGGAGGTGAAGCCGGTGGCGCCGGCCGAGAAGTAGGAGGGGGCGTACGGCTCGGCGAGGCCGGCGACCCAGGTGAACCGGTCCAGGCCGGCGTCGCGGGCGAAGGCGGCGAAGCGGGCGGCGTCCGGGACGGCGTACTTGACCCCGATGACGTTCGGGCAGTGGTCGGCGAGTTCGGCGAGCCGGGCGCCGGGCAGCCGGTCGTTGCGGATGTACGGCACCACGCCCAGCTCGGGCACCGACTCGGCGATGGCGCGGTGGTAGTCGACCCAGCCGGCCGCCGACACATAGGGGTGGACGGGCTGGTGGACCATGACCATCCCGGCGCCGAGGCCGCGCGCGTGCCGGGCGGAGGCCACGGCGGTGGGCACGTCGTGGCCGACGCCGACCAGCACCGCGGCCCGGTCGCCGGCCTCGTCGACGGTCGTCTCGGTGACCAGGCGGCGCTCTTCGGGGGTGAGGGCGTAGAACTCGCCGGTGTTGCCGTTCGGGGTGAGGGTGCGGATCCCGCCGTCGAGCAGGCGACGCAGCAGTGCCCGGAGGGCGGCGGTGTCGACGGAGCCGTCCCCGGCGAAGGGGGTCACCGGGATGGCCACCACGTCGGCCAGGGCCGTCCGCCCGGTCTCGAACGTCACGCTGCTCATGAAGGACCTTCCTGTGCGTGGGGGCCGGTGTCCGAGGGGAACGCGCGCTCCACGAAGGAGGCGATGTGGGCGTGCAGGGCGCTCGCGGCGCCGTCCGCGTCCCCGCCGAGCGCGAGCCGGAGGATCTCCCGGTGCTCGGCGGCCTCCCGCTCCCAGGAGGGGTCGGCGGCCCAGGCGACGGTGGAGACCAGGGCGGCCTGGTCCCGCACCTCGTCCAGCATCCGGCCGAGCAGCGGGTTGCCGCACGGCAGGTACAGGGCGCGGTGGAACTCCCGGTTCGCGAGGGAGCGTTCGGCGGTGTCGGTCGCGGCGTCGGCGCGGTGCAGCGCGTCGCGCGCGTCCTCCAGGGTGGCGCCCCGCCGGACGGCCCTGCGCAGCGCCTCCGGTTCCAGCAGCAGCCGCACGTCGTAGACCTCGCGTGCCATGTCCGCGTCCACCATGCGCACCGTGACGCCCTTGTACTGGTTCATCACGACGAGTCCGGTCCCTGCGAGCGTCTTCAGCGCCTCGCGCACGGGGGTCTTCGACACCCCGAACTGCGCGGCCAGTTCCGTCTCGACCAGCGCCTGGCCGGGCGTCAGCCGCCCGGTCAGGATGCGGTGTTTGATCGCGTCCAGCACGTACTGCGTGCGGGACGGGATCGGGGTGGGCACAGAGGTCATGCGGCCCTCTCGGATCTCACATATCGCGTCTCATATATGACGTACGAAGTACGACGCGGTTGAAGGTAGGAGGGGGCCCGGGTTTCGTCAATGCTTCTGACAGGAAACGCTTTCTGGGGTTCTGATCAGGCCTCAGCAGGTGTGGGTCTCGCCCTCCACGGCGGCGGCCGTGGGCCGGCCCGAGACCGCGGCGGCGCGGGCGGTGGCCGTCTCGCGGGTGAGCGTGGGGCCGACGTGGGTGACGAGCAGCCGGCGCACGCGCGCCTGGTGGGCGATGCGCCCGGCGTCCTCCGGGGTCAGGTGGACCTGTTCGCCTTCGCGATGGGCATCGAGGTCGGCCTCGCACAGGAACAGGTCGGCGCGCAGGGCGAGTTCGTCGAGGGCGGGGCACGGTCCGCTGTCTCCGGAGTACGCGAGGACGCTGCCCTGGCATTCGGCGCGCAGCCCGTACGCCTCGCCGTCGTGGGCGACGGCGCGCGCGGTGAGGCGGAGGTTCCAGTGCCGCACGTCGTGGCCGTCGTACAGGGGCCGGAAGTCGAAGACGTCCTTGAGGAAGTCCACGTCCGGCCGTCCGAGGAAGCCGGCCATGCGGCGGGCGCAGTCCTGCGGGGCGTACACCGGGACGGGTGCGGCCGGGGCCATCCCGCCGTGGGCGAACGCGTAGGCGGCCGCCAGCAGATCGGCGCTGTGGTCGGCGTGCAGATGGGAGATCCAGATCGCGGTGAGCCGCGCCGGATCGGTGTGCTGCTGCAATGCGGCGAACGTGCCAGGCCCGGCGTCCACCCACACCTCGGCGCCCCCGCCGGCGAGCAGGTATCCGGAGCAGGGCCGGCCGGGGCCGGGGTGCGGGGACGCGGTGCCGAGGACGGTGAGCGTGAGAGGCATGGGGGGAGATTACGGCCCCGGGCGGCGCCGCCGTCGCCCGACCGGACAAGCGGAACCGGGACTTTCGGCGACCGGGACTTTCGGCGGCCGGGCCCCGCTCAGGGTGCGGGCAGGGTGAACACCAGGAACAGCACCCCGACGGGCGGCACCAGTGCGAGTGCCGCGATCCAGGCGCGCGTCCCGGCCCAGCGGCGCTTCCAGGGCAGGGCCCAGGCCGTGGCCAGGGCGACGAGGCCCAGGGGGCCGCCGAAAAGAAGCAGGCCGAAGATCCAGGACAGGGCGGTGTTCAGCGCGGCCGAGCAGTCGTCGGGGCCGCAGCTGTCCGTCGCCATCACGGACAACCCGGCCAGCGCGACGGCGGCCGGACCGAGCACGCCCATGAGGACGGTGGCGATCACCGGCGCGACCCAGGCCCGGGGGTCCCGCTCACCCCGGTCGGCCGGCCCCGGGAACGGTGCGATGCGCTGTGTCGTCATGCGAGCAGTGAACCGGCGCGGACAGGGCCGCCGCACCGGTGCACGTACTCAGATCGGCCCCTGCCCTCCTACTCGGTCGGGGACGTACCCGGCCGGGGACGCCACTGCGGGTCCCGGCCGCTCAGCCCCACCGCCCGTTCCAGCGGCGGCGCGTCCTGCGGCACCGGGACGACCGGGCCGAAGAGGCCGCCGCCGCGGTGCGGGTCCTCCGCGGCCGCGAGCAGGAAGCGGTGGGCGGCGTCCAGGGCGGCGGGGTCGGGGGCGTAGGGCCGGCCGAGGGCGCGGGCCAGGTCCCAGCCGTGGACGACCAGTTCGTCGGCGACGACGGCGCCGGCGAGGTCACCGGGCAGCTCCACCCCGCCCGCGCGGGTCATGCCGGTCCAGGCGTCCGGATCGCGCCAGGCGTCGGCCAGTTCGTCCAGGGCCTTGGGCAGCTCGGCCCGCCAGCCGGGGCCGATGTCCGGTACGGCGGCGTCCGGGCTGGTGTCGGTCCCCGCGCCGAGATCCTTGCGGGCGGCGTCCCGGAAGGCCACCGAGAGCATGTGGAGGTGGCCCAGCAGATGCCGCACCGCGTACTGCGGGCACGGGGTGGGGGCGGCCAGCCGGTCGTCGGTGACGGACTCGGCGAGCCGCGCCAGGATCCGGGTCTGCGGGCCGAGGTCGAGCATCGTCATGGCTCACTCCTTCACGATCGCGCTCCTGTTCCGCAGGGAGGACCGGCCGGCGCCGCGGAACTCATCGGTCCCCCGCCGCCGCGCCCACGGCGAGCGGCCGCCGCCGAGGCACCAGAGCGCGATCACCGGGTCGCACAGCGCGCAGCCGAAGGAGGAGTCGTGCGCGAACGGGACGATGGGGTGGCCCTTGAGGTGGTGCACGACGTCCCAGGCCGTGTGCAGCAGCCAGCCGGCGCCGGTCCAGGCCCAGGAGTCCAGGCCCTTGTAGGCGACGACGGTGGCCACCGCGGTGAACGCGAACTCCCAGCCGCCGAGCCCGCCGCCGCTGAGATAGGCGGCGCCCGCGCCGGCCACCATGACCGCGTTGAAGCGGCGCCGGTGCGGCTCCGGTATCAGGGACATCAGCAGGACGTAGACGAGACCGATCACGATCGGGGCGAGGTAGCGCATGCGGACGACCGTATGCAGCGGCCACCGCGCGCCCCAGGCACATTACTGACAGGTTCCGACGGATTGTCGCCGCCGCGCGCCGCCGGATAAGGCACCTTACCGATCCGCGCCCGCCCCCCTCAGATCCACGATGAGCGGGCATGAAGACTTCCTGGACCCTGCTCCGTGTGCTGCGCGACCGCAACGCGGGGCTGTATCTGGCGGCGGTGGTGGTGTCGGGCTTCGGCAACTCCGCGCTGTTCCTGGCCTCGGGCGTGTGGGTGAAGGACCTCACCGGGTCCGACGGCCTGGCCGCGCTGTGCATGCTCGCCATGTGGGCCCCCACCCTGGCCGGCCCGCTCCTCGGCACGATCGCCGACCGTGTGCGGCGGGCTCGGCTGCTGGTGGGCCTGAACGCGGCCCTGGCGGCCCTGCTGCCCACCCTGTGCACCGTGCGCTCCGCAAGCGGCCTGTGGCTGCTCTTCGCGGTGCTGCTGGCCTACGGCGCCGCGGAGGTCGTGCACGACGCGGCCGAGTCGGCGCTGGTGACCGCGGCGGTCGGCGCGGAGCGGCTCGGGGACTTCAACGGGCTGCGCATGGCCGTCACGGAGGGCATGAAGCTCGTCGCCCCGCTGACCGGCGCCGGCCTCTACACGGCCTTCGGCGGGCCGGCCGTCGCCTGCCTGGACGCGGTCACCTTCGCGGTCGCCGCCGTGCTGTACGCCCTGCTCAGGGTGGACGAGGAACCCCCGGTCCGGGCGGGCGGCAGCTGGCGCGAGGAGACCGCGGAGGGCGCGCGGCACCTGTGGGGGCATCCCCTGCTGCGCCCGCTGGTCCGGGCGGCCGGGGCGACCATGCTCCTCGCCTCCCTCGGCAGCACGACGCTGTACGCCGTCGTCGACCGGCTCGGCCACTCCCCCGCCTACACGGGCGTGCTCTACGCCGTCCAGGGCGCCGGTTCGGTGGCGGCCGGGCTGTTCTCGGGGGCCGCGCTGCGCCGGCTGGGCGCGCGCCGGTTCGCGGCGGCGGGGATCGTGCTGACGGCGCTGTCGGTGGCCGCGCGTGCCGTGCCCGCGGACGCGGTGGCGCTCGCGGCGTCCCTGGCGGGCGGCCTCGGGCTGCCCTGTGTGCTCGTCGCGGCGTTCACCGCCGTGCAGCAGGAGACGCCCGGCCCGCTGCTGGGCCGGGCGACGGCCACCGCCGGCACCCTGGTCTTCACGCCCAACGTGATCGGCCTGGGCGCGGGCGCGGGCCTGATCGAACTCGCCTCCCCCGTCCTGCTGCTGCCGCTGTACGCCGTGGCCCTGCTGCTGACGGCGGCCTCGCTGGCTCAGCGCGCCGACAGCGCCTCGCGCACCGCGGCGAGGTCGCCGTCCGACGCCAACCCGGCGTGATAGAGCCGCAGTTCCGTCGCGCCCCCGGCACGCGCGCGTGCCGCGTCCGCGGCGAGCGTGCCGGGGCTGCCGCCCATGCCGGAGACGACGGTGAGGTTGGCGGCCAGCACCGTCCGCCGCCGGGCCTGCTCGGCGAAGGGCGCCAGCAGGGCCGTACCCCCCGTGCAGGGCACCACCACGCCGTCGGCGGCGGCCAGGACGCGGGCCGGGTCGACGCCGGCGTTGGCGCCGCAGTGGTGGGAGACCGGGTCGGCGTGCAGCAGGACCTGGAAGCCCGCGGGCGCGGCGGCGCGTACGGCGGCGACGGCCTCCTCCTGGAGGGTGCCGGCGACCTCGTCGCGCCACGCGCGCGTGCGGGCCGCGGTGTCCTCGCCGAGCAGCTTCACGACCGTCGGCCAGCCCTCGTCGTCCGCCGCTCCCCGCCACAGCGGCTCCAGCGCGGCCCGCACCGAAGCCGCCAACTCGTCGGCGTCGAGGCCTTCTTCGCCGTACCCGGCGCGGCAGGACGGGCAGAAGCACAGGGACATCAGGTACTGCCCGGCCTCGCCGAGGGCGACCCCGGAGGTCTTGTCGTGGGCGTGCAGGTGCTGCAGCCCGTACCAGCCGAGGGACTCCAGTTCGGTGCCGTGCGCGCCGGGGCGTACGGCGGCCTCGGCGGCCAGGTCGACCAGGTACGCGCGCGTGGCGGGCTGGGCGATGCAGGGCGCCCACGGGTAGCGGTCGCCGTAGGCGTTGACCACCGAGGTGTCCGGGTGCTCGGCGCCCATGCGGGAGTTGTGGGCGAGCACCACCCAGGTGTGCACCTCCAGGCCGGCCGCGGCGAGGGCGCGCGCCGCCTCGCCGTAGGCGTCGCCGGGTGCCCAGCGGCCGGCGCGGTACGGCCGCAGTCCCCGGCCCGCCCACCGGCCGCCCGGCGGGTAGAGGACGGCCGCGTACTCGGCGGTGACGATGCGGTGGCGGGGGTGGCGGGGCGTCAGGGCGCGGGTGGAGTGGTAGGCGGCGGCGAGGGTGACCTGTTCCACGCCGAGCCCGGCGATGCGCGCGGGGGCCGCGGGGTCCCCGTTGACGTCCCAGGGGTAGACGAACGCCGACGCCTTCACGCGGCCTCCCGCGCGCCGCACGGACCTTCGCTCACGCGTCCTCCTCCAGCAGCTCGTGGCCCCGCTCGATGAGCCGGGCGAGTTGTTTGACGTGGTCCTCCGCCGGCTCGTGCAGCGGGGGCCGGACCTCGCCGACGTCCAGGCCGCGCAGCCGTACGCCGGCCTTGACGAGCGAGACGGCGTAGCCGCGGCCCTGGGCGCGCAGTTCCACGAACGGGCGGTAGAAGCCGTCCAGCAGGCGTCGCACGGTCGCCGTGTCGCCCGTCTCCAGCGCCCGGAAGTACGCGAGGGCGATCTCGGGGGCGAAGCAGAAGACGGCCGAGGAGTACAGGGGGACGCCGAGGGCGCGGTAGGCGAGCTGGGTCTGCTCGGCGGTGGGCAGGCCGTTGAAGTACAGGAAGTCGCCGGGGGCCTCGGTGCGCTGGGCGCTGATGATCCGCTGCATCAGGTCCAGGTCGCCGAGGCCGTCCTTGAGGCCGGCGATCCCGTCGGTGCGGGCGAGTTCCACCACCGTCGGCGGGGTGAACACGGCGTTGTCGCGCTGGTAGACGATCACCGGCAGCGCGGTGGCCGCGGCGAGCTCCCGGTAGTGCCGCAGCAGCCCCTCCTGGCCGGCGAGGACGAGGTACGGCGGCATGGCGAGGAGGCCGTCGGCGCCGGCCCGTTCGGCGAGCCCGGCGTAGCGTACGGCGAGCGCGGTGCCGTAGCCGGCGCCCGCGACCACCGGGACCCGTCCCCCGGCCGCCTCCACGGCCACCCGGACGCAGGCCTCGAACTCCTCCGGCAGCAGCGCGTGGAACTCCCCGGTGCCGCAGCAGGCGAACACGGCGGCGGCGCCGGCGTCGATGCCACTGCGGACATGGGCGCGGTAGGCGTCGAGGCCGACGGAGCCGTCGGGGCCGTAGGCCGTGACGGGGAAGAAGAGCGGCCCGCGCGGTTCGCTGAGCCGTTCGGTGAGAGGGGCTGGCGTCACGGACTCTCCCTTGGGACACGCCGGTGCATGTCTCTGATTCATGTCCATATTCCTGAACGCGACCACGCTACGGGGCCTTTTCACCGCAGGTCAAGCAGTCGAACTCGCAACTCCGGGCGCGAATTCACGGAGATCACGCGACACTTGACGGGGCACGTCGAGAGTCCCTAGCGTGTCCACGTATGTGAATATCGGCCACAAGGAGAACCGAGGATGCCCGCTCCCCGCACCGTTCTGCTCACCGGCGCCGCCGGCGGCCTCGGCACCCTGATGCGGGCCCTGCTGCCCGAGTACGGCTACACGCTCCGCCTGTTCGACGTGCGCCCCGTCGAGGGCGAGCCGGACGCGATCACCGCCGACCTGGCGGACACGGCGGCGGTGCGCGAGGCCGTGCGGGGCGTCGACGCGGTCCTGCATCTCGCGGGCATCTCCCTGGAGGCCCCCTTCGAGAAGATCCTGAAGTCGAACATCGAGGGCACCTACCACCTCTACGAGGCCGCCCGTCAGGAGGGCGTGCCCCGGATCGTCTTCGCCTCCTCCAACCACGCCGTCGGCTTCACCCCGGCCCCGCGCCCGGGCGAGCCGCCGATCCCGGTCGACACCCCGCGCCGCCCGGACACCTTCTACGGCCTGTCCAAGTCCTTCGGCGAGGACCTCGCCCAGCTGTACTGGGACAAGCACGGCCTGGAGACGGTCTCGGTGCGCATCGGCTCCTGCTTCCCGGAGCCGACCAGCGTGCGCATGCTCTCGATCTGGATGAGCCCGGCCGACGGCGCCCGCCTCTTCCACGCGGCCCTGACCGCGGAGAACGTCGGCCACACGGTCGTCTACGGCTCCTCCGCCAACACCCGGCTGTGGTGGGACCTGACCAGCGCGCGGGCGCTCGGCTACGAGCCGCAGGACGACTCCGAGCCGTACGCCGGGAAGCTGATCGCCGAGCAGGGCGGGCTGGACCCGCGGAACCCGGCGCACAGCCGCCTCGGCGGGCACTTCGTGACCGACCCGCCGATCTGGCCGTACTGAGCCCGCCGGAGGCTCCGCACGACGGAAAACGATCGCTCCTGCGCACGGGCGGGCACCGAACGGGCCCGCCCGTCGGCGTGTCCGGGCATCGGAGGTGCCCGTTCCCGCACGGCCGGACACGGCCGCGCAGGTCCGCGCCGGGCACCGCCTTCGGTGAACGGACACAAACGGGCAGTATCGGGCCCCCGACAGACCTGGTCACCGCGGCGCACCCGCTGTAGAACTTCCCCCGTGAAGCCCGAACGGGCAGTTCCGCGGAAGGTGGGTGACGACATGGGCGCAAGGACGGCGGAAGAACGCCAGCGCGAGATCGTGCGGGCCGCGCGCGCCACCGGCTCGGTCGACGTCACCGCGCTCGCCGTCGAGCTGGGCGTGGCCAAGGAGACCATCCGGCGCGACCTGCGCGCCCTGGAGGACCACGGGCTGGTCCGCCGGACGCACGGCGGCGCCTACCCGGTGGAGAGCGCGGGCTTCGAGACGACGCTCGCCTTCCGCGCCACCAGCCACGTGCCCGAGAAGCGCCGGATCGCGGCCGCCGCGGCCGAACTGGTCGGCGACGCCGAGACGGTCTTCGTGGACGAGGGCTTCACCCCGCAGCTCATCGCCGAGGCCCTGCCCACCGACCGGCCGCTGACCGTGGTCACCGCCTCCCTGCCGGTCGCGGGCGCCCTGGCCGAGGCCGGGAACACCCAGGTGCTGCTCCTCGGCGGCCGGGTCCGGGCGGGCACGCTGGCCACCGTGGACCACTGGACGACGAAGATGCTCGCCGGCTTCGTCATCGACCTCGCCTACATCGGCGCCAACGGCATCTCCCGCGAGCACGGCCTGACCACCCCCGACCCGGCGGTCAGCGAGGTCAAGGCGCAGGCGATGCGGGCCGCGCGCCGGACCGTCTTCGTGGGCGTGCACACCAAGTTCGGCGCGGTCAGCTTCTGCCGGTTCGCCGAGGTCGGCGCGCTGGAGACGATCGTGACGAGCACCCAGCTCCCGGCCGCCGAGGCCCACCGCTACTCCCTGCTGGGCCCGCAGGTCATCCGGGTCTGAAAGTCAACTCACTCCCCCTGCGGGCGCCTCATGCCCTCCAAGCGCCCGTTATATCCCGATACCTCCAGGAGCGATCCATGCGAACCCAGAGCCGACGGAGGCCGCGAGCCACGCTCGCCATGGCCGCCGCAGGGACGCTGCTCGCCCCGCTGCTCTCCGGCTGCTGGGTCGGCGCGGGCGGGACCGGCGGTGGCGACTCCATCAACGTCCTGATGGTCAACAACCCCCAGATGACCGAGTTGCAGAAGCTGACCGCCGCGCACTTCACCAAGGAGACCGGCATCAAGGTCAACTTCACGGTCCTGCCCGAGAACGACGTCCGCGACAAGATCAGCCAGGACTTCGCCAACCAGGCGGGCCAGTACGACGTGGCGACCCTGAGCAACTACGAGATACCGATCTACGCCCGCAACGGCTGGCTGCACGAGATGAACTCGTACGTCGCCAAGGACCCGTCGTACGACGAGAAGGACGTGCTGGCCCCCATGCGCCAGTCCCTGACCGCCACCGACGGCAAGCTCTACGGCCAGCCCTTCTACGGCGAGTCGTCCTTCCTGATGTACCGCAAGGACGTGTTCGCGGCGAAGCACCTGACCATGCCCGCCCACCCCACCTGGCAGCAGGTCGCCGACCTCGCGGCCCAGGTGGACGGCGCCAAGCCCGGCATGAAGGGGATCTGCCTGCGCGGCCTGCCCGGCTGGGGCGAGATGATGGCGCCGCTGACGACCGTGGTGAACACCTTCGGCGGAACCTGGTTCGACAAGGGCTGGAAGGCCCGCCTGGACTCCCCCGAGTTCGAGAAGGCGACGAAGTTCTATGTCGACCTGGTACGCAAGCACGGTGAGTCCGGCGCCGCCCAGTCCGGCTTCGCCGAGTGCCTCAACGACATGACCCAGGGCAAGGTCGCCATGTGGTACGACGCCACCTCCGCGGCCGGCCTGCTGGAGGCGAAAGGCTCCCCCGTCAAGGGCAAGCTCGGCTACGCCCCCGCCCCCGTGGAGAAGACCCCGTCCTCCGGCTGGCTCTACACCTGGGCCTGGGGCATCCAGAAGGCCTCCCGCAACCCCGACAAGGCCTGGAAGTTCGTCTCCTGGGCGTCCGGCAAGGGCTACGAGCAGCTGGTCGGCGAGACCAGCGGCTGGGCGAACGTCCCGGCGGGCAAGCGGGCGTCGACGTACAGCAACCCCGAGTACCGCGCGTCGGCCGCCGCCTTCCAGGACATGACGAAGCAGGCCATCGAGAGCGCCCGGCCCACCGACCCCGGGGTGCAGCCGCGCCCCGCGCCCGGCATCCAGTTCGTCGACATCCCCGAGTTCACCGACCTCGGCACCAAGGTCTCCCAGGAGATCAGCGCGGCCGTCGCCGGACGCCAGTCCGTCGAGTCGGCCCTGAAGAAGTCCCAGAAGCTCGCCGAGAAGATCTCCAAGGAGTACGAGGGACGATGACCGCGACCGCAGCACCCCTCGCCACGGCGCCGGCACGCGCCGCGCGGCGGCCCTCCGCCCGCCTGCGCGCCTGGGCCACCCGCGCCCCCCTCATGCCCGCCCTGGTCTTCCTGATCGTGGTGACCCAGCTGCCGTTCGTGGCCACGCTGGTGATCTCCTTCTTCGACTGGAACGCCCTCTACCCCAAGGCCCGCCGCTTCACCGGCCTCGACAACTACCGCCAGGTGCTCACCGACGCGGACCTGCGCCACTCGGTCTGGACGACCGTCCTGCTCACCGTGACGGTGGTGCTGGCCAGCCTCGTCCTCGGCCTCGCGCTGGCGCTGCTGCTGGACCGCAGGTTCCGCGGCCGGGGCGTCGTCCGCACCCTGCTCATCGCGCCGTTCCTCGTCGTCCCGGTGGCCGCCGCCCTGCTCTGGAAGCATGTGCTCTACAACCCTGAATACGGCCTGCTCAACGGGTTGTTGCACTATGTGGGCGGCCCCCAGCCGGACTGGATCTCCAACACCCCGCTGCTCGCCGTCGAGGCCTCCCTGGTGTGGCAGTGGACGCCGTTCATGATGCTGATCCTGCTCGCCGGACTGCAGAGCCGGGACCACGAGCAGATCGAGGCCGCGCGGGTGGACGGTGCGAACGACTGGCAGGTCTTCCGCCATCTGACCCTGCCGCACCTGCGCCGCTACCTCGAACTCGGCGCCCTGCTGGGCTCGATCTACATCGTGCAGAACTTCGACGCGGTGTTCACCATCACGTCCGGCGGCCTCGGCACCGCCAACCTGCCCTACACCGTCTACCAGACCTTCTACCAGGCCCACGAGAACGGCCTCGCCTCGGCCGCCGGCGTCCTGGTGGTCATCGGCTCGATCATCATCGCGACCTTCGCCCTGCGCGTGGTGTCGTCCCTGTTCCGCGAGGAGGTGTCCCGCGCATGAACGCCGCACTGCGCCGCAACGGGCTGGGGCTGCTGGCCTGGCTGGTCGGCATCGCGTTCTTCCTGCCCATCGCCTGGATGGCGCTGACGTCCTTCCACTCCGAGGCCGACGCGGCCACCAACCCGCCGTCCTTCGCCGCGTCGCTCACCCTCGACGGCTACCGCGAGTTCTTCGGGGCGGGCGGCGGCGCCAGCCCCTGGCCGGCGCTGATCAACTCCACCGTGGCCTCGGTCGTCTCGACGCTGTGCGTGCTGCTCCTGGCGCTGCCGGCCGCCTACGCGCTGTCGATCCGCCGGGTGCGCAAGTGGACGGACGTGCTGTTCTTCTTCCTGTCCACCAAGATGCTGCCGGTGGTGGCCGGCCTGCTGCCGGTCTACCTGTTCGCGAAGAACACCGGGATGCTCGACAACATCTGGCTCCTGGTCATCCTCTACACCTCCATGAACCTGCCGATCGCGGTGTGGATGATGCAGTCGTTCCTCGCCGAGGTCCCCGTCGCCGTGATCGAGGCGGCGCAGATCGACGGCGCCCGGCTGCCGACGATCCTCACGCGCGTGGTCACCCCGATCGCTCTGCCCGGGATCGCCGCCACGGCCCTGATCTGCTTCATCTTCAGCTGGAACGAGCTGCTGTTCGCCCGGGTCCTCACGGGCGTGGTCGCCGAGACCGCCCCCGTCTTCCTGACCGGCTTCATCACCAGCCAGGGCCTGTTCCTGGCCAAGGTGTGCGCCGCGTCGCTCGTCATCTCCCTGCCGGTGCTCGCCGCGGGGTTCGCCGCCCAGGACAAGCTGGTCCAGGGCCTGTCGTTGGGAGCCGTGAAATGAAGGCCGCCGTCATCGAGTCCGTGGGCCGCGCCGTCGTCACCGAGGTCCCGGACCCGACGCCGGGACCCCGGGAGGTCGTCGTCGAGGTCGCCGCCTGCGGCCTGTGCGGCACCGACCTGCACATCCTCCAGGGCGAGTTCGCACCCAAGCTGCCGATCGTCCCCGGGCACGAGTTCGCGGGCGAGGTCGTCGGCGTCGGCAGCCAGGTCACCGAGGTCGCGGTCGGCGACCGGGTGGCCGTGGACCCCTCCCTGTACTGCTACGAGTGCCGCTACTGCCGTACCGGCCACAACAACCTGTGCGAGCGCTGGGCCGCCATCGGCGTGACCACGGCGGGCGGGGCGGCGCGGTACGCGGTGGCCCCCGTGGCCAACTGCGTGAAGCTGCCCGAGCACGTGCGCACCGAGGACGCGGCCCTGGTGGAGCCGCTGTCCTGCGCGGTGCGCGGCTACGACGTCCTCAACTCCCGCCTCGGCGCGCACGTGCTGATCTACGGGTCCGGGACCATGGGCCTGATGATGCTGGAACTGGCCAAGCGGACCGGTGCGGCGAGCGTGGACGTGGTCGACGTGAACCCGGCGCGGCTGGAGACGGCCCGGCGGCTCGGCGTGTCGGCCTCGGCGGCGAACGCGGACGAACTGGACCGCCCGCAGGGCTGGGACGTGGTCGTGGACGCGACCGGCAACGCGGCGGCGATCCAGGACGGCCTGGGCCGGGTGGCCAAGGCGGGCACGTTCCTGCAGTTCGGCGTGGCCGACTACGCCACCCGGGTGACGATCGACCCGTACCGGATCTACAACCAGGAGATCACCATCACCGGCTCCATGGCGGTGCTGCACAGCTTCGAGCGGGCGGCGGAGCTGTTCGCGAACGGGGTGCTCGACCCCGAGGTGTTCATCAGCGACCGGATCCCGCTGGACCGGTACCCGCAGGCGCTGGAGCAGTTCGCCGCGGGGGTGGGGCGCAAGATCGTGGTGGTGCCTTAGGCCGTTCGGCGGGTTTCCGCTGGTAAGGGAACGGTAAAGCGGCGTCGTTCGTTCACCCGGCATGACAGCTATGACCCCTGGCTCGAACATCCCTCTGTCGGCCGCCCGTGTCACGGTGGACGTGTCCGCGCCCGTGCGGCTCGACGTGTCGGGCCTGCTGCTCACGGCCGACGGCAAGGTGCGCTCGGACGACGACTTCATCTTCTACAACCAGCCGGTGGGACCAGGCGTGAACTACGCGTCCGGCGGCGGTGCGGCCCCCGACGCGATCACGGTCGACACCGCCGCCGTCCCGCCGGACATCGAGAAGATCGTGGTCACGGCCAGCCCGGACGCCGCCGGCCAGACCTTCCAGGGCATCGAGCCGACGGCCACGATCCGCGACGCGGACGCCGGCTCGGTGCTGGGCACGTTCACCCCGCCGCGGCTCGGCACCGAGACCGCGCTGATCGTGGTGGAGATCTACCGCAGGGGCGGCGCCTGGAAGGCCCGGGCGGTCGGCCAGGGGTACGCCGACGGGCTGGCCGGCATCGCCACGGACTTCGGCGTGACGGTGGAGGAACCGGCCGCCTCGTCGGCGCCGCCGCAGCCGGCCGCACCGCCGGCACCCCTTGTGGCGCCGCCCCAGCCGGCCGCCCCCTCGGCACCGCCGGCGGCCCCTCCCGCCGCTCCGCCGCCGCCCGCGATGCAGACCCCGGTGACCCCGCCCGCCCCGCCGGTGTCGGCCCCCGCGGCCCCGCCCGCCCCCGCTCCGGGAGCCGGGAAGGTCAACCTCGACAAGGGCCGGGTCAGCCTCCGGAAGAACCAGACCGTCTCCCTGATCAAGGGCGGCCTTCCGCTGCTCTCCCAGGTCAGGATGGGGCTCGGCTGGGAGCCCGCGTTCCGGGGCGCGGACATCGACCTGGACGCCTCGGTGATCGCCTACGGCCCGCAGCGCAACCACATCGACAGCTGCTACTTCGGCAAGCTGACGATCCTGAACGGCGCGATCAGACACTCCGGTGACAACCTCACCGGAGAGGGTGCGGGTGACGACGAGGTGATCACGGTCGACCTGGGCCGTCTCTCCCAGGACGTCACGGGCCTGGTCTTCACGGTGAACTCCTTCTCCGGACAGAAGTTCACGGAGGTCGCCAAGGCCTACTGCCGTCTGCTGGACGGCACCACCGGCGAGGAACTGGTCCGCTTCGACCTCACCCACGCCGAGCCCCAGACCGGCGTGCTGATGGCCAAGCTCGTCCGCCAGTACTCCGGCGAGTGGGACATGACGGCACTGGGCGACTTCGTCAAGGCGCGCACGGTGCGGAACATGGTGGACCCGGGGGCACGGGCACTGTAGGCCTCGGAGGCGGGAGGAGCGGGGCGCATCGCCGGGCCGTGGACGATGAGGGCCCCTCCCGCCCGGGGACGGTGCCACCCGGGCGGGAGGGGACGAGGCGGGCGTGCGTCACGCGACGGTGCAGGCGGTGCCGTTCAAGGTGAAGGCGGCGGGCTTGGCGAAGGTGCCGGAGTAGGTGCCCTGGAATCCGAAGGACGTCTGACCGCCGGGCGCGAGCTGCCCGTTGTAGGAGAGGCTGGCCGCGGTGACCGCCCCCGAGGACGGGGACACGGTGGCGCCCCAGGCGCTGGTGATCTGCTGGCCGGAGGGCAGCGTGAACCCGGCCTTCCAGCCGTTGACCGTCGTGCTGCCGGTGTTGGCCACGGTCACGTCGGCGGTGAAGCCGCCGCTCCAGACGTTCGTCGCGTACGTCACCTTGCAGGCCGAGGTGCCGGGGTCGGTCGGGGTGGTGCCGCCGGTGTTGACCGTCGACGAGAACGACGACACCGCGAGGCCGGCGCCGTTCTGCCAGGGCTCGAAGCCGGCCTGAACGCTCGTCAGGTACCAGCTGTTCTGGGCCAGTCCGCGGGAGACCGCCTGGCGCACGAAGTCCATGACGTCGAAGGACCAGCTGGTGATGGCCGACGGGGCGACGAACGACAGCACGTCGTTGGAGCCGTTGTTGCCGGACCACACCTGCCACTGGCGCCCGGCGACGGTGGCGGTGCCGACCTGCGAGCCGACCGGCTGGACGGAGCCGACGTGGTTGAACCAGACCATGATCTCGGTCTTGTTCACGCCGTCCTTGCGGGCGGTCGGGTCGAGCCAGATGTCGTACGCCGCGTCGTACACGGCGTTGCTCACGTACGTGTACGAGATCGACGTCGGAGCGCTGGAGATGCCGCTGAGCTGCGCGGGGAGGTTGGTGCCCGGTGAGCAGTTGGTGTAGTGGCAGCCGTTGTAGATCGACGGGTACGACTTCGGCGCCCCGTTCGTGGGCACCGAGCCGTCGGCCTGGGTGAGGCGGAAGCCGGAGTCGGTGGCGGTGATGCACTGGGTGTCGCTGGTGCCCCAGCGGTTGTTCTGGACGACGTAGCGGCCCTGGATCGTGGTCGAGCCGAACTGGTCGCAGATCGTGGTGTCGGCCTGTGCGGCCGAGGCGGTGGTCAGGAGCGCCGCCAGGGCGGCGAGGACGGTGAGCAGCGCCGCGAACAGGGCACTGGCTCCACGGACATGGTGCTGTGACGTGCGCATGCGGGTCCTCTCCGAAGGGACGGGGAAGTGGTCGCGGGAGCGCTCCCGATTCCATACGAATGGGAGCGCTCCCATTCCCTCGGTTCGGTGGGACTGTAGGGAGCAGTGCATGTCCCTGACAAGACCCTGACAAGACGTGCGACGGGAACGCTTCGATGCGTTTTCGAAAGCCGAGGTCAGCACTCCACGACTGGGAGCGCTCCCGAATTTTTTACCCGCCGGGCCCGATCCAGGGCCCCTCAGGCCGACTCGCGCACCACCAGTTCCGTGCGCAGGATGACGTGCCGCCAGGCCAGGGAGGGTTCCTCGATCTCCTCCAGGAGCAGCCGGACCATGGCCCGGCCGATCTCCTCCAGCGGCTGCCGCACCGTCGTCAGCGGCGGCACCGTCTGCTGCGCCAGCGGGAAGTCGTCGAAACCGACCACGGCCACGTCCTCGGGCACCCGCCGCCCCGCCGCCCGCAGTGCCTGCAGCGCACCGGCCGCCGTGGTGTCCGACGCGGCGAGCACCCCGTCGATCTCCGGGTGCCGCTCGATGAGCCGCTCCATCGCCAGCCGCCCGCTCTCCTGTGTGAAGTCGCCCTCGGCGATCCAGGACGGCTTGCCCCGCAGCCCGGCCGTCTCCAGCGCCTCGTGGTAGCCGCGCAGCCGGCACTGGGCGACGTACATGTCGGACGGCCCGGTGATGGTGGCGATCGCCGTCCGGCCGCGTTCCAGCAGGTGGGAGACGGCGCTGCGGGCGCCGCCGACGTTGTCGGCGTCGACGTAGCTGACGTACTCGTCGCCGGAGCGGCGCCCGAGCAGCACGGTGGGCACCCGAGCCTCGGCGAGCATGTCGGGCAGCGGATCGCCGGCGTGCACGGACATCAGCAGCACCCCGTCCACCCGGCCCCCGCGCGCGTACTCGAGCAGGCGCCGCCGCTCGGCGCCGGACCGCACCAGCGTCAGCAGCAGCTGGATCCCCGTGTCGGCCAGCACGTCCCCGAGCGAGCTGACGATCTCGGAGAAGAAGGGCTCGGCGAACTGCCGCCAGTCCGGCTCGGTCATCACCAGCGCCACCGCGTCGGCCCTGCTCCCGGCCAGGGAACGGGCCGCCAGATTGGGCACGTAGCCCAGTTCCGCGATGGCCTGCTGCACGGCACGACGGGTCGACTCCTTCACGCCCGCCGCGTTGTTGATGACGCGGGAGACGGTGCCCCGCCCCACTCCGGCGCGAGCCGCCACCTCCTCCAGCGTCGGCGTGCCAGGGCGTCGCCTGCCCATGACCACCTCCCCCCACGAGATCCCCGATCTTACGGCCCGGCCGCCGCGCCGCACACGGCCCCGCCCCGGCGGGCACCGCCCTTCCGGCTCCCGGGAGCCTCGGCTCCCCGAGCACGACCGGCGGCGAGCGAAGACAGAAAATCCGGGGCTAGCCCCGCAGCCCCTCCACCAGCAGGGTCAGATACCGCCGGATCTCCCGCCCCTGCTCGTTCGCGAGTTCGGATGCCGTGGCGACCCCGTGGGCGAGCCGCAGCACGTCGATCGGCTCGACGTCGGCCCGCAGCGCCCCCTCCGCCCGCGCCGCCTCCACCAGCCTCGCGGCCGCGCCCTTCACCGTCGTCCCGCACGCCGTCAGCGTGGCCGAGCTGCCGTCCGCGACCGCCGAACCCAGCAGCGCCTTCATGCCCCGCACCTGGATCGTGGCGACGCACAGCTCGTTCAGCCACTCCATCAGCGCCTCGCCGGGCGGCAGTTGCTCCGCCAGCGCCTCCGCCCGCGCCCCCAGCGCCTCGATGCGGTCCACGTACGCCGCCTCCAGCAGCGCCTGCCGGGTCGGGAAGTGGCGGTAGAGCGTGCCGGAGCCGACGCCCGCCCGCTTGGCGATGTCGTCGAGTGACGCCTTCTCCCCATGCTCGGCGAAGGCTTCCGCCGCCACCTTCAGCAACCGCTCGTAGTTGCGCCGAGCGTCCGCGCGCATGGGCCTGACCTGCGTCATCCAGTAACTCCTTGCAAAGCGGGGACCCTCTCCGTATTTTACCGTGCACTAAACGGGGACACTCCCCGCTTAATGCCGTGGTACTTCCGTGGGCAGCTCACCCATGCCTCGACTCTGCCGTACGCCGCCTCACCCCTGCCCACCGGTGCCGCGCAACCCGGGGACGCCCAGACCGGGAGACCGCCATGTCCACCCCGTCCACCCCGTCCACACCGGCCGCCACGGGTGCTGCACTACAGCCCGTTCCGCGCCGGGTGCGCCTTCCTGCCCATGACCCTCGTGATGTTCACGACCGTGCGGCTGGTGCCGCGCCTGCTGGCCCGCTTCGGCGTCAAGCCGGTGCTGCTGACCGGAATGACGCTGATCGCCGCGGGCACCGGCTGGCTGTGGCGGCTCGGGACCGGGGACGGCTACCTCGCCGGGCTGCTGGGCCCGCTCCTGCTGCTGGGTCTGGGCGTGGGCCTGAGTTTCATGCCGCTGAACGCGACGATCCTGTCCGCCGTGGAGCCGGGCGAGGCGGGCGCGGCCTCGGGACTGCTGCAGACGCTGCAGTGGCTCGGCGGCACGGTCGGGCTGTCCGTGCTGGTCACGGTGTACGGCACGGCCACCCGGTACGCGACCGGCGATCCGGCGCGGATCCTCGTCCACGGGGCGTCGCGCGCCTTCGGCTTCGGTTCGCTGATCGCGCTGGCCGCGCCGGCGGTGGCGGCGTCCGTGCTCACCGGCGGCAGAACCGGGACCGCCCGCTAGCCCGCGCGGCCTTCCGGCGGCCCGCAACGGCGGACACCGCCTCAGCCGCTCCCCATCGCAGTCGTTCCCCGCCTCACGGGCGAGGCGGGGAACGGCTCGGCGGTCCCGGTGCCTACTTCTTCTGCCGCTTCCACGGCCCGGTGATGGCGAGCATGATGCCGGGCGTCTGGATGTTGGCGAACAGGGTCCTGCCGTCGGGCGAGAAGGTGACACCGGTGAACTCGCTGTACTCCGGCTCCGCTTCGGTGCCGACGTTGAGCTCGTTGCGGGCGATCGGGTAGGTGCGGCCGCTCTCCGTGGCGCCGAACAGATGCTGGACGCCCTCGCCGTCCTCGGCGATGACGAGGCCGCCGTACGGGGAGACGGTGATGTTGTCCGGGCCGTCGAAGGCGCCGTCCTTCGCCGGGTCGGGGTTCACGCCGAGCAGCACCTTCAGGGTGAGGGTGCGGCGCCCCGGGTCGTAGAACCACACCTGGCCGTCGTGCTGGACGGGGCTCTCCTCGCGGGCGTAGGAGGAGACGATGTAGGCGCCGCCGTCGCCCCACCACATGCCCTCCAGCTTGCGGGCGCGGGTGACCCGGCCGTCGGCGAACTGCTTGCGGGTGGAGACCTGCTGGGCGTCGCGGTCGGGGACGTCCACCCAGTCGACGCCGTAGACGGTGCCGGTCCTGGTGGCGCGGGACAGGTCGTCCACGAACTTCCCGCCCGAGTCGAAGCACTTGAAGGCCTGGAGCACACCGGCGTCGTCGGCGAGGGTGCGCAGCTTGCCGCGGCCGTGCCGGAAGCCCTCCGGCGGGGTCCAGCGGTAGAGCAGGCCGTTGGGGCCGGCCGCGTCCTCGGTGAGGTAGGCGTGCCCGCGCTTGGGGTCGATGACGACCGCCTCGTGGGCGTAACGGCCGAAGGCCTTGACCGGCTTGGGGTCGCGGTTGGCCCGGCGGTCCTCGGGGTCGACCTCGAAGACGTAGCCGTGGTCCTTGGTCATGCCGTTCTGGCCGGCCTTGTCCTCGGTCTCCTCGCACGTCAGCCAGGTGCCCCAGGGGGTGGCGCCGCCCGCGCAGTTGGTGGAGGTGCCGGCGATGCCGACCCACTCGGCGACCTGGTCGCGGCGCACCTCGACGACCGTGCAGCCACCGGAGGCGGCGGGGTCGTAGACGAGGCCCTCGGTGAGCGGCACGGGGTACGCCCAGTTGGCGCGCGGGCCCTTCAGCTCGTGGTTGTTGACGAGGAGGGTGGCGCCCCGCGGGCCGGCGAAGGTTGCGGTGCCGTCGTGGTTGGACGGCGTGAACTCGCCGGATTCCAGCCTGGTCCTGCCGCTGTAGGTGATGATCTCGTAGCTGAAGCCCGCGGGCAGGGCGAGGATGCCGTTCGGGTCGGGGACCAGGGGGCCGTAGCCGACGCCGTGTCCGCCGTGCGCCGACTCCGCCCCGGCGCCGTCGGCGTCCGTCGCGGCGAGGGCGTTCGGTGCGGTGGCGAGGGCGCCGACGCTGCCCGCCAGGGCGATCCCGGCGCCGGTGATCGCGGAGGTTCTGGCGAAGTCCCTGCGGGTGAGCGACATGGTGTGTCTCCTACAGACGGTGGGAGTGCCGTGGAGGGTGGCGGACCTCGGTTCGGCGCACACGCTCCCGCCACACCTTGAACGGGAGTTGAACAGCGGGCTGCTTCCAAGGCCCTTGTTCAAGAATCCGTATGGCACACCCCATGGCCACCCCAAGGGCCACTCGCCGCGACGACACGCGGCCGCACCGCCGAGAGAAGACCGGCCGTACGGCGACTCGCTCGATCACACCGCCGCGAAGAAGCCGGCCGCGTCGCGGGGGCGCCCGATCACACCGCCGAGAAAAGACCGGCGACCACGCGGCACCCGATCACACCGTGCAGAACAAACCGGCCCCACCGCGCGGCACCCGCCGCACCGCCGAGAAGAGACCGGCCGTACCACCGGCAACGAACCGGCCCTACCGCGACGCCCTCAGACCCCCTGCTGCGACCGAGCCTTGAAGGCGGCCTTCCGTGCCTCCTTGGCCACCTTCTTGTCCGGGTGCAGCCGTCCCATCGCCTCCAGCACGTCGGCCGTGGCCGGGTGCTCCACCCGCCACGCGGCGGTGAAGAACCCGCTGTGCTGCGCGGCCAGCCCCTCCACCAGCGCCTGCAGCTCCTCCGAGTTGCCCTCGGCGGCCAGTTGCGCGGCCAGCGTGTCGACGGTCAGCCAGAACACCATCTCCTCGGACGGCGCCGGCACCCCGGGCATCCCCCGCTCGCTCAGCCAGACGCGGGCCAGGCCGCCCAGTTCGGGATCGTCCAGCACCTCCCGCAACGCGGGCTCGGCCTCGGCGCCGACCAGGGACAGGGCCTGCTGGCAGCGCAGCCTGCGCAGCGGCGCGCCCGCGTCCGCACCCCGGGCGGCGGCGAGCAACTCCCGCGCGGCGGCCAGCGGTTCGCGCCGGTCGAGCCACTGCTCGGTCTCGGCCCGCGCCGCGGCCTGACCGAATCCGGCGATGCCGTCGAGCAGCGCGTCCGCGCCCTTGTCGGCGAGTTCGCCGACGGCCGGCGCCGCGAACCCGGCGTCCAGCAGCCGCGCCCGCAGCCCGTACACGCCGAGCGGGGTGAGGCGCACCATGCCGTACCGCGTGACGTCGGCGTCGTCCAGCGACGCGGCCGGCTCCTCCTCCGGGTCGGCCATCAGCGCCTCGTCCACCGGCCGGTACTCCACGAGACCGACCGGCTCCAGCATCCGGAACTGGTCGTCCAGGCGCATCATCGCGTCGGAGACCTGTTCGAGGACGGCGTCGGTGGGCTCGCCGGGGCCGTCGGGGACGATCACCGAGGCGGCGAGGGCGGGCAGCGGGACCGGTCCGTCGCCGGGGCCGCCCTCACTCACCGTCAGCAGATACAGGTTGCCGAGGACGCCGTCGAGGAACGCGGCCTCCGCGTCCGGGTCCCAGCCGAGTGACGAGAAATCGACCGTGCCGCCCTCGGCCAGGGCGTCGGCCAGGCCGTCCAGATCGGGCACGCTCGCGTCGGCGAGGACGGTCTCCAGCGCGGTGAGCCACACGGAGAGCACGTCGGCCGGGGAGCCGCCGGTGAGCAGCTTCAGCTCCTCGCCCGCCCGGACCGTGCCGGCCTCCTCGTCCACGATCTCGACCAGCCCCGTGTCCAGGGCGACCCGCCAGGCCTCGCCGGCGTCCGCGACGGCGTCGTCACCGCTCAGTCCGAGCAGTTCGGCGGCGGCCGGAAGCTGCTCCTCGACCAGTACGCCGCCGGCGTCCACGCGGGTGCCGGGTCCGGCCCACCGGGCGAGGCGGGCGGCACGGGAGAGCAGCGGCGTGGACAGCGCGGCGCGGGCCAGCTCCGCTTCGGAGTGCAGCCGTACGGGCGGCAGGGGGGAGCTGTCTGACATCGGCTGGATCTCCTCGGAGCGTGAAACGGGCTCAGCCGCTCAGCCTAGACGGATTTGGCCCCATGCCGCCCGGTTCATCTCCCCGTCAGCGGCCGTACATGGCCGAAACCTTGACAACTCCCCGGCGCAGGCAGGAGATTGACGCGCGTAGAAGTTGGGGGGACGACTGTTCACTCGGCTCTACGCGTGTCACGGAGGGCTACGACCCCCACACGCACCCGTACCACCCTCGTCCCGGCGCATCGTCACGTCCCCGGAGGGATCCCTTGCCGAGCAGGTCTTCCGCGCGCCTCGCCGCGCTCACCGTCGCCGCCGTCTGCAGCGCGGCGTCCGCCGTCGCCCTCACCTCGCCCGCGCACGCCGACGCGGTGCGCATCCACGACATCCAGGGCACGACCCGAATATCGCCGTTCGCCGGGCAGAAGGTGACGGACGTGCCCGGCATCGTCACGGCCACGCGCACCTACGGCTCCTCCAGAGGTTTCTGGCTCCAGGACCCGAACCCGGACGACAACCCGGCCACCAGCGAGGGCGTCTTCGTCTTCACCAGCTCCACGCCCAAGGTCGCGGTCGGCGACTCGGTGACGGTGACCGGCACGGTCTCCGAGTACGTCCCGGGGGGCGCCTCCACCGGCAACCAGTCCCTCACCGAGATCACCAAGCCGGTGATCACCACGGTCTCCACCGGCAACCCGGTCCCGGCGCCGGTCGTGATCGACGAGAACTCCGTGCCGGACGCGTACACCCCGCAGGGCGACCCCGCGGCCGGCGGCTCGATCAACAACCTCCCGCTGGACCCGTCGAAGTACGCCCTGGACTACTACGAGTCCCTGGAGGGCATGAACGTCCAGGTCGCCGACACGCGCGTGGTCACCGCCACCGACCCCTACAGCGAGCTGTGGGTCACGGTGAAGCCGCACGAGGACGCCAACCGCCGCGGCGGCACGGTCTACGGCTCCTACGACTCCCAGAACACCGGCCGCCTCCAGATCCAGTCGCTGGGCTCCACCGCCGACTTCCCGAAGGCGAACGTCGGCGACACCCTGGAGGGCGCCACCACCGGCCCGCTCGACTTCAACCAGTACGGCGGTTACACCCTCCTCGCGAGCAAGCTCGGCACGCTGCAGAGCGCCGGCCTGGAGCGCGAGACGACGGAGAAGCAGTCGGGCCGCGAGCTGGCGGTGGCGACCTACAACGTCGAGAACCTCGACCCCTCGGACTCCACGTTCGCCCAGCACGCGTCCGCGATCGTGAACAACCTGCAGTCGCCGGACATCGTGTCCCTGGAGGAGATCCAGGACGACAACGGCGCCACGGACGACGGCACGGTCGACGCGAGCGTCACCGTGAACAAGCTGATCGACGCGATCGTCGCGGCGGGCGGCCCGAAGTACGACTGGCGCTCCATCGACCCGGTCAACGACCAGGACGGCGGCGAGCCGGGCGGCAACATCCGCCAGGTGTTCCTGTTCAACCCGGAGCGGGTGTCCTTCGTGGACCGCGCGGGCGGCGACTCCACCACCGCGGTCGGCGTCACCAAGGAGAACGGCAAGGCCGGGCTGACGGTCTCCCCGGGCCGCATCGACCCGGCGAACGCCGCCTGGAAGGACAGCCGCAAGCCGCTCGCCGGCCAGTTCGTCTTCCGCGGCAAGACCGTCTTCGTGATCGCCAACCACCTGGTCTCCAAGGGCGGCGACCAGGGCCTGACCTCCCAGTACCAGCCGCCGACGCGCAGCTCGGAGATCCAGCGCCACGCGCAGGCCACCGAGGTGAACGCGTTCGTCAAGGACATCCTCAAGGTCCAGAAGAACGCGAACGTCATCGCGCTGGGCGACATGAACGACTTCGAGTTCTCCGAGACCGCGCAGCTCCTCGAGGGCGACGGCGAGCTGTGGTCGGCGATCAAGTCGCTGCCGAAGAGCGAGCGTTACACCTACGACTACCAGGGCAACGAGCAGGTCCTGGACCAGATCCTGATCAGCCCGGCGATCCGGCGCGGCTGCGACTTCGAGTACGACAGCGTGCACATCAACTCGGAGTTCAACGACCAGATCAGCGACCACGACCCGCAGGTGCTGCGCTTCCGTCCGTGACCCGTCTCAGGACCGGCCGAACACCCCGTTGAGCCAGTCCTGCCAGGCGGCCTCGTTCGCCTCGGCGTCGGCGTCCGGCGCGAAGTCGTGGACGCTGACGCCGAGCGGGGCGCCCCAGTGGCCCCGCCCGAAGAAGCGGATGAGGGCGTGGTCGGTGCGCAGCCCGACGAAGTACGGATTGCGGTAGTCGAGCACGGCGTCCAGGATCCGCCCGCCGGGTCCTCGGACGCTCACCTTCGCACCGGCGGCCGCGTCGTCCGCCAGCCCGAGGGCGCGCGCGACGGCGGCGAGCGCCCGGGGGCCGGCCGAGGCCGCGGGCCCGTTCAGCTGGGCGAAGGCGACCGGCCGGGGCGCGAAGTGGGTGAGGTACTCGCGCAGGGTGTGCAGATAGAAGTTGGTGTGCTTGCTCGCGCCGTCGTACTGGTTGTTCCAGTCGTCGGTGAAGATGCCGCTGTGCACATAGCGCACCCAGGCGCGGCGGCCCTCGTCGCGGGACTCGATGGTGTAGTCGAGCTGGTTGACCGACTGGGTGGGCATGCCGACGTCCTCGCTGCGGCTGCCGTAGCGGTGCGGCGGGTCCCAGGCGGTGACGGTGGACCCGAAGGGCCCCCTGCCGCCCTCCCGCGGCTCGGGCGGGTCCATGGGCCACAGATAGCCGCCGGTGCCGGTGGTGACGGCGTCCCACACCTTCTCGGGCGGGACGTCCACCTCGAACTCGCGGACGATCTCGAATTCCTCGGGCATGTCGGGACTCCTGCTCACCGGTCCAGTGCGGGGGCCTTGACCGTGGGATGCAGGGCGACGACGATCCGGTGGTCGCGCCCGCCCTCGGCGTCCGGGGCGTCGTACTTGCGGATCAGGGCGCTCACGCCCGCCGTCAGCTCCTGCACGAAGGCCGCCCGGTCGGCGGCGGAGGCGAAGCGGACCTGCCCGTCCAGCGCGTAGGTCGCCAGCCCCTTGCGGGCCCGCGCGGCACCGGTGATCAGCGCGCCGACGTCCCGCACCAGCCGGGCGCCGAGCGCGAGCAGCCACCGCGCGGACAGCTGGTCGCGAAAGCGGTCCGGGTCCGGCTGCACGCCCGGCAGAGCGGCGGGCGAGATGACGTACGACGCGGCGGTCGCACGCATCAGCCGCTCGGTGACGTTGCCCTTGCGCCGCTCCCCGGCCAGCTCGACGAGGCCGTGCCGCTCCAGCGTCTTGAGGTGGTAGTTCACCTTCTGCCGGGGCAGCCCGACCTTGCCGGCCAGCATGGTCGCCGAGGCGGGCTCGACAGCGAGCTCGGCGAGCAGCCGGGCCCGGACGGGGTCCAGCGACACGGCCGCCGCCTCGGGGTCCTCGATCACGGTCACGTCCAGCATGTCCCCACCCTCCCACCGAAAACTTTTCTTGTCCACGGTGGGCGGGCTGGCTCAGCGTCGCCTCATCCGCGCCACACCGGCGGCGACGGCGGCGGCGACACCCGCGACGCCCGCGATCACCGCCGGCCGCCGCAGCCGTACGAGGACCTGCATGGCCCTGCCCTGGACGGCGGCGGCCCGCCCCTGCGCGGTGTGCCCGGCATGCCCGACGCGCCCCTGCACGGCATGTCCGACGTCGGCCATCCGCCCCTGCACGGCGTGCCCGGCATGGGCGGCCTTGCCCTGCACGGCATGCCCGGCCTGCGCGGCCTTGCCCTGCACCGCGTGTCCGGCCTGGGCGGCGCCGGCGCGCAGCTGCACGGTCATGGCGCCGGCCTTGTCCCGCAGATCGGCGGCCCGCACCCGGGCCCGCCCCTTCACATCGGCCTTGCCGACCAACTGGGCGACGGTGCCCCCGAGTTGGTGCCGGGCGTGCTCGATCTGCTGCCGCAGCTCGTCGGGTCCCTTGGCCCCCGTACGATGCGGAGTCCTGTGCTTCATCGGTGTGCCCTTTCTCGCGTCGACGTCGGCCCGGCCGCTGCCGGACCCCGGGGCAGGCGTGCGTGTGTCGCCACCCGGCGCGGCACCGACTCACAGACCACCGTAGGCGCGACCCCGGCCACGACGCACCCGCACGGGCCGCCGCAGGCATCACGCCGCACGCACCCGCACCGGCCGCGCACCGAGGACGCACCGAGCAGGGCCGCCCCACGCTGCGGGTACCCGGACGGCCGGCCGTTAGGCCGTCACGACCGCCCCGAACCCCCGCCGCCACGCTCCCCGAGCCGGGCGAGTTGGCTCTGGAACCAGTCGAGCCGCGCCTGCAACAACGCCGCCTCGGCGACGAGTTCGGGCACGCCGAACTCCGCCCCCGCCGCCAACTCGCCAGAGCCGCCTCCCGCACCGCCACCGCGCGCCACCACCCGCAGCCCCTCCCCGGCCAGCCGGGCGAACCCGGCGAGCGAGACGGACGTACGCCCGCGCACACACCCGGCGCACACCGGGGCGAGCCCCCGCCACCCCGGCCTGCCCCACCCGGCGTCGGCGAGCGCGACGGCGGGAGCGCCGCAGGCGCAGGGCCCGGCGACGGCCGTACGCACCCGCTGCCGCCCGTACCGGAACCCGCGCTCGAAGCGGATGTACGGGCCGAGCACCACGACCTCCAGCAGCAGGGCCGTACGGTGCTCCGCGGTGCACAGCATGGCCTCGGCCGCGGCGCGGTCGTGGACGCAGTGGAACCCGCAGTCGCACAGCCGGGCCGGCGGCCGGTGCCGGCGCCCGTAGACGCACGCGGCGTCGTCGAGGACGCCGTACGGCAGCGCGCCGCCGAGCGACACTCCGGTGAACCCGGCCCGGGTGCCGTCCTGGGACAGCACCGGGTGGGCGATCTTGTATCCGGTCGGCGGCTCCGTCGGGCGTTCCGCGGGGAGCCGCAGTCTCATCGGACGGCCGGAACCTCTTCGCGGCCCGGCTCGGCCGTCACGGCGCGGGCGGTGTCCTCGGCGAGCGGTCCCCGCACCTCGCGGGCGGTCTCCCCCCGGACAGCCTCTTCGCCGCGCGGCCGCTCCTCGGCGTATCCGGTGGCCAGTGCCTTGCCGAGCTTCATGGTGCCTCCCATGACGGACGTCGGTGACCCTCCGGCCATAGTGACCCATGAAGGGCCGAGTTGGACACAGGGCCTCCGCCCACCGGACAAGACCATTCAGCGACGCTTACCAATAAGCCTTAGAAGAATTAAGTAGTCCTTCATTAAGACGCGGCCGACACTACCCCCATGACGACGACACCCACCACCCCCCGTCCCTTCGGCCGCACCCTCTGCGCGATGATCACGCCGTTCACCGAGGACGGCGCCCTCGACCTGGACGGCGCCCGCGAGCTCGCCGAGTGGCTGGTGGCCGAGGGCTGCGACGGTCTGGTGCTGAACGGCACCACGGGCGAGTCGCCCACCACCACGGACGCGGAGAAGACGGAACTGGTCGCGGCCGTCCGCGAGGCCGTCGGCGACCGGGTGTCCCTGGTCACCGGGGTGGGCACGGCCGACACCCGGCACACCGTGGAGCTGGCCCGCGCGGCCGGGACGGCGGGCGCCGACGGGGTGCTGGTGGTGACGCCGTACTACAGCAGGCCTCCGCAGGAGGCGCTGGAGGCGCACTTCCGCCAGGTCGCCGACGCGGGCGGACTGCCCGTGATGCTGTACGACATCCCGGGCCGCACCGGCACCCGGATCGAACCGCAGACGATGATCCGCGTCGCCGGGCACCCGGGGATCGTCGCGGTGAAGGACTGCTCGTACGACTTCCTCGGCACCCAGAAGGTGCTGGCGCAGACGGATCTCGCGTACTACGCGGGCTGCGACGAACATGTGCTGGCGCTGTACGCGGTCGGCGCCGCCGGCTGCGTCAGCACGGTCGCCAACGCCGTACCCGGCCGGATCGCCGCGATCCTCGACGCGTTCGACGCCGGCGACACCGCGCGGGCGGCGGAACTCCAGCTGCGGGCGACGCCGCTGATCGAGGCGACGACGGCCGCGGGACTGCCCGGCACGGTGACCGCGAAGGCGCTCCTCACGGCCCTCGGCCGCCCCGCGGGCCCGGTACGCGCACCCCTGCTGCCGGCGGACCGCGCGACGACCGGCGAACTGCTGACCCGGTATCGGGAACTCACCGCCGCCTGACCACGGGCAGACCACCGGCGCCGGGGCGCGAGCCCGTGCCCCGCGCACCTCACCGCTCGGCGAAGACCGGCTCCCAGTCCCTGTCGCCGTACCCGTCGTTCGGTTCCTGGAAGCCGCTGAGCGGCACGACCCGGCCGCTGCCGATCGTGACCAGCACCAGCCGTGGCCGGTACCGCTCGGCGTTCGGATCCCGCTCCCAGGCGATGAGCCGCCTGTCGTCCGCCCAGGCGACGAGCTGGGCGCCGCGCACGCGGATGATCTCCTTGCCGGTGAGCGGATCGCGGACGGAGGAGTACGACGTGTGGTGGGGCTCGGCGACCAGGCCCCACGCGGCGAGCTTCCCGTCCGGGGACAGCCGGGCGCTCACGTCCGACCGCAGGTGGCGTTCGTTCGCGGGGGCGGCGACCTTCCTGCCCCGGAAGTCGAAGAACTGCTGCATGCCGTCCCGCGGTCCGACGGCGCGCGAGTACAGCAGGTCACCGGCGCGGCTGAAGGCGAAGTCCTCGCGGCTCAGGAACTCCCGGCCCGCCGCGACGGCGACCCAGCTTCCCTTGCCGGTGGCCACGTCCACGACGGCGAAGCCGGTGCGGGACAGGCCGTCGAACACCGGTCCCCAGTCCGAGCGGCCGGTCCGCGCGTCCGTGACCTTCATGAACCCGTCGGGGTTCTCCGAGTAGGTCGTGGCGACCAGCTTGCGCCCGTCACCGGAGAAGGCGAGCCCCCCGATGCCGTGCGACACCGGGATCCAGCGCTCGACCTTCCTCGTGGCGAGGTCGAGCAGGCCGATCCGGGGGGCGGGCAGCGTGCGTTCCAGCACGGCGGCGGTCCTCAGGCCCGGCGCGACGGCCACGGACGACCAGCGACCGTCCTTCTCGTACCGGCCGGTCTTCGGGTTCAGCAGCCAGTACGTGCGTGCGCCGGTGGCATGGCCGGAGTCGCGCGGCACGACCTGCACGGTGTAGTACGCGGCCAGCGCGGACCGCCCGGCCGCGATCAGCTCGCGCGGCGGCCCCTGGTCGGGGTGGGCGGAGACGTCACGGGAGTCGAGCACGCCGGACGGCCGTACGTCGGTCTTCCCGCCGGAGTCCAGCAGCGGCACTGCGACGCCGACGGCGAGCACGGCGGCGGTGGCGACGGCGGCGGACGTCAGCCGGCGGGTCCGGCGGCGCCGGCGGGCGCCGAGCACCCGGTCGGCGAACCCGGCCGGCGCCGGCGGCTGCTGCGCGGCCTGCTCACGCAGGGTGTCGCGCACGAGTTCCTCGACGCTCACGGGCGCACCTCCACGGGCGAGAAGTCACGGGACGACGGGTCCCGGCCGGGGTCCAGGGCCGCCAGTTCGGGGGCCAGTTCCCGGAGCCGGGCCAGGGAGCGATGGGTGGTGGACCGCACGGTGCCCACGGAGCAGCCCAGGATCCGGGCCACGTCGGCCTCGGGCAGGTCCTCGAAGTACCGGAGCACCAGCACGGTGCGCTGCCGGGCGGTGAGCCGGGCCAGGGCCGCGCGCAGCACGAGCCGCAGCTCGGCGGCGCCGGACGCGTCCGCGGCCGCGGAGTCCTCGGGCGGTTCGGCGACGGTCACCTCCCGCCGCGGCCACTTCAGCCGCCAGCGGCTGATCTGCTGGCGGTACAGCACACGCCGGACGTACGCCTCCGGCTCGTCGATCCGCTGCCACCGCCCGGCCGCCTTGACCAGCGCGTTCTGCAGCAGGTCCTCGGCGGCGTGCCGGTCGCCGCCGGTCAGCAGGACGGCGGTCCTCAGCAGCGCGGACGACCTGCCTGCCACGAACTGCCGGAAATTCTCCTGCGCTTCGGCATCCATCGTCACCTTCTCTTCCCCCGGGGCCCCGTCATCCGGCCCCTCCACCCCTCCCGACGCCTCGGGCCACCGCCCGCTATGCCTCACCCCCGAAGGAGAATCGCGGGCGCAGGGCCTGCCGGCACGGCACAGCGCCCTCCGCCAGGTGTGGCGGAGGGCGCTGCCGCGCGGCGTGATGGGTCAGTTGTGGCTGTGCAGGATGTCGTTCAGACCGCCCCAGACCGCGTTGTTCGGGCGGGCCTCGACCGCACCGGTGACCGAGTTGCGGCGGAAGAGGATGTTGGAGGCGCCGTTCAGCTCGCGGGCCTTGACGATCTGGCCGTCGGGCATGGTGACCCGGGTGCCCGCGGTGACGTACAGGCCGGCCTCGACCACGCACTCGTCGCCGAGCGCGATGCCCACGCCCGCCTCCGCGCCGATCAGGCAGCGCTCGCCGATGGAGATGATCACGTTGCCGCCGCCGGACAGGGTGCCCATGGTGGAGGCGCCGCCGCCGATGTCGGAGCCGTTGCCGACCACGACGCCCGCGGAGATCCGGCCCTCGACCATGGAGGTGCCCAGCGTGCCGGCGTTGAAGTTGACGAAGCCCTCGTGCATGACGGTGGTGCCCTCGGCGAGGTGCGCGCCCAGGCGGACCCGGTCGGCGTCGGCGATGCGCACGCCCTTGGGGGCGACGTAGTCGGTCATCCGCGGGAACTTGTCGATCGAGGTGACCTGCAGGTGCAGGCCCTCGGCGCGGGCGTTGAGGCGCACCTTCTCGATGTCGTCCACCGCGACCGGGCCGAGCGAGGTCCAGGCGACGTTGGCGAGGTGGCCGAAGATGCCGTCCAGGCTCTGGCCGTGCGGCTTGACCAGGCGGTGCGAGAGCAGGTGCAGGCGCAGGTAGACGTCGTGGGCGTCGATCGGCTTCTCGTCCAGCGAGGCGATGACCGTGCGGACCGCGACCACCTCGACGCCCCGGCGGGCGTCCGGGCCGGTCGCCGCGGTCGCGCCGCCGCCCAGCAGCTCGGCCGCCTGCTCGGCGGTGAGCCGCTCGGTGCCGGCCGGGCCCGGCTCCTCGACCAGCTCGGGGGCCGGGAACCAGGTGTCGAGAACGGTGCCGTCGGAGGCGATCGTGGCGAGGCCGGCGGCGACGGCGCCGGTGGTGCGGGTAGCAGACTCGGTCATGGAACAAAACCTAACGTGGGCGGGGTGGTCAGGGCGAACCGCGTCTCACGTGCCGGGCGCCGCTTCAGGGGATCAGCCGAGCCAGCACCTCACGCGCGCGCTCCTCGTCGTACGAACCGCCGGAGAGCAGCACCTCCAGGCAGATCCCGTCCATCAGGGCCACCAGTGCCCGCGCCGTCACCTCGTCCACCCGCGCGGCCAGCCGGCAAGCCGTCTCCTGCGCCCACTGGGCGGCGACCGGGCGCAGGGCGGGGCGGCGCAGGGCGGCGAGGTACAGCTCGTACTCCAGCTCCACGCCCGGCCGGTCGCGGCCCAGCCACTCGCCGAGGACCCGGGCGAGGCCGGCCGCGAGGTCGCCGTCGCCGTCCGCGAGGACGCCGCTCGTGTCGAGCACCCGCGCGAACCCCTCGTTGGCCTGGCACAGGGCGGCCACCAGCAGGTCGTCCAGGGTGGCGAAGTGGTAGGTGGTGGAACCGAGCGGGACGTTCGCCTCGGCGGCGACCGTACGGTGGCTGAGTCCGGCGATGCCGTCGCGGGCGGCCACCCGGAGGGCCGCGTCGATGATCCGCTGCCGCCGCTCGGGGTCGTAGCGCCGCCCCATCAGTGACTCGCCCCGCCGAGGTTCAGCACGACCACGCCGCCGATGATCAGAAGGATGCCGCCGACCTTGGCGAGGCTCAGGCCCTCCCCGAAGAGGAGCAGGCCGAGCACGGCGATGGCGGCGGTGCCGACACCGGACCAGATCGCGTACGCCGTGCCGATCTGGACGGTCTTCAGCGTCTGGGCGAGCAGCGCGAAGGAGACCAGGTAGCCCAGGGCCGTCACGAGGGAGGGCCACAGCCGGCTGAACCCCTCGCTGTACTTCATCGCCGTCGTCGCGGCGACCTCGGCGGCGATGGCGCCGGCGAGCGTCAGATATCCCATGTGTACGAGCGTACACAACGATGCGTACGGCCGTACGCATCGGCCGGACGCACCCGGCCGGGCGCATGGAAAAGGGACCGCGGCACTCGGCCGCGGCCCCTTTCTTTCGCCCGCTCGGCGTCAGACGTTGAACCCGAGCGCCCGAAGCTGCTCGCGGCCGTCGTCCGTGATCTTGTCCGGGCCCCACGGGGGCATCCAGACCCAGTTGATGCGCAGTTCGTTGACGAGGCCGTCCGTGGCGGACTTGGCCTGGTCCTCGATGACGTCCGTCAGCGGGCAGGCCGCCGAGGTCAGGGTCATGTCGACCGTGGCCACGTTGGAGTCGTCGATGTGGATGCCGTAGATCAGGCCGAGGTTGACGACGTCGATGCCCAGCTCGGGGTCGACCACGTCCATCAGGGCCTCGCGGAGTTCCTCCTCGGAGACCGGCTTCATCTCAGCGGTGTCGCTCATGCCGTCTTCCTTTCGGCGTCGGCGCCACCCAGCGCCTGGGCCGTCGCGTCCTTCCACGCCATCCAGCTCAGGAGGGCGCACTTGACCCGCGCGGGGTACTTGGAGACACCGGCGAACGCGACCGCGTCCTCCAGGACGTCCTCCATCGCGTCGTCCGGCTCGATCCTGCCCTTGGACTGCATCAGCTCAAGGAAGGTCTCCTGGATCTTCTGCGCGTCCGCCAGGTCCTTGCCGACCAGCAGTTCGTTCAGCACGGAGGCGGAGGCCTGGCTGATCGAGCAGCCCTGGCCCTCGTAGCTGACGTCCGCGATCTGCGTGCCGTCGTACTTCACGCGGAGGGTGATCTCGTCGCCGCACGTCGGGTTCACATGGTGCACCTCGGCGTCGCCATCCCGCAGCCCACGCCCGTGGGGGTTCTTGTAGTGGTCCAGGATGACTTCCTGGTACATCGAATCCAGCTTCACGGTTTCAGCTCACGCCTCTCAGCCGAAGAAGTTCCGTACGTGCTCCAGCCCCTCGACCAGTGCGTCGATCTCGGCCGGCGTGGAGTACAGATAGAACGACGCTCGCGTGGTCGCAGGAATTCCGTACCGGAGGCAGACCGGACGGGCGCAGTGGTGGCCGACGCGGACCGCGATGCCCTGCTCGTCCAGGACCTGGCCCACGTCGTGCGGGTGGATGTCGCCCAGCGTGAAGGAGATCGCGGCGCCCCGGTCCTCGGCCGTCATCGGGCCGATGATCCTGAGGTCCGGAACCTTCTGCAGCTGCTGCACCGCGTACTCGGTGAGCGCGTGCTCGTGGGCGAGGATCTTGTCCATGCCGATCGACTGGAGGTAGTCGATCGCCGCGCCGAGACCGACCGCCTGCGCGATCGGGGGCGTGCCCGCCTCGAACTTGTGCGGCGCCGGGGCGTAGGTGGAGGAGTGCATCGAGACGGTCTCGATCATCTCGCCGCCGCCGAGGAACGGGGGCAGGTCCTCCAGCAGCTCCTGGCGGCCCCAGAGCACGCCGATGCCGGTCGGGCCGCACATCTTGTGGCCGGTGAAGGCCACGAAGTCGGCCTGCAGGGCCTGCACGTCCAGCGGCATGTGCGGGGCGGCCTGCGAGGCGTCGACGCACACCAGCGCGCCGACCTCCTGCGCCCGGCGCACGATCGCCTCGACCGGGTTGACCGTGCCCAGGATGTTCGACACCAGCACGAAGGAGACGATCTTCGTCTTCTCCGTGATGATCTCGTCGATGTTGGACAGGTCCAGGCGGCCGTCGTCGGTGAGACCGAACCACTTCAGCTTCGCGCCCGTGCGCTGCGCGAGCAGCTGCCACGGCACGATGTTGGAGTGGTGCTCCATCTCCGTGATGACGATCTCGGTCTCGTGGTCCACCCGGTAGGGCTCGTCGGCCCAGCCCAGCATGTTCGCCACGAGGTTCAGCGACTCGGAGGCGTTCTTGGTGAAGATCACCTCGTCGCGGCTGGGCGCGTTGACGAACGCGGCGACCTTGTCGCGCGCGCCCTCGTACAGCGCCGTGGCCTCCTCGGCGAGCACATGCACACCGCGGTGGACGTTGGCGTTGTAGCGCTCGTAGTACTCGCTCAGGGCGTCCAGCACCTGGCGCGGCTTCTGCGACGTCGCCGCGTTGTCCAGGTACACGAGCTTCCGGTCGTCGTGGACCAGCCGGTCCAGGACGGGGAAGTCCTTGCGGATCGCCTCGGTGTCGAGGAGGCCCGGCAGCTGTGTCACTCGGATGCGCCACCCTTCGTGTAAGCCTCGTAGCCCTCGTTCTCCAGCTTGTCCGCGAGCTCCGCGCCGCCGGACTCGACGATGCGGCCGCCGGCGAACACGTGGACGTGGTCGGGCTTGATGTAGCGCAGGATGCGCGTGTAGTGCGTGATCAGCAGGGTGCCGACCTCGCCGGTCTCACGGACGCGGTTGACGCCCTCGGAGACGATGCGGAGCGCGTCGACGTCCAGGCCGGAGTCGGTCTCGTCGAGGATCGCGACCTTCGGCTTGAGCAGTTCGAGCTGGAGGATCTCGTGGCGCTTCTTCTCACCGCCGGAGAAGCCCTCGTTGACGTTGCGCTCGGCGAAGGACGGGTCCATGTTGAGGCGCTCCATGGCCTCCTTGACCTCCTTCACCCAGGTGCGCAGCTTGGGGGCCTCGCCGCGGATGGCGGTGGCGGAGGTGCGCAGGAAGTTGGAGACCGAGACACCGGGGACCTCGACCGGGTACTGCATCGCCAGGAACAGGCCGGCGCGGGCGCGCTCGTCGACGGACATCTCCAGGACGTCCTCGCCGTCGAGGGTGACGGTGCCGCTGGTGATCGTGTACTTCGGGTGACCCGCGAGGGAGTAGGCGAGGGTCGACTTGCCGGAGCCGTTGGGGCCCATGATGGCGTGCGTCTCGCCCTGCTTCACGGTGAGGTCGACGCCCTTGAGGATCTCCTTCGTGGCGTTGTCGGCCTCGACGGTGACGTGCAGGTCTCGGATTTCAAGCGTTGCCATGGGTGCCTCAGGACTCCTGGGTGAGGGAGACGAGAACGTCGTCCCCTTCGATCTTGACGGGGTATACGGGGACGGGGCGCGTCGCCGGAAGGCTGTCGGGCTTGCCGGAGCGGAGGTCGAAGCGCGAGCCGTGCAGCCAGCACTCGATGTGGCAGTCGTCGACCTCGCCCTCGGCGAGCGAGACGTTCGCGTGGGAGCAGATGTCGTGGATGGCGAACACCTCGCCCTCGGTCTTCACGACCGAGACCGGCGTGCTGTCGATCTCCACCCGCTTCGGGGTGTCCTCCTCCAGCTCGCTCAGCCCGCAGACGCGTACGAAGCTCATGCGACCGAAGCCTCCAGCTCCTCCTCGATCTTGGCGAGCAGGCGCTCCTCGATGTCCGGGACACCGATCTGCTGGACCAGCTCGGCGAAGAAGCCGCGGACCACCAGGCGGCGGGCCTCGTGCTCCGGGATGCCGCGGGCCATCAGGTAGAAGAGCTGCTCGTCGTCGAAGCGGCCGGTGGCGGAGGCGTGGCCGGCGCCGACGATCTCACCGGTCTCGATCTCCAGGTTCGGCACCGAGTCGACGCGCGCACCGTCCGTGAGGACCAGGTTGCGGTTCATCTCGTAGGTGTCCGTGCCCTCGGCCTCGGCCTCGATGAGCACGTCGCCGATCCAGACCGCGTGCGCGTCGTCGCCCTGGAGCGCGCCCTTGTAGACGACGTTCGACTTGCAGTGCGGGGTGTTGTGGGTGACCAGCAGGCGGTGCTCCTGGTGCTGCCCGGCGTCGGTGAAGTACAGGCCGAACAGCTCGGCCTCGCCGCCGGGGCCGGCGTACGTCACGCGCGGGTGCAGGCGGACCACGTCACCGCCGAAGGTGACGACGACCGACTTGAGGGAGGCGTCCCGGCCGACCAGCGCGTTGTGCTGGGCGACGTGGACGGCCTTGTCGTCCCAGTCCTGGACGGAGACGACGGTCAGCTTGGCGCCGTCGCCCAGGACGTAGTCGACGTTGGCGGCGAGCACGGCGTCACCGGTGTGGTCGATGACGACGACGGCCTCGGCGAAGGCGCCCAGCTCGATCACCTGGTGGCCGAAGGCGACCCCGCCCTCGCCGTGCACGGCGATCCGGATCGGCTCGGTGAGCACCGTCTCCTTGGGGACGGTGACCACGCCGGCCTTCTCGAACGCCGAGTACGCCTGGGCGGCGACCCGGTCCACCGGGGTGCCCGCCCTGCCGAGGCGCGCGTCGTCGCGGCCGACGGTCTCGACGACGACGCCCTCGGGGGCCTGGACGGTGACCTTCACGCCCCCGCCGTTCGCGACGGCGGTGCCGTCGTGCAGCCCGCGCAGGCGCTCCAGCGGGGTGAACCGCCACTCCTCCTCGCGGCCGTGCGGGACCGGGAAGTCCGCCACGTCGAAGGAGGGGGGCGCGCTCATGCGCGAGACGACGGTCGACTCCGCGGCGACCGCGATGGAGCCCGCGGTGGTGGAACCCACGGGGATGTTCTGGGCCTCAGCCATGGCTGTCGTAGTGCTCTCTTTCCTGAGTAAGACGTCTGCCGGTGATGGGGGCGGTCGTCAGCCGACCGCGCCCTCCATCTGCAGCTCGATCAGCCGGTTGAGCTCCAGCGCGTACTCCATGGGCAGCTCCTTGGCAATCGGCTCGACGAAGCCGCGCACGATCATCGCCATCGCCTCGTCCTCGGACAGACCGCGGCTCATCAGGTAGAAGAGCTGGTCCTCGGAGACCTTGGAGACGGTGGCCTCGTGGCCCATGGACACGTCGTCCTCGCGGACGTCGACGTAGGGGTACGTGTCCGACCGGGAGACGGTGTCGACGAGCAGCGCGTCGCACAGCACGTTCGACTTCGACCCGGCGGCGCCCTCGCCGATCTCGATCAGACCGCGGTAGGAGGTACGGCCGCCACCGCGCGCCACCGACTTGGAGACGATGTTGGACGAGGTGTTCGGCGCCATGTGGACCATCTTCGCGCCGGCGTCCTGGTGCTGGCCCTCGCCCGCGAAGGCGATGGAGAGCGTCTCGCCCTTGGCGTGCTCGCCCATCAGGTAGACGGCCGGGTACTTCATCGTCACCTTGGAGCCGATGTTGCCGTCGATCCACTCCATGGTCGCGCCCTCGTAGGCCACGGCGCGCTTGGTGACCAGGTTGTAGACGTTGTTCGACCAGTTCTGGATGGTCGTGTAGCGGCAGCGGGCGTTCTTCTTGACGATGATCTCGACGACCGCGGAGTGCAGCGAGTCCGACTTGTAGATCGGGGCGGTGCAGCCCTCGACGTAGTGCACGTAGGCACCCTCGTCGACGATGATCAGGGTCCGCTCGAACTGGCCCATGTTCTCCGTGTTGATGCGGAAGTAGGCCTGCAGCGGGATCTCGACGTGGACGCCCTTGGGCACGTAGATGAAGGAGCCGCCGGACCACACGGCGGTGTTCAGGGCCGCGAACTTGTTGTCACCGGCGGGGATGACGGTCCCGAAGTACTCCTTGAAGAGCTCCGGGTGCTCCTTCAGCGCGGTGTCGGTGTCGAGGAAGATGACGCCCTGCTCCTCCAGGTCCTCGCGGATCTGGTGGTAGACGACCTCCGACTCGTACTGGGCGGCGACACCGGCGACCAGGCGCTGCTTCTCGGCCTCCGGGATGCCCAGCTTGTCGTAGGTGTTCTTGATGTCCTCGGGCAGGTCCTCCCAGGACTCCGCCTGCTTCTCCGTGGAGCGCACGAAGTACTTGATGTTGTCGAAGTCGATGCCCGACAGGTCGGAGCCCCAGTTCGGCATCGGCTTCTTCTCGAAGAGCTTCAGACCCTTCAGGCGCAGCTTGGTCATCCACTCCGGCTCGGACTTCTTGCCGGAGATGTCGCGGACGACCTCCTCGTTCAGGCCGCGCCTGGCGGAGGCACCGGCCACGTCGGAGTCGGCCCAGCCGTATTCGTACTTGCCCAGGCCCTCGAGTTCGGGGTGGGCAGTCTCCGTGGGGAGAGTCATGCGGGGTTCCTCCCGGCCGTGCTTGCAGGTGCGTCGGTGGATGTCTTGGGGATGAACGTCGTGCAGACGCCGTCGCCGTGCGCGATGGTCGCCAGTCGCTGGACGTGGGTACCCAGCAGCTCGGCGAAGATCTCCGTCTCCGCCTCGCACAGCTGCGGGAACTGCTCCGCGACGTGGGCGACCGGGCAGTGGTGCTGGCACAGCTGCTCGCCGACCGGTGCGCTGCGCGCCGTAGCAGCGTACCCGTCCGCGCTCAGGGCCTTGGCCAGCGCTTCGGCCCGCTGGTCCGGGCCGACCGCCTCGATCGCCTTGCGGTAGGCGCTCGCCTGGGCCGCGATCCGGGCGCGGGCGAAGGCGGCGACCGCCTCGGGCCCGCCGCCCTGCTCGGCGATCCAGCGGAGCGCGTCCGCGGCGAGCTTGTCGTAGGACTGGTCGAAGGCGTCCCGGCCGCAGTCGGTCAGCGCGAAGACCTTGGCGGGGCGGCCGCGCGTGCGCGCGCCGTACACGCGCTGTTCGCGGGCCTCCACCACGTTCTCCGTGACGAGCGCGTCCAGGTGGCGCCGTACGGCCGCCTGGGTGAGTCCCAGCCGGCCGGCGAGTTCGGCGACGGTCGACGGGCCGTGGTCCAGGATGGAGCGCGCGACGCGGTTGCGCGTGGAGCGCTCACCGGTCGCGAACTCTTCCTGCGGGGCCCCCAAGGGGGTCTCCCGAGCCTCGCCGACGTTTTTCACAACGCCATTGTTGCGTAATTCCCGAGAGCCTGACAAGCGGCGTCCGGATCACCGGACGGTGCCCTGCGTCACTTAGGCAAACCTAATCCGACCTGCGAAAACGATCTTTGATCGATCATCCGTCGGATAATCGGGTGGCATCGCGGCACCCGGCGCGGAAGACTCCCCGCCATGCCGACACCCGCTGCGACCGGCCCTCTTGTCACCCGCGACACCCTCGCCGCGCAGCTGCGCCTGCTGGGTGTCGAGCCCGGCGAGATCCTGCTGGTGCACTCCTCGCTCCGCTCACTCGGCTGGGTGAACGGAGGCGCCGTCGCCGTCGTCCGGGGACTCCTCGACGCCCTCGGCCCCACGGGCACCCTCGTCGTCCCCACCCAGTCGGCCGACCTGTCCGACCCGGCGCTGTGGAGCAGGCCGCCCGTGCCGCCGCAGTGGTGGGACCGGATCCGGGCCACCATGCCGCCGTACGACCCGCTGATCACGCCCTCGCGCGGGGTCGGCGTGATCCCGGAGACCGTGCGGACCTGGCCGGGCGCCCTGCGCAGCGCGCATCCGCACACGTCCTTCGCGGCGCTCGGCCCGCACGCGCGGGAGATCACCGACGGGCACGCCCCCGACTGCCGGCTCGGTGAGCGAAGCCCGCTGGCCCGGCTGGAGAAGCTCGGCGCCCGGGTGCTGCTGCTCGGCGCGGGGTACGACGCCTGCACCAGCTTCCACCTGGCCGAGTACCGGATCCCCGCGCCGCTGGTCCCGGTGGGCCGGCCCGCGCCGGGCGGCGGCTGGGAGACGGTGACGGAGGTGTCGATCAGCTCGGACCGCTTCGACGAGCTGGGCCACGACTTCGAGCGGGACCGGCCGGTCGTACGCGGAAAGGCGGGCGCGGCGGACGTACGGCTGTTCCCGGTCGCGGACGCCGTGGCCTACGCCGAGCGGTGGCTGCCGCTGCACCGGCCCCGGGAGGAGTGAGTTCTGAGACCCGCTCGCCTGACCGGCAGGCGGTCTCCCTAGACTCGGGCCCATGCGAAGTGAGCCCGTGGTCCAGGTCCAGGCCCTGGTGAAGCGGTACGGCACGAAGACCGCGGTGGACGGCCTCGACCTGGTGGCCGAGGCGGGCGTGACCGCCGTCCTCGGTCCCAACGGGGCCGGGAAGACGACCACGGTCGAGACCTGCGAGGGGTACCGGAAGCCGGATTCCGGCACGGTGCGCGTCCTGGGCCTCGACCCGGTGCGGCAGTCCGCCGAGCTGCGCCCCCGGATCGGGGTGATGCTCCAGTCCGGCGGCGTGTACTCCGGCGCCCGGGCCGACGAGATGCTGCGGCACGTGGCGAAGCTGCACGCGCATCCGCTGGACGTGGACGCGCTGATCGAGCGGCTGGGGCTGGGCAGCTGCGGCCGGACCTCCTACCGGCGGCTGTCCGGCGGACAGCAGCAGCGGCTCGCGCTCGCCATGGCCGTCGTCGGGCGCCCCGAACTGGTCTTCCTCGACGAGCCCACGGCCGGCCTGGACCCGCAGGCCCGCCGGGCCACCTGGGACCTGGTGAAGGACCTGCGCGCCGACGGCGTCTCCGTGATCCTCACCACCCACTACATGGAAGAGGCCGAGCAGCTCGCCGACGACGTGGCGATCATCGACGGCGGCCGGGTCATCGCCCAGGGCTCCCCGGAGGAGCTGTGCAAGGGCGGCGCCGAGAACACCCTGCGCTTCACCGGCCGCCCCGGCCTCGACGTGGGCTCCCTCCTCAAGGCCCTCCCGGCCTCCTGCACCGCAGCGGAGCTGACCCCGGGCAGCTACCGCGTCGTGGGCAAGGTGGACCCGCAGCTGCTGGCCACCGTGACCTCCTGGTGCGCCCAGCACGGAGTGATGCCGGACCGCATCTCGGTGGAACGGCACACGCTGGAGGACGTCTTCCTGGAGCTGACGGGCAAGGAGTTGCGCTCATGACCACCGCCACGGGTACCTACTCCCCGAAGCCGGGTGCGGCGCCCCTGCCCCGCATGATCGCGGCGCAGGCGGCGCTGGAGACCAAGATGCTGCTGCGCAACGGCGAGCAGCTGCTGCTGACCGTGGTCATCCCGACCCTGCTGCTGGTGCTCTTCAGCTCGGTGGACATCGTGGACACCGGCAAGGGCAAGGCGGTGGACTTCCTCGCCCCCGGCATCCTGGCGCTCGCCGTGATGTCGACGGCGTTCACCGGGCAGGCCATCGCCACCGGCTTCGAGCGCCGCTACGGCGTGCTCAAGCGGCTCGCCGCCTCACCGCTGCCCCGCTGGGGCCTGATGACCGCCAAGACGGCGTCCGTGCTGGTCACGGAGGTTCTGCAGGTGGTCCTGCTCACGGTGATCGCCTTCGCGCTGGGCTGGACCCCGCACGGCAACCCCGCCGCCGTGCTGCTCCTGCTGATCCTCGGCACGGCCGCCTTCTCCGGCCTCGGCCTGCTGATGGCGGGCACGCTGAAGGCGGAGGCGACCCTGGCCGCCGCCAACCTGGTCTTCCTGCTGCTGCTCGTCGGCGGCGGGGTGATCGTGCCGCTGGAGAAGTTCGGCTCCGCGGGTCAGCACGTCCTCGGGCTGCTGCCCATCTCCGCGCTGTCGGACGGCCTGCGGGACGTCCTCCAGCACGGCGCCGGGATGCCGTGGGGCGACCTGGGGATCCTCGCCGTGTGGGCGGTCCTCGGGCTGGCCGCGGCCGGGAAGTTCTTCCGCTGGGAGTGAGCCGTCGCGGTGGACCCTCGTGAACGCGTGCACAAGCGGCGGCCTACGATGGTGGGCGTGCCCAAGCTGAACCCCGCGGACGCCGCAGCGGCCGTGCGCAACCCGCTCGCCTTCATCGCCGAACGCTGGACCCCGGCCCCCCGGACGGTCCGGCGGGCGGCCCTCGCCGCACTCGTGATGTCGGTGGTCATCGTCGTCACCGGCGGCGCCGTCCGCCTCACCGGCTCCGGCCTCGGCTGCCCGACCTGGCCGGAGTGCACCGACGGCTCGCTGACCCCGACGACCGCGCTGAGCTATCACAGCGCGATCGAGTTCGGCAACCGCATGCTGACGTACGTGCTGTGCGCCGCCGTCGGCTGGGCGATCGTCGCCGCCCGCGCCGAGAAGCCGCGCCGGCGCAGCCTGACCCGGCTGGGCTGGGCGCAGTTCTGGCTGGTGATGGGCAACGCGGTCCTCGGCGGCATCGTGGTGCTCGTGGGCCTCAACCCGTACACGGTCGCGGCCCACTTCCTGCTGGCGACGGCCCTGATCACCGTCGCCGCGGTGATGTGGCAGCGCACCCGCGAGGGCGACGGCGCGCCCCGGCCGCTGGTCGGCAAGGCCGTGCAGCAGCTGGTGTGGTTCCTGGTGGCCGCGTCCCTGCTGCTGATCGCGGTCGGCACGGTGGTCACCGGCGCGGGGCCGCACGCGGGCGACTCCAGCGACGTCAAGCGGATCCCCATCGACTGGGAGACCGTGGCCAAGCTGCACGCGGTGCTCGCCTGGATCGTGGTGACGCTGACGTTCGCGCTGTGGTTCGTGCTCAAGGCGGTGGACGCGCCGAAGGGCCCGCTCGCCCGCACCCGCGACCTGTTCCTGATCCTGCTGGCCCAGGGCGTGATCGGTTACGTCCAGTACTTCACGCACCTGCCCGAGCTGCTGGTCGGCCTGCACATGCTCGGCTCCTGCCTGGTATGGATCGGCGTCCTGCGCGTCCTGCTGGCCTTGCGCGAACGCCCCGGGGCCGACGTGAACCTCCCCGGGCCCTCCACCGAGGTGACGGTGGGCACGCGCGCGTGACTCACCCGTAGGCGGTGACCAGGGTGTCGATCGCCGGGGCGAGGTAGGCGCGGGTCATCCCGGCGCGGCGGGTGAGCCAGTCGTCCGCCGCAGGGATGGGATCGTCGTCGTAGCGCCGACGGGTGATGTCCGCGACGACCTCGACGGGCGCGCCCAGCGACCAAAGCTCGGCCAGTGCCTGTCGCTTCGAGATCAGCCGTCCGTCCCGCAGGGTCACGGTGGCCCGGGCGAAGGTCAGCAGGCCCGCGTCGACCCAGATGTCCTGCTTCCAGAGGCGGGCCCGGTCGACGTGCGGCCGCCAGAATGCCCGCTGGTCCCGTACGACGAAGGCGCGCAGCTGCCGCTCCGGCACCGGCGGCAGCAGCCCGGCCGGCGGCTCGCCGTGCAGGACCCGGCCGAAGTCGTGCAGCTCGCGCCGGGTGACAGGGGTGACCGAGCGGCGCAGCACGCGTTCATGGGCCCAGGTGAGGTGCGAGCGCTCCGGGTCGTCCAGGGTGGCCGGGGTGAGATAGCTGCAATGGAGTTTCGCGGCGAGCGGCAGGGCGCGCAGCCTCCGGTGCAGGGCCACCACCCGCCGTACGGTCCCCAGGCGCACCGGACCCGGCAGTACGGCGATCAGGTCGAGGTCGCTCCGGCCCTCCTGGTAGTCACCGCCGGCGAGTGAGCCGTGGGCCCATAACGCGCGCGGTCGCAGGGGCAGCAGTTCTTCCAGGAACCGGTCGAGCAGGGATGCGGTCGGCATCCGTTCAGTCTCGCCACCTCATGCGAGTCCGTACACCCGGCGCGCGTTGTCCGCCGCGACCATGCGGGCCACTCGCTGGGCGTCCTCCAGGGACCAGGCGCCGTCGGCGACCCAGGTGCCCAGGACGCGGGCCAGGGCCTCGCGGAAGAGGCGGGCGCCGACGACGTGCAGTTCGGGCAGGCCGTGGGCGCCGGTGGAGAAGAGGATCTTGCCGAAGGGGGCCAGTTCCAGGATCTCGGCGAGGACGGTGGCCGCGCGTGCGCCGGTGCGCACGAGCGCGGCGCCGGAGTCGGTGTAGACGTGCGGGAAGACGCCGGCCAGGTGGGCGGCGTTGCGGTGGTACGGGTAGCCGTGCAGCAGGATGAGGTCGGTGCCGAGACCGGCCGTGGCCCGCACGAAGTCCGTGAGCAGCACGGGGTCGGTGCGGTCGATGCGGGAGCCCGGCTCACCGAGCCCGGCGTGCAGTTGCAGGGGCAGGCCCGAGGCGACCGCGATCCACAGCAGGTGCCGCAGCAGCACCGGGTCGGTGAGCGGCCCGCCGACCCGGCGTCCGGCCAGCCAGCGCCCCGCAGCGCCCCGCACCTCCCCCGGCCCCGGCGGCTCGGGCGCCAGCGCGAGCCCGTGCCGGACCCCGGCGACGGAGGTGAAGGCGACGGCGCTCGCGGCGGCGCCGTGCACCGACTCGGCGAGGTTGGCCAGGAAGGACTCGACGGTGCCGGAGGTGTCGGCGACCTGCTCGGCGAGCTGCTCCAGCCGGACGATCTCGCGCGCCTCGGCCTCCCCGGTGGACGCCATCTCGCCGGGGCCGGTGAGGTCGCCGGGCAGGCCGGTGTCGACCAGGTAGGTGGTGATGCCGCTGCCGCGCAGCAGTCTGCGGCCCGCCTCCAGCACGCCCAGTTCCCGGCGCCGGGCCAGATAGCGGGCGGGCGGGCAGTGCGGTTCCAGGCCGAGCAGGGGCGGGCACCAGCGCCGTACGGCGAAGCCGGTCTGGGTGTCGAAGAGGGTGGTGCCGGGGGCGGGCGGCCCCTCGGTGCGGGCGAGCTGGGCCTCGAAGGTGCCGAGGCCCAGCTCGGTTCTCAGTACGCCGTGGCAGTACTGGTCGACGAGGGACGGCGTCTCGATCATTCCCGGCCTCCCCGCGCGCGCTGGCTTTGACCGGCCTAACGGGTGAACGGGGTCCGAGGTCGCGGAAGAGCTCGGGACTGGGGATTATTTGGCGGCTTCGGACCGTATGCGGCTGGTCGCGCGCACGGGGCGGAACCGCCTGTCGACACAGCCCCGCGCCCCTTCGGGGCGCTGATCAACTCCCGAGCTGGATGCCCGCCATGCGCTTCCACTCGTACGCGCCCGTCGTCACCTTCGCCGCGAACTCGCCGTCGAAGGACTCGTGGACGGTGATGCCGGACTTCTCGACGGCCTTCTCGGCGATCTCGGTGCTGGGCGCCACGAGGTCGCCCCAGCCGCCGTCCTCGCCGACGAGGACGATGCGGGCGCCGCGCTCGCCGATGTAGGCCACCTGGCCCTCGGCGCCGCCGTGGGCCCTGGCGAAGGCGCTGATCTCCCGGGCGAGCCTGGCCACCTTGCGCTCGGCCCTCGCGTCAACCTGCTGCGTGTCTGCCATGGCCAGGATGCTACTCGTGGGTAGATCGACTGGCGAGGGCAGGGCTCTGTGACGTACGCCCGGTGCGCCTCAGTGCAGGAACGGGTCCACCGCGATCGCCACGAACAGCAGCGACACATAGGTGATGGACCAGTGGAACAGCCGCATCTCCTTCAGCTTCGCGCCGGTGACCTCCGCCTTGGCCCGGTTCTGCAGCGCGTGCGCCTCCCACAGCCACCAGCCGCCGGCGGCCAGCGCGACCGCCGTGTAGAACCAGCCGGTGTAGCCGAGCGGTGTCAGCAGCAGGGAGACGGCGACCATGACCCAGCTGTAGACGACGATCTGCCGGGCGACGACCTTGTTGGAGGCGATGACCGGCAGCATCGGCACGCCCACGCGCGCGTAGTCGTCCTTCACCTTCATGGACAGCGGCCAGTAGTGCGGCGGAGTCCAGAAGAAGATGACCAGGAAGAGGATGACCGGGGCCCAGGACAGGGAGTCGGTCACGGCCGACCAGCCGATGAGCACGGGCATGCAGCCCGCGATGCCGCCCCACACGATGTTCTGCGCGGTGCGCCGCTTGAGGATCATCGTGTAGACGACGACGTAGAAGAGCAGCGCTCCGAGCGAGAGCCACGCGCTCAGCCAGTTGACGGTGAACCCGAACAGCAGTGTGGAGACGACCGCCAGGGTGATGCCGAAGGCGAGGCACTCCGGCGGGCTGACCATGCCGGTCACCAGCGGCCGCTGCGAGGTGCGATCCATCAGGGCGTCGATGTCCCGGTCGATGTACATGTTCAGCGCGTTGGCGCCGCCCGCCGAGAGGTAGCCGCCGACACAGGTCAGCAGGACCAGCTTCAGGTCCGGCACGCCCTGCTGGGCCAGGAACATCACCGGAACGGTGGTGATGAGCAGCAGCTCGATGATCCGCGGCTTGGTCAGAGCCACGAACGCCTTGACACGGGCCCCGAACGGCCGGTGAACCGGGCCCTGGCTCGCACCACCCAGCACGCCCGCTGGACGTGATTCGACGGCCGTCACGCACACCCCTGACAGAGACTCCCAGCGAGCCTCCCCCTGGGAAGTGCCGGCAAAGGCTCGCGCGTACCACGCCACTTTAGACGTTGCCCATACCCCGGCCTTCGCGGGGGTGGGGTCGTGTTGGCGCACCCCCCGGCACGCTCCCCGCCACACCCCTGGCGCACCCCCCTGGCGCACCCCCCTGGCGCACCCCCCATAAGAGGGGACACGGCACTCGATTGAGCGCTCAGATGACCACCTCCGTATTCATGTGCCAAACGCCCTTGTCGGCCAGTCGGGAGGCGGATGGCGCGGAGTCCCGGCAGTCTGTAAACACTCGAAAAAATGCACGTCCTCACGGGGGTAGGCTCGTCAGCGGCCGGCGGGCGACAAGCACGCCGGCAGCCGGGTGGGCGCATGCCCCGACGACCGGCGACCGACATGTGGAGAGGAGCCCTGACCCAGGGTGAGCACCAAGCCGACCACCACAGACCTTGAGTGGACCGAGCTGGACCAGCGGGCCGTGGACACCGCCCGTGTCCTGGCCGCCGACGCCGTACAGAAGGTCGGCAACGGCCATCCCGGTACGGCGATGAGCCTGGCCCCGGCCGCGTACACCCTCTTCCAGAAGGTGATGCGGCACGACCCCGCCGACCCGCAGTGGGTCGGACGGGACCGCTTCGTGCTGTCCGCCGGCCACTCGTCCCTGACCCTCTACACGCAGCTCTACCTGGCCGGCTTCGGCCTGGAGCTCGAGGACCTGGAGTCCTTCCGCACCTGGGGTTCGAAGACCCCGGGCCACCCGGAGTACGGACACACCAAGGGCGTCGAGACCACCACCGGTCCGCTCGGCCAGGGTGTCGCCAACGCGGTGGGCATGGCGATGGCGGCCCGCTACGAGCGCGGCCTGTTCGACCCCGAGGCGCCGCAGGGCGAGTCGCCGTTCGACCACTTCGTCTACTGCATCGCCGGCGACGGCTGCCTCCAGGAGGGCATCTCGGCGGAGGCCTCCTCGCTGGCCGGGCACCAGAAGCTCGGCAACCTGATCCTGCTGTGGGACGACAACCACATCTCGATCGAGGGCGACACCGAGACGGCCGTCTCCGAGGACACCGTCAAGCGGTACGAGGCCTACGGCTGGCACGTGCAGCGCGTCGAGCCGAAGGCGGACGGCGGCCTGGACCCGCAGGCGATCCACGCCGCGATCCAGGAGGCGAAGAAGGTCACCGACAGGCCGTCCTTCATCGCGATGCGCTCGATCATCGCCTGGCCCGCCCCGAACGCCCAGAACACCGAGGCCGCGCACGGCTCGGCGCTGGGCGAGGACGAGGTCGCGGCCACCAAGCGCGTCCTCGGCTTCGACCCCGGCCGGCACTTCCAGGTCGAGGACGAGGTGATCGCCCACACCCGCAAGGCCCTGGAGCGCGGCGCCCAGGCGCGCGCCGAGTGGGAGAAGGCCCTCCAGGTGTGGCGGGACGACAACCCCGAGCGCGCCGCCGAGTTCGACCGCATCAGCCGGGGCGAGCTGCCCGCGGGCTGGGAGGAGAAGATCCCGGTCTTCGAGCCGGGCAAGGGCGTCGCGACGCGTGCCGCCTCCGGCAAGGTGCTGCAGGCGCTCGGCGCGGTGATCCCCGAGCTGTGGGGCGGCTCCGCCGACCTCGCCGGGTCGAACAACACGACCATCGACAAGGAGAGCTCGTTCCTGCCCGCGGGCAACCCGCTGCCCGAGGCCAACCCGTACGGCCGCACGATCCACTTCGGCATCCGCGAGCACTCCATGGGCGCCGAGCTGAACGGCATCACGCTGCACGGCAACACCCGGGTCTACGGCGGCACGTTCCTCGTCTTCTCCGACTACATGCGCAACGCGGTGCGCCTGTCGGCCCTGATGCACCTGCCGGTGACGTACGTGTGGACGCACGACTCCATCGGTCTCGGCGAGGACGGCCCCACCCACCAGCCGGTCGAGCACCTGGCCTCGCTGCGCGCCATCCCGGGCCTGAACATCGTGCGCCCGGCGGACGCCAACGAGACCGCGATCGCCTGGCGCGAGATCCTGCGCCGCTGGACCAAGGAGTTCGGCAAGGGCCAGCCGCACGGCCTGGCGCTCACCCGCCAGGGCGTGCCGGTGTACGAGTCCAACGAGGACGCCGCGCGTGGCGGTTACGTCCTGTTCGAGGCCGAGGGCGGTGAGCCCCAGGTCATCCTGATCGCCACCGGTTCCGAGGTGCACATCGCGGTCGAGGCGCGGGAGCAGCTCCAGGCCGAGGGCGTTCCGACGCGCGTGGTGTCGATGCCGTGCGTCGAATGGTTCGAGCAGCAGGACCAGGGGTACCGGGACTTGGTGCTCCCGCCGTCCGTCAGGGCCCGCGTGGCCGTGGAGGCGGGTATCGGGCTGACCTGGTACCGGTACGTCGGGGACGCCGGCCGCATCGTTTCCCTGGAGCACTTCGGTGCTTCCGCCGACGGCAAGGTGCTCTTCCGCGAGTTCGGCTTCACTGCCGAGAACGTGGCCGCCAAGGCCCGGGAATCCATCGCCGCCGCCCAGCGCTGACGCTCATATACGACACGTAGGAGATGTAATTCCATGACAGACGCACTCAAGCGCCTCTCCGAGGAAGGCGTGGCGATCTGGCTGGACGACCTGTCGCGCAAGCGGATCACGTCCGGCAACCTCGCCGAGCTGATCGACCAGCAGCACGTCGTGGGCGTCACCACCAACCCGACGATCTTCCAGAAGGCGATCTCGCAGGGCGACGGCTACGACCAGCAGCTCTCGGACCTCGCGGCCCGCAAGGTCACCGTCGAAGAGGCCATCCGCATGATCACCACGGCGGACGTCCGCGACGCCGCCGACATCCTGCGCCCCGTCTTCGACGCCACCGGCGGCAAGGACGGCCGGGTCTCCATCGAGGTGGACCCGCGCCTGGCGCACAACACCAAGGCCACCGTCGCCGAGGCCAAGCAGCTCGCCTGGCTGGTGGACCGGCCCAACACCCTGATCAAGATCCCGGCCACCGAGGCGGGCCTGCCGGCGATCGCCGAGACCATCGGCCTCGGCATCAGCGTCAACGTCACCCTGATCTTCTCCCTGGAGCGGTACCGGGCCGTCATGGACGCCTACCTCTCCGGCCTGGAGAAGGCCAAGGAGCGCGGCCTGGACCTGTCGCTGATCCACTCCGTGGCGTCCTTCTTCGTGTCCCGCGTGGACACCGAGATCGACAAGCGCCTGGACGGCATCGGCACCGACGAGGCCAAGGCGCTGCGCGGCAAGGCCGCCGTCGCCAACGCGCGCCTCGCCTACCAGGCGTACGAGGAGGTCTTCTCCTCGGACCGCTGGAGCGCGCTGGAGAACGCGGGCGCCAACAAGCAGCGTCCGCTGTGGGCGTCGACCGGCGTGAAGGACCCGGCGTACCCGGACACCCTGTACGTCACCGAGCTGGTCGCGCCGAACACGGTCAACACCATGCCGGAGGCCACGCTGGAGGCCACCGAGGACCACGGCGAGATCGGCGGCGGCACGATCGCCGGCACCTACGAGCAGGCGCGTGCCGACCTGGACGCGCTGGAGAAGCTCGGCATCTCGTACGACGACGTGGTGCAGGTGCTGGAGGACGAGGGCGTCGAGAAGTTCGAGGCGTCCTGGAACGACCTGCTGAAGTCCACCCAGGCGGAGCTCGAGCGCCTCGCTCCTTCGGAGGGCTGAGTTGTCACCCCATTCCGGTTCGGGAGCGAACCCGCTCCGTGACCCGGCCGACCGACGGCTCCCGCGCATCGCGGGGCCGTCGGGCCTGGTCATCTTCGGGGTCACCGGCGATCTGTCCCGCAAGAAGCTGATGCCCGCGGTGTACGACCTCGCCAACCGGGGTCTGCTGCCGCCGGGTTTCTCGCTGGTGGGCTTCGCCCGCCGGGACTGGGAGCACGAGGACTTCGCCGCGGTCGTGCACGACGCGGTGAAGGAGCACTCGCGCACTCCGTTCCGTGAGGAGGTCTGGCAGCAGCTCCTGCAGGGGATGCGCTTCGTCCAGGGCACCTTCGACGACGACGAGGCCTTCGAGCGGCTGCGCGGCACCATCGAGGAGCTGGACAAGGCACAGGGCACGGGCGGCAACTTCGCCTTCTATCTGTCGGTGCCGCCGAGCTCGTTCCCCGTGGTCATCCAGCAGCTGAAGAAGCACGGCCTGGCCGACCAGTCGGGCGGTTCCTGGCGGCGCGCGGTCATCGAGAAGCCGTTCGGCCACGACCTGAAGTCGGCCGAGGAGCTGAACAAGGTCGTGCACGAGGTGTTCGAGCCGGAGCAGGTGTTCCGGATCGACCACTACCTCGGCAAGGAGACCGTCCAGAACATCCTGGCGCTGCGCTTCGCCAACACGATGTTCGAGCCGGTCTGGAACCGGTCCTTCGTGGACCACGTGCAGATCACCATGGCCGAGGACATCGGCATCGGCGGCCGGGCAGGCTACTACGACGGCATCGGCGCCGCCCGCGACGTCATCCAGAACCACCTGCTGCAGCTGATGGCGCTCACCGCCATGGAGGAGCCGGCCTCCTTCGGCGCGGACGCGCTGGCCGCGGAGAAGGAGAAGGTCCTCGGCGCGGTGCGGCTGCCCCAGGACCTGGGCCGCAGCACCGTGCGCGGCCAGTACGCGGGCGGCTGGCAGGGCGGCGAGAAGGTCATCGGCTACCTCGAGGAAGAGGGCATCGACCCGCAGTCGAAGACCGACACCTACGCCGCGATCAAGCTGGAGATCGACAACCGCCGCTGGGCGGGCGTCCCGTTCTACCTGCGCACCGGCAAGCGGCTGGGCCGCCGGGTCACCGAGATCGCGGTGGTCTTCCAGCGGGCCCCGCACTCCCCCTTCGACACCACGGCGACCGAGGAGCTGGGCCAGAACGCGGTCGTCATCCGCGTCCAGCCCGACGAGGGCGTCACGGTCCGCTTCGGCTCCAAGGTGCCGGGGACCTCGATGGAGATCCGGGACGTGTCCATGGACTTCGCCTACGGCGAGTCGTTCACGGAGTCCAGCCCGGAGGCGTACGAGCGGCTCATCCTGGACGTGCTGCTGGGCGACGCCAACCTCTTCCCGCGCACGGAGGAGGTCGAGCTGTCCTGGAAGATCCTCGACCCGATCGAGGAGTACTGGGACAAGCACGGCAGGCCCGCGCAGTACAAGTCGGGCACCTGGGGGCCGGCCGAGGCGGACGAGATGCTCGCACGAGACGGACGGAGCTGGCGCCGGCCATGAAGATCGATCTGACCGACACCACCGCCGGCGACATCAACAAGGCGCTCGTGCGGGGCCGCCGGGCCATCGGCACGCCCGCCGTCGGCATGGTGCTGACCCTCGTCATCGTCACCGACGAGGAGAACGCCTACGACGCCCTGAAGGCCGCCAACGACGCCTCGCGCGAGCACCCCTCGCGCACGCTGGTGGTCATCAAGCGGGTCTCCCGCAGCCCGCGCGACCGCACGTCCTCGCGGCTGGACGCCGAGGTGCGGGTGGGCGCGGACGCGGGCACCGGCGAGACGGTGGTGCTGCGGCTGTACGGCGAGGTGTCCGACCACGCCGACTCGGTGGTGCTGCCGCTGCTGCTGCCGGACGCGCCGGTGGTGGTGTGGTGGCCGGTGAACGCCCCGCTCGATCCGGCGAAGGACCCGCTGGGCGCGCTCGCCCAGCGCCGGGTCACCGACACCTACGCCGCCGAGCAGCCGGTGCGGGAGCTGTCCGCCCGCGCCGCGGCCTACACGCCCGGCGACACCGATCTGTCCTGGACGCGGATCACCCCGTGGCGCTCCATGCTCGCGGCCGCGCTCGACCAGGTGGCGTGCGAGGTGAAGGCCGTCGAGGTGGAGGGCGAGGAGTTCAACCCGAGCTGCGAGCTGCTGGCGATGTGGCTCGCGGACCGGCTGGACGTCCCGGTGAAGCGGTCGCTGTCGGCCGGTCCGGGGCTCACCGCGGTCCGCATGGACACCACCTGCGGCCCGATCGTCCTGGACCGCGCGGACGGCACGCTGGCCACGCTGTCCGTCCAGGGCCAGCCGAACCGCGCGGTCGCGCTGAAGCGGCGGGACACCGCCGAGCTGATCGCGGAGGAGTTGCGCCGGCTCGACCCGGACGACACCTACGCGTCGGCGCTGCGCTACGGCGTGGAGCGGCTGAACACCGTTCCGGAACAGCACACTCCGGCGAGTGAGCCGGTGGCCGAGCCGGAGCCCGTGGAGGAGGCGGCCAAGGCCCCGGCGAAGAAGGCGGCAGCCAAGACCGCGAAGAAGGCACCGGCGAGGAAGGCGACGGCGAAGTGAGCACTCCGCAGCTGGTCGTCCACCGCGACAAGGAGCTGATGGCGCAGGCCGCCGCGGCCCGCCTGATCACGAAGATCGTGGACGCGCAGGCCTCCCGGGGCACCGCGTCCGTGGTCCTCACCGGCGGCCGCAACGGCAACGGCCTGCTGGCCGCGCTGGCGGCGGCACCGGCCCGGGACGCCATCGACTGGGCGCGCCTGGACCTGTGGTGGGGCGACGAGCGCTATCTGCCCGAGGGCGACCCCGAGCGCAATGTCACGCAGGCCCGCGAGGCCCTGCTCGACTCCGTGCCCCTGGACCCGGAGCGCGTGCACGCCATGCCCGCCTCCGACGGTCCGTACGGCACGGACGTGGAGGCGGCGGCGGAGGCGTACGCGGCGGAGCTGGCGAAGGCGGCCGGCCCGGAGAACCACGGTGCGGTGCCCACCTTCGACGTGCTGATGCTGGGCGTCGGCCCGGACACCCATGTGGCCTCGCTGTTCCCGGAGTTGCCGGCCGTACGGGAGACGGAGCGGACGGTGGTCGGCGTGCACGGCGCGCCGAAGCCGCCGCCGACCCGGATCTCCCTCACCCTGCCGGCGATCCGCTCGGCCCGTGAGGTCTGGCTCCTCGCGGCCGGTGAGGACAAGGCGGAGGCGGCGGCCATCGCCCTGTCGGGTGCGGGCGAGATCCAGGCCCCGGCGGCCGGGGCGTACGGCCGCTCGCGCACGCTGTGGCTGCTGGACGCGGCGGCGGCCTCGCAGCTGCCGCGGTCGCTGTATCCGCCGGCGTCGCCGTGATCCACTGAGGTCCCCCCTCGCAGGCGCTTCACACAATCTCCACCGGAACTCCATGTACCGGTCAACTTTTGTGTAAGCTCCATGCGCTGCATCCGCACCACTGAGGGGGGACCTCATCATGCGCATACGCTTCGCGCTCGCCACCGCCGTCACGGCCGGAACGCTCGCCGTCGTCGTGGCGGCCCCGGCCCAGGCCACCGAGTACTCCTCCGCCCTGAAGATCAAGGGCGTCCAGTACGACGCGCCCGGGCGGGACTCCAACAGCTGCTCGACGGGCAACACCCGCGACGAGTACCTGACGATCAAGAACTACTCGAGCGGCACGACCGTCAACCTCAAGGGGTACGTCGTCAAGGACGCCGCCGGCAACCGGTTCACCTTCCCGTCCAACCACTACCTCGAGCCCGGTGACTACGTGAAGCTGCGCGGCGGCCACGGCACCGACTCGGACGCGAAGAACGTCGTCTACCGCCAGAACTGCAACTTCCTCTGGAACAACGACAAGGACACCATCTACCTCTACAAGCCCTCCGGCGCGCACGCGGACACCCACGCCTACACCAAGTCCCGCGACGACCGGGACGGCAACGGCTACATCACCTTCCACGGCTGATCCCGCGCGGCCCGGGGAGGGTGAGAGTGAACCCGTACAAGGGCCCGCACCGGCGGGTGCGCCTGTGGGCGGCCGGTATCGCGCTGCTGGCCGCCGGCGCGGCCGGCTGCGGCCAGTCCGGCGGCTCGGCCAAGGCGTCGGCGCCGACGCCCCGGCCCACCGTGACCGTCACGGCGACGGCCACCGTGACCGCCGAGCCGGAGCCCGGACCGACGGTCACCCGGACGAAGACCGTCCGGACGCCCGGACCGACGGTCACCGTCACCAGGGCCGCCTCCGGCACCGTGCGCAGTGGCGGCACCGGCGGCAGCGGCAGCGGCACCTGCTCGATCGTCTCCAACGCGGGCAACTGCTACCAGGCGGGCCAGTTCTGCCGCGGCAGCGACCACGGGGCGACGACCACGACCGCGGGCGGCACCCCGATCAGGTGCTCATACAGCGGCAGCGCCTGGCGCTGGACGTACGCGTGATCCGGGCGGGCCCGGTCACTTGACCGAGCCCGCCATCACGCCCTGCACGAAGTGCCGCTGGAAGGCGAAGAACACCACCACCGGCACGATCAGGGACAGGAAGGCGCCCGGCGCCAGCACGTCGATGTTGCTGCCGAACTGCCGGATCTGGGACTGGAGTTCCACCGTCAGCGGCTGCGAGGAGCTGTCCGCGAACAGCAGCGCCACCAGCATGTCGTTCCACACCCACAGGAACTGGAAGATGGCGAGCGAGGCGATCGCGGGCCGGCCCACCGGCAGCACGAGCCGGGTGAAGATGCGCCACTCGCTGCCGCCGTCCATCCGGGCCGCCTCCAGCATCTCCTTCGGCATCTCCGCGAAGTAGTTCCGCAGCAGGAACACCGCGAAGGGCAGGCCGTAGGCGACGTGGAAGAGGACGACCCCGGGGATCGTGCCGAACAGGCCCAGCGCGCCGAAGAGTTTGGCCACCGGCAGCAGACCGATCTGCACCGGCACCACCAGCAGGGCCACCACCAGCAGGAAGAGGGGTTCCCGCAGCGGGAAGTCCAGCCAGGCGAAGGCGTATCCGGCGAGCGCGGCGATGATCACGACCAGGGCGGTGGCCGGCACCGAGATCAGCACGGTGTTCCAGAAGGCCTGCACCATGCCGGAGTTCTTCAGCAGCGCCGAGTAGTTGTCGAAGGACAGCTGGCCGGGGCTGGCGAACGCCGTCCACCAGCCGCCCTTCGCCGTGTCCTGGGCCGAGCGCAGGGAGGACAGGAAGAGTCCGGCCAGCGGGGTCAGCCAGACCAGGCCGATCACCACCAGGAAGGCCTGCACCAGGCCGTTGCCCAGGCCCCGCCTGATCGCGTTCATCGCTGACTCCTCATCGCTGACTCCTTCGGAAACGCCGGACGTTGAAGACCATCGCGGGGATCACCAGCAGCAGCAGGAGCACGCCGAGGGCGCTGCCCAGGCCCTGGTTGTTGCCGCCGCCGAAGGACACCAGCCACATCTGGGTGGCGAGCACCGTGGCGTCCTCCTGCACCGGTCCGGGCGCGATGATGTAGACGAGGTCGAAGACCTTCATCACGTTGATCACGAGCGTGACGAAGACGACCGTCAGGACGGGCGCCAGCAGGGGGACGGTGATCCTGCGGAAGATCTGCCACTCGTTGGCGCCGTCCATCCGGGCCGCCTCCAGCGCGTCCCGGGGCAGCGTCGACAGGCCGGCGCCGATCAGGACCATCGCGAAGCCGGTCCAGATCCACAGGTAGGCGCCGATGATCGCCGGGGTGACGAGCGTCGGCCCGAGCCAGGAGACGCCCTGGTAGGGCTGGGCGAAGTTGGACGCCGGGAGTTTCACCGAGTAGGAGCCGGCGCGCAGCCCGGAGAAGCGGAAGGAGCCGTCGGCCGCGGTGGTCGCGCTCGCGACGGTCCGCCCGCCGCGCACCGCCTGCACCTTCATGCCGGGAAGGCCGCTCTCCTTCGGGTCGACCTTGCCCTGTCTGCCTCCGCCGCCGGGAGTGAAGTCCAGGTAGACGACACCGCGCAGCTCGCCGGGCGCGGCCGGGTGCGAGGCGGCCGGCGCGGCGGGCTCGGCGCCCCGGGGCAGGTCCTTGGGCAGCACCCCGACCATCGGCAGCGTCACCGTGTGCCCGGCGTCGGCGGTCGTACGGTAGGAGCCGTCCCGGTCCTGGGTCAGCAGGCCGGTGCGGCCGCGCGCCGTCGGGTAGGCCGAGGTGCCCTTGAAGGCGTCGTGGACGGAGACCACGGCCGCGTTGAGCACGCCCTTGTTCGGGTCCTCGTCGTAGGCGAGCCGGAAGATGATGCCGGCGGCCAGGAAGGACACCGCCATCGGCATGAAGAGCAGCAGCTTGAAGGCGGTGGCCCAGCGGACCTTCTCCACCAGGACGGCCAGGATCAGGCCCAGGCCGGTCAGCAGGGCCGGGGCCACGACCACCCAGATGGTGGTGTTGCGGATGGCCTTCAGGGTCGCCGGGTCACGGAACATCTCGGCGTAGTTGCCGCCGCCCACGAACCGGGTGCCGGAGGCGTCGAAGAAGCTGCGGCCGACGGAGAACAGCACCGGGTAGACGACGAGCGCGCCGAGCAGGAGCAGCGCGGGGAAGACGAAGAGCAGGGCGATCAGCCGGGCCCGCCGCCGGCCGCGGCGCCCGCGCGCCACGCCGGCGGCGGCCGGCTCGGCCGCCCGCTGTTTCAGCACAGTGGTGGCGGCCATGGTCAGTCCTGGTAGGCCTTCGCCGCGGCCGACTCCAGCTTCGCCGCCGTGCCCTTGGGGTCGGACGGGTCGCGCAGGAAGTCCTGGAGCAGCTTCCACTCGCCCGCGCCCTTGGTGCCGCCGAAGGCCGCCGGGGCCTGGTCGGACATGTCGAAGCGGACCGAGTCGCCCGCCGCGATGAGGGACTTGGCGGTGGCGCGGGTGACGTCGTCGCCGTAGGAGGACAGGTCGAGCTTCCTGTTCGGGGAGAGGAAGCCGCCCGCCTTGGCCCAGACGGCCGCGGCCTCCGGGGTGGCCAGGTACTCCAGGAGCTTCATGCCGGCCTTGCTGTTCTTGCCGTCCTTGAGGACGACGGCGGCGTCACCGCCGCTGACGACCGGTGCCGCGCCGCCGCCGACCGCCGGGAACGGGAAGAAGTTCGCGTCCTTGCCGATGGTCTTGCCGTACTGGTCGTGCGCGACGCCGGCCACGAAGTCGCCCTCGTAGACCATGCCGGCCTCGGGCTTGGGCCCGAACACCTTCTCCACCGAGCCGGGGAAGTCGGTGTTCAGGGCCTCCTTCTGGCCGCCCGCGACGAGCTGCTTGTCCTTGAACAGCTTGCCGAGGGTCTCCAGCGCCTTGACCACCGAGGCGTCCGTCCACTTCAGCTTGTGCGCGGCGAGGGCGTCGTACTTCTCGGGTCCGGCCTGGGAGAGGTAGATGTTCTCGAACCAGTCGGTGAGGGTCCAGCCGTCCTCGCCGCCGACGGCGAAGGCGGCGAGCCCGGAGTCGGAGACGGTGTGCCCGTCCTTGAGCATCTCGTCGTACGTCTTCGGCGGCTTGACCCCGGCCTGGGCGAGCGCGTCGGGGCTGTACCAGACGGTGGACTTGTGGGCTGCCTTGAAGTACAGGCCGTAGACGGTGCCGTCGACGCTGCCGTACTTCTTCCACACGGGCGCGTAGTCGGCGGTGATCGTCTGCTGGGCGGTGGCGGACAGGGGCTTGAGCCAGCCCTTCTTCGCGAACTGCTGCAGGACGCCGACCTGCGGGACCATCACGACGTCGGGCGCGTTGCCGCCCTCGATCTTGCTGCCGACGACCGTGGAGACGTTGTCGCCGGTGGAGATGAACTGGGTCTTGGCGCCGGTCTTCGCGGTGAACGCGTCCAGCACCTTCTGGAAGTTCTTCTGCTCGCTGCCGGTCCAGACGCCGGCCACGGTGACGGTCTGGCCGCTGAGCGCCTTGTCGCCGCCGCCGGCGGAGACCGGTCCGCCGCCGCAGGCGGTGGCGCCGAGGGCGAGGACGAGGGCTGTGCAGCCGGTGAGCAGGGTGGTACGGCGTCGCATCATCGTCGATGTCCTTTTCGAGAGGTGGGTGATCACAGGTCGCTGAGCCACCAGGCGGCCGTGGCGCCGGGCAGGACGCCGGCCGGGCAGGGGCCGCTGGAGAGCAGGGGGGCGCCGGGGACGGGGGCGGGCACGGGCGCCGTACCGAAGTTGACGGCGCAGACCAGGCCGTCGCCGCGGGTGAAGGCGAGAACGCCGGGCTGGGTGTCCAGCCAGCTCAGCGCGCCCTCGCCCAACTGCGGCAGGGTGCGCCTGAGCTGCAGGCCGTCGCGGTACAGGTGCCAGAAGGAGCGGGTGTCGGCGAGGGCGCGGTCGGTGGCGTACTCCGCGAAGTAGTCGGGCTGCGGCAGCCAGGGCTTGACCCCCTCGACTCCGGAGGTGAAGCCGAACGGGGAGGCCTGGCCGGACCAGGGCAGCGGCACCCGGCAGCCGTCGCGGATCCGGGCGCGGCTGCCGGTGCGGCGGAATATCGGGTCGGTGAGGACGTCGTCGGGCAGGTCGACGACCTCGGGCAGGCCCAGTTCCTCGCCCTGGTAGATGTACGCGGCGCCGGGCAGCGCCAGCATCAGCAGGGCGGCGGCGCGGGCGCGGGCGGCGCCGAGGCCGCTGCCCTCGGGGGCGGGTTCGCCGTAGCGGGTGACGGTGCGGACCTGGTCGTGGTTGTTGAGGACCCAGGTGACCGTCGAGCCGGTGCCGGCGATGTCCTGCATGGCCTCGGAGATGACCTTGCGGAAGGCGTCCGCGTCCCAGGGGGCGCCGAGCAGGTCGAAGAAGAAGGCCTGGTGGAGTTCGTCCGAGCGGACGTACAGGGCGTGTTCGCGGGCGGTGGGCACGGAGACCTCGCCGACGAGGAGGCGGTCGCGGCCGTCGCGTGCGGTGTACTCCTCGCACAGGGCGCGCCAGCGGCGCCACACCCCGTGCACCTCGGGCTGGTTCCAGGCGAGCGGGTTGACCGAGTCGCGGGTGCGGGCGTCGGCCTCCGGGTCGTCGGAGTCGGGCAGTTCGGGGTGCTTGAACAGTCCGGCGGCCACGTCGATGCGGAAGCCGTCGACGCCCCGGTCGAGCCAGAAGCGCAGGACGCGGTCGAACTCGTCGGCGACCTCGGGGTTGCGCCAGTTCCAGTCGGGCTGTTCGGGCGTGAACATGTGCAGGTACCACTGGCCGTCGGCGGCCCGGGTCCAGGCGGGGCCGCCGAACATGGCGTGCCAGTTGTTGGGCGGTTCGGCGCCGTCGGGGCCGCGCCCGTCGGCGAAGTGGAAGCGGGCGCGGGCCGGGCTGCCGGGGGCGCCGCGCAGTGCCTCGCGGAACCAGGGGTGCTCGCTGGAGCAGTGGTTCGGGACGATGTCGAGGAGCACCTTGATGCCGAGCCGCCGGGCCGCCGCCATCAGCAGGTCGAACTCGGCGAGGTCGCCGAAGAGCGGGTCGACGTCGCAGTAGTCGGCCACGTCGTAGCCGTGGTCGTGCTGCGGCGAGGGATAGAACGGGCTCAGCCAGATGCCGTCGACGCCGAGTTTCTTCAGGTACGGCAGTCCGGCCCGGACTCCGGCCAGATCGCCGACGCCGTCGCCGGTGCTGTCGAGGAAGCTGCGGACGTAGACCTGGTAGATCACCGCGTCACGCCACCAATGATGCCTGTTCAACCCTTGTGCCTGTCTTTCCGAAGGGCCAGCTGCGAAGGGCAGCGGTTATGCATGCATGTTAGGTAGCCGTGTCGCGAGGGTGTCAATGAAAAGAACGGAAGCTACTGGGGAGTTGAGGGAACAAATCCGGACTCAATGGGGCATCGAGAGCCAAGATGAGATCCGGGCGTTACCTAACAAGTAACTAGCAGCGGGATCAGCGACGGGCGATCGCGTCGAGTTCGCGCGCCAGCCGGTGCACGGCCTGCCCGGGCGTCTCGCGCCCGGTGAGCGCGTCCTGCATCACCGCCTGCACCACCAGGCTGACCTGGTCGTAGCGCGGGCTCTTGGGCCGCGGCCGGGCGGTGAGCACGGCGGTGCGCAGCGTCGGCAGGTAGGGGAAGCGCCGGATCAGGGCCGGGTCCTCGTAGAGCGCGGCGCGCACGGGCGGCAGCGAGCCCCGGGTGAGCACCTGGCGCTGGACGGGCGCGCTGGTGAGGTAGGCGATCAGGCGCGCGGCCGAATCGGGGTGCCGGGTGTGGGAGTTGACGGCGAGGTCGGAGCCGCCGAGCACGCTGGTGCCCGGCCCGTCGGGTCCGGGGATCGGCACGGCGCCGATCTTCCCGGCGACCCTGGAGCCCTTGGCGGAGGCGAGGGCGTAGGCGTAGGGCCAGTTGCGCAGGAAGAGCAGTCTGCCGTCCTGGAAGGCCTGCTTGGACTCCTCCTCCTTGTAGGTCAGCGCCGCCTTCGGTATCCAGCCCTCGCGCACGCCGCGGGCGAGGAAGCCGATGCCCTCGCGCGCGGCGGAGGAGTCGACGGTGACCCGTTTGCCCTCACCGCCGAGGATGGTGCCGCCCGCCGAGTAGACGGCCTCGGCCGCGTTCACGGTGAGGCCTTCGTAGGGCAGGAACTGGCCCGCGTAACCGTCGAGTCCGTACTTGGGCGCGATGGTCTTCGCGTCGTGCTCCAGCTCGGCCCAGGTGCGCGGCGGGGGCACGCCCTCCTTGGCGAGGATGTCCTTGCGGTACAGCAGGAGTCCGGCGTTCGTGACGTACGGGACCGCGTAGAGGCGGCCGTCGTAGGTGGCCGTGTCCACGACCGGCGGCAGGAAGCTCTTCAGCGGGAAGCGGTCGCGCGGCAGGGGGCGGATCCAGCCGGTCGCCGCGAACTCCGAGGTCCAGTTGACGTCGATGTTGAGGACGTCGAAGCGGCCGCGGTCGCCGCCGCGCAGATCGGTGGTCATCTGCGCGTGGGTCTCGTCGGCGGAGTCCGGCAGCTCGACGAGGGTGACCTTCTCGCCGGGGTGGGTGCGGTTCCAGCCCTGGAGCAGCGGGGCGAGATAGCCGGTGAGATCACCGGCGGTGGCCAGGGTGAGCGGGCCGCGGCCGCCGCCGCCCGCGTCGTCGGCGTGGGCGCCGGAGGCGACGTACCCCGCCATGATCACGGCGAGTACGAGGAGACCCCTACCGGCGGCGCGTATCCACCGCATAGGTTCCTCCCTGAACACGTACACACGGCTCCGGGCGTCCTCGCCCGGGAGTCAGGGCCATGTATACCTGTTAGGTATGGGCGATACTAGGGCCTGGAGCACATTGTGAGAGGACAGGAGGACAGCACGCGTGCGCCTGCCCCTCCTGGCACTCCTCGCCCGCGGCCCCGCCCACGGCTACGAGCTGAAGCAGGACCTTGAGCAACTGCTGGGCTCCGCGTACCCTCAGCCCAACGTCGGCCAGATCTACGTCACCCTCGGCCGCCTCGAGAAGTCGGGACTGATCGAGGGCGAGGACGTCGAGCAGTCCAGCCGGCCCAACAAGAAGGTCTACCACCTCACCGACGCCGGGCGCGAGGCGCTGCACGCCTGGTTCGAGGAGACCGAGGACGAGCCGCGGGTACGGGACGAGTTCTTCATGAAGCTCGCCCTCGCCCCGCAGACCGGTCTCGCCGACCAGATAGCCCTCATCAACAAGCAGCGGCGCCAGTACCTCAACACCATGCGCAACCTGTCGAAACTGGCCGCGGCCGAGAACCGGGACAACCGCATCGCCCACCTGCTCATCGAGGGCGCGATGCTGCATCTGCAGGCCGACCTCGACTGGCTGGAGCGGTGCCAGGAGGAACTGGAATGAGCGAGGACACCGTTCCGGTGCTGCGGGCCGAGGGCCTGGTGAAGACCCACCACGGCGAGGGCGCGCCCGCACACGCCGTGCGCGGGGTCGACCTGTCCGTGGCGCGCGGCGAGTTCGTCGCGATCACCGGCCCGTCGGGCGCCGGCAAGTCCACGCTGCTGCATCTGCTCGGCGGGCTGCAGCGGCCGGACGAGGGCAGCATCTGGCTGGACGGGCGCTGCACGGACTCCTTCAGCGAGGCACGCTGGGCGGTGGAGCGCCGCAAGGCCATCGGGATCGTGTTCCAGTTCTTCAACCTGGTGTCGAACCTGTCCGTCGCCGACAACGTCGAGCTGCCCGCCCTGCTCGTCGGCGTCCCGCCGAAGAAGGCGCGCGCCGAACGCGAGGAGCTGCTGGCCGAGCTGGGGCTCGAGGGCAAGGAGCGCAGCATGCCGGGCGAGCTGTCCGGCGGCGAACAGCAGCGGGTCGCGCTCGCCCGCGCCCTGGTCAACCATCCCGCGCTGCTGCTGGCCGACGAGCCCGCCGGCAGCCTGGACAGCAAGGGCACGCGCGAGGTGATGCGGCTGCTGTCCCGCTTCCACGGGCGCGGCCAGACCATCGTCCTCGTCACGCACGACGCCCGGCTCGCGAGCGCCGCCGACCGCGTGATCAGCTTCTTCGACGGCCGCATAGCCGACGACGCCCCGCTGGACGGCGCGCCCGCGCCCCGCAAGCCGGGCATCTCGGGCGTGCTGGAGCTGAGGGACTGACGGTGCCGGATCTCAGGGATGTGCGGGCCGCCCTCAGGTGGGCGCACTCCGACCTGCGCACGCACCGGGGCGAGGCACTGTTCCTCGTGCTGGCCACCGCCGGGATCGTCGCCTCGCTGCTGCTGGCCACCGCCCTGTTCGGATACGCCACCAACCCCTGGCAGCGGGTCTTCACCCAGGCCCGCGGGGCGCACGTGTGGCTGCACACCGTGCCGTCCGCCGACGCCGGCGCCCTGGCCCGGCTGGACGGCGTCCAAGCCGTGGCCGGTCCCTACCGCACCGAGTCCGCCACCGTCGCCGTACGCGGCGCCCGCGCCTCCGTGGAGCTGCGCGGCACCCCGCGGCTGCCCTCGGTCGGGCGGCCGCTGCTCGCCTCCGGGCACTGGCTGGACCCCGCCGAACCGGACGGCGTGGTGCTGGAGAGCAGCCTGGCCCGCGCGCTGCTGGCCGAACCCGGGGACACCCTCACCCTGCCCGGCACGGCCCGCACCCTGACCGTGGAGGGCATCGCCGACAGCGCCGAGCCCCGCTACAGCCCGGGCGAGCAGCCGGGGCTGGTCTGGGCGCTGCCGTCCGCCGTGCGCGCCCTCGGCGGCCAGGTGATCGGCCTGCGGCTCGCCGACCCCGACGACACGGACTACGCGGTGCAGCGGGCGGTCACCGTGCTGGGCGCGGGCGCGGTCGGCGAGGTGTCCACCTGGCAGCAGGCGCGCTCGGCGGCCCAGGGCGACGACCGGCTGCTGGGCCAGGTGCTCGGCCTGTTCGGCCTGGGCGCCCTGATCGCCGCCGGGTTCGCCGTGCACGGCGCGATCGCCACCCGCATCCGGGGGCATCTGCGGGACATCTCGGTGCTGAAGGCGATCGGCTTCACCCCCGGCCAGGTGGTGCGGATCTTCCTGCTCCAGCACCTGGCGTACGCCCTGCTCGGCTCGCTCGCCGCGGCCGCGCTCGCCGAGACCCTGGGCCGCCGGATCCCGGGCCGGCTCGGTGACGCCGTCGGTGTCTGGCAGGGGCTGCCCGGGCACACCGTGGCGCTGTGCGTGGTGCCCGTGGGCGCGGTGCTGTTCATCGGCCTGACCACGGGTCTCGCGGCGTGGCGGGCCGGCCGGGTGCCGCCGGTTCCGGTGCCGCGCCGGGCCGGGCCGGCCGGCGGCCGGCTGACCGGTGTGGCCCGGCGGGCGCTCGGCCTGCGGCTGCCGGCCGCCCTGGTTCTCGGCTGCCACAAGGCGTTCGCGGGGCGCGGCAGGTCGCTGGCCACCGTGGCCCGGTTGACGCTGCCGCTGCTGCTGATCGTGGTGGCGCTCGGCGCCTGGACCACGATCGACCGCTTCCACAGCAGCCCGGACCGCGTGGGCCTGCCCACCTCGCTCACCGTCCGCACGGACGGCGCCCTGACCGCGTCCGGCGTGCGGTCCGTGCTGACCGGCGATCCCCGGGTCGCCGCCGCCTATCCCGGGGTCGAGGTCGCCGCGCTGGTGCCCGGCCAGACCGGCACCATCGCGCTGCGCGGCGTCGGCACCCGCGCGGAGCCCTACCCGTACGCCCTCGCCGCGGGCCGCGCGGCCCGCGGACCGGACGAGGCGGTGGCCGGCCAGGGCCTGCTGGACCTGTTGCACGCGCGGGTCGGTGACTGGGTGCGCATGACGGTGGGCGACCGGCCGCAGATCCTGCACATCGTGGGCCGCAGCATCGAGCCGCAGAACGCCGGCCGGGTGGTGACCACCTCCCTGGACACCCTGCGTGAGAACGACCCGGCGCTGACCCCGGCCTTCTGGGAACTGCGGCTGCGCCCCGGCGCGGACGCCAAGAGCGTGGCCGCCGCGCTCGCCCGGGCCGGCCGGGGGCACCTCGATGTGCACCCCGTGACGAACCCGGCCGACGGGCTGTCCCCGCTGCGCGGCGTCGTCGCCGGACTGATCGCCGTGCTGGCCCTGATCGGGCTGGTCGAGCTGCTCACCGCCATCGGCGGCAGCGTCCGCGAGGGCGAACGGGACGTGCTGGCGCTGAAGGCGATCGGCATGTCGCCCCGGCAGATCACCGCGATCACCGTCACGGCCACGAGCTGTACGGCCCTGGTCGCGGCGATCGCCGCCATGGCGCTGGGGCTGCCGCTGGGCCGCCGGCTGATCGACGCCCAGGGCAGCTCCAGCGGCATCGGGTCCGGTATCGCCCAGTCCCCGTCGCCTCTGCTGCTGCTCGTCCTGGGCGCGGCCGCCGTGCTGGGCGCGGCGGGACTGGCCGCGCTGCCCGCGGCCCGCGCGGCACGGGGCCGCCTCGCGGACACCTTCAGCACGGTGGCCTGACGGCCGTCAGGGCGTGACGTCGTGCCACTGCTCGGGGTGGGCGCGGATCTTCGTGAGCAGGGTGGCGAAGGCGTCGCCGTCGAACAGCACCGCGTTGTACTCGGCCGGGATGCACACGTCGTCGATCTCGGCGGTCGGGGTGCCGGGGCCCTGGGGGTCCTGGGCTCCGCCCGCCTCCTCGTACACCTCCTCGGCCTGGTCCACGAACGAGCGGTACTTCATGGTCTTCACCGCCGAGTCGAAGTCCGGGCCGCGCAGCCCGGGAACCCGCGCGGCCAGCTTCAGCAGGTAGGCGTCGGTGAACCCGTCGACGCTCTCCTCGGGCTGGTGGGCGTAGAGCACGTCGTGGTACTCGGCGAACCTGCCCTTGTCCAGCGCGGCCCGCAGGGCGTTGACCGCCTTTTCCGACCCGGCGCCGCCGAGCCGGCCGTCCAGGAAGGAGGCCAGGGTGTACTCGGTCCTCGCCTCCCGCCGGATGGTCGCCGCGCGCAGCCGGGGGGCTCCTCCGCCGGTCTCGAACTGCTTGCACACCGGGCACCGCGGGTCCTCGTACAGGTGCACGGCGACGGGGGCGGCCGGGTCGCCGACCACGATGGTCGTGCCGTCGTTGCCGAGCCGCTCCGGCACGTCCGACAGGGTCTTGTAGGCGGGTGCCGGACGGCCGTTCTTCGCCTCCGCCCGCTGGTCTCTGCTGTGGCAGCCCACCGCCCACATCCCCGCCACGGCCACCCCTACCGCCGCTGCCACCGCGGTGGACCTTCTGCGCACCATGTGCCCCTCCCCTGAAGTCGCCCAACCCTAAAGGATCAGCACAGGGGGCGCACAGAAGGGGCTGCCGCGGTGGCCGGGCGGGGTCAGCTGCGGCCGCGCAGCTGCCGGTACCGGGCGACCAGGGTCCTGGTGGAGGCGTCCAGGCCGGGCACCTCCGCGCCCTCGGTCAGGGCGGGTTCGACCCGCTTGGCCAGCACCTTGCCCAGCTCGACCCCCCACTGGTCGAAGGAGTCGATGTTCCACACCGCGCCCTGCACGAACACCTTGTGTTCGTAGAGCGCGATCAGCTGGCCGAGGACGGACGGGGTGAGTTCCTTCGCCAGGATGGTCGTCGTGGGCCGGTTGCCCTGGAAGGTCTTGTGCGGGACCAGCTCCTCCGCCACGCCCTCCGCGCGGACCTCCTCGGCGGTCTTGCCGAAGGCGAGGGCCTGGGTCTGGGCGAAGAAGTTCGCCATCAACAGGTCGTGCTGCGCCCTGAGTTCACCGCTCAGCTCGGCCACCGGCTCGGCGAAGCCGATGAAGTCCGCCGGGATCAGCTTGGTGCCCTGGTGGATCAACTGGTAGTAGGCGTGCTGCCCGTTGGTGCCCGGCGTGCCCCACACCACCGGCCCGGTCTGCCACTCCACCGGCCGGCCGTCGCGCTGCACCGACTTGCCGTTGGACTCCATGTCCAGCTGCTGGAGGTAGGCGGTGAACTTCGACAGGTAGTGGCTGTAGGGCAGCACCGCGTGCGACTGGGCGTCGTGGAAGTTGCCGTACCAGATGCCCAGCAGGCCCAGGATCAACGGCGCGTTGGCCTCGGCGGGGGCGGTGCGGAAGTGCTCGTCCATCAGCCGGAAGCCGTCGAGCATCTCCCGGAACCGGTCCGGGCCGATGGCGATCATCAGCGACAGGCCGATCGCGGAGTCGTACGAGTACCGGCCGCCGACCCAGTCCCAGAACTCGAACATGTTGTCCGGGTCGATGCCGAACTCGGTGACCTTCTGCGCGTTCGTGGACAGCGCGACGAAGTGCTTGGCCACCGCCGTCTCGTCGCCTCCCAGCCCGTCGAGCAGCCACTTGCGGGCGCTGGTGGCGTTGGTGATCGTCTCGATCGTGGTGAACGTCTTGGACGCGACGATGAACAGCGTCTCCGCCGGGTCCAGATCGCGGGTGGCCTCGTGCAGGTCGGCCCCGTCCACGTTGGAGACGAAGCGGACCGTCAGCTCGCGGTCGGTGAAGCTGCGCAGCACCTCGTAGGCCATCGCGGGGCCGAGGTCGGAGCCGCCGATGCCGATGTTGACGACGTTCCTGATCCGCCTGCCGGTGTGGCCGGTCCACTCGCCGGAGCGGACCCTCTCGGCGAACGCGGCCATCTTGTCGAGCACGGCGTGCACCTTGGGCACGACGTTCTCGCCGTCGACCTCGATCACCGCGTCCCCGGGGGCGCGCAGAGCGGTGTGCAGCACGGCCCGGTTCTCGGTGACGTTGATCCTCTCGCCGCGGAACATGGCGTCCCTGAGCCCGGACACGTCCGTGGCGGCGGCCAGCTCGCGCAGCAGCCGCAGCGTCTCGTCGGTGACGAGGTGCTTGGAGTAGTCGATGTAGAGATCGCCGGCCTGGAGCGTGTAGGTCTCACCCCGCCCGGGATCGGCGGCGAACAGCTCCCTGAGATGGGTGTCGGCCAGCTCCTCGCGGTGCTTGGCGAGAGCGGTCCACTCGGGCGTCTGGTTGAGCCTGGTACGGCCGTCTGCGTTCATTTCCGACTTCCGCCTTCTTTCGTGCCTGTCCCAGCTGTTCCAACCTAGTTGATCAGCGCTCGGCACGATGAGTCGTGACATCACCGTGCGGCGCGACAACAGGTACGTCCGGCGTGCGGGCCGGTATCAGCGAGGTGACGGCGAGGGCGAAGAGCACCGCGGCGAGCAGGGCGGGGCCGTTCAGCCCGTACGCGCGGGCGGCCAGCCCGCCGAGGAGTGCGCCGAGCGGCGCGCCGGACGTGGAGGCCGTGCGGAACGCGGAGGCGATCCGGCCCACCATGGCCTCGGGGCTGCGCTGCTGCATCAGGGTGACCTGGTTGACGTTCCACACCATGTTCATGGCGCCGAGCAGCAGCATGCCGGCGACGAGCGCGGCCAGGTGCCGTACGGATCCGATGAGCAGCAGGGACGACGTCTGGACACCGCCGGCGACCAGCAGCGCCCGCACCCGGCCGGTGCGCAGCGCGAGGCGCTGCGCGGCGAAGCCCCCCGCGATGCTGCCCACCGAGTAGGCCGTCATCGCGGCCGCGTATCCGGCGTCGCCCGCGTCGAGCCAGCGTGTCACGTGCAGCGCCAGGGTGGCGATCAGGCCGCCCATGCCGATGTTGCACAGCAGCGTGGCCACGCAGACGGCGCGCAGCGCCCGGTCGCCCCACAGGGCGCGCAGGCCGGCACCGATCTCCGTGCGCAGGGTGCTGCCCGCCGGGCGGGGCGCGCGCTGCGGTGGACGCCTCCGCAGGGACGCCACCAGGGCGGCGGCCACCAGGAAGGTGCCGGCGTCGGCCGCGAACGGCATGGCCGCACCGGCCGCCAGCAGCAGCGGCACGAGCGGCGCGGCCAGCAGACCGCCGGCGAGCTGCTGACCCGTCATCAGACGGGCGTTGGCGCCGCCCAGTGCAGCCCGGTCCACGAGCGCGGGCAGCAGGGCCGTCGCGGCGTTGTCGAAGAGGGTCTGGAGCGTGGTCAGCGTGAAGGCGAGGACGAGCAGCAGGGGGATCGAGGCGTGGCCCAGTCCCACCGCGACCGCGAACGCGGCCACCAGCAGGCCGCGTACCGTGTCCACGGCCCACATCGCGCGCCGTCCGTCGACCCGGTCGGCCACGGCCCCGCCGAGCAGGCCGAACAGCAGCCAGGGCACGTAACCGCAGGCCGTCACGGACGCGATGACCAGGGGCTCGTCACTGAGCCGGACGGCGAGCAGGGGCAGCGCGGAGGTCCGTAACGCGTCCCCGAACCGGGAGACCACGGCGGCCGTCCACAGCCGTCCGAAGCCCCCGCGCCATCCGGGCGCACGGCTCTGGCCCGTCCTGCTCTCCCCCGTGCCGACCACTGCCGCCAGCTCCCCTCGCGCGGTTCTCGCCTGCACCGACAACCGTAGGGGGCGGCACTGACAATCGGCGTGCGTGCGGTCCGAGAGGGCTCCGGCCGGGCACCTGGAAGGCGCCCGGCCGGTGTCAACTCCTAGATCTCGCCCCGCAGTTTGGCGAGCGCCTCGGCGAGGATCGCCTCGCCGTCCGCGTCGCTGCGCCGCTCCCGTACGTACGCGAGGTGCGTCTTGTACGGCTCGGTGCGCGGCGGGTCCGGCGGGTTGTCCCGGTCCTGGCCGGCCGGGAAGCCGCAGCGGGGGCAGTCCCAGGTGTCGGGGACCTGCGCGTCGCTGGCGAAGCTCGGCTGCGTCTCGTGCCCGTTGGAGCACCAGAAGGAGACGCGCAGACGCGGCGCGGACTCGCCGCGCTCGGCCTCGCCCATCGGCCCCGCCCCGACCCGGCTACCTCGGATCGCGTTGCCACTTGCCACGGTCGTAACTCCCTGCGTGATGGTGCCGCGAAGCGAGTCGGCGTTTCGCTTCGCTGCGAGCGCCTCAGTCTACGTAAGGCCCAACGCGCGTCCAGTGTTGGGAGTTACCAGCCCCACACCCAGACGCAAGCCCCATGATAGGCCGCGCCCTGGAGCGCGTACCGAACATGGGGCCTTACGTGCCGAATATGCGTGATGTGTGTGCTGCGATGGTGTCAGCTGTTCGTCTTCATCAGGATGCCGAGGACGATGATGCACGCGAACCAGAGCAGACCGATCACGATGGTGATCCGGTCGAGGTTGCGCTCGGCGACCGACGAGCCGCCGACGGACGACGCCATGCCACCGCCGAACATGTCGGAGAGGCCGCCGCCCTTCCCCTTGTGCATCAGCACCAGCAGCATCAGCAGCAGGCTGAAGATGATCAGGGCGATCGAGAACCCCACAACCACGGCTGGACCAACTTCCTCGGATTCGGATGGACGACGGGGGCACAGCGTCCCGGCTGTGCCCCCGCAAGGGTACGACGTATTGCCGCTACCGCCTACTCACAGCCCGCGTCACTGGTCGCGGAACCGCACGATCTTGACGAACTCGTCGGCGTCCAGCGAGGCGCCGCCGACCAGGGCGCCGTCGATGTCGGCCTGGGCCATGATCTCGGCGACGTTGCCCGACTTCACGGAGCCGCCGTACTGGATGCGGACCTTGTCGGCCACGTCCTGGGTGTACAGCTCGGCGATCTTGGCGCGGATGGCGGCGCAGACCTCCTGGGCGTCCTCGGCGCCGCAGACCTTGCCGGTGCCGATGGCCCACACGGGCTCGTAGGCGATCACGATCGTCTCGGCCTGCTCGGCCGGGAGGTCCTTCAGACCGCCCTCGACCTGGGCGAGGGTGTGGGCGACGTGGTTGCCCGCCTCGCGGACGTCCAGCTCCTCGCCGACGCACAGGATCGGGGTCAGGCCGTGCTTGTAGGCGGCCTTGACCTTGGCGTTCACCAGCTCGTCGGTCTCGTTGTGGTACTGCCGGCGCTCGGAGTGTCCGATGACCACGTAGGTGCACTTGAGCTTGGCCAGCATCGGGCCGGAGATCTCGCCGGTGTAGGCGCCGGAGTCGTGCTGGGAGATGTCCTGGGCGCCGTACTTGATCTTGAGCTTGTCGCCGTCGACCAGGGTCTGCACGGAGCGCAGGTCGGTGAAGGGCGGCAGGACGGCGACCTCGACGGCCTCGTAGTCCTTGTCGGCCAGGGCGAAGGCGAGCTTCTGGACGTGCGCGATGGCCTCGAGGTGGTTGAGGTTCATCTTCCAGTTGCCCGCCATCAGCGGCGTGCGCGTGCTCAAGGTCAGTCCTCCAGTGCGGCGAGGCCGGGGAGCGTCTTGCCCTCGAGGTATTCGAGGGAGGCGCCGCCACCGGTCGAGATGTGGCCGAATGCGTTCTCGTCGAAGCCGAGCGTACGCACGGCGGCGGCGGAGTCACCGCCTCCGACGACGGTGAAGCCCTTCGCGTCGACGAGAGCCTGGGCGACCGCCTTGGTGCCCTCGGCGTAGTCGGGGTGCTCGAAGACGCCCATCGGACCGTTCCAGAAGACGGTCTCGGCGTCGGCGAGCTTCGAGGCATACAGCTCTCGGGTCTTCGGGCCGATGTCCAGGCCCTCCTGGTCGGCGGGGATCTTGTCCGCGTCGACGGTGGTGTGCTCGGTGGGCGCCTTGGTCTTCAGGTCCGGGAAGCTCCGGGAGACCACGACGTCGACCGGGAGCAGCAGTTCCACGCCCTGCTTCTCGGCGCGCTCCATGTACTCCTTGACGACGGGCACCTGGTCCTCCTGCAGGAGGGAGATGCCGACCTCGTAGCCCTTGGCCTTGAGGAAGGTGTAGGCCATGCCGCCGCCGATGAGCAGCCGGTCGGCCTTGCCGAGCAGCTGGTCGATGACGGCCAGCTTGTCGGAGACCTTGGCGCCGCCGAGCGCGACGACGTACGGGCGGCGGACGTCCTCGGTGAGCTTCTTCAGGACGCCGACCTCGGTGGCGATGAGGTGGCCGGCGTAGTGCGGCAGCCTCTTCGGCAGGTCGTAGACGGAAGCGTGCTTGCGGTGCACGGCGCCGAATCCGTCGCCGACGTAGACGTCGGCGAGGGCGGCGAGCTGCTCGGCGAAGGCGGCGCGCTCGGCGTCGTCCTTGGCTGTCTCACCGGGGTTGAAGCGCAGGTTCTCCAGGACGGCGACGTGGCCGTCGACGAGGCCCGCGACCGTATCCCGGGCGGAGGAGCCGACGGTGTCGGTCGCGAAGGCCACGGCGGAGCCGAGGAGTTCACCCAGGCGGGAGGCGGCCGGAGCGAGGGAGAAGGCGGGGTCCGGGGCGCCCTTGGGGCGGCCCAGGTGCGAGGCGACGACCACCTTGGCACCCGCGTCCGCGAGGGCCTTGACGGTGGGCAGGACGGCGCGGATGCGGCCGTCGTCGGTGATCGTCCCGTCGGCCAGCGGCACGTTGAGGTCGGCGCGGACGAATACCCGCTTGCCGCTCACGCCGTCGGCGAGAAGTTCGTCGATCGTCTTCATTGAGTGGACTCCAAAGGAGGGCTCGTGGTGCACCTGATCGTAAGAGGACGTGGTCCGGGCGCGAGACAGGGCCCGGACAGCGCGGCGCTGCGCTGCCCGAGCCCTGCTCTCACTTCAAGGTCCCGCTTCGGCGATCAGAGCTGGTTGCCGACGAAGACCGTGAGGTCCACGAGGCGGTTGGAGTAGCCCCACTCGTTGTCGTACCAGCCGATGACCTTCACGTTCTTGCCCTCCTGGACCATGGTCAGGGAGGAGTCGAAGGTGCAGGACGCCGGGGCGTTGACGATGTCGGAGGAGACGATCGGGTCCTCGGTGTAGTCGAGGAGGCCCTTCAGCTCGCCCTCGGCGGCCTTCTGGAAGGCGGCGTTGACCTCTTCCTTGGTGACCTCGCGGCCGAGCTCGACGACCAGGTCGGTGACCGAGCCGGTCGGGACCGGGACGCGCATGGCGATGCCGTCGAGCTTGCCCTTGAGCTGCGGCAGCACCAGGGCGGTGGCCTTGGCGGCGCCCGTGGTGGTCGGGATGATGTTCTCGGCGGCGGCACGGGCGCGGCGCAGGTCCTTGTGCGGGAAGTCCAGGATGCGCTGGTCGTTCGTGTACGCGTGCACCGTCGTCATCAGGCCCTTGACGATGCCGAAGTTCTCGTCGAGGACCTTCGCCATCGGCGCCACGCAGTTGGTGGTGCAGGAGGCGTTGGAGATGACGTGGTGGTTCGCCGGGTCGTACTTGTCCTGGTTGACGCCCATCACGATGGTGATGTCCTCGTCCTTGGCCGGAGCCGAGATGAGGACCTTCTTGGCGCCGCCGGCGATGTGCTTCGCGGCGTCTTCCTTCTTGGTGAAGATGCCGGTCGACTCGATGACGATGTCGACGCCCAGCTCGCCCCACGGGATGTCGGCCGGGTTGCGCTCGGAGAGCACCTTGATGGTGTGGCCGTCCACGGTGATCGTGTCGGCGGTGTGGGAGACCTCCTGCTTGAGGCGACCCAGGATCGTGTCGTACTTGAGCAGGTGAGCGGTGGTCGCGGTGTCACCCAGGTCGTTGACAGCCACAACCTCGATGTCCGCCCCCTGCTCCAGCAGGGCGCGGAAGTAGTTACGCCCGATGCGGCCGAAGCCGTTGATGCCTACGCGGATCGTCACGAACCGATCTCCTCGTTGGTACGCCGGCCATGCGGTGCCGGCGAGCTCTGTTTGGGATGTCCCCGACCACCACCGACCCTACCTCTCCGATGGCCCCGGGGTGACATCGAGATGGCCCATACACGGGCAGGCATTCCGTACCCGTCGGTAGGGGTACGGACCGTCCCGGATCGACGGTGGTTTCACTCGTATTTGTTACGGAATGCCGAGCGGTTTTGACGGTCTGTTCACTCGTTCGTGAGCGGGTCGGCTCACTTGATCAACGCCCTTTCCACGCACCGTTGAGAGGGCTCGCGCTCACCTGTCGGAACAAGGGGGGCGTGATCTGTCAACGTGGCGGCCCTCACCTCCCGGAACACACGGAACGCCCTTCCTCGGCAGAGGTGCCCGATCGGCCGCCGACGACACCTGACGGGCACCGGGGCCCGTGGTGCAGTTGATGCGTTGTGGTGCTCTTGGGGAGAGCGGTGCCTGTGAGCGGACGCCCCGGCCTGTGGACATGACGGGTCGTCAGATACGCGAAGGCCGGTGCCCCGGCCCGACTGGGCCTCGGCACCGGCCTGTTGACATGCGGGCGGTCAGCCCGCCAGGTTGTCCGCCAGCTCCTCGGTGAGGTTGGCCTCCGTGCCCGGGATGCCCAGGTCGGCGGCGCGCTTGTCGGCCATGGCCAGCAGCCGGCGGATACGGCCCGCCACCGCGTCCTTGGTCAGCGGCGGGTCGGCGAGGGCGCCCAGCTCCTCCAGGGAGGCCTGCTTGTGCTCCATGCGCAGGCGTCCGGCCGCGGCGAGGTGCTCGGGGACCTCCTCTCCCAGGATCTCCAGCGCCCGCTGCACCCGGGCTCCGGCGGCCACTGCGGCCCTGGCCGAGCGGCGCAGATTGGCGTCGTCGAAGTTGGCGAGCCGGTTGGCCGTGGCCCGCACCTCGCGGCGCATCCGGCGCTCCTCCCAGGCCAGCACGGACTCGTGTGCGCCCAGCCGGGTCAGCAGCGCGCCGATCGCGTCGCCGTCACGGACGACCACCCGGTCCACGCCGCGCACCTCGCGCGCCTTCGCGGCGATGGAGAGCCGGCGGGCGGCGCCGACCAGCGCCAGCGCGGCCTCGGGCCCCGGGCAGGTCACCTCCAGGGAGGAGGACCGGCCGGGCTCGGTCAGCGAACCGTGCGCCAGGAAGGCCCCGCGCCAGGCCGCCTCCGCGTCGCACGTGGCTCCCGAGACCACCTGCGGGGGCAGGCCCCGGATGGGACGGCCGCGGCCGTCCACGAGCCCCGTCTGGCGGGCCAGCTGGTCCCCGCCGGCGACGACCCGGACGACGTAGCGCGAGCCGCGGCGCAGCCCGCCGGGCGCCATCACGATCAGCTCGGAGGCGTGGCCGAAGATCTCCAGGATGTCCCGCTTGAGGCGACGGGCCGCCATCGCGGTGTCCAGCTCCGCCTCGATCACGATGCGCCCGCTCACCAGGTGGAGGCCGCCGGCGAACCGCAGAATGGCGGAGACCTCCGCCTTCCTGCAGCAGGTCCGGGTGACGGGGAGCCGGGAGATCTCGTCCTTCACCGCTGCCGTCATCGCCATGGGCCGATCCTTCCATGCATCCGAAAAATACGGTCGTACGCGGCGGCCAACAGCTCCGGATCATGCCGGGGGCTTCCGTCGGTCCGGGCCACCGGCGCCAGCTCGATCGCGGCTCCCAGCCGCTTGGCGGCCTCGGTGAGCGAGTCGCGGTCGGGCACGGCGGCCTCGTCGGCCAGCACCACGTCCAGGGCGAGTTTAGGGGCGTGTCGCCCCAAAACCTCCAAATGACGCTGCGGGGAGAACCCCTCGGTTTCTCCCGGCTGCGGGGCGAGGTTCAGGGACAGCACCTTGCGGGCCTTGGTCTCGGTCAGGGCGTCCAGCAGCTCGGGGACGAGCAGGTGCGGGATCACGGAGGAGAACCAGGAACCGGGGCCGAGCACCACCCAGTCCGCGTCCAGCACCGCCGCCACGGCCTCGGGCACGGCCGGCGGGTCGTTGGGCACCAGGTGCACCGACTGGACCTCGCCCGGGGTCAGGGCGACGTTCGCCTGCCCGCGCACCGTGTCCACGTCGTCCGGGCGGTCCGGGTCGTGCCCCTTGACCAGGGCCTGCAGCTCCAGCGGCACGGCGGACATGGGCAGCACCCGGCCCTGGGCGCCGAGCAGCTTGCCCACCAGGTCCAGAGCCTGCACATGGTCGCCGAGCTGCTCCCACAGGGCGACGATCAGCAGATTGCCGACCGCGTGCTCGTGCAGATCGCCCTTGGACTGGAAGCGGTGCTGGATGACCCGGGCCCAGGTCTGCCCCCACTCGTCGTCGCCGCACAGCGCCGCCAGCGCCTTGCGCAGGTCACCGGGCGGCAGCACGCCCAGCTCGTCGCGCAGCCGGCCGCTCGAGCCGCCGTCGTCGGCCACGGTGACCACGGCCGTGAGGTCGCCGGTGATCCGGCGCAGCGCGGCGAGCGAGGCGGACAGGCCCATGCCGCCGCCGAGGGCGACCACCTTGGGCTGCGCGCCCCGGCGGCGGGGCCGCCCACCGCGCGCCTCGGCAGGCCGGGCCGCCGCCCGGGCGTCGGCCGCGGCACGGCTCGAACCGCCCTCGGGCACCATCCGGCGCAGCCTGCCCAGCCGCCGTGTACGTTCCGTCATTCCCGTCCCATGTCCCGGTGCACGACCACCGTCTCCACACCCTCGGCCGCGAGCCGCGCGGCGAGCTTCTCCGACATCGCGACCGAACGGTGCTTGCCGCCCGTACAGCCGATGGCGATGGTCACGTACCGCTTGCCCTCGCGCCGGTAGCCGGCCGCGATGAGCCGCAGCAGCTCGGCGTACCGGTCGAGGAACTCCTTGGCGCCCGGCTGGTTGAAGACGTAGGCGGCGACCTCCTCGTTGAGGCCGGTGAACGGGCGCAGCTCCGGGACCCAGTGCGGGTTGGGCAGGAACCGCATGTCCGCCACCAGGTCCGCGTCGACCGGCAGACCGTACTTGAAGCCGAAGGACATCACGGTCGCCCGCAGCTCGGGCTCCTCCTCGCCCGCGAACTGGGCGTCCATCTTCGCGCGCAGCTCGTGCACGTTGAGGCTGGAGGTGTCGATCACCAGGTCGGCGTCGCCGCGCAGCTCGCGCAGCAGCTCGCGCTCGGCGGCGATGCCGTCGACGATACGGCCGTCGCCCTGCAGCGGGTGCGGGCGGCGCACCGACTCGAAGCGGCGCACCAAGGCCTCGTCGGAGGACTCCAGGAAGACGATCCTCCGGGTCACCCCGCGGGTGTCGAGGTCGGCGAGGGACTCGCGCAGATTGTCGAAGAAGCGCCGGCCGCGTACGTCGACGACGACCGCGATCCGCGCCACGTTGCCCTGCGAGCGGGCGCCCAGCTCCACCATGGTGGGGATGAGGGCGGGCGGGAGGTTGTCCACGACGAACCAGCCGAGGTCCTCCAGACACTTCGCCGCCGTCGACCGTCCCGCTCCGGACATGCCGGAGATGATCACCAGCTCGGGGATGGCCGCCTCGGGGCCCGACGCCGGCGTACCGTCCGTGCTCACCTGTGCTCCGTCGTCCTGGACCGCGGGCTGCTGACCGGCCGCGGTTCGCGGCTGATCCTGCCCGGCCTCCCTGTGCGCGGGATCTCGGTCCGCTGTGGGCTGTGCATCGTGCTCGGTCATGTCTCCTGCCCCCGTCGTTCGTCCGGGAGGCCCGCGGTTACGGGCTCCCGCGAGGCACCCGCCGTCGTATCGGGTTCCTCGTCCTCAATGATCTCTCCGGTCGCCGTGTTGACGGCGGGTGCGGCCTGAGCCGCCTGGGCGAGGGCCGCGGCGACGGTCTCGGCCGTCTTCCGGCCTATGCCCGGCACCTCCTGGATCTGCTCGATTGTGGCGGACCGCAGCTTCTTCACCGAGCCGAAATGCTTGATGAGCGCCTGTTTGCGGGTATCGCCGAGGCCGGGAACCTCGTCCAGGGGGCCGGCCCGGAAGCGCTTGGCGCGTTTGGTGCGCTGGTAGGTGATCGCGAACCGGTGGGCCTCGTCCCGCACCCGCTGGAGCAGATACAGGCCCTCGCTGGTGCGGGGCAGCACCACCGGGTCGTCGTCGCCGGGCAGCCAGACCTCCTCCAGGCGCTTGGCGAGGCCGCACACGGCGATGTCGTCGATGCCCAGCTCGTCCAGCGCGCGCCGGGCCGCGGCGACCTGCGGCCGTCCGCCGTCGACCACGACCAGCTGCGGCGGGTACGCGAACTTCCTGGGCCGGCCGTCGTCGTCCTTGAGGGCGCCGGCGGCCGTGTCCGGGCCGGTCAGCGCGCCGTCACCGTCGCCGAGGGCGTCCTCGGAGCCCTCCGCCCACTCCCCCGTGCGCTCCTTCTCCGCGAGGTACCGCCTGAAACGGCGGGTGATCACCTCGTGCATGGAGCGGACGTCGTCCTGGCCCGCGAAGCCCTTGATCTGGAAGCGCCGGTACTCGCTCTTGCGCTGCAGGCCGTCCTCGAAGACGACCATGGAGGCGACCACGTCGTCCCCCTGGAGATGCGAGATGTCGTAGCACTCGATCCGCAGCGGGGCGCTGTCCAGGTCGAGGGCCTCGGCGATCTCCTCCAGGGCGCGCGAGCGCGTGGTCAGGTCGGAGGCGCGCTTGGTCTTGTGCAGGGCGAGGGCCTGCTGGGCGTTGCGCTGCACGGTCTCCATGAGCGCCTTCTTGTCGCCGCGCTGCGGGATGCGCAGCGAGACGTTGGACCCGCGGCGACCGGTCAGCCACTCCTGGACCGGCTCGACCGGCTCGGGCAGTGCCGGGACCAGGACCTCCTTGGGGACGGCGTCCCCGGTCTCCTCGCCGTAGAGCTGCTGCAGGGCGTGCTCGACCAGGGCGCCGGTGGTGATCTCCTCCACCTTGTCGGTCACCCAGCCGCGCTGGCCGCGCACCCGGCCGCCGCGCACGTGGAAGATCTGCACCGCCGCCTCCAGCTCGTCCTCGGCGACCGCGACGAGATCGGCGTCCGTCGCGTCGGCGAGCACGACGGCGTTCTTCTCCATGGCCTTCTTCAGGGCCTCGATGTCGTCGCGCAGCCGGGCCGCCCGCTCGTACTCCATCTCCTCGGCCGCCTCCATCATCTGCTTCTCCAGACGGCGGAGGTAGGTGCCGGTGCGGCCGGCCATGAAGTCGCAGAACTCCTCGGCCAGCTCCCTGTGGTCCTCGGGACCGATCCGGCCGACGCACGGGGCGGAGCACTTGCCGATGTAGCCCAGCAGGCAGGGCCGGCCGGTGCGGGCGGCGTTCTTGAAGACGCCCGTCGAGCAGGTGCGCACCGGGAAGACGCGCAGCAGCAGGTCGACGGTGTCGCGGATGGCCCACGCGTGCGCGTACGGACCGAAGTACCGAACGCCCTTCTTCTTGTGACCGCGCATCACCTGCACGCGCGGGAACTCCTCGTTCATCGTCACCGCGAGGTACGGGTAGCTCTTGTCGTCGCGGTACTTGACGTTGAACCGGGGGTCGTACTCCTTGATCCACGAGTACTCCAGCTGGAGGGCCTCGACCTCCGTGGACACCACGGTCCACTCCACGGACGCGGCGGTGGTCACCATCGTCCGGGTCCGCGGGTGCAGGTTCGCCAGGTCCTGGAAGTAGTTCGCCAGGCGCTGGCGCAGGCTTTTCGCCTTTCCGACGTAGATCACCCGGCGGTGCTCGTCACGGAACCTGTACACCCCCGGGGAGTCCGGGATCTCACCCGGCCTGGGGCGGTAGCTGGAGGGGTCGGCCATGTCTCACACCCTACTGGCGAGCACCGACACCGCGTCGGGCCTGTGGACAACGCCCGCACCCGCGTGCCCGTCCGTCCACAGGCCGACACCGGTGTGCGGCGATGGCAGGCCCGGCTCCGGCACCGATCAGGGGCGGACGGCCGGGGAGGGGTCCGCCGGGCGACATGGAGGCTTCGCCGGGCTGCGGGCGGCCGAGGCGTATGCGGGGGGACGGAGCCGTACGTGGCGGACGGCGGACGCTGGGGGCGGCGGAGGGGTACGCGGTGGGCGACGGAGGTGTACGCGGCGGGCGGCGGGGGGCGGCCTTCCGCCCGGGTGATCGCCACCGGAACGCCCCGGGTCTCCTTGTCGACATCTCGCGCCGGGGGCCGACGGCTGCGGGATCCGGCCGCGGCGCCGGCGCCCGCCGAGGGCCTGGCGGGTTCCAGGTGTTGTCGGGGTCTGGTCAACACGCTTCAATGCGGGGGAACTCGGGGCCGTGCGTCCACGCGTACCGGCGTGGCGTGCGCAGGCACAGGCGTCCACAGCGCCCAAGGGGTGGCCCCGGCACCAGCGCAGCGGTCTGACCAGCCGTAGCGACACCTCACAGAAAGGCGCCCCGGTATGCGGCATGCCACGGAGCACGCGCACCTCCCCACCGCGGAACTGGACACGGCCCTGCGGGGCGGCCCCTTCCATGTGGCGCTGCGCGCCGCGATCGCCGCGCGCGGGCTGCCGCTGCAGCGCGTCCAGCATCATCTGTCCCGTTACGGGGTGAAGGTCGGCGTCACCAGCCTGAGTTACTGGCAGCAGGGCGCCCGTCGCCCCCAGCGGCCGGAGTCGCTCAGGGCCGTGCGGGCCCTTGAGGAGATCCTCCAGCTGCCGGACGAGTCTCTGATCCGGCTGCTCACCGAGGCCGACCAGCGCCCGGCCGGCCGTCCGGCAGGCCGCTCCTACCGCCTGCTGACCGAGGCCTCGAACGCCCTGGACCGGCTCCGCGCCGAGCTGGGCTGGTCGCTCGACGGCGGGCTGCACACCCTGGGCCACCACGAATGCGTCCGCATCGGCGCCCGGCGCGAGCTGGCGGCCCGCGAGGCCCACCACATCGTGCGGGCCCACCGCGACGGCGTCGACCGCTTCGTCGCCGTCCACCACGGAGATCCCGGCTGCCGCCCGGCCGACCTGAGAGTGCGCGCCCTGGAGAACTGCCGCACGGGACGCGTCCGTTGGGACCAGGACACCGGCGTGCTGGTCGCGGAGCTGCTCTTCGGCACCCGGCTGCGCGCCGGTGACACCTTCCTCTTCCGGTACAGCATCGAGGACGGCACGGCCGGGGCCGCCCGGGAGTACCTGCACCGCTTCGGCTTCCCCGGCGGCCAGTACGCCCTCCAGGTGCGGTTCGACGCGGCCGCGCTGCCGGTCCGCTGTCACCGCTTCGCCCAGCACTCGCCGGCCGCCCCTCGCAGCGGCCGCCACGAACTGCCGGTCACCGGCCCGCACCACTGCGTCCACGTGGTCGAGCCGCGGATCCGTCCGGGCATCGTCGGCATAGCGTGGGACTGGGAGTGAACTCGCCGCCCGTGCCCGCCAGTTGAGCCGGATCACTGCCGGGCCTTCCCGGCTCGGCTCGGCTGCCTGTCAGGCGCCCGGGCCCGCGATGATCCTGCCGTTCGACGTCTTCACGGGCAGCTCCGCCAGGGGCTCGGTGGCCGGTGCCTGGACCACCTTGCCCGTCACGGCGTCGAACTGGCTGCCGTGGCAAGGGCAGATCAGAGTGGTCCCCTGCAGTTTGTTGATGGGGCATCCCGCGTGCGTGCAGATCGTGCTGTACGCCTTCAGCGTGCCGTTGCCGTCGCGGCTGACGACCACGTTGTGGTCGCGGTAGAGCTTGGCTCCGCCCTTCGAGACCTCGCTCTCGGCGCCGAGGTCGACCGGTGCGGTCGGGGTGGCCGCCGGGTCCGAGCCACCTTGGCCCGACGCCGAGCAGGCGGCCAGGCCGAGCCCGGCGACCGGGGCCACGGCGGCCCCTCGGAGGACGGTACGACGGCTCGCGGACGGTTGGGCGGGCATCTGGGACTCCACTGCTCAAGGGATGTGCAGGGCGACGATACCCGGGCAGATGGGCCGGTCCTGGGCGGGGGGCGGGTCGGGCGGAGGGACCGGGTCCGGGTGGCGGGGGTGGGCGACGGGTGGGTGAGTCTGCGTGCGTGGGTGGGTGACGTAAACGCTTGCGTAAGCGTTTACGGGAGGCTGGTCGATGGGATACCGTCCCGCGCGGAAGGACGCGCCCGGCAACAGTCACGCGAGACTCAGTCACGTGAGACTCGGCCGAGGAGAAGGGAGACGGGATGCCCACCATGGCCGACGTCGCACGCAGCGCCGGGGTCTCCGTGGCGACCGTCTCCCATGTGCTGAACGGCACCCGCCCGGTGCTGCCCCACACCCGTCAGGCCGTACTGGACGCCATCGACGCCCTGGGCTACACCCCCAACACGCTGGCCCGCTCCCTGGTGACCTCCCGCACCCGGTCCATCGGGCTCGCGGTGTCGGCGATCAGCAACCCGTACTTCACGGAGATCCTCCAGGGCGTGGAGGCCGCCGCCCTGGAAGCGGGCTACAGCCTGCTCATCGCGGACCCGCACGACGATCCCGAGCACGAGCGCAAGGTCGTGCAGCTACTCCATGAACGCCGGGTGGACGGCATGATCGTGGCGCCTTCCGCGCGGCCGCGTGAACTGGTCGGCTATCTCCGCCGGCACTCCGTACCGACCGTGTTCCTGGACCGGATGATCGGCGCGGACGTGCTGGAGGGCCCGCGCATGGCAGGCGCCGCCACCCCGGATGGGCCCTGGTACGACCAGGTCTGCGCCGACAGCGCGGAACCGACCGCGCGCCTGGTCACCCACCTCGCCGGCCTGGGGCACCGCCGGATCGGCCTCGTCGCGGGCCTGCCCGGCCTCAGCACCACCGGGGAACGCGTCTCCGGCTACCGGGACGGTCTCACCGCCGCCGGCCTGGCCTTCGACGAACGGCTCCTCCTGTCGGGGAACTCGGAGTCCGCCGGTGCGGAGCAGGCCACGGCCGCCCTGCTCGCCCTCCCCGATCCGCCCACCGCTCTCGTCACCGCCAACAACGCGATGACCATCGGCGCGCTGCGCGCCCTGCGCCGGCGCGGCTTGTCCGTCCCCGACGACATCGCCCTGTGCTGCTTCGACGACTTCGCCTGGGCCGACCTGTTCTCGCCCCGGCTCACCGCCATCGCCCAGCCCAGCAGGGAACTGGGCGGCGAGGCCGTGCGGGTGCTCCTCGGCCGCCTGGACGACCCGCGCCGGCCGGCCCGGACGGTGCGGCTGCCGTGCGCGTTCGTCCATCGCACGTCCTGCGGGTGCCCGGAGGAGCCGGGCGGTACCGGCGAGTCCGGGCACATCGCGTCATCCACGCTGTCGGAGAAGGGAAGGACCTCGTGATCGTCGTCGCCGGTGAGGCACTGATCGACCTGGTACCGCAGGGCTCCGGTGCTCTCGCGGCCCTGCAGCCGGCGCTCGGCGGCGGCCCTTACAACACCGCCGTGGCCCTCGGCCGCCTCGGATCGCGCACCGCGTTCTGCTCCCGGACCTCGCGGGACGCCTTCGGCGAGGCCCTGCTGGACGGACTGCGGCGGGCGGGGGTCGACGTGTCGGGCGTGCAGCGCGGGGCGGAGCCGACGACGCTGGCGGTGGCCACGATCGACGACGGCGGGTCGGCCGCCTACTCCTTCTATGTCGACGGCACCGCCGACCGTCTGTTCACCGCCCCCGCCGCGCTGCCCGCCGGCACGCGCGCGGTGTCCTTCGGCACCTGTTCGCTCGTCCTGGAACCGGGGGCGAGTGCCTACGAGGAGCTGATGCGCACGGCGGCCGCACAGGGGCTGTTCACCACACTCGACCCCAACATCCGGGCGGGACTGATCCCGGACGCGGACGCCTACCGGGCGCGCTTCAAGAGCTGGCTGCCCTCGGTGACGCTGCTGAAGCTGTCGGCGGAGGACGCCGAGTGGCTGGGCGGCACCCCGCGCGAGTGGCTGGTCGCGGGACCGGCGGCCGTCGTGGTGACCCGGGGCGGGGATGGTCTGACCGCGTTCACCCGGGACGGCGCGGAGTACTCCGTACCGGGTGAGAAGGTCGCCGTGGTGGACACCATCGGCGCCGGTGACACGGTGAACGCGGCCTTGCTGCACGGGCTTTCGGCCCTGGGCGCGCTGTCGGAGGAAGCGCTCGCCGCCCTCGGGACGGAGGGCTGGACGCGGCTGCTGCGCTTCGCGGCACGCGCGGCGGCGATCACCTGTTCGCGGGCGGGGGCCGAGCCGCCGTACGCGGCCGAGCTCGGTGATCTGTGAGCGGCCCCTTTTCCGTTTTTTCTCTTTCTCTTCAGCCGCTTCTCTCTGCTGTCGGCAAGGTGCTGCCGGAGCCGTGGTGCGGGGATTTGCCGGACCTCGGATCCGGGTGGCTGATGGTGGAACGAGCGGCGCCCCGCGGGGAGTTCCCGCGGGGCGCCGTTTTTCTGGTGATGTGTCAGGCCTTGCGGGCCCGCGTCGTCTTCTTGGCGGGCGTCGTCTTCTTCGTCGCCGCGGCGGCCTTCTTGGTCGCCGTGTTGTTGGCCTTGGCCGTCACCGACTTCTTGGCCGTCGTCTTCGCCGCGACCGTCTTCCTGGCCGTGGCGGCACGCTGCGCCGGCACGGTGTCGGCGTCGCTGATGCGGTCGGCGCCGAGGATCTCGCGCAGGAACTTGCCGGTGTGGCTGGCCGGGACCCCGGCGACCTCCTCGGGCGTGCCCTCCGCGACCACGAGACCGCCGCCGGCGCCGCCCTCCGGGCCCATGTCCACGATCCAGTCGGCGGTCTTGATCACGTCGAGGTTGTGCTCGATGACGATGACCGTGTTGCCCTTGTCGACCAGACCGCCGAGGACCTTGAGCAGCTTGCTGATGTCCTCGAAGTGCAGGCCGGTGGTCGGCTCGTCCAGGACGTAGACAGTGCGTCCCGTGGAGCGCTTCTGCAGTTCGCTGGCCAGCTTCACGCGCTGGGCCTCGCCACCGGAGAGGGTGGTGGCGGACTGGCCGAGGCGGACGTAGCCGAGGCCGACGTCCTTCAGGGTCCTCAGGTGCCGGGAGATGGCCGGGACGGCTTCGAAGAAGTCGGTGGCCTCCTCGATCGGCATGTTCAGCACGTCGGCGATGGACTTGCCCTTGTAGTGGACCTCCAGGGTCTCCCGGTTGTACCGGGCGCCGTGGCAGACCTCGCACGGGACGTAGACGTCCGGGAGGAAGTTCATCTCGATCTTGATCGTGCCGTCGCCCGCGCAGTTCTCGCAGCGGCCGCCCTTGACGTTGAAGGAGAAGCGGCCCGGCAGGTAGCCGCGGACCTTCGCCTCGGTGGTCTCGGCGAACAGCTTGCGGATGTGGTCGAAGACGCCGGTGTACGTCGCCGGGTTGGACCGCGGGGTGCGGCCGATCGGCGACTGGTCGACGTGCACGACCTTGTCGACCAGGTCGTCGCCGTCCACGCGCGTGTGCCGGCCGGGGACGTTGCGCGCGCCGTTCAGCTCGCGGGCCAGGTGGGTGTAGAGGATGTCGTTGACCAGCGTGGACTTGCCGGATCCGGACACGCCCGTGACGGCCGTGAAGACGCCCAGCGGGAAGGACACGTCGATGTCCTGCAGGTTGTTCTCCCGGGCGCCGTGCACGGTGAGCTGCCGGGACGGGTCGCGCGGACGGCGCACGTCCGGCACCGGGATCGCCTTGCGGCCCGAGAGATACGCGCCGGTCTGCGACTCGGTGTTGGCGAGCAGCTCCTTCAGCGAGCCGCTGTGCACGACCTTGCCGCCGTGCTCACCGGCGCCGGGGCCGATGTCCACGACCCAGTCGGCGACCTTGATGGTGTCCTCGTCGTGCTCCACGACGATGAGGGTGTTGCCCATGTCGCGCAGCCGGACCAGGGTCTCGATCAGCCGGTGGTTGTCGCGCTGGTGCAGGCCGATGGACGGCTCGTCCAGGACGTACAGGACGCCGACGAGGCCGGAGCCGATCTGGGTGGCCAGGCGGATCCGCTGGGCCTCGCCGCCGGACAGGGTGCCGGCCGCGCGGTTCAGCGAGAGGTAGTCCAGGCCGACGTCGACCAGGAAGCGCAGTCGTTCGTTGACCTCCTTGAGCACCCGCTCGGCGATCTTCTTGTCGCGGTCGCTCAGCTTGAGCTGCCTCAGGAAGTCCGCGCAGTCGCTGATCGACATCGCGGAGACCTCGGCGATCGACTTCCCCATGATGGTGACCGCGAGGACGATCGGCTTCAGCCGGGTGCCCTCGCAGGAAGGGCAGGGCACCTCGCGCATGTAGCCCTCGAAGCGCTCGCGGCTGGCGTCGCTCTCGGCCTCGCTGTGCCGGCGCTTCACGAACGGCACCGCGCCCTCGAAGGGCGTGGTGTACACGCGCTCACGGCCGTACCGGTTGCGGTACCGGACCTCGATCTGGGTCTTGTGGCCGTAGAGCAGGGCCTTCTTCGCGCGCTGCGGCAGGCCCGCGAACGGGATGTCCGTGCGGAAGCCGAGCGCGTCGGCGAGGGCGCCGATCAGACGGCCGAAGTAGTCCTTGGTGTGGCCGTGGGACCAGGGGTGGATGGCGCCCTCGTCCAGGGACTTGTCCTCGTCCGGGACGATCAGCTCGGGGTCGACCTCCATGCGCGTGCCGATGCCGGTGCAGTCGGGGCAGGCGCCGAAGGGCGAGTTGAAGGAGAAGGAGCGGGGCTCCAGCTCCTCGAAGGACAGGTCGTCGTACGGGCAGTACAGGTGCTCGGAGAACATGCGCTCGCGCTCGGGGTCGTCCTCGGGGAGGTCGACGAAGTCGAGCACGACCATGCCGCCGGACAGGCCGAGGGCGGTCTCGACGGAGTCGGTCAGACGGCGCTTGGCGGAGTCCTTCACGGTGAGGCGGTCGACGACCACCTCGATGGTGTGCTTCTCCTGCTTCTTCAGCGTGGGCGGGCTGGAGAGCTGGACGGTCTCCCCGTCGACGCGCGCGCGGGAGTAGCCCTTGGTCTGCAGGTCGGCGAAGAGGTCGACGAACTCTCCCTTGCGCTCGCGCACCAGCGGCGACAGCACCTGGAAGCGGCTCCCCTCCGGCAGCTCCAGGACCCGGTCGACGATGGCCTGCGGCGACTGGCGGGAGATCGGCCGGCCGCACTCGGGGCAGTGCGGCTTGCCGATGCGCGCGAAGAGCAGACGCAGGTAGTCGTAGACCTCGGTGATGGTGCCGACCGTCGAGCGCGGGTTGCGGGAGGTCGACTTCTGGTCGATGGAGACCGCCGGGGACAGGCCTTCGATGAAGTCGACGTCCGGCTTGTCCATCTGGCCGAGAAACTGCCGGGCGTACGAGGAGAGCGACTCCACGTAGCGCCGCTGGCCCTCCGCGAAGATCGTGTCGAAGGCCAGGGAGGACTTGCCCGACCCCGACAGGCCCGTGAAGACGATGAGCGAGTCCCGGGGCAGGTCGAGCGAGACATTCTTCAGGTTGTGCTCGCGCGCGCCACGGACGATGAGACGGTCGGCCACGCCGGTCCGCACCTTTCTTGAGAGAAGTGACAGGGGCGGGGCCCCCGTGCTTCTTCAGACTAGGGGGAGCCACTGACAACGCCGGTCGGATTGCCCGGTTGCATAACAACCTCCGGCCATCCAGCATGCCCGACGCCGCCTCCGACGATATAGCACGCACTTTCGATTCGCGGACGAGCTTCACCACCTTCACCCGAAGGTGTGGCGGGGCTAGTGTCAGGCCCATGATTGATCACGCTCATGACCTGGCATGTGTACGTGACGCGACCGAACGGCTCCTCACCGCGGTCGCCAAACTGGACAACGCGTCGCTCGCCGAGCCGTCACGGCTTCCCGGCTGGACCCGCGGGCACGTCCTCGCCCATCTCGCCCGCAACGCCGACGCGCTCGTGAACGTCCTCGAGGGGCGCCCCATGTACCCGAGCGCCGAGGCTCGGGACGCCGACATCGAGCAGGGTGCCCCCCGCCCCCTCGACGTCCAGCTCGCCGACCTGCGCGAGAGCGCGGCCCGCTTCCAGGCGGCGGAGGACGCGCCGGCGGACTGGGCGCGCACGGTGGAGCTGCGCAACGGGGTCACCGACTCGGCGGCGCGGGTGCCGTTCCGGCGGTGGGCGGAGGTGGAGCTGCACCATGTGGACCTCGGCATCGGCTACGAGCTGGAGGATCTCCCGGCGGAGTTCCTGGAGCGGGAGACCGGCTTTCTCGCCCAGCGGTTCACCGGGCACCCCGATGTCGCGCCGACGCGGATCACGGACGGCACGCGCGAGTGGACGACCGGGCGGCAGGCGGACGAGCCGGAGGTCGTGGTCAGCGGGACTGCGGCGGAGCTGGTCGGCTGGCTCGCCGGACGGCGCGACGGCTCCGGCCTCACCGCGGAGGGCGCACTGCCGGCGCTGCCGCCGCTGTAGGCCGCCGGCGGTGCGCGGGCACCTGTCGGCTATAGGCTGATCTCCATGACGTACACCGGAGAGGTCAGGGTCGGCGGACCGGCGGATGTGCACGAGCTCAAAGACCTGATGATCACGAAGATCGCGGTCGGCCCGATGGACAACAACGCCTACCTGCTGCGCTGCCGGGCCACCGACGAGCAGCTCCTGATCGACGCCGCCAACGAGGCGGGCACACTCCTCGGCATGATCGGTGACGACGGCATCGCGTCCGTCGTCACCACGCACCGGCACGGCGACCACTGGCAGGCGCTCGCCGAGGTCGTCGCGGCGACGGGCGCGCGCACGTACGCGGGCCGCGAGGACGCCCCCGGCATCCCCGTGCCCACCGACGTCCTCGTGGACGACGGCGACGTCATCAGGGTGGGTCAGGTGGAGCTCACCGCACGGCATCTCGTCGGACACACCCCGGGTTCGATCGCCCTGGTCTACGACGACCCGCACGGCCACCCGCACGTCTTCACCGGCGACTGCCTCTTCCCGGGCGGTGTCGGCAACACGCACAAAGATCCGAAGGCCTTCGCCAGCCTCATCCGCGACGTGGAGACGAAGATCTTCGGCGTGCTGCCGGACGAGACCTGGGTGTATCCCGGCCACGGCAACGACACGACGCTGGGCGCGGAGCGGCCGCACCTGCCGGAGTGGCACGCGCGCGGGTGGTGACCGCCCGGCGCGCCCCGTCCGGCGCGCCTCGCGCCCGGCGACCGGGTGTGCCGTCCGCCGCGCGCCCCGTGTGAACGTTTCACTCGTGTCGGGGGCGCATGCGCGCTTCCCGCGCGCCGTGCCACGCGGTCAACTGGTGTCAACCCCGTAGAGGATGACGGCTCCTCCACGGCAGGGCCGCCGGCCTCCAACCCCGCCCTCGGCCGGCGGCCCAGGTCAACCGCCCCTGGCCGAGCCGCCGTTCACACGGCCGCAACACCCGCTCCCACTATGCGGACAGTCATGGTCGTGACCTCGACAAAGGCGCGGTTCGCTGCCACTCTCCCGGCATGCATCCCGCCCCTCGCCCCCTGCGCCGCGCGGCAGCCGCCGCCACCGTAGCCCTCCTCGCCACCGCCGTCGGCTGCGCTCCGCAACCCGAGGCCAGGACGTCGGCCGCCCCGTCCGGCTCGGCCTCGCAGAGCTGCGCCAAGGGCTCGCCGGCCACCAAGACGTCCGGGAAACTGACGATCGCGACGGACGAGCCGGCGTACGAGCCCTGGTTCGAGGACGACAAGCCCGCGAACGGCAAGGGCTTCGAGTCGGCGGTCGCCTACGCCGTGGCCGGGCGACTGGGGTACGGCAGGAGCGCCGTCGTCTGGCAGAGAGTGCCGTTCAACAAGGCGTTCGCTCCCGGCGAGAAGACCTTCGACTTCGACGTCAACCAGGTGTCGATCAGCGCCGAGCGCAAGAAGGCCGTCGACTTCTCCTCCGGTTACTACGACGTGCGCCAGGCCGTCATCGCCCTGAAGGGCGGCAAGGCGGCCAGGGCGACGAGCATCGCGGACCTCAAGGGCCTGAAGCTGGGCGCCCAGGTGGGCACCACGAGCCTCGACTACATCAGCGACGTGGTGAAGCCGTCGCAGCAGGCGGCCGCCTACTCCAAGAACGACGAGGCCGTCTCCGCGCTCAGGAACGGCCAGGTGGACGCGATCGTCACCGATCTGCCGACCGCCTTCTACATCACCTCCGCCCAGGTCACCGATGCCAAGGTCGTCGGCCAGTTCGAGAATCAGGGCGGCGCGCCCGAGCAGTTCGGGCTCGTCCTCGACAAGGGCAGCGGCCTCACGCCGTGCGTGACGGCGGCCGTGGACGCCCTGCGCAAGGACGGCACGCTGGCGAGGCTGGAGAAGCAGTGGCTGTCCGACGCCGTCGACGCTCCGGTGCTCAAGTGACCGTCGTCGAGGAGGAGTCCGGGAAGAACTTCGCCAAGGACGACCTGGGCGACGGGTACGTCCCGTCCGAACGGCGACTGGCACGCGAGCGGCACAAACGCGCGCGTGCCCGCCGTGCCACGGCGATCGCCGCCCTCTCCACCCTGGTCACCGGCGTGCTGCTGAGCCTGGTCGTCGTCAGCGCTCCCGGCTGGCCGCGCACCAGGGAGACCTTCTTCAACGGCCGCTACGCGCGCGAGGCCTTCCCCAAGGTCCTCGAAGGGCTGTGGCTCAACGTCCAGTTGCTGCTGCTCTGCGGCGTGCTGGTGCTCGTCCTCGGCATGCTGATCGCCGTCGCGCGCACCCTGCCCGGGCCCGTGTTCTTCCCCCTGCGCGTGCTGGCGGCCGCGTACACGGACTTCTTCCGCGGTCTGCCGCTGATCATCAACCTCATGATCGTGGTCTTCGGCGTGCCCGCCCTGCGCCTGCAGGGAGTGACCGTCGATCCCGTGCTGCTGGGCGGTACGGCGCTGACGCTGACCTACTCCGCGTACGTCGCCGAGGTGTTCCGCGCCGGCATCGAGTCCGTGCACCCCTCGCAGCGCGCCGCGGCCCGCTCGCTGGGCCTGACCAGCCGCCAGGCCCTGCGGTACGTGGTGCTGCCCCAGGCCGTGCGCCGTCAGGTGCCGCCCCTGCTCAACGACCTCGTGTCGCTGCAGAAGGACACCGGGCTCGTGTCGATCGGCGGCGCGGTCGACGCCGTACGGGCGGCCGACATCATCACCCAGCGCAGCCTGAACTACACCCCGTACATCGTCGCGGGCCTGGTCTTCGTGGCGCTGACCATTCCGATGACCCGCTTCACGGACTGGGTGACGGCCCGGACGGACCGGCGGCGGGCCCAGGGAGGATCACTGTGAGCGACACCGTCGCGCCCGTGCTGCGCATGGAGTCCGTCCGCAAGACCTTCGGCGCCTCGCTCGTGCTGCGGGACGTCGATCTGGAGGTCGCGCCGCACACGGTCACCGCGCTGATCGGTGCCTCGGGCTCGGGCAAGTCCACGCTGCTGCGGTGCGCCAACCTGCTGGAGGACATCGACGACGGCGCGATCTGGCTGGACGGCGAGGAGATCACCGATCCCCGTGTCGACCCGGACGCGGTGCGGCGCCGGATCGGCGTGGTGTTCCAGGCGTACAACCTCTTCCCGCACATGACGGTGCTGGACAACATCACGCTGGCGCCGCGCCGAGTGCACGGCGTCTCTCGCGAGGAGGCCGAGGAACGCGCCAGGGAGCTGCTGGAGCGCCTCGGGCTGGGCGGCAAGGCTGATGCCTACCCGGACCGGCTCAGCGGCGGTCAGCAGCAGCGGGTGGCGATCGTCCGGGCGCTCGCGGTGCGGCCCCGGCTGTTGCTGCTGGACGAGATCACGGCCGCGCTCGACCCCGAGCTCGTGGGCGAGGTGCTGGAGGTGATCCGGGGCCTGAAGGACGAGGGCATGACCATGGTGCTGGCGACGCACGAGATGGGCTTCGCGCGGGACGTCGCCGACCAGGTCTGTTTTCTGGACGGTGGCGTCGTCCTGGAGCGCGGCACCGCGGAGCAGGTCTTCGGCGACCCGCGGCAGGAGCGCACACGGCGCTTCCTGCGGCGGATCGTGGAGGCGGGGCGGCTGTAGCCGGGCGCCGGCCCGCGCCGGCGGCTACGCCTCGGCCCGCGCCGCACCCGCCAGGGCGGCCACGCGCTCCACGCCGAACACATACCCCTGCACGCCGCAACCGGCGATCACGCCGTCGGCGCGCAGCGAGACGTAGGAGTGGTGCCGGAACGATTCGCGCTGGTGGATGTTGGAGATGTGCACCTCCAGCACGGGCATGCCGTCGCAGGTGTTGAGCGCGTCCAGGATCGCGACCGACGTGTGGGAGTAGGCGCCGGGGTTGATGACGATCCCGCAGTGGTTCAGGCGCGCCTCGTGGATCCAGTCGACCAGCTCGCCCTCGTGGTTGGACTGCCGGAAGTCCACCGTGCCGCCGTGCGCGGCCGCCGCCTTGGCGCACAGCGCCTCCACGTCGGCCAGCGTGTCCTTGCCGTAGATCTCGGGCTGGCGCTGGCCGAGCAGGTTCAGGTTGGGCCCGTTGAGGATCATGATCGGGGCGTTGGCCAGGGTGCGGGGCACGGTTCCTCCGGTCCGTTCGGGGCGGTACGTCGACGACCGCCTGCTCGCACCGGTCTATCACGGTGGCCGCGGCGCACGGCGGGCCGTGTGCGCCGGTGGCCTCGGCGTACGTCGTGGTCGCCCGATCACCTCCACGCGCCCCGTAACCGTTGATCACGCCGGGTGGTTGACGCGGCATGCAGCCTGTACGCGCCGTCAGCACCCCCTCCATGCCGAGACTCGCCGCCGCTTCCCTGGCGGGCACCGCGATCGAGTTCTACGACTTCTTCGTCTACGGCACGGCCGCGGCCCTGGTGCTGGGCCCGCTGTTCTTCCCGGCGTTCTCGCCGCTGGCGGGGACGCTGGCCGCGTTCGGGACGTTCGGAGCGGGGTTCGTGGCCCGGCCGCTGGGCTCGGTGCTGTTCGGGCATCTCGGCGACCGGCGCGGACGGCGGCCGGTGCTGGTCGCCTCCCTGCTCCTCACGGGTGCCTCCACGGTCGCGGTGGGCTGTCTGCCGGCGTACGGCACGATCGGCGTCGCGGCGCCTCTGCTGCTGCTCGTGCTGCGCTTCCTGCAGGGGCTCGGGCTCGGCGGGGAGTGGGGCGGAGCGGTGCTGCTGACCGCCGAGCACGCGCCTGCCGCGCGCCGCGCGCTGTGGTCGAGCTTCCCCCAGGTGGGGCCGGCGTTCGGTTTCCTGCTGGCCAACGGCATGATGCTGGCTCTGTCGGCGGCGCTGTCCGACGCGGAGTTCGCGCGGTGGGGGTGGCGGGTGCCGTTCTGGGCGGCCGGCGCCCTGGCGCTCGCCGGGCTGTGGCTGCGCTCGTCTCTCACTGAGAGCCCAAGGTTCCTGGAGATCGACGACCACGCGCCCGTGCCCTTCGTGGAGGTCGTACGGCACCACGGCCGGCTCGTCCTGCTGACGGCCGGCGCGCTGGCCGTCGGATACGCGGTCTTCTACACGGTGACGACCTGGTCGCTGGCGTACGCGACGGAGCGGCTCGGGGTCAGCCGCACGGTGATGCTGACCTGCGTCATGGCGGCGGTGGTCGTGAAGGGCGCCCTCACGCCCCTGGTGGCGGTGCTCGGCGACCGTTACGGACGCCGGCCGTTGTGTCTGCTGGGGTGCGCGGCCTGCGCCCTGTGGATGCTGCCGATGGTGTCGCTGCTCGCGACCGGCCGGCCGCTGCTGATGTTTCTCGGCATCCTCGGCGCGCTGCTCGCCTTCGTCACCATGTTCGCGGTCGTCGCCGCCTACCTGCCGGAACTGTACGAGGCACGGGTGCGCTGCACGGGCGCCGCGGTGGGCTACAACCTCGGCGGGGTCCTCGGCGGCGCGCTGACCCCGGTCGTGGCCACGGCGCTCGCCGAGCACAGCGGGCGGGTGCCCTGGGCCGTGGGCGCGTATCTGACGGGCATCGCGCTGGGCAGCCTGGTGTGCTTCGCGCTGCTTCCGGAGACGCGGCCGGTGCCCGTCGCGGCGGTGGAGCCGGCGACGGGCTGACCGGGCCGGGTGCTTGCGCCGGTCGTGGTGCTGACCCTGGCGACGGATCGGCCCGGCCGACCGGCTAGGGGTTGATCGCCAGTTCCAGATACGCCAGGAAAACCACCAGATGGACTCCGCCTTGCAGGGGCGTCGCCCGTCCCGGCACCACCGTCAGGGAACTGACCACCACGGTCAGCGCGAGCAGCAGCATGTGGGTCGGGCTGAGGCCGAGCACGAGCGGTCCGGACAGCCAGACGGAGGCGAGGGCGACGGACGGAATGGTCAGGCCGATGCTGGCCATGGCCGAGCCGAGCGCGAGGTTGAGGCTGGTCTGCACCCGGTCACGGCGCGCCGAGCGCAGTGCGGCGATCGTCTCCGGCAGCAGCACGAGCAGCGCGATGATCACACCGACGACGGCCTGGTGCAGGCCGGCCGCCGCCACGCCCGACTCGATGGCGGGCGACACGCCCTTGGCCAGCCCGACCACGCCGATCAGGGCCAGGGCGAGCAGCCCGAGGCTGATCCGGGCGGTGCGCGCGGACGGGGGTGTGGCGTGCTCTTCGGCGGTGATGACCTCGCCCTGCCGGGTGATCGGCAGGAAGTAGTCGCGGTGGCGCACGGTCTGGGTGGCCACGAACAGTCCGTAGAGGATCAATGAGGACAGCGCGGCGAAGGTCAGCTGGAGGGATGAGAACTCGGGCCCGGGTTTGCTGGTGGTGAAGGTCGGCAGCACCAGGCTGAGGGTGGCGAGCGTCGCCACGGTGGCCAGGGCGGCGCCGGTGCCCTCCGCGTTGAAGACCGCAATGCGGTGCTGCAGCGAGGCGACGAGCAGGCAGAGCCCGACGACACCGTTGCAGGTGATCATCACGGCGGCGAAGACGGTGTCCCTGGCCAGCGTGGAACTCTTGGCGCCGCCGTCGGCCATGAGGGTGACGATCAGCGCCACCTCGATGACCGTGACGGCGATGGCGAGCACCAGGGAGCCGAACGGCTCACCGACGCGGTGGGCGACGACCTCGGCGTGGTGGACGGCTGCCAGGACGGAGCCGGCGAGCACGAGGATCACCAGGGCGACCATCGCACCCGGCAGGGCACGGCCCCAGGTGAACGCCAGGAGGACGACCGCAAGGACGGGCACGAGGCTCGTCCACTGCGGGGTGAGCGACCGGAGCCGGGTGATCATGCGGCGATGGTCGCAGAGACGTAGGGGCTTCGCATGTCCGTCGGTCAGGCGTCGACGCTGTCCTTCGCGGTGGTTTCGCCCTCGCTGTGTGCCGCCTCGACGGCCGCCTGCCTCCGGCCGGCGGCCAGGCTGGTGACGGTCGTGACGACCAGAACAGCGCAGATCACGCCGAGCGAGACCGGGATGCTGATCTCCGGGACATGGACGCCGGACTCGTGCAGCGCGTGCAGCACCAGCTTGACGCCGATGAAGCCGAGGATGACCGAGAGGCCGTACGAGAGGTGGACCAGCTTCTCGAGCAGGCCGCCTATGAGGAAGTACAGCTGCCGCAGGCCCATGAGGGCGAAGGCGTTGGCGGTGAAGACGATGTACGGGTCCTGGGTCAGGCCGAAGATCGCGGGGATGGAGTCCAGGGCGAACAGGACGTCCGTGGTGCCGATGGCGAGCATCACGACCAGCATCGGGGTCATGACCCGCTTGCCGTTCTGCTGGATCCACAGCTTGGTGCCGTGGTACCGGTCGGCCACGCCGAACCTGCGCTCGGCGGCCTTCAGCAGCCTGTTCTCCTCGTACTCCTCGTCCTCGTCGTCGGCGCGGGCCTCCTGGACGAGCTTCCATGCCGTCCAGATCAGGAACGCGCCGAAGAGGAAGAACACCCACGAGAAGCCGGCGAGGATCGCGGCCCCCGCTGCGATGAAGACGGCCCTCAGGACCAGGGCTATGAGCACGCCGACGAGCAGGACGCGCTGCTGGTACCGGGCGGGCACGGCGAACTTCGCCATGATCAGGACGAAGACGAAGAGGTTGTCGACGCTCAGCGACTTCTCGGTGATGAACCCCGCGAGGAACTCGCCGGCGGGCCGCCCGCCGCCGAAGACGAGAAGACCGAGGCCGAAGACTCCGGCCAGGGTGATCCAGACGACGGTCCAGATCCCGGCTTCCTTGATCGACACCTCGTGCGGCTTGCGCCCGATGAGGAAATCGACCGCGATCAGGGCGGCGAGGCCCCCGATGGTCAGGCCCCACACGGTCAGCGAGATATCCACAGCACCTCCGGCGTCACATCACGGCAAACACGTCAGCGTCGTCGCTGCCGGAGGTCTCTTCCACCCGCGTGGGGCCGGCGCCCCGGGACCGGAAACGGTCCGTACTGACGGGTGCGCCGCTGTCAGGGAGTACTCCCCTCCGTACGGAAGACAGTACCCCAATCACCAAGGAAAGGTAAAGATAAAAGCAAAGGAAAGACCAAACAGACAGGTCAGATGTCCTTTACCTGTACTTGGTCATAGCTCTGGCCACCTCGTTGAGAACCCGGTGCACGACCTGGCTGCCGGGCGGCACCAGCGAGGGTTCGTAGGTCCAGGCGTGCCCCACCCAGGGGTCGGCGAAGTGGTCGTCGGGCAAAGGGGTGAGCCGTGTCAGCGAACGCCACAGCGGATCGAGCAGGGGGCCGTAGCCGGCGGCGTCCTCGCGGTCGGCCACCAGAAGGAGGTGGACACCGACGTCCGGTCCCTCGTCCGCGAGATACCGCAGCCGGGTCACCGCCCGGTCGTCGAAACCGTGCGGGAAGTCGTTGACGATCAGCAGCTGACGTGCGGTGTCGACATCGGTCGGCAACGACTCGGGCGCACCGCCGCGCACGGCCATCTGCACCAGGTCGACCCGGCGGGTGAGCCGCTCCAGCGTCCGCGTCACCCCGGACGCGCCATTCGCGGGCGGCGCGGCGAGCACGCCGGTCCCGGTCAGCGGGGCGAACGCCGCAGCCCCTGCGCCTGCCGGGTCGATGATCTGCACGGCGAAGTCCCCCGCCGGATGCACGGCCAGCAGCCGCGCCGCGAGCGCCACCGCCGTCTCCAACGCCAGGTGCCGCAGCTGGGCGGAGTCGGGGAAGCCGTCGTATTCCGCCGTCGGGCCGCTGTCGACCCACAGGCCGCGTTCCAGCGGCAGTCTGACCAGCAGCGGAATGCTCAGCTGCCCGCTCTCGGGCAGTCGGAGGTCGCCCAGGCGCAGCGCCATCGGCGGCTCGGCGGGCACGCGGTAGCCGTGCCAGACGGGGTTGTCCCAGCGGGCGCAGGCGGGCGGGAGAGCGGGTTCGACCACCTCGGACTCGGCGGTGAGCTGGGCGAGGTCGCGGTCGAGGACTGCGCGTGCCTGGTCCACCAGCTGCGTCCGGCGGGCATGGGCTGCCTCCCGCGCGCCTTCGCCCGCGGCGCCCAGCCGGTCGCGCGGGTCGGTCAGGGCCTGGTCGAGTTCCTTCTCCAGGCGCGAGTCGGCGAAGTCGACCGCGCTACGGTAGGCGGCGGTCGTGCGGGCCAGGTCCTCGAACATGCCCCACACCTGGTTGTAGAGCCGCTCCTCCATCGACCAGCCCGCGGCGTCGCCCGCGACGGGCTGCGCGGGCGTGTCGCCGGGGGCCTGAGGCTCGGCGGGCGGTGCGCCGTGCGGGCGGCGGCCGGGGTGGGTGTAGTCGACGCGGGCGCCGGGATCACGCGGGGCGGCGGATGTACGGGCGTCGTACGCGTTCCGCGTCTCGTGCGACGCTGCCGGGTCCGGGTGCTGCGGTGTGTACGGCGGCGGCGGGCCGGCCGCGGGGGTGTCCTGCGGCCGGGGCGCCCGGGTGTCGTCCGGCCCCGCGGCCGGGGTGACGAGCGCGGCGGAGGCTGCGGTCTCGTGCGGGGGCGTTCCCCGCGGCGAGGGGACGGAGGACGGTGCCGGTGACGTGCCGGTCCGGCCGGGGGCCGCCGCCTCTTGGGCTGCGGCCGCGAGGTCGGCTGCCCCGTGCAGCCCTTGGTCGGCGAGGAGTGCCGCAAGCCCGGCCGCATAGCCCTGGCCCACCGCGCGCACCTTCCAGGCGCCCTGTCTGCGGTACAGCTCCAGGGCGAGCACGGCCGTCTCGCTGTCGAGGCCGGTGAGGGTGTAGCAGGCGAGTTCGGTGCCGTCCGGGGTCTCGACCGTGGTGTGCGGGGCGGCTACGGCACCGAACCGGAGCGGCGACCCCGCGCCGGTGGGCAGGGCGAGGAAGATGTGGACGCGGTGCACCGACTCGGGCAGGGCGCCCAGGTCGACGGCCAGCCGGTGTTCGCCGGCGGCCTGCCGGGGCGTCTCGACGCCGGGCAGAGCGGGGGCGCCGGGGTGGGCGACCCACTCGGGGCCGTGCACCGTGCCGTTCTCGTCGCTGAGCGTGGCTCCGGCCAGGACCGGCGCCCCTGCCGAGATCCGGATCGTCAGCCGGTCCTGGGACAGCGGGTGGTTCTGCCCCCGCACCAGCTCGGTCGTCATCGCCGCCGCCCCCGTCCGTCGTGTCGTGCCGTCGTACGCCCCGCCGGTCGAGCGGGCGGTCCTACAGGTGCTGCTGGATCGCCGGCATCAGGTCCTGGAACGTACGGCCGTTGGTCGGGGTGCCGAGGGCGGTCATCGTCCAACCGGAGCCCGCGCGGTGCACCTTCGCCATGATCTGGGCGGTGTAGTCGCCGCCTCCGTCCAGCGTGTAGCGGGCCAGTTCCTGGCCGTTGGTCTCGTCCACGAGGCGGCAGAACGCGTTCTGGACCTCCTGGAAGGTCTGGCCCGTGAAGGAGTTCACGGTGAAGACGATCTGGTCGACGTGGACCGGAACGCGCTGCAGGTCCACGAGGATCGCCTCGTCGTCACCGCCCTGGCCGACGCCGCCGACGAGGTTGTCGCCGGTGTGGCGGACGGAGCCGTCGTCGCTCACCAGGTGGCGGAAGAAGACGACGTCGACCGGCTGGGTGCCGGCGAAGAGGACGGCCGAGGCGTCCAGGTCGATCTCGCGCGTGCGGGAGCCGAACAGGCCCCGCCGCTTCGCCGCCTGCCAGCCGAGCCCCATGCGGACCGCGGTCAGGGTGGCCCCGTCCTTCTTCTCCAGGCTGATGGCCTGACCCTTGCTCAAGTTGACGGACACCGCTGAATCCCCTCTCGAAGGTCCCCTGTTGCCGCGCAGTGCGCGGTTGCCAAGAACCCTACGCAGGGGCACTGACAGTGCCGAACCCCGGCCCGCGCTTTGTGTCGGTGTTGCAACACTTGCGCGTATGCCGAGGTCCGGCGGGTGGCGGGGCTCAGGCGAGGCCGGCTTCCCGCATCTGGCGCAGCTCCTTCTTCATCTCCGACACCTCGTCGCGCAGCCGGGCCGCGATCTCGAACTGCAGCTCCGCGGCGGCGGCGCGCATGCGCTCGGTCATCTCCTCGATCTGCTCGGCGAGTTCGGCCGCCGGACGGTCCGTGGGGACCGCGGCCGCCGCCTTGCCCTTGGCGGCCTTGCCCGCCTTCGCGCCCTTGGCCGCCTTGTCGCCCAGCGCCGGGACGGGCGCCTTGGCGCCCTTGCCGTCCTTGGACTTGCGGTAGCCGGAACCGAGGAGCTGCTCGGTGTCGACCTCCTCGCGGGCGATCTGCGCGACGATGTCGTTGATCTTCTTGCGCAGCGGCTGAGGGTCGATGCCCTTGGCCTTGTTGTAGGCGATCTGCTTCTCGCGGCGGCGGTTGGTCTCCTCGATGGCCTTCTCCATCGCCGGGGTGATCTTGTCGGCGTACATGTGGACCTGGCCGGAAACATTGCGCGCCGCGCGGCCGATGGTCTGGATCAGCGAGGTCCCCGAGCGCAGGAAGCCCTCCTTGTCGGCGTCCAGGATCGCCACCAGGGACACCTCGGGCAGGTCGAGGCCCTCCCGGAGCAGGTTGATGCCGACCAGGACGTCGAACTCGCCGGAGCGCAGCTCGCGCAGCAGCTCCACGCGGCGCAGGGTGTCGACGTCGCTGTGCAGATAGCGCACCTGGATGCCGAGCTCCAGGAAGTAGTCGGTGAGGTCCTCGGCCATCTTCTTGGTGAGCGTGGTGACGAGGACGCGCTCGTCCTTCTCGGTGCGCTTGCGGATCTCGTGCACCAGGTCGTCGATCTGGCCCTCGGTGGGCTTGACCACGACCTCCGGGTCGACCAGGCCGGTCGGGCGGATGATCTGCTCGACGACGCCGTCGGAGCGCGACAGCTCGTACGGGCCCGGGGTGGCCGACAGATAGACGGTCTGGCCGATGCGCTCCTGGAACTCCTCCCACTTCAGGGGGCGGTTGTCCAGCGCGGACGGCAGACGGAAACCGTGTTCCACGAGGGTGCGCTTGCGGGAGGCGTCGCCCTCGTACATGGCACCGATCTGCGGGACGGTGACGTGCGACTCGTCGATGACGAGCAGGAAGTCGTCCGGGAAGTAGTCCAGCAGGGTGTTGGGCGGGGAACCGGGCAGACGGCCGTCGAAGTGCATCGAGTAGTTCTCCACGCCGGAGCAGGTGCCGATCTGGCGGAGCATCTCGATGTCGTACGTGGTGCGCATCCGCAGCCGCTGGGCCTCCAGGAGTTTGCCCTGCTTCTCCAGCTCGGCGAGGCGCTCCCCCAGCTCCTTCTCGATGTCGTTGATGGCCCGCTCCATGCGCTCGGGGCCGGCGACGTAGTGGGAGGCGGGGAAGACGTACAGCTGCTGGTCGTCGCTGATGATCTCGCCGGTGAGCGGGTGCAGCGTGGACAGCGCCTCGATCTCGTCGCCGAACATCTCGATGCGGACGGCCAGCTCCTCGTAGACCGGGAAGATCTCGATGGTGTCGCCGCGGACCCGGAAGGTGCCGCGGGAGAAGGCCATGTCGTTGCGGGTGTACTGGATGTCCACGAAACGGCGCAGCAGCTCGTCCCGGTCGATCTCGTCGCCGACCCTGAGGGGGACCATCCGGTCCACGTACTCCTGCGGCGTACCGAGGCCGTAGATGCAGGACACCGAGGCCACCACCACGACGTCACGACGGGTGAGCAGCGAGTTCGTGGCCGAGTGGCGCAGCCGCTCGACCTCCTCGTTGATCGAGGAGTCCTTCTCGATGTACGTGTCCGACTGCGGGACGTAGGCCTCGGGCTGGTAGTAGTCGTAGTACGAGACGAAGTATTCGACCGCGTTGTTCGGCAGCAGCTCGCGGAACTCGTTGGCCAGCTGGGCGGCCAGCGTCTTGTTCGGCGCCATCACGAGCGTGGGGCGCTGGAGCTGCTCGATCATCCACGCCGTGGTGGCGGACTTGCCGGTGCCGGTCGCGCCCAGCAGGACGACGTCCTTCTCACCTGCCTGGATGCGCCGGGCCAGGTCGGCGATGGCCGTCGGCTGGTCGCCGCTGGGCTGGTAGGAGCTGACGACCTCGAAGGGCGCCACCGTGCGTTCGATGTGGGATACGGGCCGCATGCCATCCACCGTACGACCCCGCACTGACAACGGGCCCGGATCAGCGGTTCTGCGGGGTCCGGGAGGCGTGCTGCTCGGGCTGGTGCACCTCGTGCACGACGGTACGGCGGGGTGGGTGGGAGGAGACGGCGGCGGCCGGGACGCCCGGTTTGTGCTCGACGGGCCCGGGGGCGGTCCGGCCCGCGACCATCAGCGGGTCGAAGATCACCACGATGCCGGCGAGGAGCAGGAAGGCGAGCGGACCGATCAGCATCGGCGCGAGCACGGACGGCTCGGGCGCGCCTCCCCCGGTGTGGGAGGCGCCGTCGAGGTGGACGCCGAGGGCCGCCATGCCCGTGTAGTGCATGCCGCTGACCGCGAGCCCCATCACGAGGCTCGCGCCCACGCTCCACGTGAAGCCCCGCACACGTCCGGCGGCCCACAGGGCGGCGGTGGCGGCCACGACCGCTATGACGACGGAGACGACGACGGTGATCGTGTTGTAGGTGAACCGCCCGTGGAAGCGCGCACCGGCCATGCCCAGGTAGTGCATCGAGGCGACGCCCAGACCGGTGATGGTGCCGCCGGTGAACAGGGCGGTGCCGGTGGCGCCCCGGTAGCCGACGATGAAGATCCCGATTCCGACCATGACGATGGCCAGGCCGAGGCTCGCATAGGTGATCGACTTGTCGTAGTGGATCGGCGTCTCCTTGATGGCGAAGCCCATCATGGCGACGAAGTGCATGGTCCAGATGCCCGAGCCGATCGCGGCCGAGCCGAGGGCCAGCCAGGCGGGCCGCCAGGAGTGCGAGACCAGCAGGGACCGGGTGGTGCAGCGCAGGCCGAGGGCGCCACCGAGGCAGGCCATCAGATAGGCCACCAGTGGGGTGACGGCCCCGTAACTGAATCCGTCGACCGTGCCTTGCATCCGCGGCTGCCCTTCCGCCCTCTTGCGTCCCGGAATCCATTGAAATTGTTCCCCGGCCCAGGACCGCCTGGGCGGTCAGGGTTGTCGCAGAGAGTATGACCCCGACCGGAATGGTCGAACGATGTTCCGGCAAAGAAACACGGCCTTGCCTCACTTGTGCGGTACCGGTGTGCGGAATCGGGACAGATCCGTTCCGCCTGTGGCCGTAGTGCGCGAGGTGCCGCGGACCGTCTGCTGTCAGGCTGGTTGCCGTCCGTATTCGCTCGACGCGAGGAGTGTGCATGCACGCGCGCGTAGTTGCCGTCGCGGTCGCCGCGGCCCTGGGGACGGTGGCCCTGCTGAACCCCGCCTCCGACGCCCGGGCGCGCGACGTCGGCGAACCGACGGTGATCGCCCACCGGGGTGCCTCCGCCTACGCCCCCGAGAACACGCTGGCCTCGATCGACGAGGCCGCACGGCTGGGCTTCTCCTGGGTCGAGAACGACGTCCAGCGCACCAAGGACGGCGAGCTGGTCGTCATCCACGACGACAGCCTGCGGCGCACCACGAACGTCGAGAAGGTCTTCCCGGGCCGGGCGCCGTGGAAGGTGAAGGACTTCACCGCGGCCGAGATCGCCCGGCTGGACGCGGGCAGCTGGTACTCCCCCGCGTACGCGGGCACGCGTGTGCCGACCCTGAAGCAGTACATGCGCCGGATCGAGCACAACCACGAGAAGCTGCTCCTGGAGATCAAGAACCCGGAGCTCTACCCCGGCATCGAGCAGCAGACACTGAAGCTCCTCGGCAACGAGGGCTGGCTGGACCGCGCGCATCTGAAGCGGCTGATCGTGCAGAGTTTCAGCGTCGGCAGCATCCGCACCGTGCACGAGCTGAGGCCCGCGGTCACCACCGCCCTCCTCGGGTCGCCGACTCCGGCGCAGCTGCGCAAGGACGCGCCCTTCACCGATCTCGTCAACCCGTCGTACGGCTCGCTCACCAAGGAGTACGTCGCCGCCGCCCACGCGCTGCGCGGAGCGCACGGCAGGCCGCTGCGGGTGTGCGCCTGGACGGTGAACGACGCGGTCACCGCGCGCAAGGTCGCCGGCTACGGCGTCTACGGGATCATCACCAACAAGCCGGACGTGGTCCGGGCGGCACTCGGCTCGTACTGAGCGCGGCGGGCGTTGTCAGTGCCGGGCCGTACCGTGGGCGCATGGACAGCCATGGGCAGGATGAGCAGCAGGTCGTGTGGATCGTGGTGCGCTCGGAGATCGGGCCGCTGATGCTGGCGGCGACTTCCGACGGCCTGGTCAACGTCGTCTTCCACGCCACGGAAGCGGTGCGGGACCGCGCCCTGGATCGCCTGGCCGCCCGGCTGGGCGCCGCCCCCGTCGAGGATCCCGGCGCGCCGGTGCTGGCGGAGGCGATACGCCAGCTGCGGGCCTACTTCGCGGGCGAGCGGCACGACTTCGACCTGCCGCTGGACTGGTCGCTGATCTCCGGCTTCAACCGGCAGGTGCTGCGAGAGCTGGCGGCCGGGGTGCCGTACGGCACCGTGGTGGGGTACGGCGACCTGGCCGGGCGGGTCGGGCAGCCGGGCGGTGCGCAGGCGGTCGGCGCGGCGATGGGCGCCAATCCGCTGCCAGTGGTCGTGCCGTGTCACCGGGTGGTGGAGAGCGACGGCGGGATCGGCGGCTTCGGGGGCGGGCTGGAGACCAAGCGGAAGCTGCTCGCCCTGGAGGGAGTGCTGCCCGAGCCGCTGTTCTGACCCGCCCGCCCATGGATCCGTGACCGGGCCGCCCCTGCGCGTGCGAGGGGCCCGGCCCGGCTTCTGCGCCGGCGCGCCCGCTCGTTTCCGGTGGCCCGGCTAGCCGTCGTAGTGCCGTGCCTCGAAGACGTTGCCGTCGGGGTCGCGGAAGTAGAAGCTGCGCGCGGCGTTGCCGCGGGCGCCGGACAGGTCGCGGTCGATGTCCGACACGGTGACTCCATGCTCTTGCAGGCGGGCGCGGAGGGCGTCGAAGGAGTCGGCCGGCAGGGACAGGCAGATGTGGTTGACGGGGTGACCGGCGCTCTCGTCCGCACCGGGGAGCATCTTCATGCGCGGGGCGAGGCCGAGCGGGGCGAGGTCGAGGATGGTCTCCTCGTTGACACGCACGGACGGAAAGGCCGCCTTGCCCTCGGCGAACTCCGCGACCTTGATCGGCTCCAGGCCCACGGCCGTCTCGTAGAAGCCGGCCGCGGCGACCGGATCGGCCACCCACAGGACGACGTGGTCGAGACGCATGCTGGTGTTCGTCATGCGCCCCAGGCTGGTGGTGTCCCCCACAGGCCGCAAGCGTTTAGCGGCGGCCGGCGCCCGCCAGAGATGAGGAAAGGCCGTTACCGACGGACAGGAGGCGGTGCCTGTGGTGCTGATGGTGTCGGAAGAGGTCCGGGAAGCGCTCGACGCACGGCGGCCGGTGGTGGCCCTGGAGTCCACGATCATCGCGCACGGTCTGCCCCGCCCGCGCAACCTTCAGGTGGCGCTGGAACTCGAGGACGCGGTCCGCCGGGAGGGCGCCGTCCCGGCGACCGTCGCGGTCCTCGACGGCCGGCCCAGGATCGGCCTGGACAAGGAGCAGCTGGAGCGGGTCGCGAACGAGGACGGGGTGCGCAAACTCGGCCACCGCGATCTGCCGCTCGCCGTGGCGACGGGCGCGAGCGGGGCGACCACGGTGTCGGCGACGGCGCAGCTGGCCGCGCTCGCGGGCGTCCGGGTGTTCGCCACCGGCGGGCTGGGCGGGGTGCACCGGGAGTGGACGGTGACCCAGGACGAGTCGGCCGACCTGCGTCTGCTGGCGGACACCCGGATCACGGTGGTCTGCGCGGGCGTGAAGTCGATCCTGGACGTGCCCGCGACCCTGCAGCGGCTGGAGACGCTGGGCGTGGCCGTCGCCGGCTACGGCACGGACCGCTTCCCCGGCTTCTATCTGTCCGACTCCGGGCATCCGGTCGACTGGACGCTGGACACGCCGGAGCAGGTCGCGGACGTCATGCGGGCCCAGGACGCGCTGGACGCACCGCATTCCGCGCTGATCGTCGCCAACCCCGTGCCCGAGGCCGAGCAGCTCGATCCCGGGTTGCACGCGCGCGTGCTGGCCGACGCGCTGCGCGCCTGCGCGGACCAGGGCGTCACCGGTCAGGCGGTGACCCCGTTCCTGCTGGACTACCTGGTCCGGCACACCGAGGGCGCCTCCCTCGACGCCAATCTGGCGGCCGTGCGCGGCAACGTACGGCTGGCGGCACGGATCGCCGCGGCGTGGACCCGGGCATGACCGCGGGTCCGGGCGGGGCCCTGCTGGTGGTCGGCGACGTGGTCACCGATGTGGTCGCCCGGCACCACGGGCCCCTCGCGGCCGGCACCGACACCGCCGCCGTGATCCGGACGCTGCCGGGCGGCGCGGGCGCCAACGTGGCGTGCTGGGCCGCGCACACGGGCTGTGCGGACGTACGGCTGCTCGGCCGGGTGGGCGGGGAGTCGGCCGCGTGGCACGGACGCGAGCTGGTCGCGGCCGGGGTGCGTCCCCGGCTGGTCGTCGATCCGGTGGCGGCCACCGGGACGGTGATCTGCCTCGTCGACGCCGGCGCGGCGGCCGAGCGCACGTTCCTCACGGACAGCGGGGCGTCGCTGCGGCTCGAACCCGCCGACTGGTCGGACGCGTTGCTCGACGGGGTGGCCCGGCTGCATCTGTCGGGCTATCTGCTGTTCACGGAGCCGAGCCGGGAGCTGGCGCGGACGGCTCTCGTCGCCGCACGGGCGCGTGGCGTACCGGTCAGCCTTGATCCGGCGTCGGCGGGCTTCCTCGTACGGCTGGGGGTGGACCGCTTCCTGGCGTTCGCGGAGGAGCTGGACGTCCTGCTGCCCAGCCGCGACGAGGCGTGCCTGCTGACGGGGCTGCCGGATCCGGCGGACGCGGCGGTCAAGCTGAGCCGTCTCGTTCCGCTCGTGGTGGTGAAGGCCGGGGCGGACGGTGCGCTGGTCGTCCGTTCCGGCGGCACACCGACCCGGGTACCGGCGGTGCCGGTGTCACCTCGGGACACCACGGGCGCGGGCGACGCCTTCACCGGCGCGTTCCTCGCTGCGCTGCTCGCGGGTACCGCCCCCGAGGAGGCGGCGGCACACGGCTGCAGGGCGGGTGCGGAGGCGGTGGAACGGGTGGGCGGCAGACCGCCGCGCCCGGCGAGCGGCGGCTGATTCGCCCTGCGTTCGGGGGGCAGGCCGAAGGCCGATATCGGCGGTCGGCTCCGGGGAGACGCCCAGCCCCGACCGCGGCATCCGAGGGGCCGCCAGGCCGTCTGCCGACGCTCTTCGTCGACGGCCGCTAAGGCGCCGGCGGCGGTGGCTCGGGGCGGCACTGGGTCGCGTGCACCGTCGCGGACGTGGCCGGGGGCGACGCAGTGGTACGGGCGTCGGCGCGGTGCGCCCGGCTAGTCCTTCCTGCCCCACGCGGAGATCATCGGCGCGGTGGCCAGGTCCATGCCTCCGGCCTCGACATTGGTCAGGTGCTGGTCGATCTCCTCGTCGGTGGCGAGCCCCGCGGCGACGAGGCGGTGCCGGATCTGGCGGACCGTGGCGGCCTCGAGAACGGTGCAGGCAGGAGACGTCACCGGGAAGAACGCCTCGGACTCCACCGCGCTCAGGCCGGCCTCCCGGAGCAGACGCGGGAGTTTGCGGCCGTACGAGAGATCGCGCCGCGTTCGGCGAGCAGCTTGCGGAAGCCCTGGCGCAGCCGGTTGGCGAGCCGCTGCTCGGGGCCGTACTCGTCGGGGCAGGCCAGCGGCTGGAGTGCGGGGTCGGCGTCCTCGACGAGGAGCCGTCCACCGGGCCGCAGGGCCTGGATCATGGACCGCAACGCCCGTGCCCGGTCCGGTACATGGACGAGGACGAGCCGGGCGTGGACCAGGTCGAAGCCCTCGCCCGGCGGTTCGTCGGCGCCCACATCGTGCACGCGGACCTCCACCGACGGGCCGGAAACCGCGTCGAGCCGCGAGGTGTCGATGTCGGTCGCGACGACCCTTCCGGCGGGGCCGGCCTTCTCGGCGAGCCAGGACACCACGGAGGTTCCACCGGCGCCGACTTCCCAGCAGCGCCAGCCGGGCCCGATACCGAGCGCCTCGATGTGCCGGAAGGTCGTGGGATCGAAGAGGGCGGTGAACGCGTCGAAACGCTCGCCGGCCTCGTTCTGCCGGTTGTCCAGGAGGTACCCGTCGGATGAGGTCATGCCTCGATCATGCGCCTCTCCGCGCACCCATGCCTTATCCACAACGGCGCCTCAGCCGCACACCGGCGCCTCAGCCACCACACCGGCGTTCTCCCCGCACCGGGTCCGACGTTCGGCCGCCACCGCTTCGTCCACAGGCTGGAACCAAGCGGAATTTCGTCTTCCCACAGGCTCACCCGCGTCTTGCCCTCGGCTGGCAGACTTGCCGGGCAAGGCGCGAAAGCGTCGAGTGAGGGAGACCAGACGAGGGGATCCAGATGTCCATGGCGGGGAATCTGCGGAAGGTCACGGGGCTGAGCAGGGTTGGCGGCCTGCGCAAGGTGGCCCGGCTGGCCCGGCGGCGGCCACGCGTGGACCTGAGCCATCCCGCCAGGTCGCCGCTGGGTTCCTCGGTGGTCAACTGTGTGATGTATCAGGACGGCGTGCGCGTGCCGCAGTGCACGGACCTGGTGGACGCCGTGCGGATGGTGCGCAAGACGGGCGAGGGTTTCGTCTGGCTCGGACTGCATGAGCCGACGGACCGTGAGTTCGCCGGTATCGCCGAGCTGTTCGACCTGCATCCGCTGGCGGTGGAGGACGCGGTCGAGGCTCATCAGCGTCCGAAGCTGGAGCATTACGGCGACACGCTCTTCGCGGTGTTCAAGACGGTCTGCTACGTGGAGCACGAACAGCTGACGGCGACCAGCGAGGTGGTCGACACCGGCGAGATCATGGTGTTCGTCGGCAAGGACTTCGTCATCACGGTGCGTCACGGCCGGCACGGCTCGCTGGGCCCGCTGCGCGAGGAGCTGGAGGCGCACCCGCAGCAGCTCGCCAAGGGTCCGGCCGCGGTGCTGCACGCGATCGCCGACCACGTCGTGGACGACTACCTGAACGTCACCGACGCGGTGCAGGCCGACATCGACCAGGTCGAGACGGACGTGTTCTCGGAGAACGGCGCGCGGGTCGATCCGGGGCGCATCTACCAGATGAAGCGTGAACTGCTGGAGCTGAAGCGGGCGGTGGTGCCGCTCGGCCGGCCGGTGGAGGACCTGGCCACCCGTCCCATCCGGGTCGTCGCCCCGGAGATACAGGCGTACTTCCGGGATGTCCTCGACCATCTGATACGGGCCAAGGAGCAGATCGCCGCGTTCGACGAACTGCTCAACTCGATCCTCCAGGCCCACCTTGCGCAGGTGACCGTCGCGCAGAACGAGGACATGCGGAAGATCACGGCGTGGGCCGCGGTGATCGCCGTGCCGACCATGGTGTGCGGGGTGTACGGCATGAACTTCGACCACATGCCGGAGCTGCACTGGCGGTTCGGTTATCCCCTGGTCATGGCCGTCATGGCGGCGGCGTGCCTGGTGCTGTACCGGGGCTTCAGGCGCAACGGCTGGCTCTGATCCACGGCCCCGGCGCGGCCCGCAGCGACAACTCCGCACCCTCCTGCCAGGCCGTGCGGATCAACCTCTCCGGATCAACCTCTCCGGATCACCGCTCCTGATCACCACTCCAGATCACCGATCCGGATCCATCGCTCGGGATCAACCGCTCGGGGCCCCCGCTCAGGATCCACCGCTCCAGGCGGGATGACGCGGGTCGTCGGCGCGGACCAGCACATCGGCCGTGCCGGCGGGGTCGGTCTCGGCCTCGTAGCGCTCGAACGCGGGGAGCGTCCAGTGATCGGCCTCGGGGGTACGGCGGCGCAGGGCCCCCGGAGAGAGCAGGAGGTGCACGGTCAGGTCGAAGGGGAACCAGTGCCGCAGCAGAAGGGGGCCGTGGAGCAACAGGATCCCGCCGGGCGGGAGTTGGACATAGGGGCTGCGGGTGGCCCGGTCGGTGGCCGGGTCCCACAGGTCGGGCAGGACGCGCCCGGTGCCGCCGGGGTCGAGCGGGCCGAAGACCTCGCGCCAGAGGGCGCCGGCGTCGAACCATCCGCCGTAGTACGACTCCGCGTCCCGGTGCCCGTGCTCCAGGCGCAGCGAGGCGGGGCGCAGGAAGCCCTCGGCGCCGATGACGAGTGAGGGCCGGCCCCGCACCCGGAGCGCCTCCCCGACGCGCTCGGCGAGGTCGCCGGGCCGGGCGGCCGGGGCCCCGTCGAAGCCGGCGCGCGGCCAGGCGCTGCCGTCGGCCGGCTCCAGCGCGGCCAGCCGGTCGGCGAGCAGCTCCGCGAGCCGGTCCCAGGTGATCGCTTCGAGTCGCACGGGCCCATGATGCCGGGTGGAGGGAAGTGGGGTGACGGCGGCTGCCGGGGAATCCCGAGCGCGAGGACCCGTGCGGGAGGAGCGGAGGACCACATGCGGGAGGAGGCAGCGGGAGCAGAGACAGGGATGACGGAAGGCGTGAGGCAGGCGTGAGGCAGAGGCGGGGACGAGGAAGGACCAGGCGCGGCGTGGGAAGGGTGGGCGACGGGGAATGAACCGCGTATGGCGCTCCCCTCGACTCCCCACTCCCCCGGTCGGCTTGTCGTCATCCAGGCGCAGAAGCCGAAGCGGTGCTCCGCCTGCCGGCGCGGGCCGCTGTCGCTGCTCGTGCTGGAGGACGGGGCTCCGCGCTGCCTGGACTGCGCGGACCTCGGGCACCTGGTGTTCCTGCCGCGGGGGGACACCGCGCTGACCCGCAGGTCGCGGGAGGAGAGCGGGCTGTCGGTCGTGGTGGTGCGGTTCAACCGGCGCAAGAGCCGTTACGAGCGGCAGGGCGTGCTCGTGGAGGAGGCGGCGCTGGCCCGGGCCGAGGCCCGCTGTCTGGCGGACGCGGAAGCGCGGCGCAGGCGACGGGCACGGGACGCACGACGCCGGGCGGCGGAGGACGAACGGTTCGCGGCGGCGTTCGCGGCCGAGATCCTGCGGCTGTTTCCCGGCTGCCCCGCCGATCGCGCACAGGCGATCGCGGCGCACGCGTCCGCCCGGGGCAGCGGACGGGTCGGGCGGAGCGCGGCCGGGCGGGCGCTGTCGGAGGGAGCGGTGGTGTCGGCGGTCGTGGCGGCCGTACGGCACGTGGACACGACGTACGACCAGCTGCTGATGCGCGGGGTGCCACGGTACGAGGCACGGCGCCGGATCGCCCCGGCGGTGGAGAGCGTGCTGCGGGGCTGGCAGAGCGCCGGTGCGGACGTCGGCTGAGGAGCGAACGGACACCGGTCCGGGTGAAGGGCGGGAATCGGCCTCGGGGCGGAGACGCGTGCGTTCGCCGGGTGCGTTCGCCGGCGGCGCTCGTCAGGCCTGGCCGGAGCCGGCTTCCCGGAGGGGATGCCGGGTGCGTACGGGGTGGGACGAGACGGGATGGGGCGTGGGAGATGATCGACGGGCCGTTCTTCGTGCTGGTCGTGGCGGGGGTTCTCGGTACCGGGCTGATGGCCGGGGTTTTCTGCGCCTTCTCGGCCTTCGTGATGCGGGGGCTCGCCGCGCTGCCGCCCGCGCAGGGCGTCGCCGCGATGAACGCGATCAACGCCGCCGCGGTGCGGCCCGTCTTCACGACGGTGTTCACGGGTTCGGCGGTGCTGAGCGCGATCATCGCGGTGGTGACGTTCGTGGTGTGGCCGGAGGACGGCAGGACGGAACTGCTGCTGGGCAGCGCGCTGTACCTCTTCGGCGCGTTCGTGCTGACGATCGCGGCGAACATCCCGGCGCAACGAGCGGCTGGCCCGGCTGACCCCGGGCGCACCGGAGGCCGCCGTGTACTGGCCGGCGTATGTGCGGGAGTGGACGTTCTGGAACCACGTCCGCACGGCCGCCTCCGCGGCGGCCGCCCTCATCTACCTGCTGGCCCTCGCCTGACCCCGGCTGCGCCTCCCGGCCCCGGACCGCCTCCGACCAACCCGGAGAAAGCGCTGTCAGCCACTCTGCGCGGCCGTCGGCGCGGACGTATCGTGGCCGAAAGGGTGCCGGAGGATGCCGCCCGATGACGTACGGCCGGTCGTACACGCGGTGCCCGCGCGGTCTCCGTAGGCGAGGAAGACGACCATGGCCGATCCCAAGGGGTTCATGACCACGCCGCGCCAGGAGTGGCCGCGGCGGCCCGTCGAGGAGCGGGTGCGGGACTGGGACGAGACATACGTCCCGGGAGCGCTGCTGCCCATCATCAGCAAGCAGGCCGGCCGGTGCATGGACTGCGGCATCCCGTTCTGCCACCACGCCTGCCCGCTGGGCAATCTCATCCCGGAGTGGAACGACCTGGTCTCGCGGGAGGACTGGCGGGCGGCGAGCGACCGGCTGCACGCGACGAACAACTTCCCCGAGTTCACCGGCCGGTTGTGTCCGGCGCCCTGTGAGGCGGGGTGCGTCCTGGCGATCAACCAGCCGGCCGTCACCATCAAGAACGTCGAGTGCGCGATCGCCGACCGGGCCTGGGAGGAAGGTTTCGTCCCGGCTTCGCCGCCCGAGCGCCTGTCCGGGAAGACGGTCGCCGTCATCGGCTCCGGGCCCACCGGGCTCGCCGCGGCCCAGCAGCTGACCCGGGCCGGGCACACGGTCGCCGTGTACGAGAAGGACGACCGGATCGGCGGGCTGATGCGATACGGGATCCCCGAGTTCAAGATGGAGAAGCGGCATCTGGAGCGGCGGATCGAGCAGATGCGGGCCGAGGGGACGAAGTTCCGTACGTCGACCGCCGTCGGCCGGGATGTCGGGGCGGCGGAGCTGTGCGGACGGTACGACGCCGTCGTCGTCGCCACCGGGGCCACGGCGTGGCGGGAACTTCCGGTGCCGGGCCGGGAGTTGAGCGGGATCCACCAGGCGATGGAGTATCTGCCGCTGGCGAACCGGGTCCGTGAGGGGGATCTGGAGGTCTCCCCCTTGTCGGCGGCCGGCAAGCATGTGGTGATCGTCGGCGGCGGAGACACCGGTGCGGACTGTCTGGGGACCGCGGTGCGCGAGGGGGCCGCGTCCGTGACCCAGCTGGACATCTACGCCCAGCCGGGCAGCGAGCGCGACGAGGACACCGAGCCGTGGCCGACGTACCCGAAGCTGTACCGGCTGTCGGCCGCGCACGAGGAGGCGCGGGACCTGCGTACGGCTCCGGCGGCGGACGCGGACGCGCGGCTCTTCGCGGCGTCCACGCTCCGCTTCACCGGGGACGACAGCGGGCGGGTGCGGTCGCTGCACCTGGTGGGTGTGGACGCGGCGCGGCGCCCGGTGCCGGACAGCGGGCGGACGCTGCCCGCCGATCTCGTGCTGCTCGCTCTCGGGTTCTCCGGGCCGGACCAGGAGGACGGGCTGATCGGCCAGTTGGGGCTGGCGCTGCAACCGCGCGGCACGATCGCCCGGGACGACGGTTTCGCCACCAACGTGCCCGGGGTGTTCGCCGCCGGCGACGCCGCGCGCGGGCAGTCGCTGATCGTCTGGGCGATCGCGGAGGGACGGGCGGTGGCGGCGGCCGTCGACCGCTATCTGACCGGGAGTTCACAGCTGCCGGCCCCGGTCTCGCCCCGGGATCGGCCCATGCGGGTGTAGGCGGGGCCGGCACCCGGGGCTCGAGGGCCGGCAGCCGCCGGCCCCCGCCTCAGTCGTGCATCCGCGCGGGATGCGGCTCACAGGTGTCCATCGCCCTGGGACGCGGGAGTGGACGTCTGACGCGGGGAACGTTCAAGTCGGTGCCATGATGAGGAAGCCGAGCGAGTAGCAGCACACGCCAAGCGAGGTCAGGAGAGCAGGAAGTCGGCCTCCCCCGCCTTGGCGCCTTCTATGAACGCGGTCATCTCGTCCGTGGTGTAGATCAGCGCCGGCCCGTCCGGGTCGGTGGACTGGCGTACGGCGATCCGGCCGTCGGCCAGCTTCATCGCCTCCAGGCAGTTGCCGCCGTTGCCGCCGCTCCAGGGCTTGTGCCAGCCCTCGCTGCCCAACTCCCGCGCGGGCATGCCGTTGTACACGTGTCCGCGCGGCGTGATGCGATCCATTCACAGCTCCTTGCGGAGATCCCGGAGGATCTCCTTCGTGCGTTGTGCCGTAGCGGCCTGTGCCGCCATGCGGTCCATGACCTCGAGATGGGTCGCCACCTCGGCGCGCGCGTCCAGGTAGACGGCGCCGGTCAGGTACTCGCTGTAGACCATGTCCGGAAGCTCCGGCATGGCGAATCGGAACAGCACGAAGGGCCCGTACGTCCCCGGATGCGGCCCGCTGTCGAACGGGACGACCTGGAGCGTCACCCGGGGCAGCTTCGTGACCTCGAGCAACTTGTCGATCTGCGCGCGCATCACCTCCGGGGAACCGACCGGGCGACGCAGGGCGGTCTCGTCCATCACCGCCCAGAAGCGGGGGGCGTCGGGACGGGTGAGCAGTTCCTGGCGTTGCATGCGCAGGGCGACGTGCCGCTCGATGTCCTCGGGGCTGGTCTGGCCGATGGCGCCGGACTTGAGTACACCGCGCGCGTAGTCCTCGGTCTGGAGCAGGCCGGGGACGAAGTGCGGCTCGTAGGAGCGGATCAGGCCGGCCGCGCCCTCGAGGCTGACGTACATCGAGAACCAGCCGGGGAGGATGTCGTGGAAACGCTGCCACCAGCCGGGCTTGTTGGCCTCCTCGGCGAGCTGGACGAAGAGTTCGGCCTCGTCGTCGGATACGCCATAGGCCTTCAGCAGCAGTTGCAGGTACGGGATCTTGAGGGCGACCTCGGCCGTCTCCATGCGGCGGATGGTGGCGGGCGCGACGCGCAGCACACGGGCGGCTTCCTCGCGCTTCAGCCCGGCACGTTCCCGGAGGTCCAACAGGCGTCGCCCGAGGACGACCTGCCCGACCGTCGGCGCGGACCGCGGCTCGCTCACGCTCTCACCTCCACCGGTTGCTCCGCCTCAACCTCTGTCCCTGTCCCTGTCCCCGTCCTGCCGGACGGTTCCGGACGGACGTTCCCCGACAGGCCTGCGGCGCCATTCGAAGGTGCATTCGAAGACCTGGGTGGTCTCCGGTGCCTCCAATTGGCGCCGCGCGACGTGCTGTTGCGAGCAGTGTGCCACGGCATCCGACCGAGTCACACGGCACTCTGCAATTTTCAGAGTGACACTTGCCAAGTGTTCCCGCCGGGGAGATAGTGGCAAGCGTGATTCCGTCCGCGCCCTTAGGAACAGACGCCGCCGCAGACCGGTCCGGTCTTGGCGCCGATGGCGGTATCCCCGCGGGAGCCGGTTCGGGAGCGGGGCAGGGAGCAGCCCCCGACGGGGGCGCTGCCGAGCGCCGGTTCCGCTTCGAGGTTGCCGCGCATCCGGGCTCCGTCGCCCAGGCCAGACGCCTCGCGCACGCCCGGCTGGCCGGCTGGTCGGTGTGCGCGGACACCTGCGACAGCGCGGCCCTGGTCATATCCGAGCTGGTCACGAACGCGATCGTGCACACCGCGAGCAGGCGTGTGGTGTGCGAGCTGCACGACCAGGCCGACACCGTGCGCATAGCCGTACGGGACGAGGGCTGTGCTCCGGGCGAACCCCACCCCTCCCCGCAGCGCCCCGAGGAGGAGCACGGGAGAGGACTGCTTCTCGTCGACGCGTTGTGCCTGTCCTGGGGCGCGCAGGAACACGGCGCCGGACTGCTGGTCTGGGCCGAACTGGCACGCCGGACGGACACGGCCGGCGACACCGCCGCTCCGCGGGACGACCTGGGCTGGGGCGCCCGCCCCAAGCCGGACCGCCCGGACGACTCCGATGAGGACGACTCCCCGGAGGGCCGGCATCACACCGCCGGGCACCTCAGCACTCGCCCACCTGAGCACCAGCACCAGCACCAGCACAGCCATGGAACACCGGAGCTCCACCGGCACCGGCTCCTGGACCGCCCGCCGCACCAGTCTCCGCACCACGGCGCCGAGCACCATCGCACCGGGGAACACCCGGTCGTCGAGCAGCTTGGGGCCGTAGAGCATCGGCCGGAGCAGCACCGGATCCCCGACCAGCACCGCGGCGGGGTTCATCCGGGCGATCACCGCCATGAGCAGCAGCGCGCCGGGGAACGTCCGTGACCGGCGGCCATGGCTCTCGCGGCCACGACCCGCGGGGCCGTGACTCCGACCGCGGCTCCCACGGGCAGGACGTCACCGGCGGGACCCTCGGCCCGGGTGCCCCCGGTGTCGGTGTCGTCGGCGAGTCCTCCGGGCCGTCCCTCGGGCTGGACACCCTGGTGCGGCTGCAGCGGCGCAGGTCCGCCCCGGAGGCGCCCCGCAGGCTCGCGGTGCCGGAGGGCATGACCGTGCCGCTCGGCTGTGACGCCGTGGCGGTGCCGGACCGGCTCGGCCCGCTCGTCGTACCCCGGCTGCCGCGGCTGGGCTGTGTGTACGCCGACGGCGCCCGCTGGTGGTGGATCGTCCCCTCGGACTCCGACTACGCCCTGCCCTGGCCGTCCCCGGCCCACTACGCCCCCGGCGCCCTGGTCACCGGCGCGGCCCGGCTCATCCACCGCCCGGAGGGCACGGTGCCGTACACGCCCCCGATCCCGCTCTACCTGGCCCTGTGCCGGGTGACCGGGACGGCCCCGGACTGGTCTCGGGCGGCCTCCCAGCGTTAGCACCGGGCCGCGCCGCCCTCATGTCACGACTTGACCGAGCCTGGCCGTACGCCCGTCAGGTGCCCGCGCTCCGGCACGTGCCCTGTCCTCGTCACCGGCCGGGGGCGGCGGTGTCCACGACCCCCGGTACGGCCGCAGGCGGGGCAGGTCACCGTGCGGCCGACGACCGTGCCGGTCCGCTCACTCGGCGGCCTCGGTCCCCCGCACGATGACGAGGAACGCGTCCGTCGCGAGGTCCATGACGACCTCGGCGGCCAGACCTTCCTGACGCCGCGCCTGCGCGAACTCCTCCGCGGGCCAGGATCCCCGCGGACCACCGGCGGGAAAGCGTTCGAGCACCGTTCGCCCGTTCACCATCTCGCACCTCCAAGAGCGTCGTACTCGTAGGAGTTAACGCCCTGGAGAAGGAAAACGGCTCGCTCAGTGACGGGACTGAGACATTACCTACACCCGTTCGGGGCGGACCGTGAGAGTCCGTTCACTTTGTGGCACGACGCGCACGCTCGGTGTCAGTGGTCGTACTCGTCGTGCAGGCGCAGCCGGTCGCTTCCGGACGGGTTGCGGCCGAGCGGGGTGAGGTCGAGCAGACCCGCGAGGGTGCCGAGTCCGTCCAGGCCGCCCAGTCCGCCCGAGCCGTCGTCCGCGTCGCCGTACACCGAATAGGTGTGGAAGACCCGGTCGTGCTCGCGCAGGAAGCAGCTGATGCCCGGACGGTCGACCAGGCCCTGGTCGGTCACCACGGTGGCCTCGAGGTCGAGGTTGAAGTCGCCGTGGGAGGAGGAGTACCAGGGCGCCGTCCAGCCCATGCGCGCCTTGAACGGCAGGATCCTGGTGAACGGCGCCCGGGAGACGGCCGCGAACGAGGTGTTCCGGGCACGCAGATGGGCGAGGTGGCCGACCTGGTCGAGAAGGGCCGAGCAGCACGGGCAGCCGGTCTCCCGCTCCGGGGCGAACACGAAGTGCTGCACGACGAGCTGGGCCCGGCCCTCGAAGAGGTCGAGGAGGGTGGCCTTGCCGTCACCGCCCTCGAAGACGTACTCCGGGTCGACCTCGACCATGGGCAGCCGCCGCCGCTCCGCGCCGAGCACCTCGCGCGCCCGTCTGACCGCCTCTTCCTTGCGCAGCAACTCCTCGCGCGCCGCGTGCCACTGCTCACGAGAGACGATCTCCGGAAGCGACATGGGCCCTCCTGTCCGACGGTCGGTTCGAGGTGCTGACCGTCGCGGGCAGCGGAACTCATCGCCGGACGCGAAGATTTTTTTCCGCGGCACGGCTCCCGGTGCCGAGGAGCCGTCAACACCCGAGCCGCGCCTCAACTCCCGCACGGCGGCGCACGCTTCTGCGACGGCGTCTCAGACGAGGGCCGCGGTACGGCCGTGCGGCGGCAGCTCGACTCCCTGGAGCTCCAACTCGACCAGGGCCGTCCGGAGTTGCTCGACGTGCCGCGACGTGAGGCGGCCGGTGTCGTCGAGGTGCACGGCACAGGCGGTGGTCGTGTCGACAAGTCGCTCCAGGACGTCCGCGACGGCGTCCGCGCCCGCGGTGTGCCGGGCGAGGGAGGGCAGTTCGGCGGCGGCGAGCGCGATGGCGGTACGGGCCTCGGCGAGCGTGCGGTAGGCCTCGCGGCGCAGCGCCCACCGCTCGGCACGGTCGCCGTAGTCTCCGGACCCTCCCGATCCGCCGGCCTCCCCGGACCCGCCGGACCCGCCGGATCCGCCGCACTCGCCGAACCTCCCGGATCCGCCGGGCGCCCCGGACCCCCCGTACCTGCCGGACCCGCCGGACTCACCAGATCCGTCCGATCCGCCGGACCAGCCGCACTCCCCGGATCCCCCGGACCCGCCGGACTCTCCGGATCCGCCGCACTCGCCGAACCTCCCGGACTCGCCGGACTCCCCGGACCCGCCGGACCCGCCGAACTCGTCGCGTCCGCCGGACTCGTCGAGGACGTGCGTGAGGTAGGCGTGTGCGGCGTTCCCGGCCGTGGCGAGCCGCGCGCGTACCGCGCCGCCGCGCTGCCCCGGCATGGGCAGATGGCCGACGACCAGTACGAGCGCGCAGGCCAGCAGGGTCTCCCCGATCCGGCTGACGGAGGCCTGCGGCTCGCCGCCGGCCATGACCAGGGCGAGGACGAGGACGGTGACGACGGCCGTCAGGGCGGCGAAGTGCCGGGTGGCGACCGGGACGAGCGCCCCGCACACCGCGACCAGCGCGATCAGCCCCGCCGGCCGGGGCAGCAGCGCGGCGAGCCCGGCGAACACCAGGGCGCCCAGCACGGTCCCGGCGGCCCGGCACAGCACCCGGGAGGCGAGCGGACCGAGGTCGGGCTTGACGAGGAAGACGGCGGTGGCGGGCATCCAGTACCAGTGCTGGTGCTGGCCGTACCAGCGGGTGTGGTGCAGCGCCTGGGCGATGGCGGCGCTGGCCCCGAAGCAGAGGGCGACCCGCATCCCGTACTCGCGCCCGCCACTGCCGAACACGGCGCGCAGCGCCCCCCGCAGACCCAGGCGCCGGGTGAGGAGCCGCCGTTGGGCGCCGTCCCCCCGGTCGAAGGCCTCGGCGGCAGACAGCAGGGCGTCGTCGAGGGCGCGGAGGGCCGGGGCGAGGGACGTTCCGGCGGGGTGGTGGCCCGTGGGGTCGTCGGGGCGCCTTCCGGTCCGGTGCGGACGAGGGCCGGGGCGGGGGGTGTGCGGGACGGGTGGGGCGGGGAGCGGGCCGGCGGCGGTGTCGGCGCGGACGGCGGCGGCGAGGCGCCGGGGACCTTCCGCGGCCCGCGCCGGCACCGGCTCCCCCACCCAGAACAGGGCGGTGGCGGCCTCGGCGAGGGGCAGCGCGGCCGCGTACCGGGCGTGCAGCCGGCGCTCGGCGGCGGAACTGGCGTACCGGCGCAGCCGCGGCCCGGCGAGGGCGTCCTGGGCGTGGTCGAGGGCGGCGCTGAGCGCGGCCCGTCGCGTGGTGGCCTGCGCCCCGCCCACGGCCTCGACCAGCGCGGCGATGGCGTCGTACACGCCGGCGACCGCCTCCCGCTCCCCGTCGAACCGGAAGTCCCCGGCGAGCGAGCCGGGCGTGGGCAGGCCGAGCCGCAGCAGGAGCAGCCAGCCGGCTCCGGCGAGGAAGGCGAGGGCCTGTTGCCGGCCGCTCTCGGCCGCCGGCATCCCGGCGCCGATCGCGGCGCCGACGAGCAGGTGCGTGCCGGCGGCGGAGGCGACGGGCCCGATGGCGCTGATGCCGCCGGCGACCAGGCCGAGCGCGGTGAGCACGAGGGTGAGCGGTACGGCGGCCGGCCCCTGCCCGGCGTACGTCCCCGCGAGCAGCCCGAGGGCGCCGGCGAGCGCGGGCACCCCGAGCCGCCGCACGGAGGCGCGCCGGCTGCCCGGCCGGTCGTTGATCCCGGCGAGCATCGCGCCGATGGCGGCGAGCACCCCGAGCGGCGTCCGCCCGGCGAGCACACCGGCGAGCAGGAGCGGCCCGCAGCCGAGCACACCCCGGACCACTGCGCTCCAGGGAACGGGACCGCGCTGCGCGCGCAGGGCATGGGCGAGCCAGAGGGGTACGGCGGACCGGGACACGGGCCTCCTGTCGTACGCGGGCGGGGTGTGCCTCGCCTTCGGACGACGGCGGCCGGGTGGGCGGTGCTTCCACGGTAGGGGGCGACGGGGCGGGGAACGGAGCGCTCACGTTTCGCGCGTGTGAAAGGTGGGGCGCGGGCCGTTTTCTCAATGAACGCAACGCGGCGATTCTTCATGACCGCCCGGATGACCGTTTTTGCGGCGTTCGTTCTCAGTCCTGTTCCCGGCCGTCCGCGCGACCGTCCTGTGCACCGGGCACGGCGAGTCGCCGGGAACGCGACGCGCCGACGATCCGCTCGACTTCGGTGACGGCACGGACGAGCGCGTCGGGTTCGCGGCGCAGGGCGGCCGTCACGTCGTCGATCTCCCGCAGTCCGGCCCGTTCCAGCAGGCGTTTCTCGTTCGTCACCCACTCGCCGCGGGCCGCGAGCACTCCGTGGGCGGCCTGGGCGGCGGCCGTGGCGATGCAGCCGGCGGTCTCGGTGACGCGGCCGTGCGGAGCGTGGTTGTGCCGGGCGTAGTGCAGGGTGGCGCGGGCGGTGCCGTGCCAGCGCTCGGCGGCGGTGGCGCGCAGCCGGGCCGGATAGCCGGCCGGGCGGGGCGTGGTGCCGCTGAGCACCTGGTTGACGGCGAGTTCGGCCACGACCAGATAGCTGGGAATTCCGGCGAGATGGAAGAGCAGTGGCTCCACCCGGAAGCGTCCCGCCTCGGCCTCCGCCAGTTCGTGCTCGACCACGTCCAGGTCCCGGTAGTGGACGTCGACCCGGCGCCCGTCGATCGTCAGCCAGGCCCCGCCGTTGAAGACCCCGCCGCCCCAGCCGCCGACCTCGGACACCTCGCCTTCCCAGCCGACGGCGCGCAGGTCGTCCGGGTCGAACGGGCCCCGGTAGTAGATCGCCAGGTCCCAGTCGCTGTCGGGGCGGTGGGTGCCCTGGGCGCGGGAACCGCCGAGAGCCACCGCCCTGACCGTGGGAAGAGCGGCCAGGTGGTGGGTGACGTTCCGGAGGAAGTCGGTGTCGTCGGTCATGGGTCTCATGGGAGCGCTCGGCGCGGTCGTACGGCCACCGGTTTTCTGGCGCCTCCGCTTCGCCGGCCGGCGGCCGTCGTCAGCGGCGTGCTGCAGGTGTTCCGCCGGTGGCGGTGCACGAGAATTCGGATGCGGGCGGGCGGAAGGGGAGCCATCATCGGGAAGTTGCTCACCGCCGTCTCCGGGGGACAGTCCTCATGATCCAGCGCGTCACCGTTCCGGCGCTCTTCCCGCCACCCACCTACTCCCACGCCTCGGTCGTCGAGGCCGGGACGAAGCTCGCCTTTCTCGCCGGGGCCGTTCCGCTCGACGAGAAGGGGGAGATCGTCGGACCGGGTGATCCGGTGCGGCAGGCGGAGCAGGTGATCGCCAACCTCCGGGAGCAACTGCGCGCCGTCGGAAGCGACTTGGCGCATGTGGTGGCGACGGATGTGTACGTCGTGAGCGGCGAGCCCGCGGCGCTGTCCGCGGTGTGGGAGGTCGTGGAGGCCTCCGGGCTGAGCGCGGGGCCGCACTCGTCCACGCTGCTCGGTGTCGCCTGCCTCGGTTACACCGGGCAGCTGGTGGAGATCACGGCCACCGCCGTGGTGCCGGAGCGGGAGGGGGACGCTCATGCCGGGTGACGTCGTACTGCGCCGGGCCGTGGCGGCGGACGCGGCGGCCGCCGCCGATGTGTATCTGCGGTCCTTCCGTGCCGCCCTGCCCGCCGTCGTCCGGCCGCACACCGACGACGAGGTGCGGGCGTACATCCGGGACGTGGTCGTGCCGCTGCGCGAGACGTGGGTGGCGCAGGCCGGTGACGGGACGATCGCCGGGCTGATGGTGCTGGACGGCGAGTTGCTGTCGCAGCTCTATCTGGACCCCGAGTGGCGGGGGCGCGGCATCGGCGACCGGTTCGTCGCGCTGGCCAAGGAGCGCTGCCCGGGCGGGCTGACCCTGTGGACCTTCCAGGTCAACAAGCCCGCCCACCGGTTCTACGAGCGCCATGGTTTCACCGCCGTCGAGTTCACCGACGGCAGCGGCAACGAGGAGCGGGAACCGGACGTGCGGTACGTCTGGCGCCCGCGAGGGACACCGCAGGTGTGAGCTACGACGGCACCACGTGACCGACGCCGGACGCCGACGGCACTGCGCGCGGCCGTCGGCTTCGGCGATTGCAGCACCGACTGGCCACCGTCGCCGCGCACTCCCCCGCGCCCGCCCCCGCCCTCACCGGCACCGCGCGCCGGCGGCGTGATGCCGGCGTGCGCCGGGCGGCGGGGCAGGCGACGCCGGCCGCCTGGGTCGGGCGGCGCACGGGGCCGGCGCCGTGCCCGCCGGGCCGGGCAGCCCCGAGTCACGTTCGGTGCCCATGAGGAACGCGGCAGGCGCGCGCTCCGCCCGAGCGACCTCCGGCGCCCGTGACCAGCACGGCAGGCGTGAGGGACCTGCCCCGAGCGGCGTACGGCAGTGACCGGCACGGTGCAGTGCGCCCTCCCGGCCCTCAGCCTGACCTGACGTCCGGCGTCTCTGACCGGCCAGGCAAGCGTGCGCCCCGCCGCGAGTGGGGCGCGGCGGGGCGCACGGCCCCGTCACCGCCGGTCTGCCTGCCCACGCTGGCGGACGGGAGCCACGGCGGGCCGACTCAGCGGGCCGGGTGGCCCCAGGTCCTCGCCTTGGGCAGCGGCGGCTGGTAGCTGCCCACGCGACTGGTCGTCAGGCCCAGGGTGACCAGGGACTCGGCGAGCTTGACCGCCGCCGCCACGCCGTCGACCACGGGCAGTCCGAGCTTCTCCCCCACCGTCCGCTGCAGTCCCGTCATCCCGGCGCAGCCCAGGACGAGGACCTCGGCGCCGGCGTCCCGGGCCCGCTCGGCCGCGGTGAGGAACGCCGTCTCGGTGCGGCCGGGATCGGCGGCGAGGTCGAGGACGCCGAGGCCGGTGCCGACGACGGCGGCGCAGTTGCGGGCCACCCCGGCGGTCTCCAGGCTGTCCTCGATCTGGCCGCAGGAGCGGTCGAGGGTGGTGACGACGCCGTAGCGGCGACCGAGGAGGCAGGCGAGGTGGGCGGCCGCCTCCGTGATGTCGACGACCGGGACGTCCACCAACTCCCGTACGCCCTCCCGGCCGTGCTCGCCGAACCCGGCCAGGACGACGGCGTCGTACGCGGGTCCGTCGTACGTGCGCAGGGTGTCCAGGACGGCGGCCGCGGAGAGATAGCTGTCCAGCCAGCCCTCGGCGGACGCCGGGCCCCAGGCGGGGGTCAGGCCGGTCACGGTGGTGCCGGGGCCCGCGGCGGCCCGGGCGCCGCGGACGATCTCCTCGGTCATCTCCTGGGTGGTGTTGCAGTTGGTGACGATGATGCGCACGCCTGTCAGGCCTCCTTCGCCGGCATCGCGCGCTCTCGGCGGCCCAGCAGTGCGTACAGAGCGGCGGCGAGCGCGGTGCCGATGAACCAGGAGTACGGCGCGACATCGCTGAAGCTCTTCACCAGCGCGACCACGGCGGCGACCGCTGCGGAGGGCAGGAACGCCCACAGTGCCTTCGGGTTGACGCCCTTGCGGTAGTGGTACGGGGTGCCGGGGCGGGCGTCGAACAGTGCGTCGACGTCGACCCTGCCGCGCTTGACCCAGTAGTAGTCGACCATGATCACGCCGAACAGCGGGCCGAGGAAGGCGCCGAGACCGCCGAGGAAGTAGTTGACGACGGTCGGGTTGGAGAAGAGGTTCCAGGGGGTGACGACCAGGGCGGCCACCGTGCTGATCATGCCGCCGACCTTGAAGGTGATCTTCTGCGGCCAGACGTTGGCGAGGTCGTACGCCGGCGAGACGAAGTTGGCGACGATGTTGACGCCCATGGTGGCGACGGCGAACGTGAACGCGGCGACGACGAGCACCCAGGTGTTGCCGACCTTGGCGACCAGTTCCGCGGGGTCGGTGATGGCCTGTCCGAACGCCTTCAGCGAGCCGGCCGTGACGATCACCGACACCACGACGAAGGCGGTGGAGTTGATGGGCAGGCCCCAGAAGTTGCCGCGCCGGACGGTCCGGTCGTCGGGCGCGAAGCGGGAGAAGTCGCAGAAGTTGAGCATCAGCGTGCCGTAGGTGGCGAGGATCAGGCCGATCGCGCCGAACCACTGCCGCCACTGCTCGCCCGTGGACACCGGATGCGGGGTGGAGGTGAGCGAGATGCTCCAGTGGGCCTTGGCGAGGACCCACAGCGCCAGCGCGATCATCACGAGCCAGATCGCCGGGCCGCAGAAGTCCTGGAACTTCCGTACGGCCTCCATGCCCCGGCTGATGATCAGCGCCTGGAGCAGCCAGAGCGAGACGAAGGAGATCCAGCCGAGCGCGTCCAGGCCGAGGAAGGAGTGGTGGGTGAGGGATGCCAGGCCCGGCCAGGCCGCCAGCAGCATCACGTTGACGGCGACGGAGGCCAGATAGGTCTGGATGCCGTACCACATGATGGCGATCACTGCCCTGATCAGCGCGGGGATGTTGGCGCCCCAGACGCCGAAGCTGATGCGGCCGACCACCGGGAAGGGCACGCCGTGGCGCTGGCCGATCCGGCCCATCCGGTTCATGCCGGCATAGATGAGCACGAACCCGACGAGCAGGGAGGTGAAGACCTGCCAGACGTTCATGCCGAGGACCAGCAGGCCGGCGGCGAAGGTGTAGTTGCCGAGGTTGTGGACGTCGGACATCCACATGGCGAAGAGGTCGAAGACCTTCCAGTTCCGCTGCTTCGCGGGGGCGAGGTCCTCGTTGACGAGGCGGGGGTCGGGGGCGAACGCGGGGGCGCCGGTGGCTTCGGCGCGGTCGGCGAGGGACACGGGGCCTCCTGAACGGGGGACGAAGGGGCCATACCGCAGGAACTCGGAGGACGGACCATCGGCGGGCAGGCCGATGGAGCGGCAGCGTCAGGCACGGAAGCCCGTCGCGTTTGGTATACCAAACTGCGGACATGGTGCCGCCGTCAAGCGTTCGGACCGATGTCGTTGCCGTTACGGCCCCGTAAAAGTCCCCTAGCGTCGGCGAAGATGGGCCCATGACGAAGATCGAACCCCTGGGCGCGGTGCGCGAACGGGTCCTGGCGAGCCTGCGGGAGGACATCATCGCCGGGCGCCTCGCCCCCGGTGACCGGCTCGTCGAACGGGAACTCGCCGAGCGCTTCGGCGTCTCCCGGGTGCCGGTGCGGGAGGCGATCCGCGCACTGGTCGCCGAGGGCTTCGTCCTCTTCGAGTCCGCCCGCCGTACGGTCGTACGCCGGCTGACCCCGACCGACGTCCGGGAACTCTTCGAACTGCGCGAGGCGTTGGAGGTGTACGCGGCCGGGCTGGCGGCGTCCCGGGTGACCCCCGAGGCCCTGGCGGAGCTGCGGGACCTGCTCGACCAGGCCGCGCGGGCCACGAAGGAGGGCGACGCCGAGGCGATCACGGACATCAACACCCGCTTCCACGACCGCATCCGCGCCCTGGCCGGCAACAGCCTGCTGATCTCCGTCATGGAACCGGTCGACGGCCGCCTGCGCTGGCTCACCCGGCGCAACGAGGAGTGGCCCCAACTCCTCACCGAACACCGCGAGTTGTACGAGGCGATCGCCTCCGGCGACCCCGCCCGGGCCCGCACCCACGCCCTCGCCCACGTCCGCGCCAACTACCGGTCCACGGTCCGGCACCTGTTCGGGACGGACCCGGAGGCCGGCGACGACGGCAGCACCGACGCCGGCTGAGGGGCGAGCGCCGTTGGAAGGGGCCGCGGTGTCGTCGACGAGTGGCGGTTACCGGAGTCCGGCCGCCTGTGCCGCCGTGCTCAGCACCTCGCGGAGCATCTCCGCGGTGAGCCGGCCGGTGAAGGTGTTGCGCTGGCTGACGTGGAAGCAGCCGAAGAGGTCGAGGCCGTCCAGGGCGACGCGGGTGCCGTGGGCGAAGGCCGGACGGGGCCGGGGCACGGTCCAGCCCGCCTCACTGAACGCGGGCAGCGCGGCCTGCCAGCCGAAGGCGCCGAGCACGACCGCGGCCTTCAGCGTCGGCCGCAGCAGCCTCAGCTCCTGCACCAGCCAGGGGCGGCAGGTGTCCCGCTCGCCCGGGGTCGGCTTGTTGGCGGGCGGGGCGCAGTGCACCGGCGCGGTGACCCGGACGCCGTACAGTTCCAGCCCGTCGTCGGCACGGACGGAGGTGGGCTGGGAGGCGAGCCCCACGTCGTACAGCGCCTGGTAGAGCACGTCGCCGGAACGGTCGCCGGTGAACATCCGGCCGGTGCGGTTCCCGCCGTGCGCGGCGGGGGCCAGCCCGATGATCACCAGCCGGGCGTCGGCTGGACCGAAGCCGGGCACCGGCCGCCCCCAGTACGTCCAGTCGGCGAACGCGGCCCGTTTCGTCCGGGCCACCTCCTCCCGCCACTCGACCAACCGAGGACAGGCCCGGCACTCCGCGACACGCCGGTCGAGCCGAGCGAGGGCGCTGCTGTCGTCCATACGGCCACCGTATGCCCCGTCGGCTCGGGTGCGCCCGGCGCCCGGCGGCGCCGATCCGCAGATCAGCGGCCCTGCCGCATTCCCCCACCCCCTGCAACAAACGCCTCCGGCTCACGTCGCCCGGAGCGTTAAGGTCGGGGGCATGGCTTCCGAGGATGCGGACGAGAACGTGAACCGTGGGACCGGTGGACCGGACGGGCCCGGCCCCGCCCAGGACGCCGCCGATTCCCACGGCTCCGGCGCCGCCGCCGAGCAGCCCGTCGATCCGAAGATCGCCGCCGCTGTGGCCGCCGCCGAGGCCGCAGGGCCCGGCAAGGGCGAGACGGTCCGGATCGACAGCTGGATCTGGGCCGTGCGCCTGATCAAGACGCGGTCCCTCGGCGCGACCGCCTGCCGGGGCGGTCACGTCCGCGTGAACGGCGAGCGGGTGAAGCCCGCCTACTCCGTGCGCGTCGGCGACGAGGTACGCCTGCGGCACGAGGGCCGCGAGCGTGTCGTGATCGTCAAGCGCCTCATCCGCAAGCGGGTCGGGGCGCCGGTGGCCGCCCAGTGCTACATCGACAACTCGCCCCCGCCGCCGCCCCGCGAGGCCGTCGCCCCCGCCGGCATCCGTGACCGAGGCGCCGGCCGCCCCACCAAGCGCGACCGCCGCGAGATGGAACGCCTCCGCGGTCTCGCCGGCCCGGGCCTTCCGGCGTTCGGCTCCGCCGGAGACCCCGGTGGTTTCGGGGGACCCGGCACGCCGGGCGGATCCGCGGGCCGGGGCGGCTCCGAGTCGGGCGGCCGCGGCAGGTCAGGGGCCCGCGGCGGGTCCGGCGCAGGCAGCGGAACCGGCGGCTCCCGGGGAGCCGGCAGACCCGGCAGGCGTGGCGGCTCCGGCTCCGGCGGAACCACCGGGCGCCCCCGAGCACGCTGACCGAGGCAGGGCTCCGCTGAAGCCGCCGGAGAGCAGCGAGGCCTCGACCGGATACCCACCGGCACGGTCGGCCCGGGCCCCGTCCCCGCCGGACGCTCACCCGCCGGCACCGCCGACCGGCCCCCCTCGACGCGCCGGCGGAGACCGGACACGCACCGACACCGCCGGCAGGCTCTCCCCCCACCGGCCGATACCCATGCCGGTCCGCAGACCCGGCGACCCCGCCTCACCCCCGCTCCGTCACCCCGACGCATCACCCCCAGCCCCACAACCCACCGAACCCCGGCACACACCGACACCGCCGACCGAGCCCCCCGCCCGCCCCGCCGGTCGGCGTCGATGCCGATACGCGCGGTCAGTGGCGGCGTATCAGTCGCAGGAGTTCCGCGTTGTGCTCGCGGCGGGTCCAGGCGATGAGGGCGAGCGGCACTATGAGGATCAGGGGGGTCGCGGCGTTCTGGCCGGCGAAGACGGTGAGCTGGACGATGAACGCGCCCACCATCAGCGCGCTGAGCGCGATCGCCGCGGCGGACTGCAGCACGGGGACCAACAGGGCGACGGCTCCGGCGAGTTCGAGCGCGCCGATGGTGTACATGGCCCCACTGCCCCAGCCGATCCTGTCGAAGGCGTCGACGGCCGACGGGTGCGCGATGAGCTTGGGCAGCGCGCTCGCGATGCCGTAGAACAGCGCGAGCAGCACCTGTACGGTCCGCAGGGCGACCCGGGCGGCGCGCCTGCTGCCGCTGCGGGAACCGTCGGTGACGGAAGCGGTGCGGGCGACGGGAGCGGTGGACTCGGACATGAGGGTCTCCTGGGGAAGCGGTGCCGATCGTCGATTGCTGTCACCGAAGTAGACGGCGCCCGGTCCGGGAACTCATCGCTGTGGCGGGGACCATCTCCGACCGCGTGCCGGCCTACGCCCGCGGCACCGCCCGCGCCCACATCCGGTCGGGTGTCAGATACGACTCCACCTCCAGCCCCGCTTCCTCAAGTGCCGACTCGAACTGCTCTCGTGTCAACGGGCGGGACAGGAACGTCTGGGTCCATCGCGCGTCCGGGAAGACGTACTCGACGTGGACCGAATTCGCTCCGTTCCCGAGCGGCTTGGCCGAGAGCACCCGCACCGTGAAGCCGCTCGGGTCGGCCCGCTCCCGGGGCACGTTGGTGTGGTAGTCCTCGCCCTCGCGCTGGATGAGCACGCAGCCGTCCTTCGCCACATACCGGGCGCAGGTGCGCAACAGGCCTCTGCGCACCTCCTCGTCGCCTGCGTGCACCAGGAACGACGCCAGCATGACCACGTCGAACTCCTCGCCGCCCAGGTCCAGTTGCTCGATGGGGCCGCATATCGTGCGCGCCCCGCGGACCCGGCTCAGCATGTCGGCGGACTCGTCCACCGCCGTCACCGTGAACCCGCGCTCGATCAGGGGGTGGGTCATCCGGCCCACTCCGCTGCCCAGCTCCAGGATGTGCGCCCCGGCCGGTACCGCCGCGGCGACGATGTCCGGCTCCTCGCCCACCGGCAGCCGCTCGTACAGCTCGACCGCGCAGCCGTCCGGGGTGATCGCACCGGGTCCGGTGCCCTCGTATCCCTCACGCATCTCGATCGTCATGCCCGGACAACGGCCGGTCCCCGCACAGCCGTTCCCCTCCGCCGCCGGTTCACTCGTTCGTGTGAGGCGGGGCCGGTCGGCGCGATTCGTCCGGGAACGGGAACCAGCCGTGCCCGATGTACCAGTGCCCGCCGGCCCGCAGATGGTCTCCGACGGCCCGCTCCACGGCGGTGCGCCGGGGCAGCTCCGCGACCGGCAGGTCGGGGTCGCCGAAGACGAACTGGACGGGCTCGGTGTCGGACGGCTCGGTGTCCTCGCGGGCGGTGCGGAAGCGGTCCTGGAAGCGGACGATGTTGGAGTCGGCCGGCAGGTACCGCTTCAACTGCGGGTCCAGCAGCCAGGAGTGGCAGAGCGCCGCCACCGGCCGCTCCTCGGGGAAGTGCCGGGCGAAGAACTCCCGGGCCCACGCCAGGGAGCGGTCGCAGGCGGACGGGGTCAGCGGGCCGTGGAAGTCGGGGATGTGCAGGTTGAGGCAGGGCGTGCCGGGCGCCACGTCCAGTCCGGCCGCGGCGATCACCGCTGAGGTGCGCTGTCCGTGCCGCGCCCGCTCGAACTGCAGACGGCCCAGCTGGTACAGCTCGCCCCGGAAGTGCCGCACCAGCCAGCGCCGTGACAGCAGGCCGGTCGTGCCGTGCCGTCTGCGGTGCACCGCCATGTGACGGCCCAGGTCGGCCAGGGTGCGCCGGGAGACCTCGGCCGGGATGCCGCGCTCCCGGTGCCGGGCGAGGGTGTGCGGGACGGCGGCGACGAAGACGTACACGGGGAAGGTCCCGGCCTGCTCGGCGGGCGCTGCGGCGAAGAGTTCGGCCAGGTCGGGTGTGCGGCCGGTGTCGTCCGGGTCGCGGAACAACTCCTCGACGCACTCCGCCAGGAGTCTCAGCGCACCCGGGTCGCCGGTGACCCGGCGCCGCCCGGCCACCAGTGCGTTGATGTCCTCGTGCGGTACGGCCAGGTCGAGGAGCAGTTCGGGCAGGTCGTCGGCGTCCGGCAGCACTGGTTCCCCCTTCGACGAGCGGCGGACGAGCGCCGTTGGTGAGCGTCGTCCTCGAAGAGTACGGTGCAAGAAGGAGTGGTGGTCCGATGCGTACGGGCAGTGAACCGGCGACCGCGCGCAGTGCTCTGCGGGCGCGGCTCTGGCTGTGCGTGTGGGGTCTGGCCTGGGCGGTCTTCGGCACGGCGGCGTTCGCGCTCGTCGGGCGCCCCGGCTGGGCGGTCGCCTGCGGGGTGCTGCTGCTGGTGGTCACCGCGGACATGACCATGGTGCTGCGGCACATCCGGCAGGGCCCGCACTACCAGCCTGGCCGCGACGTCCCGCCGTACCCGCCGCCGGACGACGGCCCGCCGTTCCGGCGCCCGCCCAGACACCGGCATCCGTGACCGCCGTGCCCCGATCATCCGGCACGCGGGACGGGCAGCACGCCGACCCGCGTCCGTGACCGGCACGGCGTACGGAGCGGCGCCCGTCGCCGGCGGCTCAGTCGTCGAAGCGGGCCGCCTTCACGTACTGCGGGTTCGGGTCCAGCGCGGCCGCCAGCCGGAAATGACGTTTGGCCTGGTCGGGGCGGCCCTGGCGTTCGTAGGTGCGGGCCAGGGCGAAGTGCGCGAACGCGTTGTCCGGCTCGCGCTCCAGGACGATCGTGAATTCCAGTTCGGCGGGACGCAGTTGCGCCGCGGCGAAGAACGCACGCGCGCGCAGCAGCCGGGCCGCGGTGTTCTCCGGGTGCGCGGCGATGACTCCGTCGAGCAGCTTCACCGCGCCCCGCGGGTCCCGCGAATTGAGCAGATGCTCGGCTGCGCGGAAGTCGATGACATGCGTCTCCGGAGTAGGTCCGGTGGAACCGCTGGTCTCGGGCACGGCAGAGTCCTTCCCTCACTCCACCCCTTCAACGCCCGCGGAGGGGGCCGCTATTCCGGCGCCTGTTCCGCGGAGTTCTCCCGGGCCCGCCGTACGAGGTCCTCCCACACCTGAGCGACGCGCTTGCGCAGGGTGTCCAGCGGGACGTCGTTGTCGATCACGATGTCCGCGATCCGTCTGCGCTGCTCACGGGTCGCCTGGGCGGCCATGCGCGCGCGTGCGTCCTGTTCCGTCATCCCGCGCAGCCGGACCAGCCGGTCGAGCTGGGTCTCGGGGCTCGCGTCCACGACGATCACGAGGTCGTACAGCGGTGCCAGGCCGTTCTCGGTGAGGAGAGGCACGTCGTGGACCACCACGGCGTCGGGGGCCGCTGCCTCCTCCAGCTCGCGGGAACGCGCGCCCACCAAGGGGTGCACGATCCGGTTGAGGACGGCGAGTCTGCCGGGGTCGGCGAAGACGATGGAGCCGAGCTTCGGCCGGTCCAGGCTGCCGTCCGCGGTGAGGACGTCCTCGCCGAAGGCCTCCACCACGGCGGTGAGACCCGGCGTGCCCGGCGCGACGACCTCGCGCGCGATGCGGTCCGCGTCGATCAGCACGGCCCCGTGCTCCACGAGCAGCCGCGACACCTCGCTCTTGCCGGCGCCGATCCCACCGGTCAGGCCCACTTTCAGCATGGGCGCCAGCTTAGGCTCTGCCACTGACAGCGGGACCGGCGGAGGTCAGTTGTCGCCCTCGCGCTCCGCCAGGAACCGCTCGAACTCGCGCCCGATCTCGTCGGCCGACGGGATGTCCACGGGCTCGGCGAGCATGTTGCCCCGGGTCTCGGCGCCCGCGGCGGCGTCGTACTGGTGCTCCAGACCCTGGACGAGCGCGGTCAGCTCCTCGTCACCCTCCCGGATCTGGCGGTCGATCTCCGTCTGCGTGCGGTACGCGTCGGTGCGCAGTGAGTGGGCGACCGTCGGCAGCACCAGCCCGGTGGCGGCCGTGATGGCCTCGAGGACGGTCAGCGCGGCGTCCGGGTACGGGGACCGGGCGATGTAGTGCGGGACGTGCGCGGCGACGCCCAGGACGTCGTGGCCGGCCTCCATCAGGCGGTACTCCACCAGCGCCTCGGCACTGCCGGGCACCTGGGCCTCCTCGAAGGGGCTGCGGTGGCCGGGGACCAGGTCGGTGCGGTTGCCGTGCGGGGTGAGGCCGACCGGGCGGGTGTGCGGTACGCCCATGGGGATGCCGTGGAAGTTCACGGACAGGCGGACGCCGAGCCGCTCCACGATCTGCCGTACGGCCGCCGCGAAGCGCTCCCACTCCACGTCCGGCTCGGGGCCGGAGAGCAGCAGGAAGGGGGCGCCCGTGGTGTCCTGGACGAGGCGGACCTCGATGGCCGGGACCTCGTAGTCGGTCCACCGGTCCCGCTTGAAGGTCAGCAGGGGCCGGCGGGCGCGGTAGTCCACGAGCCGGTCGTGGTCGAACCGGGCGACGAGCTGGTGGGGCAGTGAGTCGAGCAGCCGGTCGACGATCTGGTCGCCGGTCTCGCCCGCGTCGATGTATCCGTCGAAGTGGTAGAGCATGACAAGGCCGGCCGACTCCTGGGCGAGCGCCATGTCCACCACGGCGAGGCCCTTCGGCTCCCATGCGTACAAACCCTGCGGATCAAGCACAGTGACCGCTCCTCCTCGTGTTCGACATGGTCAACACGGCCTGGAGGGTGGGCATTCCCGCGACACGCCGTCGACCAGGCTCTCGGGAGCGGTATGCGGGGCACGGCCCCCGAGCACGCCTGAGGGGCCGCACCCCGAAAGGTGCGGCCCCTCAGAACCAGCTATCGGCTAAGCCCAGCGGCGAGCGTTCAGCTCTGGCCGCCCGCCAGCTTCTCGCGCAGCGCGGCCAGCGCCTCGTCCGAGGCCAGGGCGCCGGACTGGTCGCCGCCCTCGGAGGAGTACGAGCCGCCGGTCGCGGCCGGAGCCGCGGCCTCGCCGCCCTCGGCGGCGGCGGCAGCGTCGGCCTCGCGGGACTTGATGACCTGCTGCTGGTGCTGCTCGAAGCGGGCCTGCGCCTCGGCGTACTGGCGCTCCCACTCCTCGCGCTGCTTCTCGTAGCCCGGCAGCCAGTCGTTGGTCTCCGGGTCGAAGCCCTCGGGGTAGATGTAGTTGCCCTGGTCGTCGTAGGACGCGGCCATGCCGTACAGGGTCGGGTCGAACTCGACCGCGGACGGGTCGGCACCGAAGGACTCGTTGGCCTGCTTCAGCGAGAGGCTGATGCGGCGGCGCTCGAGGTCGATGTCGATGACCTTGACGAAGATCTCGTCGTTGACCTGGACGACCTGCTCCGGGATCTCCACGTGGCGCTCGGCCAGCTCGGAGATGTGGACCAGGCCCTCGATGCCCTCGTCCACGCGGACGAACGCACCGAACGGCACCAGCTTCGTGACCTTACCGGGCACGACCTGGCCGATCTGGTGGGTGCGGGCGAACTGCTGCCACGGGTCTTCCTGGGTCGCCTTCAGCGACAGGGAGACGCGCTCGCGGTCCATGTCGACGTCGAGGACCTCGACGGTGACCTCCTGGCCGACCTCGACGACCTCGGACGGGTGGTCGATGTGCTTCCAGGACAGCTCGGAGACGTGGACCAGGCCGTCGACGCCACCGAGGTCCACGAAGGCGCCGAAGTTGACGATCGAGGAGACGACACCGGAGCGGACCTGACCCTTCTGCAGGGTCGTGAGGAACGTCTGGCGGACCTCGGACTGGGTCTGCTCGAGCCAGGCGCGGCGGGACAGGACCACGTTGTTGCGGTTCTTGTCCAGCTCGATGATCTTGGCCTCGAGCTCCTTGCCGACGTACGGCTGGAGGTCGCGGACACGGCGCATCTCGACCAGGGAGGCCGGGAGGAAGCCGCGGAGGCCGATGTCGAGGATGAGACCACCCTTGACGACCTCGATGACGGTACCGGTGACGATCCCGTCCTCTTCCTTGATCTTCTCGATGGTGCCCCAGGCACGCTCGTACTGGGCGCGCTTCTTCGAGAGGATCAGGCGGCCTTCCTTGTCCTCCTTCTGGAGGACAAGGGCCTCGATCTCGTCGCCGACGGCGACGACCTCGTTCGGGTCGACGTCGTGCTTGATCGAGAGCTCGCGGCTCGGGATGACACCTTCGGTCTTGTAACCGATGTCGAGCAGGACCTCGTCCCGGTCGACCTTCACGATGACGCCGTCGACGATGTCGCCGTCGTTGAAGTACTTGATCGTCTCGTCGATCGCTGCGAGGAAGGCTTCCTCGTTACCGATGTCGTTGACCGCTACCTGCGGGGTGGTGGCGGTGGTCTCGGTGCTGCTCGTCATGTGGGAAAGGGCTCCGGTACGGACATTGAAGTCGTAGGTACTGCTTACGCCGGGAGCCCGTTTCGCTCTGCAGAAGCCGGACAGCCAAGGAAGCGCCACCTTGTGGACACCGGGTGCCCGGTGGCGCCTCGACAACCGAGGGGACATACAACAGATGCGAGCGCAGCCTGCTACGTCTGAGGTGCGCAGGCCCGCAGCGCAACTTGTAGCATACGGGGGCAGCCGGACATGGTCAATGCGCGAAGGCGCACACCCGGGGCAGATCACCCCATAACCGGCAGAAGAAACGTCCCTTGAGGCCACGCAGGCCCGAGGACCCGGTTCCGTGACGAACCCCGGCGGGTTGGACGGAAGAGTACGACGAGGGAGCCGATCATCCAAGAGCCGGAAGCCTACGAGCGCGAGGGAACCGAGGCCTTCGAAGCGGAGGCGACACGCCGTGACGCCGGCGTCGCGGAGAGCGCACGGGCCAACCGGGGCTGGTGGGACCGCAACGCGGACGAGTACCAGGTCGAGCACGGCACGTTCCTCGGCGACGACCGCTTCGTGTGGGGCCCGGAGGGCCTGGACGAAGTGGAGGCGGAGCTGCTCGGCCCGCCGGAGGAGCTGAAGGGCAGGGACGTCCTGGAGATCGGCGCGGGCGCGGCGCAGTGCGCGCGCTGGCTGGCCGCCCAGGGGGCCCGCCCGGTGGCGCTGGACCTCTCGCACCGCCAGCTCCAGCACGCCCTGCGGATCGGCGGATCGTTTCCGCTCGTCTGTGCGGACGCCTGCGCGCTGCCCTTCGCCGACGGCTCCTTCGACCTGGCCTGCTCGGCCTACGGGGCACTGCCCTTCGTCGCCGATCCGCGGCTGGTGCTGCGCGAGGTGCGCCGGGTGCTGCGGCCGGGCGGCCGGTTCGTGTTCTCGGTGACGCACCCGATCCGCTGGGCGTTCCCGGACGAGCCGGGCCCCGAGGGCCTGTCGGTCTCGGCGTCCTACTTCGACCGCACGCCCTATGTGGAGCAGGACGAGCAGGGCCGCGCGGTCTACGTCGAGCATCACAGGACGCTGGGCGACCGCGTCCGGGACGTCGTGGCGTCCGGCTTCCGCCTGGTGGATCTGGTGGAGCCGGAGTGGCCGGCCTGGAACACCTCGGAGTGGGGCGGCTGGTCCCCGCTGCGGGGCAGCCTGATCCCGGGCACGGCGATCTTCGTCTGCGAGCGCGACTGACGCTCTCTCTTTAAGGTCCGCGCACGTACACGCGCGCGCGTGTAGGGGCGGTTACGCCGTCGCACGCGCGTGCCTGCGTGCCACACACGCGCGAAGGTGCCTTCCGTCGTCGTACGACACTGGGGGCGTGATCCGTTACGACGCCCTGGACGCGCTGCCCGTGCGCTCCGCGCTGCCCGCCCTGACCGACGCCCTGGAGGACGCCGGCGCCGCCGTGCTGGTGGCGCCGCCCGGCACCGGCAAGACCACGCTGGTGCCGCTCGTGCTGGCGGGGCTGACCGGGGACGGCCCCGTGCGACGGGTCGTGGTGGCCGAGCCGCGCCGGATCGCGGCGCGCGCGGCGGCCCGGCGCATGGCGTGGCTGCTGGGCGAGAAGCCCGGCGACAGCGTCGGCTTCACGGTGCGCGGCGAGCGTGTCGTGGGGCGGCACACGCGGGTGGAGGTCGTCACCACCGGTGTGCTGCTGCAGCGGCTGCAACGCGACCCGGAGCTGCCCGGCGTCGACGCCGTCGTCCTCGACGAGTGCCATGAGCGGCATCTGGACGCCGACACGGCGGCCGCGTTCCTGTGGGACGTGCGGCAGACCCTGCGGCCGGAGCTGCGGCTGCTGGCCGCGTCGGCGACGACGGACGCCGAGGGCTGGGCGCGGCTGCTGGGCGGGGCGCCGGTGGTCGAGGCGCAGGGCGTGGCGCATCCGGTGGAGGTGGTGTGGGCGCCTCCGGCGCGTCCGGTACGGCCGCCGCACGGGATGCGCGTCGATCCGGCGCTGCTGGCGCACGTGGCGTCGGTGGTGCGGCGGGCGCTGGCCGAGCGGGACGGGGACGTGCTGTGCTTCCTGCCCGGGGTGGGAGAGATCGCGCGTGTCGCGGGCCGGCTCGGCGAGCTGGACGGCGTCGACGTGCTCCAGGTGCACGGGCGGGCGCCGGCCGCCGTGCAGGACGCGGTGCTGGCGCCCGGGACGCGGCGCCGGGTGGTGCTGGCGACCTCGGTGGCGGAGTCCTCGCTGACCGTGCCCGGGGTGCGCGTCGTGGTGGATTCGGGGCTGGCGCGGGAGCCGCGGGTGGATCACGCGCGGGGGCTGAGCGGGCTCACGACGGTACGGGCGTCGCGGGCGGCCGGGCGGCAGCGGGCGGGGCGGGCCGGGCGGGAGGCGCCGGGCTGGGTGTACCGGTGCTGGACACAGGCCGAGGACGTCCGCCTGCCGGCCTTCCCGGCGCCGGAGATCAAGGTGGCCGACCTCACCGCGTTCGCCCTGCAGGCGGCCTGCTGGGGCGATCCGGACGCCTCCGGGCTGGCGTTGCTCGATCCCCCGCCGGGCGGGGCGATGGCGGCGGCGCGCTCGGCTCTGGCGGCGGTGGGGGCGGTGGACGGCGCCGGCCGGGCCACGGACACCGGGGTGCGGCTGGCCCGGCTCGGTGTGCACCCCCGGCTGGGGCGGGCGCTGCTGGACACCTCCGCTGCGGGGGCCGAGGTCGTCGCCCTGCTGTCCGAGGAAGTGCCCCGGGACTACGGCGATGACCTCGCCGGTGCGTTGCGGCGGGCCCGGCGCGGGGGTGACGCCTACGCCGGGCGGTGGGCCGCGGAGGTGCGGCGGCTGCGGGCCGTCTCGGCGGAGTTCTCCCGCTCGCCCGCCCGTGACCGTCGGACACAAGCCGCCGAACAGGCCGCCGCACGCCTGGTGGAGGAGGGTGCCGGGGAGGAGCGGCTCGCCGGGCTCGTCGCCGCCCTCGCCTTTCCCGAGCGTGTCGCCAGGCTGGACGGCGGGTCGTACCTCATGGCCTCCGGCACCCGGGCCGGGCTCGGGGACGGGTCGGCGTTGCGGGGTGCGCCCTGGATCGTCGTCGCGGCTGCCGACCGGCCCGCCGGAAAGGGGCACGCGTGCGTGCTGCTCGGAGCCGCCGTGGAGGAGGGGGTGGCGGTCGGCGCCGCCGGGGCGCTGCTTCAGGAGCGGGACGAGGTGCACTGGGCCGACGGGGACGTCGTCGCCCGGCGCGTCGAACGGCTCGGCGCCGTCGAGCTGGCCGTACGGCCGCTGAAGGACGCCGACCCGTCGCTCGTCCGCGGGGCCCTGCTGGACGGGCTGCGGCAGGAAGGGCTCGGGTTGCTGCGATGGCCGGCGGAGGCGCGGGCGCTGCGGCAGCGGCTCGCGTTCCTGCACGCCCACCTGGGCGAGCCGTGGCCGGACGTGTCCGACGACGCGCTGTACGCGCGCGTGGACGACTGGCTGGAACCGGAGCTGAGCAGGTGCCGGCGGCGCGCCGATCTCGGGCGGATCGACGCCGGGCAGGCGCTCGCACGGCTGCTGCCCTGGGCGAGCGGGGACGCGGCACGGCTGGAGGAGCTGGCGCCCGAGCGGATCACCGTGCCGAGCGGGTCGAGGATCCGGATCGACTACGGGGATCCTCGGCAGCCGGTGCTCGCCGTCAAGCTGCAGGAGATGTTCGGGCTGCACCGGACGCCGACGGTGGCCGGCGTACCGCTGCTCGTGCATCTGCTCTCGCCCGCCGGACGGCCCGCCGCCGTCACGGCCGACCTCGCCTCCTTCTGGAAGGACGGCTACCGGAGCGTGCGGGCCGAGCTGCGCGGCCGGTACCCGAAGCATCCGTGGCCCGAGGACCCGGCGACCGCCGAGCCCACCCGGCACACGAACGCGCGGCTCGGGCGCTGACCGGTTCAGGCTCGATCCGCGCAGCACCCGCCGGATCCTGATGGGTCGTCAGGTCAGGTGCCGTGGCGACAGCGAGGCACGCACGGAACAGGGCGCCCTGCCGCTGGTGCGGCGGAGGGCGCCCTGCCGGTTCCCGTCGGGGTCAGGAGGCGGACGGGCTGGGCGACGGGGACGGCGTCGCCGTGGAGTCCGCGGCGGCCACCTTCAGCTCGACGGTGAGTGTCGCGCCGCCGGTGGTGGTGATGCGGAGCAGGAAGGTGCCGGTGGCGTCGTCCGCGTACAGCTTGGGCAGGGTCAGCAGGCCCTTGGCGTCCGTCTGGAGTCCGGTGAGCGTGCGTACGGGCTTGCCGTCGGCGTCCTTGAAGTACGGGCCCTTGTCGTTCTCGGTCGCGTCCGTGCCGGACTTGATCAGGGTGGCGGTGGCCGCGACCTTGTCCGCGACGGCGCCCTTGTACGTCGCCTTCACCTGGACCTGGTCGGCGAACTCGCCGCCCGGCGTGCAGGTCAGCGGGGTGTCGGCGGTGCGGGTCAGGGTGTCGGCGGCGCGCGGGGTGACGGTGGCGGTGTAGCCGAGGGCCTTGACCGAGCGGCCCACCACGGTCGCGGTGACCTGGAAGTCGCCGGTCTTCTCGCCCGCCTGGAGCGCCGGTGCGAGGGCGACGCCCTGGGCGTCGGTGGCGACCGTGGCGACGGTCTCGCCGCCGGTGAAGGTGGCGTCGGTGTCCCCGGAGATGGTGAAGCGGATCCTGACCTTGGCGACGGCCTTGCCGGACTTGGTCACCGCGCGGGTGCCGATCCGCTGGTCGAAGCCGTGGCCGGCCATCGCGGTGAGCTTGGCCGTGTCCGCGTCCGCCAGGTGGTCCACGGTGTCGGTGTTGGTCGGCGGAGTGGTCGGCGGCGCGGGCGTCTTCGGCGGGGTCGGGCTGGGGCTGCCGCCGCCGGGGGTGCTGGGCGTGGGGTCCGGCTTCGGGTCCGGCTTGGTCTTCGGCGCCTTGGTGTGCTTCGGGGACTCGGCGTGCGGGGAGCCGTCGTCGCTGCGGTGGGTGGGCACGCTGCCGGTGCCGTCGGGCACGGAGTGGGTGCCCTTGCGGTAGTACTCCAGCCACGACAGGACGGTGTTCAGGTAGTCCTGCGAGTTGTTGTAGCTGAGGATCGCGCTGTGCAGGTCGCTCTCGCGGGAGAGGTCCCAGCCGTTGCGGCACAGGTAGTGGCCCGCGGCGAGGGCGGCGTCGTAGACGTTGTTGGGGTCCTTCTTGCCGTCCGCGTTGCCGTCGCGGCCGGCCCAGGCCCAGGTCGAGGGGATGAACTGCATGGGGCCGACGGCCTGGTCGTACCGGGTGTTGCCGTCGTAGGCGCCGTGGTCGGTGTCCTTGATGAGCGCGAAGCCGTTGCCGTCGAGGGCCGGCCCCAGGATCCTGCCGATCGTGGTGCCGTCCGCGTCGACCCGGCCGCCCTCGGCCTGGCCCGACTCGACCTTGCCGATCGCGGCGAGCAGTTGCCAGGGCAGGTTGCAGCCGGGCTTGGACGAACGCAGTTCGGCCTCGGCCTTCTTGTAGGCGTCGAGGACCGTCGCCGGTATGCCGGCCTCGGCGTCGCCCTGGGCGACCGGGGTGCCGGTGGCGCTCGGCGAGGGGCTGGGGTTCGGGCTGTTCAGCGGCGGGAGGTCCGTGTAGTACGGCGAGTTGCCGGTGGCGTTGCCGTCGGAGGCCGCGTCGGGCACGGGGGCGGCGGCGCCGGCCGTCGCCTGTCTCCCGTGGTCCTCGCCGGGTGCTCCCGGAGCCTGGGACGCCGACAGAGCCGCGACCGCCGCCGCGGCCACGGCGGTGGTCGCCGCCCCCTTGCGCAGCCGCCTTCCGAAATGCGCCGCCATCGAGTGAACCCTCCCGTGGACGCCGTGCGTCCGTCTCCGTCTGTCTGCCTCGCTGTGGTGTGACGGTTGACCCGGTGTTCTGGTTGCCCCTGTGACGCCCTTTCCGCGCTGTGACCCGTGTTCCGGCCGTGCGCCCGGCACGGCACCGCAGGTGACCCTACGACAACTTGCTGTGCATCGGGACCCGTTCAAGCCCCGTTTTCACCGGATGGCCACCTCGCGTTGCCGCGCGCCGGTCCGGCCGGGAGGGCGCGCATACTGGACCGGCCCGATCACCGGTGCGCGCACCGCGTCCACGACCGCTTCCCGGGGGACCTGTTGCCGTTCACTCTCAGCCATGCGGCGGCCGTCCTGCCCGCGGTCCGCCGGGACGGGACCGGCCGCGGTCCGCTGGTGCCGGCGGTGCTGATCGCGGGATCCTTCGCGCCCGACATGCCGTTCTATGCGGCGAATGTCCTGCCCGGTGCCATGCAATTCGGTGCGGTCACGCACGCGTTCGCCGGGGTCTGCACCGTCGACGTGCCCATCTCCTGGGCGCTGGTGGGCCTGTGGCTGCTGGTCCGCGAGCCGCTGCTCGCGCTGCTGCCCCGGAGCCGGCAGGGGCGGCCGGCCGTGCTGCTGCGCTGCGGTGCGCCACGCGCGCGTGCGGACGCCGCCACGGTGCTGCGGTGGTACGTCTCCGCGGTGCTGGGCGCGCTGACCCATGTGGTGTGGGACGCCTTCACCCATCAGGGGCGGTGGGGGACACGGCTGGTTCCGGCCATCGGGCGGGACCGGCCGGCGGGCGCGCCGCTGTTCACCTGGCTGCAGTACGGCTCGTCCGTGGCGGGCGTGATCGCGATCGCGGCGTTCGCCGCGCGTGCGCTACGGCGTGCGGCGGACGGGTGGCCGGCGGGGGTGCCGGTGCTGTCCGCGCGGGACCGGTGGTGGGCCGGCGCGGTGATCGGCGGCTGTGCGGCGGCCGGGGCGGTACAGCGGGCGGCGCGCTGGTGGGCGCTCACGGGGGCGCCGGAGCGGCCGTGGGAACTGGTGCCCACCCTGTGCTTCGGGGCGGGCGCGGGACTCGTCCTGGGGCTGGCGCTGTACGCCGGCGGGATCAGGGCGTGGGGCCGGCGCCGGGATCCGGGCGGTCCCGGTGATCGCCGTGGTCCCGGTGCTCTTGGTGGTCCTGGCGGGGTGGTCGGTGCGGGGCGGGGGCGGCCGGCCGCTCGGTGAGGGACGCGACGAACACCGTGAGGGTGTGCCGGGGGCGCGGCCTCGGAAGCGCGGCGAGCGCGAGGGCGAGGTAGCCGCGGGCGAGGTCGGCCCACTGACGCCAGTCGGGGGCGTGCTCCGCGTGCGCGGTCAGACCGGTGAGTCTGTGCCGGAGGCCGGCGGCGGCCCTGCGCACGGTCTGGGTCAGGTCGGCGGGAATGCGGGCGGTGCTTGCGTCGGCCGCGAGGGCCGGGACCGGCGAGGCGAGCATGGCCTGCGCCGAGGCGGTGTCCGCCCAGGCCCGAATGTCTGCCTCGGGCGTCCGGCGGTGAAGCATGCGTATACCCATGCCCGCAGTTTTGCGCGGCCCGCCGCGGAGGGGCGTTTTGACGGGGGCCACGTGAGTGACGGATCCCTCCGGGGGCTCGGCCGGCTTGCCGAGGGCGGCTGCCGGGTTCTGCACCGGTGGGGGTGAGGGCCGGGGTGACGCAGGGGGCGTTGCGGTGCTGGTTCGCCGCAGCGCCCCCTCCGGCCGAGCGCCGTGGGCTAGTGCGCTGCTGATTCCCAGTCCGGGCCCACGCCGACCGAGACGTCCAGGGGGGCTCGCAGCTGGACGGCGCTGGACATCTCCTGGCGGACGATCCGCTCGGCGGCCGCGCGCTCGCCCGGGGCGATCTCCAGCACGATTTCGTCGTGGACCTGGAGGAGCATGCGGGACTTCAGGTCCGCCGCCCGCAGCGCGCTGTCCACCTTGAGCATGGCGATCTTCACGATGTCCGCCGCGGTGCCCTGGATGGGCGCGTTGAGGGCCATGCGCTCGGCGGCCTCCCGGCGCTGGCGGTTGTCGCTGTTGAGGTCCGGCAGGTACCGGCGGCGGCCGAAGAGGGTCGCCGTGTAGCCCGTCGCCCGGGCCTCGTCGACCGCGCGGCGGAGGTAGTCGCGGACGCCGCCGAAACGCTCGAAGTAGGCGTCCATCAGGGCGCGGGCCTCCGCCGCCTCGATGTTCAGCTGCTGGGAGAGGCCGAAGGCGGACAGGCCGTAGGCCAGGCCGTACGACATCGCCTTGATCTTGCGGCGCATCTCGGCGTCCACCGCGGCCGGCTCGACGCCGAACACCTGGGACGCGGCCGTGGTGTGCAGGTCCTCGCCGGAGGTGAACGCCCGGATCAGGCCCTCGTCCTCGGAGAGGTGCGCCATCACCCGCAGCTCGATCTGGCTGTAGTCGGCGGTCATCAGGGACTCGAAGCCCTCGCCGACCACGAAACCGCGGCGGATCGCCCGGCCCTCGTCCGTGCGGACCGGGATGTTCTGCAGGTTGGGGTCCGTGGAGGACAGACGGCCGGTCGCGGCCACCGTCTGGTTGAACGTCGTATGGATACGGCCGTCACCCGCGATGGTCTTGATCAGGCCTTCGACCGTCACCCTCAGCTTCGCCTGCTCACGGTGCCGGAGCATGATCACCGGGAGTTCGTTGTCGGTCTGGGTGGCGAGCCAGGCCAGGGCGTCGGCGTCGGTGGTGTAGCCGGTCTTGGTCTTCTTGGTCTTCGGCAGGGCCAGCTCGCCGAAGAGGACCTCCTGGAGCTGCTTGGGCGAGCCCAGGTTGAACTCGTGGCCGGCGGCCGCGTGCGCCTCCTTCACGGCCTGCTGCACCGCGCCCGCGAACATCTGCTCCATCGCCTCCAGGTGCGCGCGGTCGGCGGCGATGCCGTGGCGCTCCATGCGGGCGAGCAGGGCGGAGGTGGGCAGCTCCATGTCCCGCAGCAGGTCGGCGGCGCCGACCTCCGCCAGGCGGGCCTCGAAGGCCGCGCCCAGGTCGAGGACCGCGCGGGCCTGGATCATCAGGGCCTCCGCCTCGGCCCCCTCGTCGGCGCCGAAGGCCAGCTGGCCGTCGGCGGCGGCGGCCGGGGCCAGCTCGCGGTGGAGGTACTCCAGGGACAGCGCGTCCAGGTCGAAGGAGCGGCGGCCCGGCTTGACCAGGTAGGCGGCGAGCGCGGTGTCCATGGTCACACCCTCGACGGACCAGCCGTGCTCGGCGAAGACCCGCATCGCGCCCTTGGCGTTGTGGAACACCTTGGGGCGGGCGGGGTCGGCCAGCCAGGCCGCGAACGCGTTCTCGTCGGCCTCGTCCAGCTCGGCCGGGTCGAACCAGGCCGCCGCTCCCCCGGCCGCGGCCAGGGCGACCTCGGCGACCGAGCCGGCGCCCAGCGCCCAGGCGTCGACGGTGGCCACGCCGAGGGTCTCGGCGCCGTGCCCGGCGAGCCAGCCGGCCAGCTCGCCGGTGCGCAGGATCGTGCCGTCCAGTTCCACGCCGTCGGTGGCGACCGGCGTGGCCTCGGCCTCCACCGAGCCCGGGTCGACGGCGAAGAGTCGCTCGCGCAGGGACGGGTTGCGGATCTCCAGGGTGTCCAGGATCATCGCGACGGCCTTGCGGTCGTACGCGGTCCGCTCCAGGTCGGCGACCGACTTCGGCAGCTCGACCTGGCGCTCCAGCTCGGTGAGGACGCGGTTGAGCTTGACCGACTCCAGGTGGTCGCGGAGGTTCTGCCCGGCCTTGCCCTTGACCTCGTCGACGCGCTCCACCAGCTCCGCGAACGAGCCGAACTGGTTGATCCACTTCGCCGCGGTCTTCTCGCCGACGCCGGGGATGCCGGGGAGGTTGTCGGACGGGTCGCCGCGCAGCGCCGCGAAGTCCGGGTACTGGGCGGGCGTCAAGCCGTACTTCTCGAAAACCTTCTCCGGTGTGAACCGGGTCAGCTCGGAGACGCCCTTCGTCGGGTAGAGCACCGTGATGCTGTCGGTGACCAGCTGGAAGGAGTCGCGGTCGCCGGTGACGATGAGCACCTCGAAGCCCGCGGCCTCGGCCTGGGTGGCGAGGGTGGCGATGACGTCGTCCGCCTCGTACCCGTCCACGGCGAAGCGGGGGGCGTTCATCGCGTCGAGCAGCTCGCCGATCAGCTCGACCTGCCCCTTGAACTCGTCCGGGGTCTTGGAGCGGTTCGCCTTGTACTCGGTGAACTTCTCCGAGCGCCAGGTCTTGCGCGAGACGTCGAAGGCCACCGCGAAGTGCGTGGGCTCCTCGTCACGCAGGGTGTTGGCCAGCATCGACGCGAAACCGTAGATCGCGTTCGTCGGCTGGCCGGTCGCGGTCGTGAAGTTCTCCGCGGGCAGCGCGAAGAACGCGCGGTAGGCCAGCGAGTGCCCGTCCATGAGCATCAGCCGGGGACGGGTGCCGCCGGGGGTCTTGTCGGTCTGCTTCGATGCTGTCTCTGCCACGCCCCCGATCCTGCCACGCCGCACTGACAGTCCGGTCCGGGACGGACGCCGGGGAGCGGAGGGGCTGCGCAGCGTGTCCCTCGGTCACCGAGCGTGCCGGCGTCGGCGTCGAGTCCCGGGGGGCACGGCTGTCGGTGCCGCATGGCAGGATCGGCGTCGTACTTGTCACACGCAGTCGAAGGGGAGCGTGCGATGGCGACGAAGCCGCCCAAGGGTGATCCGGTTCAGGACGCGCCGCAGGTCGTGGAGCCGAAGCACGCGGCGGCGGGACTGCCGGCGATCGGGCACACACTGCGCATCGCCCAGCAGCAGATGGGCGTGCGGCGCACGGCGCTGACGCTGCTGCGGGTCAACCAGAAGGACGGGTTCGACTGCCCGGGCTGCGCCTGGCCGGAGCCGGACCACCGGCACAAGGCGGAGTTCTGCGAGAACGGCGCGAAGGCGGTCGCCGAGGAGGCCACCCTGCGCCGGGTCACCCCGGAGTTCTTCGCCGCGCACTCCGTCGCCGACCTGGCGACCCGGAGCGGGTACTGGCTGGGGCAGCAGGGCCGGCTCACCCACCCCATGTACCTGCCCGAGGGCGGCACGCACTACGAGCCGGTCGGCTGGGACCGTGCCTTCGACATCGTCGCCGAGGAGATCGCCGCCCTCTCCTCCCCCGACGAAGCCGTCTTCTACACCTCGGGCCGCACCGGCAACGAGGCCGCGTTCCTGTACCAGCTGTTCGCGCGCGAGCTGGGCACGAACAACCTGCCGGACTGCTCCAACATGTGCCACGAGTCGTCCGGTTCCGCGCTCGCCGAGACCATCGGCGTCGGCAAGGGCAGCGTCCTGCTGGAGGACCTGTACCAGGCCGACCTGATCATCGTCGCCGGGCAGAACCCGGGGACGAACCATCCGCGCATGCTCTCCGCGCTGGAGAAGGCGAAGGCGAACGGCGCGAAGATCATCAGCGTCAATCCGCTGCCCGAGGCCGGCCTGGAGCGGTTCAAGAACCCGCAGACCCCGCAGGGCCTGCTGAAGGGCGCCGCCCTCACCGATCTGTTCCTGCAGATCCGCATCGGCGGCGACCAGGCCCTCTTCCGGCTGCTCAACAAGCTGATCCTCCAGACCGAGGGCGCCGTCGACGAGGAGTTCGTCCGCGAGCACACCCACGGGTTCGAGGAGTTCGCCGAGGTCGCGCGTGGCGCCGACTGGGACGAGACGCTCAGGGCCACGGGCCTCACCCGCGCGGAGATCGAGCAGGCCCTCGCCATGGTGCTCGCCTCGGAGCGGACCATCGTCTGCTGGGCGATGGGCCTGACCCAGCACAAGCACGCCGTGCCGACCATCCGCGAGGTGGTCAACTTCCTGCTGCTGCGCGGCAACATCGGCCGGCCGGGTGCGGGCGTGTGCCCGGTGCGCGGGCACAGCAACGTCCAGGGCGACCGCACGATGGGCATCTTCGAGCGGCCCGCGCCCGCCTTCCTGGACGCGCTGGAGAAGGAGTTCGGGTTCGCGCCGCCGCGCGAGCACGGCTTCGACGTCGTACGGGCCATCCGCGCGCTGCGCGACGGCGAGGCGAAGGTGTTCTTCGCCATGGGCGGCAACTTCGTCTCCGCCTCTCCCGACACCGAGGTCACCGAGGCCGCGATGCGGCGCGCGCGGCTGACCGTGCACGTGTCGACCAAGCTGAACCGCTCGCACGTCGTCACGGGCGCGCGTGCGCTGATCCTGCCCACGCTGGGGCGCACCGAGCGGGACGTGCAGGCCGGCGGTGAGCAGTTCGTGACCGTCGAGGACTCGATGGGCATGGTGCACGCCTCGCGCGGGCGGCTCGCGCCCGCGAGCCCGCACCTCAGGTCGGAGCCGGCCATCGTCTGCGGTCTCGCGCGCCGCGTGCTCGGCGAGCGCAGCGTGGTGCCGTGGGAGGAGTTCGAGAAGGACTACGCCACGATCCGTGACCGCATCGCGCGCGTGGTCCCCGGTTTCGAGGACTTCAACGCGCGGGTGGCCCGGCCGGGCGGCTTCGCGCTGCCGCACGCGCCGCGCGACGAGCGCCGCTTCCCGACCGCCACGGGCAGGGCGAACTTCACGGCGGCGCCGGTGGAGTACCCCGAACTGCCCGAGGGCCGGCTGCTGTTGCAGACCCTGCGCTCGCACGACCAGTACAACACCACGATCTACGGTCTGGACGACCGCTACCGGGGGATCACGGGCGGCCGGCGGGTGGTGCTGGTGCACCCGGAGGACGCGCGGGCGCTCGGGTTCGCCGAGGGGGCGTACGTGGACCTGGTCAGCGAGTGGAAGGACGGCGTGGAGCGGCGCGCGCCCGGTTTCCGGGTCGTGCACTACCCGACGACCCGGGGCTGCGCGGCGGCGTACTACCCCGAGACGAACGTCCTGGTCCCGCTCGACGCCACCGCCGACACCAGCAACACGCCGGCCAGCAAGTCCGTGGTCGTACGTCTCGAAGATCACACCGCCGGTGCGGGCGGCCGTCTGGAACAATCGGCGACCGGCTGAGCGTTTGCTCAGCGAGCAGAGAGCCGCACGAAGAACGGAGCCGGGCCCATGGGTGAGCAGCAGGAAGTTCAGTTCCCGCAGGACGTCGTCGACGAGTACGCGGCGCTCGGTGTCGACCTGCCCGCCCTGTTCTCCGCCGGACACCTCGGCACGCGGATGGGTGTGCAGATCCTTCAGGCCTCGGCGGAGAAGGTCGTCGGGACCATGCCGGTGGAGGGCAACACCCAGCCGTACGGCCTGCTGCACGGCGGTGCCTCCGCGGTGCTGGCGGAGACCCTGGGCTCGGTCGGCTCCATGCTGCACGGCGGCAGCTCGAAGATCGCGGTCGGCGTGGACCTGAACTGCACGCACCACCGGGGGGTCCGTTCGGGTCTGGTGACGGGGGTGGCCACGCCGGTGCACCGGGGCCGGTCGACGGCGACGTACGAGATCGTGATCAGCGACGAGGAGGGCCGCCGCGTGTGCACCGCCCGGCTGACCTGCCTCCTGCGCGACGCCCGCCCCGCTGACGCGGCCCAGATCCCGCCCACCGGCGCCTGACCGACCCGGCCCACCCACACCTCGGCCCGGCGGCACCGGCCCGCTGCTCCCGCCGCCCCGATCCGCCCGCACCGGCGCGCTACTCCCGTCGGCCCACTTCCGGCGGCCCCCTGCTCCCGCCGCCCCGGCCCGCCCGTGTCGGCCCGTTGCTCTCCGCCGTCCCTCCCCTTAGCTTCTGGTCATGGGACGGCGAGGGAACCCCCGGCCGGGGGCGAGGCTCCTGGGGGTCGGTCTGGCGCTTCCGGCGCTGCTCGGCGCGACGGCCTGCGGCCGGACCGCCGCCCCCGCGCACTCCACCGCCTCCGGTGCCGGCACCACCTCGGCCGCCACCCCCGCCCCGGCCGACTCCCCCGGCGCTTCGGCCTCCGCCGCCCCCATGCCCACCTCTCCCGCCGCCCTGTGCACCCGCCTCGTCGCGCACTGGGCCCGTGAGGTGCTCGACAGCGGCACCTACGGCGACTACCAGTCGATGGGCCTGTCCAACGGGCAGTACGCGATCCTGCGCGAGGTCGTCGACGCGGCGCGGGCCGTGAAACAGCGTCAGGGCACTGTTGCTGCCGAGCGGCTGATCGACCGTCAGGCGCACGCGGCCTGCGCCGAGCGGTACCGGCACGGAACCCCGAGCGGAGGCCCCTGGCGATGAGCGGCATCGGCCCGCTGGAGCCGGGCGAGGGCACGCACGCGTGGGACACACAGCCCTCCGCGTCCCCAACCACCGGCCGCGCGCCCCGAGTTCGGTCTTTACTGGCGACCCGTTACGCCCGCCACCGGCGCGCCATGCTGGCGTTCGCCGCGGTGGCCGTCCTCCTGGCCGGCGGCGGTTACCTCTACGCCGCCCGGCCCCGGCAGCAGCCGCCGCCCCCGGCGCCGTACCCCGCCCAGGTGGTCGAGGTCGAGTACGCCAGCGGGCGTCCCACCCCGGCCGGCGCCCCGCCCCGCAGCTTCAGCTTCGCGGTGCTACTGAGCGTGGACTCCGGGCCCCCGGTGACCGTGACCCGGGTGACCCAGCCGTACGCGGGACTCTCGCTGGTGACGGACCCGCCGACGCCCTTCCGGACAAAGGCAGGTTCGGACCGCAAGATCACCATAACCATGCACGTGATCCGGTGCGGAAATCTGCCCATGGACGCCGGGCTTCCTTTCCTGGACGTAACTCTGCGTAATGCGCGCGCAATACAGATTCACAGCTACATCCTCGGCACGCGCTACGCCCGGCATCTCTCCCGGGCACTGAAAGACGCCTGCGGCAACAACACCTCGTCATCACCAAAACCCTCGAGACACCTGAATTGATCATGGTGGGTCCTGCGGATTCTCACATTGCGGACGGGGCGAATCGGCCGGAATTCCGCCCTAACTCCCACGCCGTACCGCTCTGCATTACGTCGTGTCATAACAAGAGAGTCACAGCATTGGTCAGACACTCCTCCACGTTCCCCACACACGCTTAGAGTCACGGCCAGTCACCGCGCCCCCCAATTGCCCACTGGGCCTGTCACTTCGGTCGGGCGCGCGGCTCGACCGCTTCCAGGGGGAGGCGGTCGTCCAGGGGAAAGGACTGATCGTGCGTCAACGTTCGCTCATCGCCATCACCGCCGCGCTGGCAGCGGGAGCACTCACCCTCACCGCCTGCGGCTCGCGCGACAGCGGCGACAAGGGCTCCGACTCCGGCAAGGGTGGTGGCACCACCGTCACCATCGGCGTCGACGCCCCACTGACCGGCGACCTGTCCGCGCTCGGCCTGGGCATCAAGAACTCCGTCGACCTGGCCGTCAACCAGGCCAACAAGAAGAACTACGTCAAGGGCGTCACCTTCAAGATCGCCGCCAAGGACGACCAGGCGCAGCCCTCCTCGGGCCAGCAGAACGCCTCCGCCTTCGTCTCCGACAACAGCGTCCTCGGCGTCGTCGGCCCGCTGAACTCCTCCGTCGCCGAGTCGATGCAGAAGGTCTTCGACGACGCCAAGCTGGTCGAGGTCTCGCCCGCCAACACGAACCCCGCCCTGACCCAGGGCGCCGACTGGCAGAAGACCAAGTCCCGCCCGTACAAGTCGTACTTCCGCACCGCGACCACCGACGCCATCCAGGGCCCGTTCGCCGCGCAGTACGTCTACAACAAGGCCAAGAAGACCAAGGTCTTCGTCATCGACGACAAGAAGACCTACGGCGCCGGCCTCGCCGCCACCTTCACCTCGGAGTTCAAGAAGCTCGGCGGCAAGGTCGTCGGCACCGAGCACATCAACCCGGACACCAAGGACTTCTCCGCGGTCGCCACCAAGGTCAAGAACTCCGGCGCCCAGGTCGTCTACTACGGCGGCGAGTACCCGCAGGCCGGCCCGCTGAGCAAGCAGATCAAGTCCGCCGGCGCCAACATCCCGCTCGTCGGCGGTGACGGCATCTACGCCGACGACTTCATCAAGCTCGCCGGCAGTGCCGCCACCGGCGACATGGCCACCTCCGTCGGCGCCCCGGTCGAGACCCTCCCCTCCGCCAAGGACTTCGTCGCCAACTACAAGGCAGCCGGCTACAAGGAGGAGTACGCGGCCTACGGCGGCTACTCCTACGACTCCGCCTGGGCGATCATCGAGGCCGTGAAGAAGGTCGTCGACGACAACGGCGGCAAGCTGCCCTCCGACGCCCGCGCCAAGGTCACCGCCGCCGTCCAGAACGTCTCCTTCGACGGCGTGACCGGCAAGGTCTCCTTCGACCAGTACGGTGACGCCACCAACAAGCAGCTCACCGTCTACTCCGTGACGAACGGCGCCTGGAAGGCCGTGGAGTCCGGCACCTACAACGGCGGCTGACCCCCACACCCGCACCTGCCGAGAGCCGCGCGGGGCGCTGTTCCACTGGCGCCCCGCGCGGACTCGCATCCGGCTTCATCCGTCGAACTTCCCGAACGTCCCGGAGGACTTGCGGTGAACGAGCTGCCGCAGCAGCTGGTCAACGGCCTGCTACTAGGATCCATGTACGGGCTGGTCGCCATCGGCTACACAATGGTCTACGGCATCGTCCAGCTCATCAACTTCGCCCACGGCGAGATCTTCATGACCGGCGCCTTCGGCGCGCTCACGGTCTACGCGTACATCCTTCCCGACGGCACCTCCATGTGGGTGGCCCTGCCGCTGATGCTGATCGGCGCCATCCTCGTCGCCGTCACCGTCGCCGTCGGAGCGGAACGGTTCGCCTACCGCCCCCTGCGCACCGCCCCGCGCCTCGCGCCCCTCATCACCGCCATCGGCCTCTCCCTGGCGCTGCAGCAGGCCGTCTGGGCCTGGTACCCCCAGGCGAAGTCCGCCCGCACCTTCCCCAGCATCCCCGGCGGCCCCTTCAACATCGGAAACGTCACCATCCAGACCGGTGACATCTTCCTGGTCGCCGCCGCCCCCATCAGCATGGCGATCCTCGCCTACTTCGTGATGCGCACCCGCACCGGCCGCGGCATGCAGGCCACCGCCCAGGACCCGGACACCGCCAAGCTGATGGGCGTCAACACCGACCGCATCATCGTCGTCGCGTTCGCCGTCGGCGCCGCGTTCGCCGCGGTCGGCGGCGTCGCCTACGGACTGAAATACGGTCAGATCGACTTCCGCATGGGCTTCATCCTCGGCCTCAAGGCCTTCACCGCGGCCGTCCTCGGCGGCATCGGCAACATCTACGGCGCCATGCTCGGCGGACTCGTCCTCGGCGTCGCCGAGGCCCTCTCCACCGCATACATCGCGGACATCCCCGGCATGGACAAGTTCGGCAGCCAGTCCTGGGCAGACGTCTGGGCCTTCGTACTCCTCATCCTCGTGCTCCTGTTCAGGCCACAGGGCCTGCTCGGCGAGCGCGTCGCGGACAGGGCGTGATCGCGATGACCACACAGACCACCGCATCCGGCTCCCCCGAGACCCCGCAGACCACCACCGCACCCGAAGCCACCCGCTCCGGCCTCATCGGTCTGCCGGCCCCCCTCGGACGAGCCCTCGCCACCGGCGGCGGCGCCCTCGCGATCGCCTCCACCTTCCTGTCCTGGACCTGGACCACCGACTTCCCCGGCGACCTCACCGTCTACGGCTACCCCGGCGGCCTGCAGGTCCTCGTCCTCATCGGCGGCATCCTCACCACCCTCTTCGGCATCGCCTCCTACGGCGTCAAAGGCCTCGGCTGGCTCACCCCCGGCACCCCCGACGCCGCCCTGAAGATGGCCGCGCTCGGCACCTTCGCCACCGCCTGGTACACCGTCATCGCCATCAGCACCGAACTCGGCGGACTGGTCAACCTCGAACCCGGCGGCTTCATCGTCGCCGTCGCCACCCTCGCCGCCCTCGTCGGCGCACTCGCCCTGCCCTTCGAACGGCCCGAACCCGACCCCGCCGACCCCGACGACACCGGCTGGGAACTGTTCAAGCACAACACCCGGCAGAACTGGAACGTCTTCAAGGCCTCCTTCGCCGCCGACACCCCGCGCCCCGGCCGCAGGCTCCCCGCCTGGGCCGAGATCCTCGTCATCGCCGCGGCCATGGCCATCGGCCTGGCGGTCTTCTCCTACGGCATCGACACCTCCTACGACGAGCTGTTCATCGGCTTCCTCATCACCGCCGGCTTCGGCTTCGCCACCCTCGTCAAGGCCGGACTCGTCTCCCGCCTCTCGGCGATCACCACACGGCACCGCAGCATCACCATGACCGGCGCCTTCGTCGCAGCGGCCGCCTTCCCCCTCACCCAGTCCGACGACCAGTACGCGACCATCGGCGTCTACATCCTCATCTTCGCCACCGTCGCCCTCGGTCTGAACATCGTCGTCGGCCTCGCCGGCCTCCTCGACCTCGGCTACGTCGCCTTCCTCGGCGTCGGCGCCTACACCGCCGCCCTGGTCTCCGGCTCCCCCTCCTCCCCGCTGCACGTCCAATGGCCCTTCTGGGCCTCCGCACTGCTCGGCGCCGCCGTCGCCATGGTCTTCGGCGTCCTCATCGGCGCCCCAACCCTGCGACTGCGCGGCGACTACCTCGCCATCGTCACCCTCGGCTTCGGTGAGATCTTCCGCATCACCGTCCTCAACATGGACGGCACCTCCGGCCCCGACGTCACCAACGGATCCAACGGCATCTCCTCCATCCCCAACCTGAAGATCCTCGGCTTCGACTTCGGCCAGGAACACCAGTTCCTCGGCGCCACCATCGGCCGCTTCGCGAACTACTTCCTGCTCATGCTGCTCATCACCCTCATCGTGGTCGTGGTGTTCCGGCGCAGCAGCGACTCCCGCATCGGCCGCGCCTGGATCGCCATCCGCGAGGACGAGACCGCCGCACTCGCCATGGGCATCAACGGCTTCCGCGTCAAGCTCATCGCCTTCGCCCTCGGCGCCTGCCTCGCCGGCCTCGCCGGCTCCGTCCAGGCCCACGTCACCTACACCGTGACCCCCGAGCAGTACCAGTTCGCCCACGTCGTCCCGCCCAACTCCGCCTTCCTCCTCGCCGCCGTCGTCCTCGGCGGCATGGGCACCATCTCCGGACCCCTGGTCGGCGCGGCCCTCCTCTACCTCATCCCGGCCAAGCTCCAGTTCCTGGGCGACTACCAGCTCTTCGCCTTCGGCGTCGCGCTCGTACTCCTGATGCGCTTCCGCCCCGAAGGCCTCATCCCCAACCGGCGCCGCCAACTCGAGTTCCACGAAGACACCGAAGCGCCCGCCGTCCTCACCAAGGCAGGGGCCTGACCACCATGACCACCGACACCACCACCAAGGACGCCACGCCCGGCGCCCCCGCCTCCGGCCACACCGTCCTCGACGCCCGCGGCGTCACCATGCGCTTCGGCGGCCTCACCGCCGTACGCAACGTCGACCTCACCGTCAACAGCGGCGAGATCGTCGGCCTCATCGGACCCAACGGCGCCGGCAAGACCACCTTCTTCAACTGCCTCACCGGCCTGTACGTCCCCACCGAGGGCGAAGTCCGCTACAAAGGCCAGGTCCTGCCGCCCAAATCCTTCAAGGTCACCGCCGCCGGCATCGCCCGCACCTTCCAGAACATCCGCCTGTTCGCCAACATGACGGTCCTGGAGAACGTCCTCGTCGGCCGCCACACCCGCACCAGAGAAGGCCTGTGGTCCGCACTGCTGCGCGGCCCCGGCTTCCACCGCGCCGAGAAGGCCTCCCGCGAACGCGCCATGGAACTCCTCGAGTTCGTCGGCCTCGAACGCAAAGCCGAACACCTCGCCCGCAACCTCCCCTACGGCGAACAGCGCAAACTCGAGATCGCCCGCGCCCTCGCCAGCGAACCCGGCCTGCTCCTCCTCGACGAGCCCACCGCCGGCATGAACCCCCAGGAGACCCGGGCCACCGAGGAACTCGTCTTCGCCATCCGTGACAAGGGCATCGCCGTCCTCGTCATCGAGCACGACATGCGCTTCATCTTCAACCTCTGCGACCGCGTCGCCGTCCTCGTCCAAGGCGAAAAACTCGTCGAGGGCGACAGCGCCACCGTCCAGGGCGACGAACGCGTCATCGCCGCCTACCTCGGCGAACCCTTCGAAAACGCCCCCGGCGACGAAGAGGCGGCCGAGGTCGAGGCAGCCGAGGCGGCCACCGGCACCGACGACACACCCGCGGCGGCCCAACCGGCCGAAGGCAACGCCGAGAACACCACCGACGCCGCGCCCGGCAAGGAGAACGACCGATGACCGCACTGCTCGAAGTGGAGGACCTCAGGGTCGCCTACGGCAAGATCGAAGCCGTCAAAGGCATCTCCTTCAAGGTCGAAGCCGGCCAGGTCGTCACCCTCATCGGCACCAACGGCGCCGGCAAGACCACCACTCTGCGCACCCTCTCCGGCCTGCTCAAGCCCGTCGGCGGCCAGATCCGCTTCAACGGCAAGTCCCTGAAGAAGGTCCCCGCCCACCAGGTGGTCTCCCTCGGCCTCGCCCACTCCCCCGAGGGACGGCACATCTTCCCGCGCATGACCATCGAGGACAACCTCCGCCTCGGCGCCTTCCTGCGCAACGACAAACCCGGCATCGAAAAAGACATCCAGCGCGCCTACGACCTCTTCCCCATCCTCGGAGAACGCCGCAAGCAAGCCGCCGGCACCCTCTCCGGCGGCGAACAGCAGATGCTCGCCATGGGACGCGCCCTGATGTCCCAGCCCAAACTGCTCATGCTCGACGAACCCTCCATGGGCCTCTCGCCGATCATGATGCAGAAGATCATGTCCACCATCGCCGAACTCAAGGCACAGGGCACCACCATCCTGCTCGTCGAACAGAACGCCCAGGCGGCGCTCTCCCTCGCCGACCAGGGCCACGTCATGGAAGTCGGCAACATCGTCCTGTCCGGCACCGGCCAGGACCTCCTCCACGACGAATCCGTCCGCAAGGCCTACCTCGGCGAGGACTGACCCGCCCGCACACGCCGACGCGGCCCGCACCCCCTCTGGCGGGGTGCGGGCCGCGTCGTACGAAGAACGCCGCTCAGCCGTTCTTGGCCGCCTTCTTCTCCTCGTTGTCAGCGATCACGGCCTCCGCGACCTGCTGCATCGACATACGGCGGTCCATCGACGTCTTCTGGATCCACCGGAACGCGGCCGGCTCCGTCAGGCCGTACTCCGTCTGCAGGATCGACTTCGCCCGATCCACCAGCTTCCGGGTCTCCAGACGCTGCGTGAGGTCCGCGACCTCCTTCTCCAGCTGCTTCAGCTCCGTGAAGCGCGAGACGGCCATCTCGATGGCCGGAACGACATCGCTCTTGCTGAACGGCTTCACCAGATACGCCATCGCCCCCGCGTCCCGGGCACGCTCCACCAGGTCACGCTGCGAGAAGGCGGTCAGCATCAGCACCGGCGCGATGGACTCCTCGGCGATCTTCTCCGCCGCGGAGATGCCGTCGAGCTTCGGCATCTTCACGTCCATGATCACCAGGTCCGGGCGGTGCTCGCGGGCCAGCGCCACGGCCTGCTCGCCGTCCCCGGCCTCGCCGACGACGGTGTAGCCCTCCTCCTCCAGCATCTCTTTCAGGTCGAGCCGGATCAGGGCCTCGTCCTCGGCGATGACGACACGGGTCGTCAGCGGAGGCACGTGCGACTTGTCGTCGTCGGGCGCGTCTACGGGCTGGGGCGACTCGGGCGCGGTCACTGAGGCTCCTTGGTCCAGGGCAGGCTGGTACTGCTGACAAGAGCCTACCTAGCTGCGGTAAGGTAGGGAGCAGGGAGTCGGGGGCAACCTTCGATTCCCAGGCCCCGGTAGTCCAATTGGCAGCAGACGATGGTCTCAAACACCATACAGTGTGGGTTCGAGTCCCACCCGGGGCACTTTTCCTTCGATTCCAAGGTTACCACGCATAAGCGGAGGATCACGTTCGCGTGATTCTCCGCTTATCGCTGCGTGTCCCCGCGATCACTTATCCAGAGTGCTCGCATGAACTTCCGTGGCACTGAAGTGCGACAGAAGGCCCTCACGCTGCTGCGCGACGGCACGAAGAACGCCGATGTCGCCCGTCGGCTCAACGTTCCGCTCGGCACCATCGGCTACTGGAAGCATGTCGATCGCGCAAAACGCGGTGAGTGCCCCGGCAGGCGCGATCCGAAGTGCCCCCGGTGCGACGGGAGCGACCTGGACGAATCGTCGTACAGCTACCTGCTCGGCCTCTATCTCGGTGATGGCCACATCAGCCGCTACTCCGAGCATCGCGTGCCGAACCTCATGATCACGTGCACGGAATCGTGGCCCGGGCTCATGGACGACTGCGAGCAAGCCATGCGCGCCGTCTTCCCCGAGAACTCCGTGTGCCGGGTCCGGAAGACCGGATGCCGCAACGTGAAGGTCGACTCGAAGCACCTGCCCTGCCTCTTCCCCCAGCACGGCCCCGGCAGGAAGCACGAGCGTCCGATCGTCCTCGAACCCTGGCAGCAGGCCATCGTCGACGCTCACCCGTGGGAGTTCATCCGGGGCCTGGTCCACTCGGACGGATGTCGCATCACCAACTGGACCACCCGCGTGGTCGCCGGGGAGCGGAAGCGGTACGAATATCCGCGTTACTTCTTCACCAACACCTCGACCGACATCGTCCGTCTCTTCACGTACACCCTCGACAAGGTCGGCGTCGAGTGGAGGACGCTGAACCAGAGCCGCGCCGCCGTCACCGTCTCCGTCGCCAAGAAGGCCTCCGTCGCGCTCATGGACGCCCGCGTCGGCCCCAAGCGCTGAAGAACTACCTGGGGCTGTCGTCCTCGCCGATGCGGTGGACGCGGACCATGTTGGTCGAGCCGGAGACGCCGGGCGGGGAGCCGGCGGTGACGACCACGGTGTCGCCCTTCTCGCAGCGGCCGTACTTCAGCAGCAGTTCGTCCACCTGGTCGACCATGGCGTCGGTGGAGTCGACGTGCGGGCCGAGGAAGGTCTCGGCGCCCCAGGTGAGGCTGAGCTGGGAGCGGGTGGCCGGTTCGGGGGTGAAGGCGAGCAGGGGGATCGGGGAGCGGTAGCGGGACAGGCGGCGGGCGGTGTCGCCGGACTGGGTGAAGGCGACGAGGAACTTGGCACCGAGGAAGTCGCCCATTTCGGCGGCGGCGCGGGCGACGGCGCCGCCCTGGGTGCGGGGTTTGTTGCGTTCGGTGAGCGGGGGCAGGCCCTTGGCGAGCATGTCCTCCTCGGCCGCTTCGACGATCTTGGCCATGGTGCGTACGGTCTCGACGGGGTGTTTTCCGACGCTGGTCTCGCCGGAGAGCATGACGGCGTCGGTGCCGTCGAGGACGGCGTTGGCGACGTCGGAGGCCTCGGCGCGGGTGGGCCGGGCGTTGTCGATCATCGAGTCGAGCATCTGGGTGGCGACGATGACCGGCTTGGCGTTGCGCTTGGCGAGCTTGACGGCGCGTTTCTGGACGATGGGCACCTGTTCGAGGGGCATCTCGACGCCGAGGTCGCCGCGGGCGACCATGAGTCCGTCGAAGGCGGCGATGATGTCGTCGAGGTTCTCCACGGCCTGCGGTTTCTCGATCTTGGCGATCACCGGGAGGCGGCGGCCCTCTTCGGCCATGATCCGCTGGACGTCCTTGGCGTCGTCGCCGCTGCGGACGAAGGAGAGGGCGATGACGTCGAAGCCGGTGCGCAGTGCCCAGCGCAGGTCGTCCTCGTCCTTCTTGGAGAGGGCGGGGACGGAGACGGCGACACCGGGGAGGTTGAGGCCCTTGTGGTCGGAGATCATGCCGCCCTCGACGACGAGGGTGTGGACACGGGGGCCGTCGACGGCGGTGACTTCGAGGCAGACCTTGCCGTCGTCGACGAGGATGCGCTCACCGGCGGTGACGTCGGCGGCGAGGCCGGCGAAGGTGGTGCCGCACTGGTGGCGGTCGCCTTCGGCGCCTTCTTCGACGGTGATGGTGAAGGTGTCGCCGCGTTCAAGGAGTACGGGGCCTTCGGTGAATCGGCCGAGTCGGATCTTCGGTCCTTGGAGGTCGGCGAGAATTCCGACGCTGCGGCCGGTTTCGTCGGCGGCTTTGCGGACTCGCCGGTAGCGTTCTTCGTGTTCGGCGTGGGTGCCGTGGCTGAGATTGAATCGGGCGACGTCCATTCCGGCGTCGACCAGTGCCTTGATCTGGTCGTATGAGTCGGTGGCGGGCCCCAGAGTGCAGACGATCTTTGCTCGGCGCATGGGTCGAGCCTAGGCCTTACCCGCGGGTAGAGAATCGGTCGCACATGACCACTCAAGGACCTTTGAGTAAAGCGTTATTGACAAGTGTTGAATTGTGCGAGCCTTCGCTCCGATGAGCGAATTCCGGCGGACGGGTCCGGACGGCCGCCGGCGGCCGGCTGCATGCGGGCCGCGTGGGGCGGGTGGCCGTCCGGACGGTGGCCGGGTCTGCGGTCACGTTCCGTCGACGAGTGGTGTGAGGTGCCGTACCTGCCGGGTGGGTGGTACCCGGTGGCGGTCTTCCTGGAGGCCGAAGGTGGTGAAGGCGGTCCGGGGGGGCTGGGGGTAGGGCTCTTTTCCGGTGAGGTTGTTGAGGATGGTGGCACTGCGCCAGGCGGCGAGGCCGAGGTCGGGGGCGCCGATGCCGTGGGTGTGCAGTTCGGCGTTCTGGACGTAGACGGAGCCGGTCACACAGGGGTCGAGGACGAGCCGGTAGTCCTGGTCGATGCGCAGGCGTTCGCTCTTGTCGCGGCGCAGGTAGGGGTCGAGTCCGGCGAGGATGCGGTCCAGGGGGCGCGGTCGGTAGCCGGTGGCGAGGACGACGGCGTCGGTGGTGAGCCGGGAGCGGCTGTCCTGCTGGAGGTGTTCCAGGTGGAGTTCGATCTTGGTGGTGGCGATGCGGCCGGCGGTGCGGACGCGGACGCCGGGGGTGAGGACGGCGTCGGGCCAGCCGCCGTGCAGGGTGCGCCGGTACAGCTCGTCGTGGATGGCGGCGAGGGTGCCGGCGTCGATGCCCTTGTGGAGTTGCCATTGGGCGGGGACGAGGCGGTCGCGTACGGGTTCGGGGAGGGCGTGGAAGTAGCGGGTGTAGTCGGGGGTGAAGTGTTCGAGGCCGAGTTTGGAGTATTCCATCGGGGCGAACGCTTCGCTGCGGCCGATCCAGTGGATGCGTTCGCGGCCTGCGGGGCGGTGGCGGAGCAGGTCGAGGAAGACTTCGGCGCCGGACTGTCCGGAGCCGACGACGGTGATGTGGTCGGCGGCGAGGATCTCGGTGCGGTGGTCGAGGTAGTCGGCGGCGTGGACGACGGGTACGCCGGGGGTGTTTACGAGGGGTTTGAGGGGGTCGGGTACGAGGGGTTCGCTGCCGACGCCGAGGACGACGTTGCGGGTGTAGGTGCGGCCGAGTGCTTCGGCTTCGCCTTCGGTGTCGAGTTGGGTGAAGTCGACTTCGAAGACGTCGCGTTCGGGGTTCCAGCGGACGGCGTCGACCTGGTGGCTGAAGCGCAGTCCGGGGAGGTTCTGTGCGACCCAGCGGCAGTAGGCGTCGTATTCGGCGCGCTGGATGTGGAAGTGCTCGGCGAAGTAGAAGGGGAAGAGGCGTTCGCGGTTCTTGAGGTAGTTGAGAAAGCTCCAGGGGCTGGTGGGGTCGGCGAGGGTCACCAGGTCGGCGAGGAAGGGGACTTGGATGGTGGCGCCGTCGATGAGGAGTCCGGGGTGCCAGTCGAAGCCGGGGCGTTGTTCGTAGAAGACGGCGTCGAGTTCGGCGAGCGGGTGGGCGAGGGCGGCGAGGGAGAGGTTGCAGGGGCCGATGCCGATGCCGACGAGGTCGCGGGGGGAGGTGGCCTCGTGTCGTGGGGGGGTGCTCATGCGGGGGTGCCTTCTGTGACGAGTTTCAGGAGCTGGGCCAGGTCGTCCGGCCGGGTGTGGGGGTTGAGGAGGGTGGCTTTGAGCCAGAGGCGTCCGTCGAGCCGGGCGCGTCCGAGGACGGCGCGGCCGTTGTGCAGGAGTCTGCGGCGTACGGCGGCGACGGTGTCGTCGTCGGCGCCGGTGGGCCGGAACAGGACGGTGCTGATCGTCGGCCGGTCGTAGAGGTCGAGGCCGGGGTGTTCGGCGATGAGGTCGGCGAAGTGGTGTGCGTGGTCGCAGACCTGGTCGACGAGGGCGCCGAGTCCGGTGCGGCCGAGGGTCTTGAGGGTGACGGCGATCTTGAGGATGTCGGGGCGCCGGGTGGTGCGCAGGGAGCGGTCGAGGAGGTCGGGGAGTCCGGCGTCGGTGTCGTCGTCGGCGTTGAGGTAGTCGGCGCGGTGGTGGAGCGCGGTGAGTTCGGTGGGGTGGGCGACGGCGAGGAGGCCCGCGGCGACGGGCTGCCAGCCGAGTTTGTGCAGGTCGAGGGTGACGGTGTGGCCGGCTTGGAGTCCGTGGAGTCTGTCGCGGTGCCGGTCGCTGAACAGGAGGGTTCCGCCGTAGGCGGCGTCGATGTGCAGGCGGGCGCCGTGGGCGGCGCACAGGGCGGCGATCTCGGGGAGGGGGTCGATGAGGCCGGCGTCGGTGGTGCCGGCGGTGGCGGCGACGAGCAGGGGCCCGGGGAGGGTGGTGAGGGTCTGTTCGAGGGCGGTGAGGTCGAGGGTGCCGTGGGGGGCGGGGACGACGACGGGGTCGGGCAGGCCGAGCAGCCAGGCGGCGCGGGGCAGTGAGTGGTGGGCGTTGGCCCCGCACACGAGCCGTACGCCGGCGCCGTGGGTCTCGCGGGCGAGGAGCAGGGCGAGCTGGTTGGATTCGGTGCCGCCGGTGGTGACGAGGGCGTCGGCGAGTCCGGTGGTGCGGGCGAGGGCGCGGGTGACGGCGGTTTCGAGGGCGGAGGCGGCGGGGGCCTGGTCCCAGGAGTCCAGGGAGGGGTTGAGGGCGCTGACGGCGAGGTCGGCGGCGGTGGCGACGGCGAGGGGCGGGCAGTGCAGGTGGGCGGCGCACAGCGGGTCGGCGGGGTCGGCGGCGCCCTCGGCGAGGGCGTGGACGAGGGCGCGCAGGGCGTCGGGGTCGCCGTGGTCGGGCAGAACGTCGGCGAGGACGGCGGTGACCCGGGCGGTGACGGCCTGCGGTCCGCCGCCGGGCAGTGGCCCGCCGCGTGCCCGGGTGCCCGTGGTGAGGGCGTCGAGGACGGTGTCGAGGAGGGGGCGCAGGGCGGTGGGGCCGTGCGGGCCCGAGGCGAGGGGTGGGGTGTGCCGGGGTCCTTGACCGCTCATCGCCTGTCCCTCCGCTCGCGGACCGACTCGTGGGCTTGCGGGTTGTCCGGGATGAACCCGGTGTGTCCCTGGTGCTCAACGAGCGAGACCCGAAAGTGGGTACGGCGGAAGTGCGTGCTCAGCTGTGTGCGGTGAAGTCCTCCGCGTGGTCGTGGGCCCATCGGGCGAAGGTGCGGGCCGGGGTGCCGGTCACCTGTTCCACGGTGCCGGTGATCTCCGGTGGGACGCCGATGGCGGGGACCTGTTGGGCGACGGTGTTTCCGGCGCGGATCCGGGGCGCCCGCTGCAGGGCGTTGGTGGCGAAGGGGTTCGGGCGCAGGAAGGTCCGGTCGAGGCCGCTGTCGCGGATGTGCTGTTCGGCCTCGGCGCCGTCGGGCAGGGCGGCCCGCTGCGGGTCGCGGGTGAGCGCCCGCACGGGCCGGCCTGCGGCGGGGAGTCGGTCGACGAGGGCACGGCCGGCGTTGCCGGTCGCGCCGGTCTCTGCGATCACGTGCCTCCGGGGTGGCTGGCCGTCCTGACGGCTCGCCCCTGGGAGGGCCGTCGGGGCCGCCGCATCGTCGGCGGGGACCAGCCGTGCCGCAGGCCGCCGGACCTAGTCCTGGTGCGCCTCCTGTGCCATCTGTGGCTCCGCCTCCTGTGCGGCCGGCGTCTGCTGGTCGCCGCGGACGCGCAGGGCGCGGGCGAGGTCGTCGAGGCGGTCGGCGAGGGTGCGGCGCAGGGCGGGGGTGGGGTCGGCGTCGCGCAGGCAGGCCTGGCCGAGCCGCAGGTTCTCGGCGTCGACGGCGTGGGCGGGGAACGCCCAGCGGGCGGCGGCGGTCGCTATGGCGGGGCCGCGCCGGGCGGCGACGGCGACGGCGTCCGGGTAGAAGCGGGGCACGTACTGCCGTACCAGGTCGGCCTGTTCGGGCTGCCAGAAGCCCTGGGCGGTGGCCGTGAAGAGGTAGTTGGACAGGTCGTCGCCGGCGAACATCGCCTCCCAGGCGGCGCGCTTGGCCTCCGGGTCGGGCAGGGCGGCGCGGCAGCGGGCGGCGCCTTCCTGGCCGGTGGCGCTCGGGTCGCGCTCCAGCTCGGCGGCGATGGCGGCTTCGTCGGTGGCGCCGAGTACGGCGAGCCGGGCGAGGATGCTCCAGCGCAGGTCGGGGTCGAGTTCCGGGCCGCCGGGGACGGTGCCGTCGGCGAGCCAGGCGGCGATGGTGTCGGGGTGGGCGGCGACGCCGATCAGGTGCCGTACGGCGAGCAGCCGCAGGCCGGGGTGGTCGCCGTCCTCGGTGCGGCGCAGCAGGTCGCGGCAGAGGGCGGTGAGGGTGGTCAGGGCGGCCGGGCGGTCCTCGGGGGCGAGGTACTGGTCGGCGATCTGACCGGAGGCGAAGGCGAGGACGCCCTGGACGAGGGCGAGGTCGGTTTCGCGCGGGAGATGGGCGCGGGCGGTGTCCAGGTAGGCGGCGGGGGGCAGTTCGCCGTCGCGTACGGCGTCCCGCAGGGCGTTCCAGGCGACGGCGCGGGTGAGGGGGTCGGGCAGGCCGGAGAGGCTGCTGCGCAGCGTGGTGAAGGAGTCCGCGTCGAAGCGGATCTTGGCGTAGGTGAGGTCGCCGTCGTTGAGCAGGAGCAGGGCGGGGCGCTTGCCGATGGGCTGGGGGGCGCTCTGCGGGACGTCGAGGCCGAGGCGTGTGCGCAGCACGAGGCTGCCTTCGTCGGCGATGTCGTGGTCGTACAGGCCGGCGGTGAGGTGGTGCGGGCGGCTGCCCGCGCGCTCGACGGCGAGGGTGCAGGTGCCGTCGGCGGAGGCGATGCGGGGGGTGAGTGTGTCCACGCCGGTGGTGCGCAGCCAGCTGTCGGCCCAGGCGGGCACGTCGCGGTCGGTGGCGGAGGCGAGGGAGTCGATGAAGTCGGCGAGGGTGGCGTTGCCGAACTTGTGCCGGGCGAAGTGGGTGTTGATGCCGGCGAGGAAGTCCTTCTCGCCGAGCCAGGCGGCGAGTTGGCGCAGCGCGGAGGCGCCCTTGGCGTAGGAGATACCGTCGAAGTTGAGCAGGGCTGAGGCGGTGTCGTCGACCTTCTCGGGGGCGACGGGGTGGGTGGTGGGGCGCTGGTCGGCGTCGTAGCCCCAGGCCTTGCGGGTGACGCCGAACTCGGTCCAGGGGTCGGTGAAGCGGGTGGCCTCGGCGGTGGTCTGGTAGCCCATGTACTCGGCGAAGGACTCGTTCAGCCAGATGTCGTCCCACCATGCGAGGGTGACGAGGTCGCCGAACCACATGTGGGCCATCTCGTGGGCGATGACCATGGCGCGGGTCTGCCGCTCGGTGTCGGTGACGGCGGAGCGGTAGACGAAGTCGTCGCGGAAGGTGACCAGGCCGGGGTTCTCCATGGCGCCCGCGTTGAACTCCGGGACGAAGGCCTGGTCGTAGGAGTCGAAGGGGTAGGGCTCCTCGAACTTCTCGTGGTAGCGGTCGAAGCACGCGCGCGTGATGTCGAGGATCTCCTCGGCGTCGGTGTCCAGGTACGGCGCGAGGGAGCGGCGGCAGTGGATGCCGAAGGGCAGTCCGCGGTGTTCGGTGCGCACCGAGTGCCAGGGGCCGCCGGCGACGGCGACGAGGTAGGTGGAGATCCGGGGGGTGGGGGCGGCCTGCCAGACGCCGTCGGGGCGCCGCTCGGTGATGCCGTTGGCGAGCACGGTCCAGCCGTCGGGGGCCTTGACGGCGACCTCGAAGACGGCCTTGAGGTCGGGCTGGTCGAAGGCGGCGAAGACGCGCTGGACGTCGTCCATGAACATCTGGGTGTAGACGTAGGTCTCGCCGTCGGCGGGGTCGGTGAAGCGGTGCATGCCCTCGCCGGTGCGGGAGTAGCGCATGGCGGCGTCGACGCGCAGTTCGTGCTCGCCGGCGGCGAGGTGGCGCAGGGGGAGCCGGCCGTCGTCCAGGGACTCGGGGTCGAGGGGCTGCCCGTCGAGGGTGGCGGCGCGCAATGCGGCGGGCTTCAGCTCCACGAACGTGTCCCCGGCGGACCGCGCGGTGAAGTGGATCACCGTGCGGGAGTCGAAGGTCTCGTCCCCGGTGGTGAGGTCCAGTTCGACCGTGTAGCGGTGGACGTCGAGGAGCTGTGCTCGGAGCTGCGCTTCATCGCGCGTGAGTACGGACATGCAGGCCATGCTGCCTGATCGCACCGACAGCGCACAGGGGGTGGGCGGTTTCACGGTGTATGTCCGGCTCCCCGGCGGTTCCTGCGCGTTCCCGTCCGGTGCCGCCCGCTCCCCCGCCCACTCCCGGTGTCTTCCCGCGCACTCCTCCGGTGTCTTCCCCCGGCCAGGCCTCCGGTCAGCTTCCGGTCAGGCCTCCTGTCAGGCCTCCGGTCGGGCCTCCGGCTGCTGGCCGTTGGCCGTGTCCTCGGCGATGCGCTCGTGGTGGCGGATCACCTCCGCGATGATGAAGTTCAGGAACTTCTCGGCGAAGGCCGGGTCGAGCTTGGCGTTCTCCGCGAGCCGGCGCAGCCGGGCGATCTGGCGGGCCTCGCGGGCCGGGTCGGCGGGCGGCAGCTGGTGCACCGCCTTGAGCCGGCCGACCTGCTGGGTGGCCTTGAAACGCTCGGCGAGCAGGTGGACGACGGCGGCGTCGATGTTGTCGATGCTGTCGCGCAGCCGCTCCAGTTCCTGACGGACCTCGGGGTCCACGTCACCGGTTCCGATGTCGCTGGTGGTCATGCGGGTCACCCTATGGGTTTCGCGGGCCGCTCCTCCGGGCTGTCCGGAGAGTGGATCACCGGCGGATCGTCCGGGTCGGGGACGCGGTCGCTCCAGCCGCCGGGCACGCTGCGGCCCTGCTGGGCGCGGAAGCGGACCGGGGCGAGGCCGACCCTGCGGGTGAAGAGCCGGGAGAAGTAGGCGGGGTCGTCGTAGCCGACGCGGCGGGCGACGGCGGCGACGGGCAGCTCGGTGCCGGCGAGGAGTTCCTTGGCGCGGCCGAGGCGGATGCCGAGCAGGTAGTCCTTGGGGCTGCATCCGGCGGCCCGGCGTACGGCGCTGCGCAGCTCGGCGGGGGTCATACCGTGCACGCGCGCGTGGTCGGCGACGCTCATCGGCGTGCAGGCGTCGCGGGCGAGCGCCTGGAGCACCTGGTCGCCGTCGGGGGCGAGGTCGGCGCGGGCGCGGCGCAGGGCGACGAGGAGTTCGTGCACGGCGGCGCCGGTCTCCACTTCCAGCAGCGGGTTGCCGCGGCGGGCGGCGCGGGCGATGCGGGCGACGACCGCGCGGGGTCCGGAGGCGTCGGAGAGCGGCACGACGGGCCGGTCCGGCTCGATGTAGCCGAGATCGGTGTACGTCGCGGTGGCGGGTCCTGCGAAGTCCACGAAGCCCTCGTCCCAGCCGGTGTCCGGATCGGGCGCGTAGTGGTGGGGCACGCCGGGGGTGAGCCACAGCAGCGCGGGAGCGGTGACGGCCGTACGGCGGCCGTCGGCGCCCCGGTGCCAGCCGCGGCCGGAGCTGATCACGACGGCCACGTGGTGGTCGAGGGCGCGCGGGCCGACCGTGGGCAGCGCGCCGTGCTGGAGGCCGACGCCGAGGCAGACCAGGCCGAGCCGGTGGTGCGCGGGGCCGGGGCTGAAGAACCGCATCCAGGTCTGGTACATCGCTGCTCCTCCCGGCGTCGGCGGCCGCGCGCTGTGTCCAGGCGTTTCGTGAGGGCGTTCCGGTGTCCGGCAGGGCCGATCTTCGTCCATGGCGCCGGCGGCCGGAAGAGCCTCGGCCGGGGCGCATGGGCGCGTCCACGGTGCGGGGATCCGGCTCCCTGCCGGACGGGCGGCCGGTGCGGCTGCTGTCCGGCGGAAGTCCGGCACCTCCGCGAGGTGCGGGCCACGTACCACGGCGAGCCGCTGCCCGAACTGCCCAGGCGGCCCACCGTGTTGGCGGACCCGCTGCGGCGGACCCGCACGTCACCCGGCGCCCGGAGCGCTGCCAGCCGGACGTGGCCGGCCGGTGCGCGCCGCGGCCGTGGACCGTGTGGCGGGACGGCCGGCGCGCCTAGAGTGGAGGGGAGTTCCGGCGTCTTTGGGGGTGCGGACGGTGGCGAACGGCGGACCGGTCCAGCACGGCTACCCGCACCTGGAGACGGTGCGGGCCGCCATCACCGCGCTGTACAAGCGGCTGTCCTGTGACACCGTCCGGACGTTCGCGGCCAGCGTGGCCCCCGCCGACGTGGCCTTCTGCGACACCGACGACCTGCATCTGGGCGCGCAGCGGGTGGCCCGCGAGATCGTGCGGCACTTCCGGCTCCCGGACGCGCGGCTGATCGTCGGCTTCCGGGAGATGACCCACGCGGCGAACGTCGAACTGGCCGCGGGGCCGGAGTACTTCGTGGAACTGAACGACCGTTTCCGCACCCACCGCCGCGACATCGGCGCGGCGCTGGCCCACGAGGTGGCGCACGTGTACCTGCACCGGCTGGACCTCTCCTTCCCCGGCACGCCGGAGAACGAGATCCTCACGGACACGGTGACGACCTACCTGGGCGCGGGGTGGCTGCTGCTGGACGCCTTCCGGCAGGACGGGGTGTCCTCGCAGAAGCTCGGCTATCTCACCCCGGAGGAGTTCGGGTACGTCCTGGCCAAGCGGGCGCTGCTGTTCCATGAGGACCCCTCGGTGTGGTTCACCAGCCCGCAGGCGTACGAGGCGTACGTCGAGGGGATGGCTCTCGCCCGCCGGGACGGGCAGCAGCCGCCGCTGACCGGGGCCGGCTGGGCGGGGCGGCGGCGCTACGCCCACGACCGGCGGCACGCGTCCGGGGTCCAGCCGACGGCGCCCTACGCCTTCAGCCCCGACCCGGCGGGCCGGCTGCGCGTGACGTTCCCCTGCCCGACCTGCCACCAGCGGATCCGGGTGCCGGTGAAGGGGCGGGTACGGGCGCGGTGCGGCTTGTGCCGGACGGTGCTGGAGTGCGACACCTAGGTGCACGCCGCCGCGGCCGGGGCTTCGCCCCCGGGTGTGCGGGCACGTCAGCCGAGCTGTTCGGACACCGCCCGGCGAGGAAGCGCCGCGCACAGCCCCGCGCACACCAGGAACGCCCCGACGACCCACGGCATCGCGCCGGCCAGCGCCCCGGTCATCCCCTTCCCCACGGCCCCGAAGAACACGGTGCCGACCACCGCGGCCCCCACCGCGCCGCCGAACTGCTGGGCTGTGGAGAAGATCCCGGACGCCCCGCCGGCCAGCTCCCCCGGCACCGCGGACAGCACCACGTTCACCAGCGGCACCACCAGGAACCCGAGCCCGGCCCCGGCGATCACGAGTCCCGGCACCAGCGGCCAGGCCCCGGTGTGCGCCGCGGGCGCGCCGTCGATCACCGCGCCGGCCCAGCCGAGGCCGCCCGCCATCATCAGCGCCCCGGCGCCGAGCACCAGCCGCCCGTACCGTACGGCGAGGGCGTCCGCGGCGGGCGCGGTGAGGAAGCCGCCGGCCGAGAAGGCGACGGTCACCAGCCCGGCCTGCATCGGCGTGTACCGCTCGCCGGCCTGCAGCCAGACGGCGAAGACCAGGAAGAAACCCTGCATGCCGACGGAGAACAGCAGCTGGACGAGGACGCCCACGGAGAACGCGGGGAGCCGGAAGGCACGGGCGGGAAGCAGCGGCACGGTTCCGGGCCGGTGCCGCCGGGCCTCGTACACGCCGAGGCCCGCCACGGTCAGCAGGCCCGCGCCGAGGCAGATCCAGCCCCACAGCGGCCAGTCGTTCTCCCGGCCCTGCACCAGCGGCAGCACGATCGCGACCAGGCCGCCGGCGAGCAGCAGGCTGCCCAGGACGTCCGGCCGGCCCGCCGACCGCTCGCGCGTGGCCGGGACCAGCAGCCATCCGGCGGCGAAGGTCGCCGCGGCCACCGGCACGTTCACCAGGAACACCGAGCGCCAGCCCCAGCCGAACAGGTCGGCGTCGGTGAGGACTCCGCCGAGCAGCAGTCCGACGGCGGAGGCGAAGCCGGCGACGGCGCCGTACATCCCGAAGGCCGCACCGCGTTCCTTGCCCTGGAAGAGGGTGCGGAACGAGCCGATCACCTGCGGCACCAGCACGGCCGCGAGCACGCCCTGCACCGCGCGTGCGGTGATCAGCTGCGCCGGTGACTGGGCGATCCCGCAGGCCAGGCTCGCCAGTCCGAAGCCGGCGGTGCCGGTGAGGAAGAGCGGGCGGCGGCCGACGCGGTCGCCGAGGTGGCCGGAGACGATCAGGGCGGCGGCGAAGCCCAGCAGGTAGGCGGAGACGGTCCACTGCAGGTCGCTGGGCGAGGCGTGCAGGTCGCGGCTGATGGAGGGGACGGCCACGTTGACGATCGTGGTGTCGAGCAGGTCCATGAGCGCCGCGATCATCATGACGACGGCGGCGGCCCAGCGCCGCGGGTGCGGTTCCGCCGTGGTGGCGGGGGGTTCGGTGAGCGTTGCGGACACGGGGGTCTCCTGGGTGGTCGGGATCCGGCGTCCCACCGGATTTATTTCGTTCGAGCTAACGAAAGAGTTGCACCGGCAGGACCGCCTCCGCAAGTCCTTAGTTTGACCGAACGAAATTTTTGCTAGCCTGGGGTCATGGCCACGGCAGACGAGAAGCGGGACGAGGCGGCCAGGGCGGAGACGCTGGAGCAGCTGATGACGGTGGGCCGGATCCACAGCGGGGTCACGGTCATGTTCCACTCGGCCATCGCCGCCAAGCAGGGCCTGAACGCGACGGAGGAGAAGACCCTGGACCTGCTCCAGCGGCACGGCGCGCTCACCGCGAAGGACCTCGCCGAGCTGACCGGACTCGCCCCCGCCTCCGTCACGGGGCTGATCGACCGGCTGGAGGCCAAGGGCTTCGTCCACCGCGTCCGGCACCCGACCGACAAGCGCCGGGTGCTCGTCGAGCTGAACCAGGACAAGATCGCCGAACTCGCGGAGTTCTTCGAGGACTGGAGGCACGACGTCGTCGAGGCGTGCGAGGAGTTCAGCACGGACGAGCTGCGGACCGTCGTCCGCTTCCTGTCCGTGATGAGCGAGCGGCAGCGCGCCGCAGCGGCCCGCCTGACCGGCTGAAAAGAAGTGTCCCGACCGGTGACACGACCGTACGCTTCCGGACATGCCTGAGCATCCCTGGTTCGCCATCGAACCGGAAGACGACGAGGAGTTCGAGTTCACCGACGAGGAGCGGGCGTTCGCCGCCGCGCTGCGCGAGCGCACCACCGGGTGGGCCGAGGCCGGGACCGGCGTGGGCAGTGAGCTGCTGCGGACGGACGACTGGGACTCGCTCGTGGCCCGCCTGTCCTTCAGCGATCCGGCGGCGCGGCTCCATCTGATCGACGTCGGCGTGCACTTCTACGGCGACCGTGTCCGCGGCGACCGTCTGCACAACCAGCTGTTCACCCTGACCGACCGGCCCTCCCGGTGGGCGCTGGAGGCCGCCGGCGGCGTCGAGGAGCTGGCCGACCGGTCCGCGGCCTGGTTCCGCACGGTCCTGGACAAGCCCGTCGTGCTGTACGTCTGGCTGAACGCCGACCGGTACGCCTACGCGGCCCGCTTCGCCTATGCCGACGACGACCAGACGATCAGCCAGCTGTACAACGAGCACCTGGCCCCGGCCGGGCAGGCGGAGGAGCTGATCGCGGCCGGGCATGTGCACGGGCGGGGCTGGATCCAGACCGCCGGACTGCCCACGCCCACGCTCTACCAGCACATCCGCGGCGATCTGGGCCGGGCCGTGCTGCCGTCCGGGGTGCGGGCCGTCACCGAGCGGGGGCCGCTTTCCGGCGTCTGGTACGAGTGACGCTCTTGCCCGGACATGCAACGACGCCTGCCCAGGCGTCCGGTCGGGGACAGGGCAGGCGTCGTCGGTGTTCCGTACGCCGTTGTACGGGAACGTCTATCGGGGTGCCGTCAGACCGCCAGGGCGCGGTCGGTCGGACGGATCGGGGCCGGCAGGTCGCTGGCGCCGGTCAGGAAGCGGTCGACGCCGCGGGCGGCCGAGCGGCCCTCCGCGATCGCCCACACGATGAGGGACTGGCCGCGGCCGGCGTCGCCGGCGACGAACACGCCCGGCACGTTGGTCTGGAAGTCGGCGTCGCGGGCGATGTTGCCGCGCTCGTCGAGCTCCAGGCCGAACTGCTCCACCAGGCCGTTCTCCCGGTCGGTGCCGGTGAAGCCCATGGCGAGGGTGACCAGCTGGGCCGGGATCTTGCGCTCGGTGCCCGGCTTCTGGGTCAGCTTGCCGTCGACGAACTCCACCTCGGTCAGGTGCAGCCACTGGACGTTGCCGTCCTCGTCGCCCTCGAAGTGGGTGGTGGAGGCGGAGTAGATCCGCTCACCGCCCTCCTCGTGGGCCGAGGTGACCTTGTAGAGGATCGGGAAGGTCGGCCAGGGCTGGCTGACCGGGTTCCGCTCCTCGTTCGGCCGGGGCATGATCTCCAGCTGGGTGACGGAGGCCGCGCCCTGCCGGTGGGCGGTGCCCACGCAGTCCGCGCCGGTGTCGCCGCCGCCGATGACGACGACGTGCTTGCCCTCGGCCGAGATCGGAGCGGTGACGTAGTCGCCCTCCTGGACCTTGTTGGCCAGCGGCAGGTACTCCATCGCCTGGTAGATGCCCTTCAGCTCCCGCCCGGGGACGGGGAGATCACGGGCCGTGGTGGCGCCGGCGGCGATCACGATCGCGTCGTAGCGCTTCTTCAGGTCGCGGGCGTTGATGTCGCGGCCGATCTCCACGCCGGTGCGGAAGCGGGTGCCCTCCGCGCGCATCTGCTCGATACGGCGGTTGATGTGCCGCTTCTCCATCTTGAACTCGGGGATGCCGTACCGGAGGAGGCCTCCGATGCGGTCCGCGCGCTCGTAGACGGCGACCGTGTGGCCGGCCCGGGTCAGCTGCTGGGCGGCGGCGAGACCCGCCGGGCCCGAGCCGATCACCGCGACCGTCTTGCCGGACAGCCGCTCCGGGATCTGCGGGGCGACGTCACCGGTCTCCCACGCCTTGTCGATGATCGAGACCTCGACGTTCTTGATGGTCACCGGCGGCTGGTTGATGCCCAGCACGCACGCCGACTCGCAGGGGGCCGGGCAGAGGCGACCGGTGAACTCCGGGAAGTTGTTGGTCGCGTGCAGCCGCTCGGAGGCGGCCGACCAGTCCTCGCGGTAGGCGTAGTCGTTCCACTCGGGGATCAGGTTCCCCAGCGGACAGCCGTTGTGGCAGAACGGGATGCCGCAGTCCATGCACCGGCTGGCCTGCTTGCTGATGATCGGCAGCAGGGAGCCGGGGACGTAGACCTCGTTCCAGTCCTTGACGCGCTCGGCGACGGGACGGGTCTTGGCGACCTCGCGGCCGTGGTTCAGGAAGCCCTTGGGGTCAGCCATGGAGCGCAGCCTCCATCATCTTCTCGTGGGTCTCGTTCTCGGAGAGACCGGCCCGCTCGGCGGCGTCCTTGGCGGCGAGCACTGCCTGGTAGGTGCTGGGGATGATCTTGCTGAACCGCTCCGCTGCCGTGTCCCAGTCGGCGAGCAGCTTCTCGGCGACCGTCGAACCGGTCTCCTCGGCGTGGCGGCGCACGACGTCGTGCAGCCACTGCTTGTCGGTCTCGTCCAGCGCCTGGACCGACGCGAGGTTGCCGGCGTTGACGTTGTCGCGGTCGAGGTCGATGACGTAGGCGACGCCGCCGGACATGCCCGCCGCGAAGTTGCGGCCGGTCGGGCCGAGGACGACCGCGTGACCGCCGGTCATGTACTCGCAGCCGTGGTCGCCCACGCCCTCGGACACCACCAGCGCGCCGGAGTTGCGCACGCAGAACCGCTCACCGGTACGGCCGCGCAGGAACAGCTCGCCGCCGGTGGCGCCGTAGCCGATGGTGTTGCCCGCGATGACCGAGTACTCGGCGAGGTGGTCGGCCGCCCGGTCCGGGCGGACGATGATCCGGCCGCCGGAGAGGCCCTTGCCGACGTAGTCGTTGGCGTCGCCCTCCAGGCGCAGCGTGACGCCGCGCGGCAGGAAGGCGCCGAAGGACTGGCCGGCGGAGCCGGTGAAGGTGATGTCGATGGTGTCGTCGGGCAGGCCCGCGCCGCCGAACTTCTTCGTCACCTCGTGGCCGAGCATGGTGCCGACCGTGCGGTTGATGTTGCGGATGGCGACCTGGGCCCGCACCGGCTGGGCCTCGGTGGCGTCGTTCGCGGCCAGGGCGTCGGCGGCGAGCTTGATCAGCTCGTTGTCCAGCGCCTTCTCCAGGCCGTGGTCCTGGGCGACGACCTGGTGGCGCACCGCGCCGTCGGACAGCTCGGGCACGTGGAACAGCGGCTCCAGGTCCAGGCCCTGCGCCTTCCAGTGGTCCACCGCGCGCTCGACGTCCAGCACCTCGGCGTGGCCGACGGCCTCCTCGATGGAGCGGAAGCCCAGCTCGGCCAGCAGCTCGCGGACCTCCTCGGCGATGAACCGGAAGAAGTTGACCACGTACTCGGCCTTGCCGGCGAAGCGGTCGCGCAGCACCGGGTTCTGGGTGGCGATGCCGACCGGGCAGGTGTCCAGGTGGCACACGCGCATCATCACGCAGCCGGAGACGACGAGCGGGGCGGTCGCGAAACCGAACTCCTCGGCGCCGAGCAGCGCGGCGATGACCACGTCGCGGCCGGTCTTGAGCTGGCCGTCGGTCTGCACGACGATCCGGTCGCGCAGGCCGTTGAGCAGCAGCGTCTGCTGGGTCTCGGCCAGACCGAGCTCCCAGGGGCCGCCGGCGTGCTTGAGCGAGGTGAGCGGGGAGGCGCCGGTGCCGCCGTCGTGGCCGGAGATCAGCACGACGTCCGCGTGGGCCTTGGACACGCCCGCGGCGACCGTGCCGACGCCGACCTCGGAGACCAGCTTGACGTGGATCCGCGCCTGCGGGTTGGCGTTCTTCAGGTCGTGGATCAGCTGGGCCAGGTCCTCGATGGAGTAGATGTCGTGGTGCGGCGGCGGGGAGATGAGCCCCACGCCCGGCGTCGAGTGCCGGGTCTTCGCCACCCACGGGTACACCTTGTGGCCGGGCAGCTGGCCGCCCTCGCCGGGCTTGGCGCCCTGGGCCATCTTGATCTGGATGTCGTCCGCGTTGACCAGGTACTCCGAGGTCACGCCGAAGCGGCCGGAGGCCACCTGCTTGATCGCCGAGCGGCGCGCCGGGTCGTACAGGCGCTCCGGGTCCTCGCCGCCCTCACCGGTGTTGGACTTGCCGCCCAGCTGGTTCATGGCGATGGCGAGGGTCTCGTGCGCCTCCTTGGAGATGGAGCCGTACGACATCGCGCCGGTGGAGAACCGCTTGACGATCTCGGAGACCGGCTCGACCTCCTCGATCGGGATGGGCCCCCGGTCGGACTTGAAGCCGAACAGGCCGCGCAGCGTCATCAGGCGCTCGGACTGCTCGTTCACCCGCGAGGTGTACTTCTTGAAGATGTCGTAGCGGCCGGCGCGCGTGGAGTGCTGGAGGCGGAAGACCGTCTCCGGGTCGAACAGGTGCGGCTCGCCCTCGCGGCGCCACTGGTACTCGCCGCCGATCTCCAGCGCGCGGTGCGCCGGGGCGATGCCGGAGGCCGGGTAGGCCTTGGCGTGCCGGGCGGCGACCTCCCGGGCGATGACGTCGATGCCGACGCCGCCGATCTTGGTGGTCGTGCCGTTGAAGTACTTCTCGACGAAGGCCTCGTCCAGGCCGACGGCCTCGAAGACCTGGGCGCCGCGGTAGGAGGCGACGGTGGAGATGCCCATCTTCGACATGACCTTCAGCACGCCCTTGCCGAGCGCGTAGATCAGGTTCTTGATGGCCTTCTCCGGCTCGACGCCGTTGATGAAGGTGCCCGCCCGCAGCAGGTCCTCCACCGACTCCATCGCCAGGTACGGGTTGACGGCGGCGGCGCCGTAGCCGATGAGCAGGGCGACGTGGTGGACCTCGCGGACGTCGCCGGCCTCCACCAGCAGGCCCACGTGGGTGCGCTGCTTGGTGCGGATGAGGTGGTGGTGGACGGCCGCGGTGAGCAGCAGCGACGGGATCGGCGCGTGCTCTGCGTCCGAGTGGCGGTCGGACAGGACGATCAGGCGGGCGCCGTTGTCGATGGCCGCGTCGGCCTCGGCGCAGATCTCCTCGATGCGGGCGGCCAGCGCCTCGCCGCCGCCGCTCACCCGGTACAGGCCGGACAGGGTCGCGGCCTTGAAGCCGGGCATGTCGCCGTCGGCGTTGATGTGGATGAGCTTGGCCAGCTCGTCGTTGTCGATCACCGGGAAGGGCAGCACGACGGACCGGCAGGAGGCCGCGGTGGGCTCCAGCAGGTTGCCCTGCGGGCCCAGCGAGCTGCGCAGGGAGGTGACCAGCTCCTCGCGGATCGCGTCCAGCGGCGGGTTGGTGACCTGCGCGAACAGCTGGGTGAAGTAGTCGAAGAGCAGCCGCGGGCGCTCGGACAGGGCCGCGATCGGCGAGTCCGTGCCCATGGAGCCGATCGGTTCGGCGCCGGTGCGGGCCATCGGGGCGAGGATGACGCGCAGCTCCTCCTCGGTGTAGCCGAAGGTCTGCTGGCGGCGGGTGACCGAGGCGTGGGTGTGGACGATGTGCTCGCGCTCGGGCAGGTCGGAGAGCTCGATCTCGCCGGCCTCCAGCCACTCGGCGTACGGCTTCTCGGCGGCGAGGGAGGCCTTGATCTCGTCGTCCTCGATGATGCGGTGCTCGGCGGTGTCGACGAGGAACATGCGGCCGGGCTGCAGGCGGCCCTTGCGGACGACCTTGGCCGGGTCGATGTCGAGGACGCCGACCTCGGAGCCGAGGACGACCAGGCCGTCGTCGGTGACCCAGTAGCGGCCGGGGCGCAGGCCGTTGCGGTCGAGCACGGCGCCGACCTGGGTGCCGTCGGTGAAGCAGACGCAGGCCGGGCCGTCCCAGGGCTCCATCATCGTGGAGTGGAAGTTGTAGAAGGCGCGCCGGGCCGGGTCCATGGAGTCGTGGTTCTCCCACGCCTCCGGGATCATCATCAGCACCGAGTGCGGCAGGGAGCGGCCGCCGAGGTGCAGCAGCTCCAGCACCTCGTCGAAGGAGGCGGAGTCGGAGGCGCCCGGGGTGCAGACCGGGAAGATCCGCTCCAGCTTCTCCTTGCCGCCGAACAGGTCGGAGGCCAGCTGCGACTCGCGGGCGCGCATCCAGTTGCGGTTGCCCTGGACGGTGTTGATCTCGCCGTTGTGCGCGACGAAGCGGTACGGGTGGGCGAGCGGCCACGACGGGAAGGTGTTCGTGGAGAACCGGGAGTGCACGAGCGCGATCGCGGACGCGAAGCGGCGGTCGGACAGGTCCGGGAAGAAGGGCTCCAGCTGGCCGGTGGTCAGCATGCCCTTGTAGACGAGGGTGCGCGCGGACAGCGACGGGAAGTAGACGCCCACCTCGCGCTCGGCGCGCTTGCGCAGCACGAACGCCTTGCGGTCCAGCGCGATGCCCTCGCTGGCGCCGTCGGCGACGAAGATCTGCCGGAAGGACGGCATGGTGGAGCGGGCGGTGGCGCCGAGCAGCTCGGGCGCGACCGGCACCTCGCGCCAGCCGAGGACGGTCAGCTCCTCCTCGGCGGCGATCGTCTCGATCTTCGAGACGGCGTCCTCGGTGCCCTCGGTGGGCAGGAAGGCGATGCCGACGGCGTAGGAGCCGGCGGCGGGCAGCTCGAATCCGGCCACCTCGCGCAGGAACGCGTCGGGCACCTGGGAGAGCAGGCCGGCGCCGTCACCCGAGTCCGGCTCGGAGCCGGTGGCGCCGCGGTGCTCGAGGTTGCGCAGCACGGTGAGCGCCTGCTCGACCAGGGTGTGGGACGCCTCGCCGGTGAGGGTGGCGACGAAACCGACGCCGCACGCGTCGTGTTCGTTGCGGGGGTCGTACATACCCTGCGCAGCAGGGCGAGCATCCATGAACGACCAGTTCTGGCCGTTCTCGGAGTGCTGGGACGGCTGGCGCGGCGTACGCATCGGCTCTCCCGTCGTCGTCATGTGGCATGTGGCAGGTGCCGAGGGACGACGTTGGCCCTCTGCGTGAGATCGCCGCACAAAAGGCGTGATCTCGAAATTTCGTGCAGGTTACATGATGGAACGGTTCTCGGGAACCGGATACTCCGTTCCAGCATGCGGACGCCACGGGGTCCGTGGCGGAGGTGCCGCACGGGGCGGCGGTCACCGCGCGAAGGCGGTGGGTGCCGCGCGTGGCGGCCCGGGATGCCGCGCCGTGGCGGCGGAGGCGAGAGGGGACCGTACGGACGAGATCGGTCGGATCGGCGTCCGGCGGCCCGAGGGGGCAGGAGGAGCGGCTTCCACTCATCCCGCGGGGGTGCGACGGGCGTCGTTGCCCGCAGCGCTTACGGCTCATGCCCGGTGGTCACGCGGTCGAAACCCACGAGTAACGGGACTTTGGCGGGTACATATGCGGCCCAACGCATAAGTACCAGCGCGGCTATCCTACGGCCGTACCGAACAGGCTGCCCAGGGCGTACGTCACACCGGCCGCGGCGCCGCCCAGCGCGAGCTGCCGCAGACCGCTGTACCACCAGGTGCGCGCGGTCACCTTGGCCACCACGGCGCCGCAGCCGAAGAGCCCGGCGAGGGCGAGCAGCACGGTGGGCCACAGCGCGGTCGCGCCGAGCAGGAACGGCAGGACGGGCAGCAGGGCGCCGAGGGCGAAGGAGCCGAAGGAGGACACGGCGGCGACCAGCGGCGAGGGCAGATCCCCGGGGTCGATGCCCAGCTCCTCGCGGGCATGGATCTCCAGGGCCTGCTCGGGGTCCCTGGACAGCTGCCGGGCGACCTGCCGGGCCAGCTCGGGCTCCACCCCGCGCGAGACGTACAGTTCGGCGAGTTCGTTCTCCTCGTCCTGCGGGTGCTTGCGCAGCTCACGGCGCTCGACGTCGAGCTCGGCCTCGACCAGCTCGCGCTGGGAGGCGACGGAGGTGTACTCGCCGGCCGCCATGGAGAAGGCGCCGGCGGCCAGCCCGGCGAGCCCGGTGATGACGATGGTCTGCTGGCTCACGGAGCCGCCGGCGACACCGGTCATCAGAGCGAGGTTGGAGACGAGGCCGTCCATGGCGCCGAAGACGGCGGGGCGCAGCCAGCCGCCGTTGACATCGCGGTGCGTGTGGTTGTCGCGGTGCGCCTCGTGGAGCGCGGCCTGCGTTTCGATGACGGCCATGCGGGCCCCCCGGATAGCTTAGCCAAAGCTAACTTTGGACGAGTTCTACTTTTCGACACCACAGAACCTACGCCGGTTTCCGTGGCGCCGCCAGCAAGGAAAGGCTGGGCTAACCTGCACCTTTACCAGAAACGACCGCCTATTTGCTCATCCGTGCGTGATCTTGCTCAGATGCCAAGCGGGTGACGCGGGGCCGGTGGAGGCACGCGCGGCGGCGGCACGTGGCACACATGCGCAGAGCGTCTTCGCCGCCCCGCCGCGTCCGTGGTCCCGCCGAAGGAGGCCGCCCATGGCATCGATCGTCCGCACTCCCCCGGCATCGGCGCCCGACGGCGCCGCCGGGCTCCGGGACAGGGCCCGCGGCGCGCTGCTCGGCCTGGCCGTCGGGGACGCGCTCGGGGCGCCCGCGGAGAACCTCAGGCCGTCCGAGATCCGCGCCCGCTGGGGCCGGATCACCGGGTACGTGACCGACAGCCCCTGCGGCACGGACGACACCGAGTACGCGATCTTCTCGGGTCTGCTGCTGGCCCGGCACGGCTCGGCGCTGACCGCCGCGCAGGCGGAGGCGGCCTGGCACGAGTGGATCGCCGGCCGCGCCGAGGGCCCCTTCCGGGGCGCGGGGTTCAGCGAACGCGGCACGCTGGAGAACCTGCGCCGCGGCCTCGCCGCCCCCGTCTCGGCCCAGCACCGCCACGCCTGGAGCGACGGCCTGGCGATGCGGGCGGCGCCCTTCGGCGTCTTCGCCGCCGGCCGCCCCGCCGAAGCGGCCCGCCTGGTGGCGATCGACGGCTCGGTCAGCCACGAGGGCGAGGGCATCTACGGCGGCCAGGCCGTCGCCGCGGGGGTGGCCACGGCGATGACCGGCGCCCCGGTGGCGGTGGTCATCGCCGCCGCGCTGGCGGTGATCCCCGACGACTCCTGGACGGCCCGCTCCCTGCGGCGCGCGGTGGCCGTCTCCCACCGCGGCGAACGCGCCCTCCGCTCCACCGTCGTCATCGGCGGCTACCCCTGGACCGACCTGGCCCCCGAGGCGGTCGCCCTCGCCTTCGGCGCGTACGCGGCGGCCGACGGCGACTTCGGGGAGGCGGTGCTGACCGCCGTCAACATGGGCCGCGACGCCGACACGACGGCGGCGGTGGCCGGCGCCCTCGCCGGAGCGGCGCAGGGGACCGCCGCGATCCCGGCCCCCTGGGCCGCGGCGATCGGCCCGGCCCGCGGCCGCTGCCTGCCCTCCATGGCAGGCCACCACGTCCTGGACGTGGCGGACCTGCTGGTACCGGGCGGGGGCGAGGCGCGGGATCTGCCGGTACCGGGCGGGGATGAGGCGCGGGGCGCGGGGGTGGTGCGGGGCGCGAGGGTGGTGCTGCGGGCGGTGCTGCCTGGGGAGGTGGCGCCGGCCGAGGCGGTGATGCCGGCGGAGGGTGCGGCTCTGGCAGAGGGAGTCGTGCCTGCGGAGGGGGTGGCTCTGGCAGAGGGAGTCGTGCCTGCGGAGGGGGTGGCTCTGGCAGAGGGAGTCGTGCCTGCGGAGGGGGTGGCTCTGGCAGAGGCGGTGACACCTGCGGACGGCGTGGCTCTGGCAGAGGCGGTGACACCTGCGGACGGCGTGGCTCCGGCAGAGGCGGTGACACCTGCGGACGGCGTGGCTCTGGCAGAGGCGGTGACACCTGCGGACGGCGTGGCTCCGGCAGAGGTGGTGACACCTGCGGACGGCGTGGCTCTGGCAGAGGTGGTGACACCTGCGGAGGGGGTGGCTCTGGCGAAGGGAGACGTGCCGGCGGACGCGGTGGTGCCGGTCGAAGTCGCGCAGCTGCCTGAAGGGGCGGTGCTGCCGCAGGGTGCGCTACTGCCGGAGGAGACGGTGCTGTCGAAAGCGGCGGTGCTGCCAGAGGGTATGGGGCTGCCCAAGAGGGTGGGGGCCGTAGCGCCGGCCCGCCCGCCGGACGGCAGAGAGGCCTCGCCGGTCGGCCCAGATGCCGTGCTACCAGACGGGGCGCGGGCCGGCATGCCCCTCACCGCCGCCTCCCAACCCGCCGAGCCGCCCCCGCTCCCTACCGCCCCCTCCGAACCCGCCCAGCCCTCGTCCCTCACCGCCGCCTCCGCGCCCACCCAGCCGCCGCCCTTCACCACCGCCCCCAACCCCGCCGAGCCGCCCCCACCCCTCACCACCGCCCCCGAACCCGCCGAGCCGCCCCCGCCCCTAACCCCCGCACCGCACCCCGCCGAGCCCGCGTCGCGAGCCGGTGGGCGGGGGCGCGGGCCGCTGGTTGGGGCCGGGAACGGGGGGCACCCGGAGGGTGAGGGGCAGTCATGACAGCGCGTCGTATCGAAGGGCTTCTGCTCGGCCTCGCCGTGGGCGACGCCGCCGGCTGGCCAGCCGCGCGGCACCGGGCCGCCCGTATGCCCGAGTGGACCCGGCGCCTCACCCGCGAACTGGACACCTTCGCGGAGCAGAACGCCACCACCACCCTCCCGGTGCCGATCGCCCTCAACCAGCCCCCCGAGCCCCTACGTCTCGGTCCCTCCGACGACGCCGAGTGGGCGGCGTTCGCCGCGGAGGCGGTGCTGCGGGCCGGAGACGACGAGGCCCTCGGCGACCTCAGCCGGGAGCGCCGTACCCGCGCCGCCATCGACCTGACCTGGACCGCCGTGGCCGCGGAGCTGGCCGCCGCCGCGGACCGCGCCCCTGAGGTGGAGTCCGCCGTCCTGCCCCTGCGCGCCCGCATCTCCGTGCGCGCCGGTCTCGGCAACCTCGCCGCCGGGCTGCGGCCGCCCGCCACCGGCCACGACAACCCGCACTATTTCGACGACGCCGCCTGCGTCCGCGCCTGCGTGCTCGCCGTCGCCCACCCCGGGGACCCCGAACGCGCTGCCGCGCTCGCCGAGTTCGACGCCCGCTACACCCAGGACGGCGACGGCGTGCACGGCGCCCGCGCCATGGCCGCGGCCCTCTCGCTGGCCCTCACCGGCACCGGCCTGGACACCTGCGTGGCCGCGGCGCTCGCCGAGTTGCCGGCCGGCACGGAGATCGGGCGCAACGCCCGCCACGCGCTGGCCCTCGCCGAGGACCGCATGCCCGCCTTCGCCCTGGTGCCGCTCCTGGAGCACCAGATCGTCGACCACGTCTACAGCTACGGCGTCGCCGCCGCCGAGACCGTCCCGGTCGCCCTCGCCCTGGCCACCGCGGCAGGCGGCCGGATCGCCGACGCCGTCCCGGCCGCCGCCTGCCTGTCCCGGGTCGCCGACTCCGCCCCCGCCCTCGCGGGCGCCCTCACCGGAGCCCTCGGCGGCGCCGCGGCGATCCCGGAGACCTGGCGGGACGCCTGCCGCACCCTCTCTGGCTGCGTCCTGCCCCGCCTCACCGGCACCGACCTGGTGGAACTCGCCGGGCTCCTGGAAGCCGCGCAACCGGCCCAGCCAGGAGGATGATTCGGGGCATGATGCCCAAAGCGCCCCAACCGCCCGAAGAAGAGCGCGGTCGGCCGTCCTCGCCCGGTCTCGACGAACGGATCACCGGCGCCCTCGTCGGGGCCGCCGTCGGCGACGCCCTCGGCGGCCCCGTCGAGGGGTACTCCCCCGACCAGATCACCGAGCGCCACGGCGGGCGCGTCCACGGCGTCGTCGGCCCCTGGCACGGCGAGGCCTGGCGCACCGCCCGCCCCCTCGCCCCGTACCACAAGGGCGACGGCCACGTCACCGACGACACCCTGATGACCCACGCCCTGGTCCGGGTGTACGCCCGCGTCCGCGACCACCTCGACGCGTACGCCGTCGCCGACCATCTGGTGCCGGACCTGATGACGAACCCGCGCTGGATCCCGGAGCTGGAGACCGAGACCCTGCCGCTGCACCGCCTCTTCCTCGCCGAGAAGTGGCTGGTGGCCCGGCTCGCCTACGGTCACGCGGACCCCCGGGAGGCGGGCACCGGCAACATCGTCAACTGCGGCGCGGCGATGTACATGGCCCCCGTCGGCCTGGTCAACGCGGCCAACCCGGCCGCCGCCTACGCCGAGGCGCTGGACGTCGCCGGCGCGCACCAGTCGTCGTACGGCCGTGAGGCGGCCGGTGTCCTGGCCGCGGCCGTCGCCGCCGCCGCGGCGCCGGGCGCGACCCCGGACTCGGTCGTCGCCGCGTGCCTGTCCCTGGCGAAGGACGGCACCCGTGAGGCGATCGAGAAGGTCTGCGAAGTGGCCGCGGGGCACCGGGACTTCGAGTCGGCGCTGCGGCCGCTGCGCGCGGCGGTCGCCCCGTACGACACCGTCGGCCCCGACTACCGCGCGCCCTCCCTCGGCGCCCGCCGCCCCTCCCGGCTCCACGCGATCGAGGAACTCCCCGTCGCGCTGGGCATGCTGGTGGTCTCCGGCGGCGACTACCGGCACGCCGTGCTCGGCGCGGTCAACTACGGCCGCGACTGCGACTCGATCGCGACGATGGCCGGTGCGCTGGCCGGCGCCCTGGGCTCGCCGGTCCCCGAGGACTGGGCGAAGACGGTGGCGGAGGCCAGCCGGCTGGACCTGTGGGAGCCGGCCCGCACGCTCGCCGAGGTCACGCGGGAGGTCTTCCGGCGGGACGTGGACCGGCGGCGCGCGCACGAGCGGGCGTTCGCGGACCTCGGGGGCGCCGCATGCTCCGACTGACCTGGGTCCAGCCGGAGGACCTGCTCGGCCACGAGATCCGCCAGGCCCGGCTGGACGGGCGCGAGCCGTCCCGGATCGAGGCGCGCTGGCGGGCGGCGGGCGGCCCGGACGCGCCGCTCCGCGCGGGCGCTTCCCCGCACGGCGTGTCCCGCTACCTGCGGCTGCTGGCGGAGGACCTGCTGGACGAACTGGCCGACCTGCCCAGCGCGTTGTCGGAGGACGAGCCGACGGACCTGGCCCGCATCAGGTCCCTGTGCCCTCACTGGCCGGCGCCCCCTGCGCGGACGGGCGGTGCGGCGCCCGCGCCGGCCGCCCTCGAAGCCGCCTGGCTGGGCCGGGCCATCGGGTGCCTCCTCGGCAAACCCGTCGAGAAGCTCCCCCTCGACGGCATCCGCGCCCTCGCCCGCGCCGCCGGCAACTGGCCCCTCACCGCGTACTTCACGGCACGCGGCGTCCCGGACGGACTGCTCGCCGAGTACCCCTGGAACCGGCGCTCGGCCGCCACCTCGCTCGCCGAGAACATCGACGGCATGCCGCAGGACGACGACCTCGACTACCCCCTGCTCAATCTGCTGCTCCTGCGGCGCCACGGAAGGACGTTCACCACCGCCGACGTCGCCCGGCTCTGGCTGGACGAACTCCCGCCCGGCCGCGCCTTCACCGCCGAGCGCATCGCGTACCGCAACCTGCTCACCGGCATCGAACCCCCGCACACGGCCCGCCACCGCAACCCCTTCCGCGAGTGGATCGGCGCCCTGATCCGCGCCGACGTGCACGGCTGGACCAACCCCGGCGACCCGGCCGCCGCTGCGGAGCAGGCGCACCGGGACGCGGCCCTCACCCACACCGCCAACGGCGTGTACGCGGCGATGTTCACCGCCGCCGTCATCGCCGCGGCCGCCACCGGCGAGCAGGACGTCCACGCCTGTCTGCGCACCGGCCGCACGGTGGTCCCGCCCCGCTCCCGGCTCGCGCGGGCGATCGACCACGCCGTCGGACTGGCCACGGCCCACGAGGACTTCGACGAGGTCGTGGACCGGCTGCACGCCCGCTACTCCCCCGCCCACCACTGGGTCCACGCCATCCCCAACACCGCCCTGCTCGCCGCAGCCCTCACCCACGCCGACGGCGACTTCACCGGCTCCGTCTGCCGCGCCGTGTCGGGCGGCTGGGACACGGACTCCACCGGCGCCACGGCCGGAAGCGTCGCCGGGCTGCTCGCGCGCGACCCCGCCGCCCTCCCCGAGCGCTGGCGCGCCCCGCTGAAGAACCGGCTCGCCACCACCGTCGCCGACTTCGACGGCACCGGCTTCGACACCCTCGCCCACCTCACCCACCAGGCAGCCCACTGGGAGGCGATCCGCTCATGACCCACATCGTCGTCCTCGGCAGTACCAACATGGACCTCGTCACCTACGTCGCGAAGGCCCCGCAGCGCGGCGAGACCGTGACGGGACGGGAGTTCCGCACGATCCCCGGCGGCAAGGGCGCCAACCAGGCGATCGCCGCGGCCCGCGCCGGCGCCACCGTCTCGATGATCGGCGCGGTCGGCAACGACGCCTTCGGCCTGCGGCTGCGCGACACCCTCGAACACTCCGGTGTGGACACCGACTCCCTGCGCACGGTCGAGGGCCCGTCCGGCACCGCGCACATCGTGGTGGACGACGAGGGCGCCAACTCGATCGTGGTCATCCCCGGTGCGAACGGCACCGTCGACCATCTCTCGCCCGGCGACGAGGGCGTGATCGCCTCCGCCGACGCCCTGCTGCTCCAACTGGAGATCCCGCTGCGCGCGGTCGTGCTGGGCGCCGAGGCGGCCCGCCGGCACGGGGTCCGTACGGTGCTCACCCCGTCCCCGGCGCAACCGCTGCCGCCCGAACTCCTCGCCGTCACCGACCTGTTGGTGCCCAACGAGTACGAGGCGCTGACCCTCACCGGCCGCACCGACCCGCGTGAGGCCGCCGCCGACCTGCTGCGGCAGGTGCCCGAGGTCGTCGTCACCCTGGGCGCGACCGGCTGTCTGTATCTGGCCCGGGGCGCCGAGCCGCTGGTGGTCCCGGCGCCGCGGGTGACCGCCGTCGACTCCACCGGCGCCGGGGACACCTTCGTGGGCGCGCTCGCGGTGGCCCTGGCCGAGGAGAAGCCGGTGCGGGAGGCGCTGTCCTGGGCGGCGGCCGCCGCGGCGATCTCCGTCCAGCGGGCCGGGGCGTCGGTGTCGATGCCGTACCGTCCGGAGATCGACGCCCTGTGCACCGCATGAGCACGACGACCCCGCCGCTCGCCGGTGTGCGGGTGCTGGACCTGGCGACGCTGTTCGCGGGTCCGCTGGCCGCCACCCTGCTCGGCGACTTCGGCGCCGACGTGATCAAGGTGGAGCATCCGCGCAGGCCCGACCCCTCCCGCGGGCACGGCCCGGCCAAGCACGGCGTCGGCCTGTGGTGGAAGGTACTGGGCCGCAACAAGCGGACCATCACCCTGGACCTGTCCACGCCCGGCGGCCGGGCCGTGCTGCTGCGGCTCGCCGCCACCGCCGACGTGGTGGTCGAGAACTTCCGCCCGGGGACCCTGGAGAAGTGGGCGCTGGGCTGGCAGGAGCTGTCGGCCGTCAACCCCCGGCTGGTCCTCGCCCGGGTGACGGCCTTCGGCCAGTTCGGCCCGTACGCGCACCGGCCCGGATTCGGCACCCTCGCCGAGGCGCTGAGCGGCTTCGCCGCGATCACCGGCGAGCCGGACGCGCCGCCCACGCTGCCGCCCTTCGGGCTGGCGGACTCCGTCGCCGGTCTCGCGACCGCCTGCGCCGTGCTCACCGCGCTGGCCGCGCGGGAGCGCACCGGCGCCGGGCAGGTCGTGGACACGGCCATCATCGAGCCGATCCTGTCGGTCCTCGGCCCCCAGCTCACCTGGTACGACCAGCTCGGTCACGTCCAGCCGCGCACCGGCAACCGCTCCGTGAACAACGCCCCGCGCAACACCTACCGCACCGCCGACGGCCACTGGGTCGCGGTCTCCACCTCCGCGCACTCGGTCGCGGAGCGGGTGGTGCGGCTGGTGGGCCGCCCCGAACTGGCGGAGCAGCCGTGGTTCGCCACCGGCGCGGACCGGGCCGCCCACGCCGGTGAACTGGACGAGGCGGTCGGCTCGTGGATCGCCGCCCGCACCCGCGCCGAGGTGCTCGCGGCGTTCGAGAAGGCGGAGGCGGCGGTGGCCCCGGTCCAGGACGTCCGGGACGTGCTGGCCGACCCCCAGTACCAGGCGCTGGGCACGGTCACCACCGTCGACGACCCGGAACTGGGCCCGCTGCGCATGCAGAACGTCCTCTTCCGGCTCTCCGCCACGCCCGGCGCGATCCGCTGGGCCGGCCGCCCGCACGGCGCCGACACCGACGCGGTCCTCACCGAGCTGGGTCTCACCCCGGCCGAGCTGCACACCCTGCGCGAGGAGGGCGCCCTGTGACACCGCACCCGCTGACCTGGCTCTACGTCCCCGGCGACCGCCCGCCCGTGGTGGCCAAGGCGCTGGCCGCGGGCGCCGACGTGGTGGTGATCGACCTGGAGGACGCGGTCGCCCCGGACCGCAAGGAGTACGCCCGTGCCGCCACCGCCGAGCGCCTCGCCGACCCCCAGCCGGTGCCGGTGCACGTCCGCGTCAACTCCCTCGACAGCCCCTGGGCGGCCGCCGACCTGGGCGCGCTGGCGGGGCTGCCGGGCCTGTCCGGCCTGCGGCTGCCGAACGTGACGGGCCCGGCCGAGATCCTGCGGGTCGCCGCCGCCACCCCGGTGCCGCTGTACGCCCTGCTGGAGACGGCCCTCGGCATCGAGCGCGCGTACGCGATCGCCTCCGCGCACCCCGCGCTGCGGGGCATCGCCCTCGGCGAGGCCGATCTCCGCGCCGACCTGGGCGTACGGGCCGACGCGGGTCTCGACTGGCCGCGGTCCCGGGTGATCGTCGCCGCCCGCGCGGCCGGCCTCGCCCCGCCGCCGCAGTCGGTCCACCCCGACATCCGGGACCTGGACGGCCTCGCCGCGTCCTGCGCCCACGGCCGCGCCCTCGGCTTCCTGGGCCGCGCCGCGATCCACCCCCGCCAGCTCCCGGTGATCGAGCGGGCCTATCTGCCCACCCCGGCGGAGATCGAACACGCCGAGACGGTCGTCAAGGCAGCGGCGGCGCAGCCGGGCGCCCAGGCTCTGCCGGACGGCCGCTTCATCGACGCGGCCGTGGTGACGACGGCCCGGCGCACCCTGTCCCTGGCCCACAGACGGTGACCGTCTTCCGGCCGGCCCCGCACACGCCGAGGGCGCCCGGAAGATCCAGGCGCCCTCGGTGTCGTACGGCGGGTGGTCAGCTCTTCTTCGTCGCCGACTCGGGCTCGTCCTTCGCCTCCACCGGCTCCGCCTGCTCCACGGCCTCCGGCTCGGCCTTGCTCTCCTCCGCTTCGGCCTCCGCCTTCTGCTCCGGCTTGTCCTCCGCCTCGGCGGCGTCCGGCGTCTCACCGGCGGCCTCGGCGACCGCCTCCGGTTCCACCACGGCCTCCCTGCCCGGCCGCTTCTTCGACGACACCACGATGTACGCCACCGCCGCGAGGAACACGAGCATCGCGGTCCAGTCGTTCAGACGGAGGCCCAGGATGTGGTGGGCGTCGTCCACGCGCATGTACTCGATCCAGCCGCGGCCCACGCAGTACGCGGCGACGTACAGGGCGAAGGCCCGGCCGTGCCCCAGCGAGAAGCGGCGGTCGGCCCAGATCACCAGCAGGGCCACGCCGATGCACCACAGGGACTCGTACAGGAAGGTCGGGTGGTAGTAGCCCGGCACCCGGCCGCCCTCGGAGGAGGTGATGTGCAGCGCCCAGGGAACGTGCGTCTCGCGGCCGTACAGCTCCTGGTTGAACCAGTTTCCCCAGCGGCCGATGGCCTGCGCGAGCGCGATGCCGGGGGCGACGGCGTCCGCGTACGCCGGCATCGGGATGCCGCGGCGGCGCGCGCCGATCCACGCGCCGAGCGCGCCGAGCGCGATCGCGCCCCAGATGCCCAGGCCGCCCTGCCACACCTTGAAGGCGTCCACCCAGTCACGGCCGGGGCTGAAGTACAGCTCGTAGTCCGTGATCACGTGGTACAGCCGGCCGCCGACCAGGCCGAACGGCACAGCCCAGACCGCGATGTCGGCGACCGTCCCGGCCCGCCCGCCGCGGGCGATCCAGCGCTTGTTGCCGAGCCAGACGGCGACGAAGACGCCGATGATGATGCAGAAGGCGTAGCCGCGCAGCGGGATGGGGCCGAGATACAGCACCCCGCGCGACGGGCTGGGAATGTAGGCAAGTTCCATGGCAGGTCCGACGCTACCGTGCCGGGCCGTGGTGACGGCAAGCAGCCCGGCTACGGGTGGATAACGGGGGCGTGGGAACGGGCCCCGAAAAGGACCCCGGGAGGAAGGTCCTCAACCGCGGTCGGCCGCCTCCACCATCTGCTTGAGCTTGGCCGGGGTCATCGTCTGGTCCTGGTAGATGTTCTTGCCGTTGAGCAGGACCGCGGGCGTGCCGGTGAAGCCGCCGGACTGGAACGCCTTGTGCGACTTCTCCACCCAGCTGTCGTGGGTGCCGTCCTCGACGCACTTTCGGAAGGCGGGCGTGTCCAGGCCGGTGACCTTGCCGGCCAGCTCGACGAGTTTGTCGTTGCTGCTGAACGCGTCGTCGGTCTCCTTGGGCTGGTTCGCGTACAGCACGTCGTGGTAGTCGCGGAACTTTCCGGCGTCCTGGGCGCAGGCCGCGGCGTTGGCCCCGCGCAGGGAGCCGGTGCCACCGAGATTGCCGTCGATCAGCCGGACCAGGTGGTACTCGATTCTGAGCTTGCCGGAGTCGGCCAGTTCGTGGAGCGTGGGGCGGTAGGCGGTCTCGAAGGCCTGGCAGGCCGGGCAGCGGACGTCCTCCCAGACGGTGAGCGTGGACTTCGCGGCGTCCTTGCCGACCGGGATCGCGAGACTGTCCTTGCCCTGCGCTCCCGAGGGCGCCACGACCGGACCTGCCGCCTTCTCACCGCCCTTGTCCTTGCCGGCGTTCGCGGCGACGACGCCGATGACCGCCGCGAGGCCCAGGACGCAGACGACGCTCGCGCCCACGATCAGCGTGCGCCGGCGCTTCTCCGCCGCCTTCTGCTTCTCGCGCTCGACCGCCAGCCGCTCCCGGGCCGCGCGCTTTCCCTCATGGTTCTTCTCGCTCACACCCCCAGAACGAACCGGGGAGGCACAGCGCGCCTCCCCGGTCCCAGGTCCACCCGTTCGAGTGACCGGGTGATCCGACAGGGGTGTTCTGATACGGAAAGTGACCCGCCGGCGAAAGTGACCTGCGGTTACGCCTGTCCGCGCACGCCCTTGGCCAGCTCTCCGGCCAGCTCGCGGACCGCCTCGATCCCGGCCGCGTGGTCGGGGGCGTCCAGCATCCGCTTCACGAAGGCCGAGCCGACGATCACGCCGTCGGCGAAGCCGGCGACCTCGGCGGCCTGAGCTCCGTTGGAGACGCCGAGGCCGACGCAGACGGGCAGCCCGGTGCCGGTGGCGCGGGTGCGCTCGACCAGGTTCTGGGCCTGCGCGCCGACGGATTCCCGGGTGCCGGTGACGCCCATCAGCGAGGCGGCGTAGACGAAGCCGCTGCCCGCCGCGGTGATCTGGGCGAGCCGCTCGTCCTTGCTGCTCGGCGCCACGACGAAGACGGTCGCCAGACCGTGCTTCTCGGCGTGCTCCCGCCACAGCGCCGACTCCTGCACCGGCAGGTCGGGCAGGATGCAGCCCGCGCCGCCCGCCTCGGCCAGCTCGGCGGTGAACCGCTCGACGCCGTAGCGGTCGATGGGGTTCCAGTACGTCATGACGAGCACCGGCTTGCCGGTCGCGTCGCAGGCCTCGCGGACCGTGCGCATGACGTCGGCGATCCTGACGCCGCCGCGCAGGGCGATGTCGTCGGCGGTCTGGATGACCGGGCCGTCGAGGACGGGGTCGCTGTGCGGCAGACCGACCTCCACGACGTCCGCACCGCCGTCGAAGACGGCCTTGATCGCCTCGATGCCGCCGTCCACGGTCGGGAACCCGGCCGGGAGGTAGGCGATGAGCGCGGACCGGCCCTCGGCCTTCGCGCCCGCGAGCGTGTCCGTCAGCAGCCGGATGTTCCCGCTCACTTGGCGTCCCCCTCGATCTCGGCGGTGGCGGTCTCGTCGGCGGCCACCTCGGCGTCGGTGTCGTACAGGCCGAAGTAGCGGGCGGCGGTGTCCATGTCCTTGTCTCCGCGGCCGGACAGGTTGACGACGATCAGCCCGTCCGGGCCCAGCTCCCTGCCGACGTCCAGGGCGCCGGCGAGGGCGTGGGCGCTCTCGATGGCCGGGATGATGCCCTCGGTGCGGGACAGCAGGCGCAGGGCCTGCATGGCCGCGTCGTCGGTGACCGCGCGGTACTCGCCGCGGCCGGTGTCCTTCAGGTAGGAGTGCTCCGGGCCGATGCCCGGGTAGTCCAGACCGGCCGAGATGGAGTACGGCTCGGTGATCTGGCCCTCGTCGTCCTGCAGGACGTAGGAGCGGGAGCCGTGCAGGATGCCCGGTTCGCCCGCGGTCAGGGTGGCGGCGTGCTCGCCGGTCTCGATGCCGTGCCCCGCGGGCTCGCAGCCGATGAGCCGCACGCCCTCGTCGGGGATGAAGGCGTGGAACAGGCCGATGGCGTTGGAACCGCCGCCGACGCAGGCGATCGCGGCGTCGGGCAGCCGGCCGGCGCGCTCCAGGAGCTGGCGGCGGGCCTCCACGCCGATCACGCGGTGGAAGTCGCGGACCATGGCCGGGAAGGGGTGGGGCCCGGCGACGGTCCCGAACAGGTAGTGGGTGTGGTCGACGTTGGCGACCCAGTCGCGGAACGCCTCGTTGATGGCGTCCTTCAGGGTGCGGCTGCCGGACTTCACGGCGACGACCTCGGCGCCGAGCATCCGCATCCGGGCCACGTTCAGGGCCTGCCGCCTGGTGTCGACCTCGCCCATGTAGATGGTGCAGTCGAGGCCGAACAGCGCGCAGGCGGTGGCGGTGGCGACGCCGTGCTGTCCGGCGCCGGTCTCCGCGATGACGCGCGTCTTGCCCATCCGCTTGGTGAGCAGGGCCTGGCCGAGCACGTTGTTGATCTTGTGGGAGCCGGTGTGGTTGAGGTCCTCGCGCTTGAGGAAGACGCGGGCGCCGCCGGCGTGCTCGGCGAACCGGGGGACCTCGGTGAGCGCCGACGGGCGGCCGGTGTAGTGGACCAGCAGGTCGTCGAGTTCGCGGGCGAACTCAGGGTCCTGCTTGGCCTTGTCGTACTCGACGGCGACCTCGTCCACGGCGGCGACGAGGGCCTCCGGGATGAACTTGCCGCCGAACGCGCCGAAGTAGCCCTCGGCGCTGGGCACCTGGCCGGTGGGGTCAGGGAAGAAGAAATCGCTGGGCATGCGAATACCTCACGGTGAGTGCGTGAAAAGACACTGTTCGCCGTGGGGGCGGGGGTTCGTCTGCCGGCCGCGTGCCGTCAGTGGTTGCTCGCGCCCGCGCGGCGGTGGCCGCACATCGGACAGAGCCCCGCGCCCCTGACGGGGCGCTGCCATCGACGCCCGTTCACCTGACCGGGCTCGTCACCGATGACGTACCGCACCCGGCGGCCGTGGACACGCCGGGCCGGGGCGCGGCAGCCCCGGGGGCGGCAGCCGCGCGCCAGGCGCGCGTGCCGGTCCACGGTCGTCACGGTGAGGTTCATCGGGGTCAGCCTACCGTGATCAGCTCCGGCCGTGCCGCAGCGCGGGGTGCTCGCCCGCGGCGACCAGGTCGGCGACGGCGGTCCTGGGGTCGCGGCCGGTGACCAGGGACTCGCCCACCAGGACGGCGTCGGCGCCGGCGTTGGCGTAGGCGATCAGGTCGTGCGGGCCGCGGACGCCGGACTCGGCGACCTTGACGAGGTGGTCGGGGATCTCCGGCGCGACCCGCTCGAACGTGCCGCGGTCGACCTCCAGCGTCTTCAGGTTGCGCGCGTTGACGCCGATGACCTTGGCGCCCGCGTCCACGGCCCGCTCCACCTCGTCCTCGTCGTGCACCTCGACGAGCGGGGTGAGCCCGATCGACTCGGCGCGCTCGATCAGCGACTCCAGGGCCGGCTGGTCCAGGGCGGCCACGATCAGCAGCGCGAGGTCGGCGCCGTACGCGCGTGCCTCCCACAGCTGGTACGACGTGACGATGAAGTCCTTGCGCAGGACGGGGATGTCCACGCGTGCGCGGACGGCCTCCAGGTCCGCCAGCGAGCCGCCGAAGCGGCGCTGTTCGGTGAGGACGGAGATGACGGCCGCGCCGCCCGCCTCGTAGTCCGCGGCCAGTCCGGCCGGGTCGGCGATCGCCGCCAGCGCGCCCTTGGAGGGGCTGGAGCGCTTGACCTCGCAGATCACCTTGACGCCGTCGCCCTTGAGCGCGGCCACCCCGTCCTTCGCGGCGGGGGCCTTGGCCGCGCGCTCCTTGAGCTCGTCGAGGCTGACGCGTGCCTGCCGCTCCGCGAGGTCGGCACGGACGCCGTCGATGATCTCGTCGAGCACACTCACGCGAGCGGCCCCCTTTCAGACGGTGGTTCCTTCGGGTTCCTTCAGCTCGTGAAACCCGTGGTCATTGCGATGGTATCCGGAGGTGTGGCCGGCTCTCGCATCCGGTGGACGCCGGTCCCAGTACCTGGACGTTCCGGTGATGATCAAGGATGCAACCAGCCACCGGACGGCAGGTTCCGGACAAGCGTGAACACCAGCAGCAGCACGCCGATCGCCCGCATCGGCGCCGGCCGCAGCTCCAGCCGGAACGGCCGGCCCCGCACCGCGCGGACCACCCATACGGTCCACAGCACGGCGAAGCCCAGGTAGGCGGCCACGCCCAGCGCGTTGTCCCGCAGGGCGGCGAGCAGGTCGCCGTGGACGAAGGCGTGCGCGCTGCGCAGCCCGCCGCAGCCGGGGCAGTACAGGCCGGTGAGCCGGTACAGGGGGCAGACGGGGTAGTGACCCGGCTGCCCCGGGTCGACGGCCCCGACGTACGCGAAGGCGCCGGCGACGGCCGCGAGCAGCCCCGCGGGGACGGCGAGCCGCCGCCACACCGTGGCTCGGGGGGCCGGTGGTGCGACCGTGGACGGGACCGGGCACGTGTCGGGGTTCACCCCAGCATTGTCCCCTGCGATCCGGTGCCCCGCGCGCCGGTGCGCGAAGAGGGCCGGGAGACGCCGAGGGGCGGCCCGCACCCGGTGCGGGTGCCGGGCCGCCCCTCGGGGGAAGCCGTGTGCGCGGTCAGCTCTCCACGCCGGCCGGCTCGCGGGTCGCGGCGGGGGCGCCGGCGACCTTGAGCGGCTTGGGGTTGTGGCCGAGGCCCATGGCGCGCATGATGCCGCCGACCACCGCGCCGCCGGCGATGAGCACCATGCCGGCCCAGAAACCGACGGGCTGGGCCATCACCATGAAGGCACCCGCCACGCAGAAACCGATGAAGGAAATGATGACACCGGTCCAGGCGGCCGGGGTGTGACCGTGGCCGTGGCTGCTGCCCGCCATGTCTGTGCTCCTCGTTGCTGTGTACGTGTCCAGGGGGAGCGTCGTACTGACGTACGGCTCCGAGCCCGTCCGTCGCTGACCGAGCCGGACGCTCGCGTCCATTGTCCCGTACGCGCGCGTCCGCCGGACGCGGGGGTGGCGTCTGGTTCGCCACATCCCGCCCGGGGTCAGGAACCGGTCGGGTCCTCGCCCCGGTCCAGGGCCTTCCAGAGCTCCTCGGGGCGCTCGGGGTCGACCGGGCGGGCGGTGCGGCGCGGGCGGTCGGCGCCGCGCTCGTAGCGGCCGGACATCGCGGGCCAGCGGCTGCCGAAGCGCAGCGCGAGCAGGCCGGCCAGCAGGATCAGCGCGCCGCCGGCGGCCGCGACGTAGGGCCAGCCGGTGTGGCTGAGCGCGGCGACGGTGGCGGAGGTGTCGCCGCTCGCCTGGGCCGCCTTCTCGTCCAGCGCGGAGTTGTCGGAGGCGGCCACGAGAGCGGCGGCCACGATGCCCGCGCCGGACAGGGCGAGCAGCGCGGCGACGAGGAGCCGGCCGGCCCTGCGGACGGCGAAGACGGCGACGAGCGCGGCGAGGCCCACTATCGCGAGGGCCGCGGGGACGCCCGTGACGTCGCTGCCCTTGGCGGTCAGCGGGAAGGTTCCGCCGGCCACCGACGCGGTGCCCTCCGCCCAGCGCTGCCGGGTCGCGAGCAGGGCCACGGCCGCGCCGAGCGCACCGCACAGGAGGGCCACGGCGAGGCTCCGGCGGCCGGACCGGGCGGGACCGGCGGCTTCGGTACGGGGGTGAGGTACGGCAGTCACGTAGTCCACTATCGCCTGAACCCCGGGCGAACCGTCACCCGGGGTTCGTATGACAAGCGTCCTATGTGCCGGAAAGGGCCCTACCCGCCGAGCCGGTTGGCCGTGTGCACCGCGCGGAGGACCGCCGCCGCCTTGTTGCGGCACTCCTGGTCCTCGGCGACCGGGTCGGAGTCGGCGACGATGCCGGCGCCCGCCTGGACGTACGCCGTGCCGTCGCGCAGCAGGGCCGTGCGGATGGCGATCGCGGTGTCGGAGTCGCCGGCGAAGTCCAGATAGCCGACGCAGCCGCCGTACAGGCCGCGCCGGGACGGCTCCAGTTCGTCGATGATCTGCATCGCGCGGGGCTTGGGGGCGCCGGACAGGGTGCCCGCGGGGAAGCAGGCGGTGAGGACGTCGAAGGCGGTGCGGCCCTCGGCCACCGTGCCGGTGACGGTCGAGACGATGTGCATGACGTGCGAATAGCGCTCGATGGACATGAAGTCGACCACCTCCACGGAGCCGGGCTCGCAGACCCGGCCGAGGTCGTTGCGCCCGAGGTCGACCAGCATCAGGTGCTCGGCCCGCTCCTTGGGGTCGGCGAGCAGCTCGTCGGCGAGGGCCTGGTCCTCCTGCGGCGTGCTGCCGCGGGGCCGGGTGCCGGCGATGGGGTGGACCATCGCCCGGCCGTCCTCGACCTTGACCAGGGCCTCCGGGGAGGAGCCGACGACGTCGAAGCCGTCGAAGCGGAACAGGTACATGTACGGCGACGGGTTGGTGGCCCGCAGGACCCGGTAGACGTCCAGGGCGCTCGCGGTGCACGGGGTCTCGAAGCGCTGGGAGGGCACGACCTGGAAGGCCTCGCCCGCGCGGATGCGCTCCTTGACGTCCTCGACGGCCGCCTGGAAGTCGGGGCCGCCCCACAGCGCGGTGTACTCGGGCAGCTCGGACGGCGGCAGCGCGGCCGGGGGCTGGGCGACCGCGCGGGTGAGGTCGGCCTCCATGGCGTCGAGCCGGGCGACGGCGTCGGCGTACGCCTCGTCGACGCCGGTGTCGAGGTCGTTGTGGTTGATCGCGTTGGCGATCAGCAGGACCGAGCCCTCCCAGTGGTCCATGACGGCGAGGTCGCTGGTCAGGAGCATGGTCAGCTCGGGGAGCTTCAGGTCGTCGCGCTCGCCGGGGCCGATCTTCTCCAGGCGGCGGACGATGTCGTAGCCCAGATAGCCGACCATGCCGCCGGTGAAGGGCGGCAGGCCGTCCTGGCGCGGGGTGTGCAGGGCCTGGATGGTGGCGCGCAGGGCCTGCAGCGGGTCGCCGTCCACGGGCACGCCGACCGGCGGGGTGCCGAGCCAGTGGGCCTGTCCGCCGCGCTCCGTCAGGGTCCCGGCGGAGCGGACGCCGACGAAGGAGTACCGGGACCAGGAGCGGCCGTTCTCCGCGGACTCCAGCAGGAAGGTGCCGGGGCGCTCGGCGGCCAGCTTGCGGTAGAGCGCGACCGGGGTGTCGCCGTCGGCGAGGAGCTTGCGCGTGACGGGGATGACGCGCCGGTCGGTGGCGAGCTTGCGGAAGGTCTCGAGGTCCATGGCCGCTGACCTTACTGATCCGGGCCCGCGGGACGGGCGGAGGCGTCCTCGAGGAGCACGTCCTCGTCGAAGCAGGTGCGCGCGCCGGTGTGGCAGGCGGCGCCCACCTGGTCGACCTTGACGAGCACGGTGTCGGCGTCGCAGTCCAGCGCGACCGACTTCACCCACTGGACGTGGCCGGAGGTGTCGCCCTTGACCCAGTATTCCCGCCGGCTGCGCGACCAGTAGGTGCAGCGGCCGGTGGTCAGCGTGCGGTGCAGCGCCTCGTCGTCCATCCAGCCGAGCATGAGCACCTCTCCGGTGTCGTACTGCTGGGCGATGGCGGGCAGGAGACCGTCGGCGCTGCGCTTGAGGCGGGCGGCGATCTCGGGGTCGAGGCTGCTGGGCCGGTCGGTCCCGGTCGTACTGGTCATGGGTGCCATTGTGCCGCGCGGGTACGACAGCGCCGTGCCGTGTCCATGGGATGGTCACAGCGCCGCGAAGCGGCTCGTTGAGGGGTGGTGGCCGGGAGACGGGTGGGCGGACCGACCGGCTGGTCGTAGGCTGAGGGCATGTCGACCTTCGCCAAGCGTGAACGGCTGCTGCTCGCCGACCTCTTGGAAACCGTCGGGCCGGACGCCGAGACCCTCTGCACGGGCTGGCGGACCCGGGACCTGGCCGCGCACGTCGTCGTGCGCGAGCGCCGCCCGGACGCGGCCGGGGGTTCGCTGATCAAGCAGCTCGCGCCGCGCCTGGAGAAGGTGATGGCCGAGTACACGGCGAAGCCGTACGAGGAGCTGATGCAGCTGATCCGCACCGGCCCGCCGCGGTTCTCGCCGTTCCAGCTCAAGCAGGTCGACGAGGCGGCCAACATCGTGGAGTTCTACGTCCACACCGAGGACGTCCGCCGCGCGCAGCCGCAGTGGGCGCCGCGCGAGCTGGACCCGGTGTTCCAGGACGCCCTGTGGTCGCGGCTGGAGCGCACGGCGCGGCTGGTGGCCCGGGGGGTGCCGACCGGTCTGGTGCTGCGCCGCCCGGACGGGCAGACGGCGGTGGCGCACCGGGGCGCGCCGGTGGTGACGGTGACCGGCGAGCCGTCGGAGCTGCTGATGTACGCGTTCGGCCGGCAGGACGCGGCCAAGGTGGACGTGCAGGGCGACGCGGACGCGATCGCCAAGCTGCACGAGTCGAAGCAGCTGGGCATCTGAGCCGGCGAAGGTGCCGCCGTCCGGTCAGCCGGGGAGTTCCGCGCGGCGCAGGGCCGGTACGACGAGGGCGACGACCCCGCCGAGCCCGCAGACGGCGGCGCTGACGGCGTAGACCGGGCGGAGCCCCCAGGCGCCGGCCGCGGCGGCCGCGAACGGCATGCTGAGCGGGGTCAGACCGAGGCTGACCAGGCTGGAGACTGCGGTGACCCGGCCCAGGTACGCGGGGTCGGACTGGGTCTGGAGCAGGGCGCCGCACAGGGCGCCGCTGAGCCCGGTGAGCAGGCCGACGAACAGGGCGGTGACGACGGCCGCGAGCAGGGTGGGCACGAACGCGAGGGCGCCGACGGCCACGGCCCCCACCGCGCAGGCCCACCCGGTGACCAGCCCGGCGCGCGGCAGCCGCCCCCGCACCGCCAGCAGCAGCGAGGCCGCTCCGGCGCCGGTCCCGAACCCGGCCAGCACCCAGCCCATGCCGGCGGCGCCCCAGCCGCGCCGGTCGGCGAGCAGGGTCAGCCCGACGTTCAGCGGGCCGACAAAACCGAGGTCGCCCAGGGCGATGGCCAGCATCAGGGGGGCGAGGACGCGGTGCCGGCCGATGTAGCGCAGACCGGCGCCGAGGTCGCTCCAGGCGGTGCTGCCGCTGCCGGGTCCGGGCAGATGCCGTACCCGCACGGAGAGCAGCAGGGGCACCGAGACGGCGATGAGCAGCCCGGCGAGGACGAACGCCGCGGCCGCGCCGCCGAGGGCCACGGCCAGCCCGCCCAGCGGGGCCCCGACCACGCTGGAGATCCGGATGGCCAGGCCGCGCATGCCCTGCACCCGGGTGAGCTGGTCCTGGTCGGTGAGGCGGGCCGGGAGGGCGCCCACGGCGGGCATGAACACGGCGTCGACGGTGCCGAAGACCAGCGCCAGCAGGGCGAGCGGCCACAGCCCGGGGCTGGTGAGGAACAGCAGTGCGGCCACGGCGAGGACGGCCGCGCAGCGCACGGCGTCGCTGCCGACGACGACCCGGCGCGGTCCGAAGCGGTCGGCGAGGACTCCCCCGCCCAGCATCAGTACGGCCCGGGGCAGCGCGCTCGCCGACATCACGAGCCCGGCCTGGGCCGGGGTGCCGGAGCGGACGGCGGCCCAGGACAGCGCGAGGTAGTAGACGCTGTCCCCGAGCATCGAGGAGGTGTAGGCGGCGAGCCAGCGCCGGACGTTGGGGTCGCGATGGGCCGGCGGTGCGCTCACCGGCGGTATGAGCGTGGCGGTCACGCGAGGGGTCCTCTCAGGCGCGGAACGGGAAGCCGTACAGGTGGAGCGCCACGTGCTCACGCCCTTCGGTCTCGCCGGCGGCCTCGGCGGCCCGCCCCCGCGCGTCGAACCTGCGCAGAAGGGCGTCCAACTCGTTCTTCAGTTCGGTGAGTTCGGCCGGGGTCAGCCGCATCCAGGACTCGGTGTCGACCGACGCGGTGTTCCACTCGGGCCCCCAGGCGGGGCGCTCGTCCAGGTAGCGGCGGTACTGGCCGGCCCGCTGGTCGTGGAAGAGCCGGCTGGCGGCCAGGTGCGCGGCGGCCTTCCCCGGCTCACCCCGGAAGTCCTCGTCCCGGATGGTCACACCGTCCGAGGCCGGCTGCCACCAGCGTTCCCGGCCGTCGGCCGTCTGCGGTTCGGCCTCCTCGATCAGCCCGTGATCGGCGAGCTTGCGCAGGTGATAGCTGACCAGGGAGACGACCTCGTCGACGTGCTCCGCGAGCTGGGACGCGGTCGCCACCCGCTCCATGCACAGCAGCCGGTACAGGTTGGCCCGCAGCGGATGCGCCAGAGCCTTGAGCGTGCTCACGTCCGCGATGCGGCGGTTCTCGGTGCTCGCCATGCCGCCCACCGTAGATACGAAAGAAAAGTTGCACAACAGATTTTGCGCAACTTCTCTTTCGTGATCTCAGCGGACCGGGTGGCCTGCCTCCCGGAGGGTCTGCTTGACCTCGCCGATGCGCAGGTCGCCGAAGTGGAACACCGACGCGGCCAGTACGGCGTCCGCGCCCGCCTCGATCGCCGGAGGGAAGTCGGCCAGCTTGCCGGCGCCGCCCGAGGCGATGACGGGGACGGTGACGTGCTTGCGGACGGCGGTGATCATCTCCAGGTCGTAGCCGTCCTTGGTGCCGTCGGCGTCCATGGAGTTCAGCAGGATCTCGCCGGCCCCCAGCTCCGCCGCCCGGTGCGCCCACTCCACCGCGTCGATGCCGGTGCCGCGCCGGCCGCCGTGGGTGGTGACCTCGAAGGATCCGGTCGGCGTGCGGCGGGCGTCCACCGACAGCACCAGCACCTGCCGGCCGAAGCGCTCGGCGATCTCCCGGATCAGGTCGGGCCGGGCGATGGCGGCGGTGTTCACGCCCACCTTGTCGGCGCCCGCCCGCAGCAACTTGTCGACGTCCTCGGCGGTGCGGACGCCGCCGCCGACCGTCAGCGGGATGAACACCTGCTCCGCGGTGCGGCGCACCACGTCGTAGGTCGTCTCCCGGTCGCCGGAGGACGCGGTGATGTCCAGGAACGTCAGCTCGTCGGCGCCCTCGGCGTCGTACACCTTGGCCATCTCGACGGGGTCGCCCGCGTCGCGCAGGTTCTGGAAGTTCACGCCCTTGACGACCCGGCCGTTGTCCACGTCCAGGCAGGGGATGACTCGGACCGCCAGGGTCATGACTGCTCAGGCTCCTCTGAATGCTTCGAGTTCTACTTCGACCAGGATCCGCGGATCGACGAACCCCTCCACGACCAGCAGGGTCGACACCGGGCGCACGGAGTCGAAGATCTCCTTGTGCGCCCGGCCCACGGCGTCCACGTCCCGGGCGTGGGTCAGGTACGTCCGGGTGCGGACGACGGAGCCGACGCCGAGCCCGAACTCGCCGATCGCCTCGAGGGCGCTGGTGAAGGCCACCTTGGCCTGCTCGTACGGGTCGCCCTCGCCGTAGAGCACATCGCCCCGGAAGGACGTCGTGCCCGCCACCAGCACCCGGTCGCCCGCCGCGACGGCCCGTGCGAAACCGAAACTCTCTTCCCAGGGACTTCCGCTCTGCACACGCCGCACGGCTTCGGATGTCATGACGACACTGCCTCCAGTGCTTCTTCCAGGGTGAACGCCTTCGCGTACAGCGCCTTCCCGACAATGGAGCCCTCGACACCGAGCGGTACCAGCTCCGCGATGGCGCGCAGGTCGTCCAGGGACGACACGCCGCCGGAGGCCACGACCGGGCGGTCGGTGGCCGCGCACACGTTCTTCAGCAGCTCCAGGTTGGGGCCCTGCAGGGTGCCGTCCTTGGCGATGTCGGTGACGACGTAGCGGGCGCAGCCCTCCTTGTTCAGGCGGTCCAGCGTCTCGTAGAGGTCGCCGCCGTCGCGGGTCCAGCCGCGGCCGCGCAGGGTGGTGCCGCGCACGTCCAGGCCCACCGCGATCTTGTCGCCGTGCTCGGCGATGACCTTGGCGACCCACTCGGGGCTCTCCAGGGCGGCCGTGCCCAGGTTGACCCGGGTGCAGCCGGTGGCCAGGGCGGCGGCCAGCGAGGCGTCGTCGCGGATGCCGCCGGACAGCTCCACCTTGATGTCCATCGCCCGGGTGACCTCGGCGATCAGCTCGCGGTTGTCGCCGGTGCCGAAGGCCGCGTCGAGGTCGACCAGGTGCAGCCACTCGGCGCCCGAGCGCTGCCAGGCGAGGGCGGCCTCGAGCGGGGAGCCGTAGGAGGTCTCGGTCCCGGACTCGCCGTGCACGAGGCGTACGGCCTGGCCGTCGCGGACGTCGACGGCGGGGAGGAGTTCGAGCTTGGCCATGTCTCTACAGGGTTCCGATCCAGTTGGTGAGGAGCTGGGCGCCGGCGTCGCCGGACTTCTCGGGGTGGAACTGCGTGGCCCACAGGGCGCCGTTCTCCACGGCGGCCACGAACGGCTTGCCGTGCGTCGACCAGGTCACCTTGGGGGCGTCGATCCGGGGGTTGTGGGCCTCCAGCCGCCAGTCGTGGACGGCGTAGGAGTGCACGAAGTAGAAGCGGGCGTCGGCGTCGAGGCCCGCGAACAGCTCCGAGCCGGCGGGGGCGTCGACGGTGTTCCAGCCCATGTGGGGCACGATCTCGGCCTGGAGCGGCTCGACCGTGCCGGGCCACTCGTCCAGGCCCTCGGCCTCCACGCCGTGCTCGATGCCGCGCGCGAAGAGGATCTGCATGCCGACGCAGATGCCCATGACGGGGCGCCCGCCGGACAGCCGGCGGTCGACCACCCAGTCGCCGCGCGCGGCGCGCAGGCCCTGCATGCAGGCGGCGAAGGCGCCGACGCCGGGCACCAGCAGTCCGTCGGCGTTCATGGCCGCGTCGAAGTCACGCGTGATCTCGACGTCGGCGCCCACCCGCGCGAGGGCGCGCTCGGCGGAACGGACGTTGCCGAAGCCGTAGTCGAAGACCACGACCTTCTTGCCGGTCAATTCCACACCCCCAGCCGCATGACGCCCGCGACCAGGCACAGGCCCGCACCGATGGAGAGCAGGACGATCAGGCTCGCGGGCATCTTCTGCTTGACGAAGGAGACGATGCCGCCGACCAGGAACAGACCGACGAGGATCAGCAGGGACGAGGTGCTGTTCATGGCTCTACAGCGCGCCCTTCGTGGAGGGGAGGATGCCGGCCGCGCGCGGGTCGCGCTCGGAGGCGTAGCGCAGCGCCCGGGCGAGGGCCTTGAACTGGCACTCCACGATGTGGTGCGCGTTGCGCCCGTACGGCACGTGCACGTGCAGCGCGATCTGCGCCTGGGCGACGAAGGACTCCAGGATGTGCCGGGTCATGGTGGTGTCGTACTCGCCGATCATCGGCGCCATGTTCTCGGGCTCGGTGTGCACGAGGTAGGGGCGGCCGGACAGGTCGACGGTGACCTGGGCGAGGGACTCGTCCAGCGGGACCGTGCAGTTGCCGAAGCGGTAGATGCCCACCTTGTCGCCGAGCGCCTGCTTGAAGGCCGCGCCGAGCGCGAGGGCGGTGTCCTCGATGGTGTGGTGGGAGTCGATGTGCAGGTCGCCGTCGGTCTTCACGGTCAGGTCGAACAGACCGTGCCGGCCGAGCTGGTCGAGCATGTGGTCGTAGAAGCCGACGCCGGTGGCGATGTCGGTCCTGCCGGTGCCGTCGAGGTCGATCTCGACCAGGACGGAGGTCTCCTTGGTGGTGCGCTCCACGCGTCCAACGCGGCTCATGCCTTACAGCTCCTTCTTCAGTTCCCGTACCGCGTCGAGGAACGCGTCGTTCTCCTCCGGGGTGCCGGCGGACACCCGCAGCCACCCCGGTACGCCGTTGTCCCGGACCAGGACGCCCCGGTCGAGGATCCTCCGCCAGGCCTCGTGGGCGTCCGGGAACCGGCCGAACTGCACGAAGTTGGCGTCGGACTCGGTGACCTCGTAGCCGATCGCGCGAAGTTCGGCGACCAGCCGGTCCCGCTCCGCCTTCAGCTGCTCGACGTAGCCCAGCAGCGTGTCGGTGTGCTCCAGCGCGGCCAGGGCGGTCGCCTGGGTGATCGCCGACAGGTGGTACGGCAGCCGGACGAGCTGCACGGCGTCCACGACCGCCGGGTCGGCGGCGAGGTAGCCGAGGCGCAGGCCCGCCGCGCCGAACGCCTTGGACATCGTGCGGGAGATCACCAGGTGCGGGCGGCCCTCCAGCAGCGGCAGCAGGGAGGCGCCGTGGCTGAACTCGATGTAGGCCTCGTCCACGATCACCATCGACGGCTTGGCCGCCTGCGCCGCCTCGTACAGCGCGAGCACCGTCCGGGGCGGAACGGCGTTGCCGGTGGGGTTGTTGGGGGTGGTGACGAAGACGACGTCCGGCTTGTGCTCGGCGATCGCCTTCTCCGCGACCGCCAGGTCGATGGTGAAGTCCTCGTTGCGCGGACCGGAGATCCAGCCGGTGCCCGTCCCCCGTGCGATGAGGGCGTGCATCGAGTACGACGGCTCGAAGCCGATCGCCGTACGGCCCGGTCCGCCGAAGGTCTGCAGCAGCTGCTGGATGACCTCGTTGGAGCCGTTGGCCGCCCACACGTTCTCGGCGCCGAGCGGGTGGTTGCCGGTCTTCGTCAGGTACTTGGCCAGCTCGGTGCGCAGCTGCACCGCGTCCCGGTCCGGGTAGCGGTTCAGGCCGCGGGCGGCCTCCCGCACCCGCTCCGCGATCCGCTCGACCAGCGGCTCGGGCAGCGGATAGGGGTTCTCGTTGGTGTTCAGCCGTACGGGGACGTCCAACTGGGGCGCGCCGTAAGGGGACTTGCCGCGCAGCTCGTCCCGTACGGGGAGATCGTCGATCCTGGTCACTTGCCTTCAGGAACCTTCCACCCGAAACGTGCCTTGACCGCCGCGCCGTGCGCCGGCAGGTCCTCCGCCTCCGCCAGCGTCACCACGTGGTGGGCGACCTCGGCGAGCGCGTCCTTCGTGTAGTCCACGATGTGGATGCCGCGCAGGAAGGACTGGACGGACAGGCCCGAGGAGTGGCAGGCGCAGCCGCCGGTGGGCAGGACGTGGTTCGAGCCGGCCGCGTAGTCGCCGAGGGAGACGGGGGCCCAGGGGCCGATGAAGATCGCGCCCGCGTTCTTCACCCGGTCGGCCACCGCGGCGGCGTCGGCGGTCTGGATCTCCAGGTGCTCGGCGCCGTACGCGTCGACCACCCGCAGGCCCTCCTCGATGCCGTCGACCAGGACGATCGCGGACTGCCGGCCCTTCAGGGCGGGCACGATCCGGTCGTCGACGTGCTTGGTGGCCGCGACCTGCGGCTGCAGCTCCTGCTCCACCGCGTCCGCCAGCTCGACGGAGTCGGTGACGAGGACGGCCGCCGCGAGCGGGTCGTGCTCGGCCTGGCTGATCAGGTCGGAGGCGACGTGCACCGGGTCGGCGGTGGAGTCCGCGAGGATCGCGATCTCGGTGGGGCCGGCCTCGGCGTCGATGCCGATCCGGCCGGTGAAGAAGCGCTTGGCGGCGGCGACCCAGATGTTGCCGGGGCCGGTGACCATGTTGGCCGGCGGGCAGGACTCGGTGCCGTAGGCGAACATCGCGACGGCGGTGGCGCCGCCCGCGGCGTAGACCTCGTCCACGCCGAGCAGGGCGCAGGCGGCCAGGATGGTCGGGTGGGGCAGCCCGCCGAACTCTGCCTGCGCCGGCGAGGCGAGCGCGATGGAGCCGACGCCGGCCTCCTGGGCCGGTACGACGTTCATGATCACGGAGGAGGGGTAGACCGACCGGCCGCCCGGCGCGTACAGCCCGACGCGCTCGACCGGCACCCACTTCTCGGTCACCGAGCCGCCCGGGACGACCTGGGTGGTGTGGGTGCCGCGGCGCTGCTCGCGGTGGACCAGGCGGGCGCGGCGGATGGACTCCTCCAGCGCGGCGCGCACGGCCGGATCGAGGGCCTCGAGCGCGTCGGTGAGGGCCTGGGCCGGGACACGGACGGATTCCAGCCGTACTCCGTCGAACTTCTCGGCGAAGTCGATCAGCGCCGCGTCGCCCCGATGATGCACGGCCTCGCAGATCGGACGCACCTTCTCCAGGGCGGTCGACACGTCGAAGTCGGCTCGGGGCAGCAGGTCGCGCAGGGCGAGGCCCTCGGGAAGGGCGTCGCCGCGCAGATCGATTCGGGAAATCACAGTCTCAATACTCTCAGACCGCCGTCCGGAGCCGGTGGCGCGTATCAATGGCTGATACAGAACGTGGCGCGACTTGGAAGATCGTCTTCACCCGCAGTGTTGCGGACGTGACCCAGCGGGCATGAACGGCTGTACGAAAGCACAGCATGGCACGGGGACCGGGAGACGACAGAGGTGACCGAGGAGGCCGGCTTCGCGGCCGGGGACCTGCCGGACGACCTGACCGCGGCGGAGGCGGGCATGTGGCAGGCCTTCCGCAACGGCAGTGTGTACGACCTGAGCTGCGGCGACGCCGTGGTGGACGATCCGCACGGCGGACACCCGTGGGGTCCGGAGCGCACCGTGCGGGCGCGGACGGTGGCGTGGCTGCTGCTGGACGGCCCGCCGGCCCTCGCGGGCCGGGTGTCGTCGCTGAAGCTGGCCGGCGTGCGGATCAGCGGCAAGCTGGACCTGTCGGGCGGGACGGTACGGCCGTACGTCGAGCTGCGCGGCTGCCGCTTCGACGACGAGGTGCTGCTGCCGGAGGCCCGGTTCACCACGCTGCGCCTGGTGGACTGCGCGGTGCCCCGGCTGGAGGCGGCCCGCGTGCACACCGAGGGCGACCTGCATCTGCCGCGCTGCCGCTTCCGCAGCGGGGTGCGGCTGACGGACGCGCACATAGGCACCGACCTGCTGCTCAACGAGGCGGTGGTGTACCGCGACCGCAGCGGGCGGTCGATCTCCGGGGACGGCGTGAGTGTGGGCCAGGACCTGCAGGCGGAGATGCTCCAGTCGCACGGCGAGCTGCGGCTGCGCGGCGCCAAGGTCGGCGTGTCGCTGAGCCTGCGCGGGGCGAGCCTGGACAACCCGTACGCGCGCTACGCCCTGAACGCCCCGCAGCTGACCGTCGAGCGGACCCTGTACCTCACCCCGGCCGGCGTGGGCAGCCCCCTGCTGAGCGGGACGACACCGGCGCGCGGGACGCGGATCCAGCGCTTCGACTGCCGGGGCGGGATACGCCTGGACGACGGGCGGTTCGGGGACGCGGTCGACTTCGAGCGGGCCCGGTTCACCCTCACCGACGACCAGGAGCTGTCCCTGCGCCGGGTGCACGCCTCGGAGCTGCGGTTCCTGGGCGACGGGCCGCAGCGGGGCAAGGTGGTGCTGTCCGGCGCGAGGATCGTCAACCTGGTGGACCGGGCGGCGAGCTGGCCGGGGCCGGGCAATCTGCACATGGGCGGCTTCGTCTACGAGAACCTCGTGCCGCGCGGCCCGTTCCCGCTCACCGGCCGGCTGGACTGGGTGGCGGCGGCCACCGCCGAGTACGCCCCGGAGCCGTACGAGCGCCTGGCGGCGGTGCTGCGGGCGGCGGGCGAGGACGAGGACGCGCGGGAGGTGCTGCTCGCCAAGCAGCGCCGGCGCCGCGAGACGCTTCCGCTGGCCGGGAAGTTCTGGGGGTACGTGCAGGACTGGACGGTCGCCTACGGCTACCGGCCCGGCCGGGCCGCCGTGTGGATGGCGGTGCTGTGGGCGGCGGGCACGCTGGCGTTCGCGCACGCCGGGCATCCGCCGACGAACCACGACTCCCATCCCGCCTGGAGCCCGGCCCTGTTCACGCTGGACCTGCTGCTGCCGGTGATCGACCTGGGCCAGGCCGGCCAGTGGCAGCTGAGCGGCGGCTGGCAGTGGCTTGCGGCCGCGATGATCCTGCTCGGCTGGATCCTGGCGACGACCGTGGCGGCGGGGGCGACCCGGCTGCTGCGCCGGAGCTGAGCGCCGGCGGGGCCGGTGAGGGTGGAGGGGCGCACGTTCACAGTCGTGACAAAGGTTGCACCCTCACCTTTACCGGTCCTTGACCGTCTGTCGTACAACTTTCCATTACTTGCCGGAAGCCTCTGGCGCGCCGCCCACCTGCGGACTTTCAATGGTCGGCACGATGGTTGCGCTCCCCCCGTTCATCCGCCCCACTCGGATGGGCAGACGCTTCACCCGCCCGGCCGGCCCCGCGCCCGCCGGGGACGAGGTCCTGCTCGACGCCCCCGACGACCGTCTCTCGCCCGCCCTGGTCGCGGCCGGCCGGGGCGAGTACCCGGCCGCCGCCGGGCTGCTCGCCGTCACCCGCGCCGGCGCCGAGTGGGAGAACCACGACCGGTACGTCCGGCACCTGGCCGCCTTCGCCCGCTCCCGCCCCGAGTGGTTCGACGCCTGGCGCGCCGCCGCCCCCGAGGATCCCGGGGTCCTGCTGGTCGGGGCGCAGCTGGCGGTGGACCGCGCCTGGGTGTCGCCGGCCCGGGCCGAGCTGCTGCGCGAGGCGAGCCCGCTGATCACCGCCGCCGCCCGCGCCGACGACCGCGATCCGGTGCCCTGGCGGATCGCCCTGGACCACGCGCGCGGCTCGCGCGCCGGGCACCGGTACTTCGAGGAGCTGTGGGCGGCGGCGGTCCGCCGTGCCCCGCACCACTACGGCTGCCACGTGGCCGCGCTGCGCTATCTCGCCGCGAGCTGGCGCGGCTCCCACCGCGAGTGCTTCGACTTCGCCGACGGGGCCGCGCAGGACGCCCCGGCCGACTCACTCGTCCAGGCCCTGCCGGCCCGGGCCGCCTTCGGCTACCTGACCGGCGGCGGCTCCGGGATCCCGCGGGCCCGGCTGGACGCCGCGGCCGACCGGGCGCTCGCGCTGTCCGCCCGCTTCCCGGCGGCCGACCCGTGGCCCGCGCCGATCCGCAACAAGCTGCTGTACCTGCTGATCCGCCTGGACCGCTGGGAGGACGCCCGCGCCCAGCTGCGGCTGATCGGCCCGTACGCCACGTCGTTCCCCTGGGAGCGCTTCTCCGAGGACCCGCTCGGGCACTTCCTGCGGGTGCGCGACCAGCTGCTGACGCCGGGACGGCAGGCGGTGCCCGCGGCGCTGGCGGGCCTGATGAGCGGGCCCGCGGCGTCGCTCGGCGGGCGCGGCGGACACACGGGCGCCGGTGACCACTAGGCTGGGGCGTCGTGACCACCGTCCGTCTTCCGCTCTTCCCGCTGAACACCGTGCTGTTCCCGGGACTCGTGCTGCCGCTGAACGTCTTCGAGGAGCGCTACCGCGCGATGATGCGCGAGTTGCTCAAGACACCGGAGGACGAGCCGCGCCGGTTCGCCGTCGTGGCCATCCGCGACGGCCACGAGGTGGCGCCGAGCGCCCCCGGCATGCCCGACCCCACGGCGCAGCCCGAGCGGGGACCGGCCGCGGGCTTCGGCCCGGACCCGGTGAAGGCCTTCCACGGGGTGGGCTGCGTGGCGGACGCGGCGACCGTACGGGAGCGCGCCGACGGGACCTTCGAGGTGCTGGCGACGGGGACGACCCGGGTGCGGCTGCTGTCCGTCGACGCGTCGGGCCCGTTCCTGACGGCGGAGCTGGAGGAGCTCACGGAGGAGCCGGGCGACGAGGCGGGCGCGCTGGCCGAGGGGGTGCTGCGCTCCTTCCGCCAGTACCAGAAGCGGCTCGCGGGCGCGCGGGAGCGCTCGCTGTCCGCGGGCGCGGACCTGCCCGACGACCCGTCGGTGGTGTCGTACCTGGTGGCGGCGGCGATGATGCACGACACGCCGACGAAGCAGCGGCTGCTGCAGGCTCCCGACACCGCGTCCCGGCTGCGCGACGAGCTGAAACTCCTTCGCGCGGAGACGGCCATCATCCGTAGCCTGCCGTCACTGCCCGCGTCCGAGCTGACGCGGACGCCGACCAGCCTGAACTGAGGGGCCCAGCACTCACCGATGGCGAAGAAGCCGAAGAAGCAGCAGTCCGCCGGCACCCCCGCGACGGTCGCCCTGTCGGCGGCCGGCGTGGCCTTCACGGTCCACGCCTACGACCACGACCCCGCCCACCCCTCCTACGGCGAGGAGGCGGCGGAGGCGATGGGCGTCTCCCCCGACCGCGTCTTCAAGACCCTGGTCGCGGACGTCGACGGCGCCCTGACCGTGGCCGTGGTCCCCGTCTCCGGCTCCCTGGACCTCAAGGCCCTGGCGGCGGCGGTGGGCGGCAAGCGGGCCACGATGGCCGACCCGACGCTGGCCGAGCGCACCACCGGCTACGTCCGCGGCGGCATCTCCCCGCTCGGCCAGCGCAAGCGGCTGCCGACGGTCCTCGACGACTCTGCCGAGGCCCACGAGACGATCTGCGTCTCGGCGGGCCGCCGCGGCCTGGAGGTCGAACTGTCACCGCAGGACCTGACCAAGCTGACCGACGCGGTACTGGCCCCGATCGGCCGCCCCTGACCCACCGGGGCCTGCGGCGAGCGGGGCCGGCAGGAGGGGGGCTGTAAGGGGCGCGCCACCCACGCCGGGGACTCAGGCCAGCAGGGGCTGGCAGGGGGCCGGGGGCCGCCCCTGCGGGGGACTGCGGCGAGCGGGGGCTCCTTTAGGGGTAGGGGACGCCCACGCCAATGGAAGAGCCAGGCGGGCCCTTGGCCTGCTGTCGGGCGACAGACCGGAAGAGCCCGGCGCGCCAGGCCTTCTGTGGTGCCGCGGGGTGGAAGAGCCCGGCAGGCCCTAGACATGCTGCCGCGCGGCGGACCGGAAGAGCCCGGCGCGCCGGGCCTGCTGCCGCGCGACGGGCCGGAAGAGCCGGGCGGGCTCTAGGACTGCTGTTGGGGGTACGGCGGCTCGGGGTCGCGGGGGCCGAACAGGGCCGTGAGGCCGAGGTGTACCAGCAGGGCGGCCAGCGGCCACGCCAGCAGCGCGGCCTTCGCCGAGAGCTTCAGCGGCGCGGAGAAGGTGACGCCCTTGCCCACCTGCTTGGCATGGGCGAGCACGTCGGTCGTGGGCCCGAGCCACACCCCGAGCCGCCACGCCAGCAGCGACCCGAGCAGCGCGCCGAGGCCCAGCGCCACCACGAGCGGCACTCCCCCGCGCCGCCGCAGCAGAAAGACCAGCACCGCGCTGACGAGCCCGAAGCCCAGCCCCAGCAGGGTGAACGTGCCGTCCACCCCCACCGCCTGCTCGCCCTCGCTGTCCTTGAGATACACGACCCAGCTCCCGCCGGACTGGTCGCCGACCAGCGGCACGTGCGGCGCGAGCCACCACCACAGCAGCCCGAGCAGCACCCCGCCCAACGCCACGGCCACCGTGATCACGGCGGCTTCCCGGAGTTCGGTCTTCATACCGGGGCCGTCCTGTTCGTACACGCCCCCGGCGGCACCGGCGGGCGGCGGGGCCTGCCGGACGTCGTGCGGGGACTGGTCGTGCGGCGGCGTAGGCGGAGTCAACGGTGCGGTCACCCTGACATCGTGCCAGGTCGTGCTGTGCGCCGCGTCACCGGACGGCGGCCCTGCGGTACGCCCACGTCGCCACGGCCAGCGAGACGACTCCGACACCCGCGCACACCCCCAGATCGACAAGGACGACGGCCCAGTCCGGGTGTGCCCCGAAGGTCCGGGCGTATGCCTCCACACCGTACGTCGACGGCAGCAGATCCCGCGCCAGCCGTACGATCTCCGGCATCCGGTCGGCCGGCAGCACGCCCAGCAGCAGCGCCGCCGACATGCCGAGCTGGCCGAGCAGCGTCGCCAGCTCGGGCCGCGGGGCGAGCAGACCGCAGGCGGCGCCGAGCCCGGACAGCGCGGCCCCGGCGAGCGGGATCACGGCCAGCAGGATCCACAGACCGCCCAGCGGCAGCCCGAACAGCACGCATCCGAAGACGGCCGTCACCAGCGTCCCCGGCACGGTGAAGGAGGCGTACGCCGCCGCCGCGCCCAGCACCACCGCGGCCGGCGGCACCGGCAGCGTGGCGTAGTGGTCGAGCCCGCCGCTCGCCCGCAGCTGCCCGAAGTACTGCGCCAGCAGGTTCAGCGCCACGTACGCGACCACCAGCACCGACGACCCCGCCACGACGGACCGGGCCTCCCCGGTGCTGTCGACGACGCCCCGCATCATCACGGTGATGCCGACGGACTGGAAGGTGGCCACGAACAGCAGCGGGATCCGCGCCACCCGGGCCCGGGACAGCTGCGCCCGGTAGACGGCCGCCAGCGACGGCCACAGCCGCGCGGCCGGAGCGAGTTCCGCCGCGTCCCGCGCCGGCTCGGGCACGACCCGGCCGCCGCCCGGCAGCACCTCCACGGGTACGACACTCACGACGAGCTGCTCCCCTTCCCTACGGCGGCCGCCCCCACCCATACGGATACGGCACCCCGCGCGCTCACGCCTTCACCAGTCCCTGCCGGACCGCTCCGCCGAGCGCCAGGTAGACATCCTCCAGGCTGGGCGTGGCCAGCGTGAAGTCGTCCAGGGCGGCGAACGCGGCCCCGCCGGTCACGGTGGCCACGGCGGCACGGGCCTCCTCGGGCGCGAGCCGCAGCGTCCAGCGCCGGCCGGACTCCACCGCGCGCTCCCGCAGCACGGCCACCTCGGGCACCTCCAGCGGCGCCCGCTCCCGCCACACCAGCTCGACCCGCACCTCGCCGGCCACCTGCTCCTTCAGGCCGGCCGGGGTGTCGCAGGCGATGACCCGGCCGGCGTCGATGACGGCGACCCGGTCCAGCACGGTCTCCGCCTCGATGACGTTGTGGGTGACGAGCAGCACGGTCGTACCGCGCTCGGCGCGCCGCCGGTCCACGGCCGCCCAGACCGCGCGCCGGGCCACCGGGTCCATGCCGGTGGTCGGCTCGTCGAGCACGAGCAGCGGCCGCTCCCCGACCAGGGCGGCGGCGAAGCAGGCCAGCCGGCGCTGCCCGCCGGACAGCTTCTTCAGCGCCCGCCCGGCGATCGGGGTGAGCCCCAGCTCCTCCAGTACGGCGTCCCGCTCGGCCCGCGCCCGCGCCGCGTCCAGGCCGCGCAGCCGACCGGTGGTCTCGGCGGCGAGGGAGACGGTCAGCTCGTCCAGCGCGGACGACTCCTGGCCCAGGTAGGCGAGCAGGCGCGCGGCCCGCTCGGGGTGCCGGACGATGTCGTGCCCGAGGATCTCGATGCTGCCGGTGTCCGGCCGCAGCAGCCCGGTGAGCTGCCGGACGAGCGTGGACTTGCCGGCTCCGTTCGGCCCGAGCAGTCCGAAGACCTCGCCGCGCCGCACCTCCAGCTCGACGCCGTCGGTGGCCCGCACCGCGGGGGTGCCGGGCGCGCCGCGCCGGCCCTTCACAGCCGGATAGGTCTTGCCGAGCCCGCGCACACGGACGACCTCGTCCTGCCGAAGTGCCTGTGCCGCGCGCGTACTCACAAGGGACGAGGGTACGGGGTCGGGACCCTTTACTCGCCTTTGGGGCGTCTTCCGTACGTGACCGGTAAGAAGCCCGGCCCGGCCGGTGGGGAACTCCGGGTCACTCCCCCGTCGCGCTCTCCGCGGCCGCCGGCACGTCGATCTCCCGCCAGAAGCCCGCCCGAATGGCGTAACGGTCGTGCTCGTCGATCTGGTCGTCCTTGTGAGCGAGCAGCCCGAACCGCGCGGCGTACCGCAGCAGCTCCCCGTCGATGCGGTGCGGGATGCGCGGGTACATCTGCGACAGCTTCTGCAGATGGCTCTGGTCGCCGAGCCGGGACATCCAGCGGCGGGCGAAGACCTGGCCCACCTCGTAGGGGTCGCCGCCGACCGTGGTGATGTCCTCCTCGCGGTCGGCCCACCGCTGCTCGGCGGTGGTGAGCTGGGCCAGCGTCGGCATCGCGGCGACGTCGGGCGGCTCGGCGACGACGCCCGGCCGGTCCACCCAGCCCTTGTCGGAGGACCAGCGCAGGGTGGCGGTCGCCGGGTGCTGGGCGGGCTGGGCGCCGGGGGCGCGCAGCGCGGCCAGGTCCTTGGGGGTGGGGACGCCCTTGTGGGCGGCGGCCCGCTCCTGCGTGCCGTTCTCCGTGGCGGCGGCCGGCCGGGGCGCGCCCTGGTCGGCCGGCTGCTCGGCCGCCGCGGCCAGCGCCGACTCGGGCAGCGGCGCGGAGAGGATCGCGGCGATCTCGGGCCGGGGCTCGGGCGGCGGGGCGCAGACGCCGGTCAGTTCCTTGGCGCGGACGGCCTGGGTGATCCAGGCGCGGTCCAGCACGCGCCGCTCGTCGGCCTCGGCGACCAGGTCCTCGGACTGGTTGTAGTCGCCGTCGGCGGCCTGTACGGCCCACAGGTGGACGGCGACGCCGTGCTCCTTGGCGGCCATCATGCCGGGCAGCAGATCGCCGTCGCCGGTGACGAGGACGATGTCGGAGCAGGCGCGGTTGCGGGCCAGCTCGGTCAGCTCAGCGTGCATGGCGGCGTCCACGCCCTTCTGGGCCCAGCGTCCGTCGCTGCGGGTGAGGGCGCCCAGCCGGACGGTGACCCGGGGCATCACGCGCAGCCGGCGATGCTCCGGTTGGGGGACCCGGTCCGGGGCGCCGTCGAACCAGTAGATGCGCAGCAGCGGGCGCTCGGTCTCCGATTCGGCGCGTACCCGCAGTGCCTGGATCAGTGCGGTGTGGTCGACGGTGATCCGGGACCGCGAGGGCTCACCGGCGAGGAGGCTGGCGGCGGCTCCCAGCAAGTACCCGGCGTCCACCAGGACGATGCAGCGGTCCACGCGACTCACCCTCTTCCCGGCAGGTTTGCTTCCGACTTCCTTCGAGTCTGCCCGACCGCGCGGGGGTTAACGGCCCGAACTCGATCTTCGGCGTGGCGTTTGCGGGGCCCGCTCGCCCACCTGCCCTGTCACACACGGTAATTATCCGACATGCGCCTGATGTCAGCGTATGTGAATCTGGTCCCGGCCCTGGCCCCTAGATCCCCCACAGGAGGCAGATCACCATGGCCAAGAACAAGAACCGCAAGCAGGCTGGCCCGCAGAACCGCGCTCAGCACAGCGAGCACACTCAGGAGCGCGCACAGCGTCCGTCGGCGGAGGAGCACGAGTCCCCGATGGCGGGCGTCGCGGGCAGCCCCGCGGATGCTGCTGGTAAGAAGCGGAAGAGCTTCGGCCACAACTAAGGGCAGTTGAAGCCCGGCACACAGGAGGGGCGCACCCTTGTCGGGTGCGCCCCTTCGCGTGTGATCGGGCGGTGCTCGCGGTGACGGGTCAGCCGGCCAGGCAGGACGGGCCGAGCAGCACCTTCAAGTCGCCGAAGAGCGCCGGGTCGGGCTTGACCCGGTGCCGGTCCAGACGCAGCACCGTGGTCTTGCGCGGGCCCTGGAGCTTGATGCGGACCTCGCTGTCGCCCTTGTGGTGGCTGAGGATCTCGCCGAGGCGGCTGACCATCGGCGGGGTCACCTTCACCGCCGGGATGGTGAGGACCACGGGTGCGTTGGTGCCCGCGTTGGACAGGTCCGGGACCATCAGCTCCATGGCGACGAGCCGGGGCACGTCCTCGCGCTTGTCGAGGCGCCCCTTGACGAACACCACGGCGTCCTCGACAAGTTGGGTGGACACCAGCTGGTAGGTCGCCGGGAAGAACATGCACTCGATGGAGCCGGCGAGGTCCTCGACCGTGGCGATGGCCCAGGCGTTGCCCTGCTTGGTCATCTTGCGCTGCAGGCCGGAGATGATGCCGCCGATGGTGACGACCGCGCCGTCCGCGTGCTCGCCGCCGGTGAGCTGCGCGATGCCGGCGTCGGCCTTGTCGGCGAGGACGTGCTCCAGGCCGAAGAGGGGGTGGTCGGAGACGTACAGACCGAGCATCTCCCGCTCCTGGGCGAGCAGATAGGTCTTGTCCCACTCGTCGGGGGAGAACTCCACGTCGAGTCCGAAGCCGGGCTCGCTGCCGGTGTCCTCGCCCATGCCGCCGAAGAGGTCGAACTGCCCCTCGGCCTCCTTGCGCTTGACCGCGACCACGTTGTCGATCATCGGCTCGTACTGCGCCATGAGCCCCTTGCGGGTGTGGCCCATGGTGTCGAACGCGCCCGCCTTGATCAGCGATTCGGTGGTGCGCTTGTTGCAGACGACGGCCTCGACCTTGTCGAGGTAGTCGGGGAAGGAGGCGTACTTCCCCTTCGCCTTGCGGCACTTGATGATCGACTCGACCACGTTGGTGCCGACGTTGCGGACGGCGGAGAGGCCGAAGAGGATCACGTCGTCGCCCTGGGCCGCGAAGTTCGCCTCGGACTCGTTGACGTTCGGCGGAAGCACCCGGATGCCCATGCGGCGGCACTCGTTGAGGTAGACCGCCGACTTGTCCTTGTCGTCCTTGACGGACGTCAGCAGCGCGGCCATGTACTCGGCGGGATGGTTCGCCTTGAGGTAGGCGGTCCAGTACGACACCAGGCCGTACGCGGCCGAGTGCGCCTTGTTGAATGCGTAGCCGGCGAAGGGGACCAGCACGTCCCACAGCGCCTGGATGGCCTCGTCGCTGTAGCCGTTCTTGCGGGCGCCGGCCTGGAAGATGACGAAGTTCTTCTCCAGCTCCTCCGGCTTCTTCTTGCCCATCACGCGGCGGAGGATGTCGGCCTCGCCGAGCGAGTAGCCCGCGATGATCTGGGCGGCCTTCTGCACCTGCTCCTGGTAGACGATCAGGCCGTAGGTGACGTCCAGGACCTCCTTGAGCGGCGCCTCCAGCTCGGGGTGGATCGGCGTGATCTCCTGCTGCCCGTTCTTGCGCAGCGCGTAGTTCGTGTGGGAGTTCATGCCCATCGGGCCCGGGCGGTACAGGGCCGACACGGCGGAGATGTCTTCGAAGTTGTCGGGCTTCATCAGCCGCAGCAGCGAGCGCATGGGGCCGCCGTCGAACTGGAAGACGCCGAGGGTGTCGCCGCGCTGGAGCAGCTCGAAGGTCTTGGGGTCGTCGAGCGGCAGGGACAGCAGGTCGATGTCGAGGCCTTTGTTGGCCTTCACCATCTTGACCGCGTCGTCCATGATCGTGAGGTTGCGCAGGCCCAGGAAGTCCATCTTCAGCAGGCCGAGCGACTCACAGCTCGGGTAGTCCCACTGCGTGATGGTCACGCCGTCGGTGTGCCTGACCCAGACCGGGACGTGCTCGGTGATGGTCTCGCTGGACATGATCACGCCGGCCGCGTGCACGCCCATCTGCCGGACCAGGCCCTCGACGCCGCGCGCGGTGTCGATGACCTTCTTCACGTCCGGCTCGTTCTCGTACATCGCGCGGACCTCGCCGGCCTCCGAGTAGCGGGGGTGGCTGGGGTCGGTGATGCCGGACAGCGGGATGCCCTTGCCGAGGACGTCGGCGGGCATGGCCTTGGTGATGCGGTCGCCCATCGCGTACGGGTAGCCCAGCACGCGCGCGGAGTCCTTGATGGCGTTCTTGGCCTTGATGGTGCCGTAGGTGCCGATCATGGCGACCTTGTCGGCGCCGTACTTCTCGGTCACGTACCGGATCACCTCGACGCGCCTGCGCTCGTCGAAGTCGATGTCGACGTCGGGCATCGAGATGCGCTCGGGGTTGAGGAACCGCTCGAAGATCAGGCCGTGCGGGATGGGGTCGAGGTCGGTGATGCCGAGGGCGTAGGCGACGATCGAGCCCGCGGCGGAGCCTCGGCCGGGGCCGACCGCGATGCCCTGGCGCTTGGCCCACATGATGAAGTCGGCGACCACGAGGAAGTAGCCCGGGAACCCCATCTGGATGATGACGTCCATCTCGTACTCGGCCTGCTTCTGGCGGTCCTCGGGGACGCCGCCCGGGTAGCGGCGCTCCATGCCGCGGCGGACCTCCTCCTGGAACCAGGTGACCTCGGTGTAGCCCTCGGGGATGTCGAACCTGGGCATGAGGTCGCGCTTCTCGAACATGCCGGTGGTGTCGACCATCTCCGCGACGAGGAGCGTGTTGGCGCAGCCCTCCTGCCAGGCGTCCGAGGAGTCGATGGCGTACATCTCGTCGGTGGACTTCAGGTAGTAGCCGGTGCCGTCGAACTTGAAGCGGTCGGGGTCGGAGAGGTTCTTGCCGGTCTGGATGCACAGCAGGGCGTCGTGCGCCTGCGCCTCGTGGGCGTAGGTGTAGTGCGAGTCGTTGGTGACCAGCGGGGGGATGCCGAGCTTCCTGCCGATCTCCAGCAGGCCGTCGCGGACCCGGCGCTCGATCTCGATGCCGTGGTCCATCAGCTCCAGGAAGTACTTGTCCTTGCCGAAGATGTCCTGGTACTCGGCGGCGGCCTTCAGGGCCTCGTCGAAGTGGCCGAGGCGCAGCCGCGTCTGGACCTCGCCGGAGGGGCAGCCGGTGGAGGCGACGATGCCCTCGGACCACTGGGCGATGGTCTCCTTGTCCATCCGGGGCCACTTCTGCAGCCAGCCCTCGGCGTAGGCGTCGGAGGAGAGCCGGAAGAGGTTGTGCAGGCCGGTCTTGTTCACCGCCCACATCGTCTTGTGGGTGTAACCGCCGGAACCGGAGACGTCGTCCCGCTTCTGGTGCGGCTGGCCCCAGAGGATCTTGCGCTTGTTGCGCCGGGACTCGGGGGCGACATACGCCTCGATCCCGATGATCGGAGTGATTCCGGCCTTCTTCGCGGAGTGGAAGAAGTCGTACGCCCCGTGGAGGTTGCCGTGGTCGGACATGGCGATGTGCGTCATGCCCATCTCGTTGCAGGCGTTGAACATGTCCTTCAGCCGCGCGGCACCGTCCAGCAGCGAGTACTGGGTGTGGACGTGCAGGTGCGTGAAGGGCGGCTTCGACACGGTTGAGCCTCCGGGGGAAACACTCGGCGACGGGCTGGCGGACAGTTCTGGGGTCAGCGTCGAAGTCTATGCCCGGGCACTGACACTCGGCCCGGTTCCCCGCGTACCTTCATCCGGGAACCGGGCACTCCCGCGTGGCGTCGCCCGTTGAAGACGGCAGAAACGCTGTCGTACAGGTCATGCAGGCAAGCACCAGGAGGCACCCAGCGATGTCGGTCCACCGGCTCAACGACGAGCAGCGCGGCGAGGAGATCCTCGCCGTCTTCGACACCGCCTTCGGCCGGCTCCTGGCCGCCGACCCGGCCGCGTTCCGGGTGAAGTTCCGGAAGATGGCGGCATCGGCCTTCGCGTTCTACCGGGGCACGGCGTGCCTCTTCTACCACGACCTCGACGCCGAGAAGCGCGGTGGCCCGTTCCTGGACGACCGCACCTCGCGCGTGTGGATCCACGGCGATCTGCACGCGGAGAACTTCGGCACGTACATGGACGCGGGCGGCCGCCTGGTCTTCAACGTCAACGACTTCGACGAGGCCTACGTCGGCCCGTTCACCTGGGACCTGAAGCGCTTCGCGGCGTCGGTCGCGCTCATCGGGTACGCGAAGGCGCTCAGCGACGAGCAGATCACCGAGCTGGTGCGGATCTACGCCGGCGCCTACCGCGAGCGCATCCACGCCCTGGCCACCGGCGCCAAGAGCGACGAGGTGCCGCCCTTCACGCTGGACACCGCCGAGGGCCCGCTGCTGGGCGCCCTGCGCGCCGCCCGTTCCATGACCCGTTTCGAGCTGCTGGAGTCGATGACGGAGATCCGCGACTACGAGCGCCGCTTCGCGCCGGGCGGCGGCTCCATCGAGCTGGACGCGGCCACCCGCTACAAGGTGCTGGCCGCCTTCGACGGCTACCTGGAGACGCTCCCGGACTCCTCGCTCGCGCGCCCGGACTCCTACCGCGTGAAGGACGTCGTCGGCCGCCGCGGCATCGGCATCGGCTCGGCGGGGCTGCCGTCGTACAACATCCTCCTGGAGGGGCACAGCGACGCCCTGGAGAACGATGTGGTCATCTACATCAAGCAGGCCCAGACCCCGGCCGTCTCCCGGCACGTCACGGATCCGGCCATCGCCGGCTACTTCCAGCACGAGGGTCACCGCACGGTGATCTCCCAGCGCGCGCTGCAGGCGCACGCCGACCCGTGGCTGGGCTGGACCGAGCTGGACGGGGCCGGCCAGCTGGTCGCCGAGGTCTCGCCGTACGCGGTCGACCTGGACTGGGGCGACATCGACGACCCGGAGGAGATCGCGCAGGTCGTCGCCGACCTGGGCCGGGCCACGGCGGCGATGCACGCGGCGGCGGACGACACCTCCGGCGAGTCCCTGGTGCCGTTCTCCACCGAGCGGGCCATCGACGCGGCCATCGCGGCCGACGAGGAGGGCTTCGCGCCCCTTCTGGTGGACTTCGCGCACACCTACGGCGCACGCGCGCGTACCGACCACCAGATCTTCGTCGACCTGTTCCGCAACGGCCGGATCCCGGGGCTGTAAGCTCCGCACACTCACAGGCACCCTTTAAGGGTCGCTTACCCGTCCACGTGCCAGACTCTCTCTCGTTATGGACATATCCGGGACCCAGCTCAGAGCCGTGCGCGCGGCGCTGTTCACGGCTGTCGTCGTGACGCTCAGCACCGCGTCGCACGTCCTGCTGTCCCGGGCCCCGCTGCCGGTGGCGGCGGTGCTGGCGGTCTGCGCCGGGGTCTTCGTCACCGCGTACGCGCTGGCGGGCCGCGAGCGCGGCTTCGGCCGGATCGCGGCCCTGCTGGTCCCGCTGGAACTGGCCGCCGACACCGTCTTCACCACCGGCCAGAACACCTGTTACGGCCGGGCGGGCGGCCCGGTCGCCGGTCCGCTGCACGCGTTCGGTTTCAACGTGCTGTGCCAGGGCGGCGCCGTCGGCTCCCCGCTGGCCCGGATGACCGCGGCGCAGGGCCGCCCGGACGCACTGCTCGCGCACGCCACTCCGGCGGCCGCCTGGCTGCTGCTCGCCGCGCACGTCGGCGTGGGCCTGCTCGCCGCCGCCTGGCTGGGCCGGGGCGAGCGGGCGCTGGTGCAGCTGCTGCGCGCGGTCGCCGCCGCCACCTTCCGGCCGCTGCTGCTCGCGGTGGCCTCGGTCGCCGCGCGGCCGGCGCAGGTGCGCCGGCTGCCGCGCCCGGCCCCGCGCCGGGCCGCCGCCCGCGACCGGCTTCTCGTGCACTCCCTGGGACGGCGTGGACCGCCGTGCTCCCCCGCCCTCGCCCTCCGCTGAGCGCCCGCCCCTGCTGAGCGGCCCCGCTCCGCGGCGCCGGTCCGCACGGCCCGGACGGCGGCACCGAGCACCCCAGTCCCCACACCTTTCCCGCGCACGGCATGTGCGCGTCCCCTACGGAGATCACCACCATGAGCAAGCGGAACAGCCAGACGGCGAAGACGGCGGCCCGGGAGCGGCTGCGCCAGGAGCGCGAGCGGCAGGCCAAGCGCGCCAAGGCCAAGCGGCAGATCATCGTGGCCGTCTCGGTCGTGGCCGTGCTGGCCGCCGCCGGCGGTATCGGCTACGCCGTCGTCCAGGCCAACAAGCCCACCGGGTGGGACGCCGCGAAGACCAAGCCGCTCGTGAAGCCGGCCAACACCTCGGGCCCGGACGGCACGACCGTCCTCATAGGCAAGAGCACCGCCAAGAAGACCCTCACCATCTACGAGGACCCGCGCTGCCCGGTGTGCGCGCAGTTCGAGCAGACGGTGGGCACGACCGTGAAGAAGGACGTCGACGACGGCAAGTTCAAGCTGCGCTACGTCGGCGCCACCTTCCTCGACAAGAACCTGCCCGGGGTCGGCTCCAAGAACGGCCTGAGCGCGCTGGGCGCCGCGCTCAACGTCAGCCCCGAGGCGTTCCTCGAGTACAAGGCCGCGATGTACTCGACGAAGTGGCACCCCGACGAGAACGACGACAAGTTCAAGGACGACTCCTACCTGATCAAGATCGCCGACACGGTGCCCGCCCTGAAGGGCAACGCGGCGTTCCAGAAGGCGGTCAAGGACGGCACCTACGACCGGTGGGCGCTGGAGGAGTCCAAGATCTTCGACAAGGACGGCATCCAGGGCACCCCGACCCTGAAGATGGACGGCAAGACGCTGACGGGCTCCGACGGAAAGAACCCGCCGATGACCGTGGCCGAGTTCAACACGGCCATCGACGCGGCCCTGAAGGGCTGATCCGGAACTCCGCGGAAACCGGCCCCCGCGTGAAGAGCGGGCGAACTTTGGGAGTTCGCCCGCTCATGCGCATACCGATCAGTAACCTGATCGGTCGTGACCAGTCGATACAGATCGCTTCCGGCCCCCGAGGGCCGCAACTCCCTTTCGCCCCGCCGCCGTACGGTCGTCAAGGCCGCGGCGGCGACCGCTGTGCTGGCCGGCCCGCTCGCCGCCTCCCTTCCTGCGCGCGCCGCCGCCCAGGCCCCCGCCTTCCTGCACGGCGTCGCCTCCGGTGACCCGCTGCCCGACGGCGTCCTGCTGTGGACCCGGGTCACCCCGGCCCCGGAGGCCGTGCCCGGCTCCGGGCTCGGCCCGGACACCGAGGTGAGCTGGGTCGTCGCCCGGGACAAGGCGTTCACCAGCATCGTCGCCAAGGGCTCGGTCACCGCGACCGCCGCCTCCGACCACACCGTGAAGGCCGACGTCCGCGGCCTCGCGCCGGCGACCGACTACTGGTTCCGCTTCTCGGCCGGCGGCACCGACTCCCCGGTGGCCCGCACCCGCACCGCGCCCGCGGCGGACGCGAACGTGTCCTCCCTGCGCTTCGGCGTGGTCACCTGCGCCAACTGGGAGGCCGGTTACTTCGCCGCCTACCGCCATCTCGCGGCCCGCAGCGACCTGGACGCCTGGCTGCATCTCGGCGACTACATCTACGAGTACAAGTCCGGCGAGTACGCGGCCCGCGGCACGGTCGTCCGCCCGCACGCCCCGGCCAACGAGACCATCACGCTCGCCGACTACCGGATCCGCCACGCCCGGTACAAGACCGACCCCGATCTTCAGGCCCTGCACCTGAAGGCGCCGGTCATCGCGATCTGGGACGACCACGAGTTCGCCGACAACGCCTGGTCGGGCGGTGCCGTCAACCACACCGAGGGCGCCGAGGGCACCTGGACCGCCCGCAAGGCCGCCGCCAAGCAGGCCTACTTCGAGTGGATGCCGGTCCGCCCCGCGATCGAGGGCACCACCTACCGCCGGCTGCGCTTCGGCAAGCTCGCCGATCTGTCGCTGCTGGACCTGCGTTCCTTCCGCTCCCAGCAGGCCTCCGCGGGCAGCGGCTCGGTGGACGACCCGAACCGGACGATCACCGGCCGGGCCCAACTGGACTGGCTGAAGGCGGGGTTGAAGGCCTCCGACACCAGGTGGCGGCTGGTCGGCAACTCGGTGATGATCGCGCCGTTCGTCATCGGCTCCCTCACCGCCGACCTCCTCAAGCCGCTCGCCAAGCTGCTGGACCTGCCGCAGGACGGCATAGGCGTCAACACCGACCAGTGGGACGGCTACACGCACGACCGCCGCGAACTCCTCGACCATCTGCGCTCGAACGGCATCGGCAACACCGTCTTCCTGACCGGCGACATCCACATGTCGTGGGCCAACGACGTGCCGGTGGACGCGGGCACCTACCCGCTGTCGCCGTCGGCGGCCACCGAGTTCGTGATCACCTCGGTGACCTCCGACAACCTCGACGACATCGTCAAGGTCCCCGAGGGCACGGTCTCCGCCGTGGCCGCGCCGCTCATCGAGGCCGCCAACCGGCATGTGCACTGGGTGGACACCGACCGGCACGGCTACGGCGTGCTCGACATCACCGCCGACCGCGCGCAGATGGACTACTACGTCCTGTCCGACCGCACCGACCCGGACGCGACCGCGCAGTGGGTGCGCTCCTACCGCACCCGCAGCGGCACGCAGAAGGTCGAGCGGACCTACGACCCGGTGTAGCCGGTGCCGGCCTGCCCGCCGCTACTCGGCCGGCAGGCTGTCGAGGAAGCCGAGCGCCACCCGCCAGGTGGCCTCGGCGGCCTCACGGTCGTAGTCCGGCAGAGCGGGGTCGGTGTAGAGGTGCCCGGCGCCGGGGTACCGGTAGACCTCCACATCGGCTCCGGCCCGGCCCATCTGCAGATACCAGGCGGTCAGCCAGTCGTCCGTCTCGAACGGGTCCGGCTCGGCCACGTGCAGCTGCACCGGGAGCCCGTCCGTGTGGGCGTTGGGCGCGATGTCCGAGGTGCCGTGCAGGAGCAGCAGCCCGCGCGCCTTGCCGTCGCCGAGCGCGAGGGTCTGGGCGACGGACGCGCCGAGCGAGAACCCGGCGTACACCAGACCGCGGTCGGAGTACGGGGCCGCGGCCAGCACGGCCCGCTTGAGCAGCTCCTCCCTGCCGACCGACTCGTTGAACTCCATGCCCTCCTCGACGGTGCCGAACGTGCGCCCCTCGAAGAGGTCCGGCGTCCACACCTCGTGGCCCGCCATGCGCAGCCGGTCCGCGGCGTCGCGCACCGCGGGCCTGAGCCCGTACGTCGAGTGAAAAAGCATGATGTTCATGAGGCCATGGTGCCAGCCGATGCCGACGCGCCCGAGCCGCCGTACCCACGATCAGCCGGAACTCACATGTTCATGCCCGCCGACCACCGGTTAGGAGCGGGGGCATGGAGAATCTGGTCCGCCCCGTGATCGTGATCGGTGGCTCGGTGCTGCTCACCCTGGCCGTCGGCTGGGTCACCGACCGGCTGCTGCGCAAGGCCGACGCACGCGACCACGACTCACCCTTGTGGGAACTGCTGCGCCGCGGCCGCATCCCCTACCAGCTCGTGCTGTGCGCCGCCCTGCTCCGCGGCTCCTACGACCAGGCGAAGGTGCTGGAGCGGCACCAGGTGGGCATCGGCCGGGCGCTGACGCTTGTGCTGATCGGCTCCGCCGCCTGGCTGGTGATCCGCATCGCCGCGGCGATCGTCGAGACCACCTACAGCCGCTACGCCCGGGTGCACCGGGACGCTGCACGGGTGCGCAGGGTGCGCACCCAGGTGGAGCTGATCATGCGGGTGGTGTCCGCGATCGTCATCGTCGTCGCCGTCGCGTCCATGCTGCTGACGTTCCCGGCGATGCGCGCCGCCGGCGCCTCGCTGCTGGCCTCGGCCGGCATCATCGCCGCCATCGCCGGGGTGGCCGCCCAGTCGACCCTGTCCAACATGTTCGCCGGGCTGCAGATCGCCTTCGGCGACATGGTGCGCATCGGCGACACGGTCGTCGTGGACGGCGAGTGGGGCACGGTCGAGGAGATCACCCTGACCTTTCTGACGGTACGGACCTGGGACGAGCGCCGGATCACCATGCCGGTGTCGTACTTCACCTCCAAACCCTTCGAGAACTGGTCGCGGGGCACCCCGCAGATGACCGGCACGGTGTTCTGGCAGCTCGACCACAGCGCGCCCGTCGAGGCGATGCGCGAGAAGCTGCGCGACATCCTGCGCGAGTGCCCGGCCTGGGACGGGCGCGCCTACGGCCTGGTGGTGACCGACAGCACACCCAACACCATGGAGGTGCGCGCCCTGGTGACCGCCAAGGACGCCGACGACATCTGGACGGTGCGGGTCGCGGTCCGCGAGCAGATGATCACCTGGCTGGTGGCCGAGCATCCCTACGCGCTTCCCCGCGTCAACCACTCCGACGCGGTGCTCCCGCCGCAGCGGCGCCCGTCGCCCGACGGCACGTCGCTGCGCAAGGAGTACGAACTGCCGCGCAGCGGCCGGAGCTGACCGGCGCCGCGTCTCAGTGACCGCGCTCGGCCCCGCCGTTGACCTGGATGATCTGCGAGGTGACATGCGCGGCGCCGGGCGAGGCCAGCCAGTGCAGGGTCGCGGCGACGTCGCCCGGTATCCCCGGCCGGCCGTTCAGCGTCTCGGCGACGAGCCGGGCCCGCCGCTCGTCGTCCATGGAGTCCCCGAAGAACTCGGTGTCCTCGACGTATCCCGGCGCGACCACGTTCACGGTGATGCCGCGCGGCCCCAGCTGCCGGGCCAGGTCGTGCGCGTAGGGATGGAGTGCGGCCTTGGCCGCCGCGTAGGCGCCGCTGCCGGAACCGCGGTAGGCGGCGATGGAGCTGATGAACAGCACCCGCCCGCCGGGCTCGGCGAGCCGGTCCTTGACCGCCTCGGTGAGGAGGGCGGCGGTGAGGACGTTCTGCCGGAAGGCGGCCGTCCAGTCGTGGGCCACCCGGTCCAGCGGGTCCGCGCTCGTGGCCGGCTGCTCCCGGTACCCTGCGCCGCCCGCCGCGTGCACGAGGACGTCCACGGTGCCCAGCTCCTGGGCGACGAACCGGGCCGCCCGGCGCACCTGGTCCGGCTCGGCGAGATCCGCGGCATGGGTCAGGGCCCCGGGCACCTCGGCCTTCTCCAGCACCTCCGCGCGCCGGCCGAGCAACAGCACCCGGTCGCCGTCCGCCGCGAACGTCTGGGCCGTCGCCCGCCCGATGCCCGTGCCGCCACCACTGATCACGATGTTGCGAGTCATGATCCGAGAGTAGGAGCCAGTCACCGGCCGTGCCCGGATTTATCCCCAGGCTCTGCATGCTTGTACGACTGTTCATCCACAGGGGCTAGGTGCGCCGGTGCTCACCGCAGGCTGCGCACGTCGAGATGCCGGAGCACGCGGTCCACGATCTCCGGGTCCGCGCCCGGCTCGCTCCGCGCCGACAGCACCTCGTGCCGCGCCGCGCTCAGCATCTCGCTCTGGATCCTCCGGATCCGCTTCAGCCGCCCGACCCGCTGGTGCTGCGCCTCGCGCCGCTCCTCCTCCCCCATGTCGGGGCTGATCCGGATCCCGATGTCGTAGGCACGCCGCAGCATCTGCTCGGACAGCTCCTCAGGCAGCTCCTCGACCTGCTCGATCTCCCGCAGCCGGCGCTTGGCCGCCTTCGCGGCGCGTACCGCGAGCTCCTTCTCGAACTCCTTCTCCCGCTCGGAGTCGGCCCGCACCCCGAGCCATCTGACGAGCGACGGCAGCGTGAGCCCCTGCAGGACCAGCGTGACGATGATGACGCCGAAGGCGATGAAGACGATCTCGTCGCGGTCGGGGAACGGGGCCCCGGAGTCGGTCTTCAGCGGGACGGCGAGCGCCAGCGCCACCGAGGCCACCCCGCGCATCCCGGACCACCACATGACGACGGTCTCGCGCCGGCTCACCGGGATCTCCTCGTCGTAGTCCCGCCCCGCGTGCAGCCGCTTGGTCAGCCAGGTCGCGGGCAGCAGCCACACCAGCCGTACGACGATCACCACGCCCACGACGACGGCCGCCCAGCCGAGCAGCTCGCCCCAGCGCCCCTGGGCGGTGCGGATGGCGTTGTGCAGCTCCAGACCGATCAGTCCGAAGGCGACCCCGGTGACCAGGGTGTCGATGATGTCCCAGAAGGTGTGCCCGGCCAGCCGGGTCATCACGTCGTCGGCGTCGGTGGCGTACTCGGCGAGGAACAGCGCGGTGGTGAGCACCGCGAGCACCCCGGAGCCGTGCAGCTTCTCCGCGAGCACGTACGAGGCGTACGGCACCAGCAGGGTCATGCCGATCTGCAGGGTCGGATCGCCCAGCAGGTCCATCAGCCTGTTCGCGCCCCAGCCCAGCACCAGACCCACGACGACGGCGACGACGGCGGACAGCACGAAGTCCGCGCCGGCCCGCCAGACCGAGAACGATCCGCTGAGCACCGCGGCGATCGCCACGTGGTACAGCACGATGGCGGTGACGTCGTTGAACAGCCCCTCGCCCTCGAGGATGGACACCAGACGGCGCGGCAGCCCCAGTTGCCCGGCGACGCTGGTCGCGGCGACCGGGTCGGGCGGGGCGATCAGCGCGCCCAGCGCGACGGCGGCGGCGACGGTCAGGCCCGGCACGATCGCGTGGGCGACGACCGCCACGCACACCGTCGTGACGAAGACCAGGGCGACGGCCAGCAGGAGGATCGGGCGGATGTTGGCCGCGAACTGCCGCCAGGAGGTGCGCCGTACGGCGGCGTAGAGCAGGGGCGGGAGCAGTCCCGGCAGGATCAGCTCCGGCGGGATGTTCACATCTGGCACGAAGTCGGCCACCGCGAGGACGCCGCCGAACAGGGTCATCAGCACCGGCGCCGGCACCCCGAACCGGTCTCCCACCGGGACGCTCACCAGGGCCCCGAGCAGCAGGACGAACAGCAGAGCCAACTGGTCCACGGACGACGCTCCGGGGTCGACGATCATCTCGCAGGGTTCAAGACTGCCATCCGGCCGACGGGAACGCCCACCGCCCCCGGACCGGGCCCGGTCCCCTACAGGGCGCGGCGCATCGCCCGGTGCGGTATCCCGGCGTCCGGGAACTCCGGGCCGTACGCCGTGTAGCCGAGCCGCTCGTAGAAGCCGAGCGCGTGGGTCTGGGCGTGCAGGTCGACCGCGGTGAGGCCACGCGCGCGTGCCGCGTCCTCGATGGCGCGCACCAGGGCCGCGCCGACGCCGAGCCCGCGGGCCTCGCGGGTGACGGCGAGCCGCCCCAGGGAGCCCACCGAGGCGTCCCCGCCCGTCTTGGCCGCGGCGGCCCCGCCGTGCAGCAGCCGCCCGGTGCCCAGCGGCACGCCGTCCTCGCGGACCGCCAGCACATGCACGGCGACCGCGTCGTAGGCGTCGTACTCGATGTCCTCGGCGACGCCCTGCTCGCGGACGAAGACCTCCTTGCGGACCGCGAAGCAGGCCTCGCGGTCGGCGGGGTCCTCGGCGACCCGCACGGTGTACGGCACGCTCATGCGTAGGTCTCCTCGCGCACTTGGTCGAGGGCCTTCTGCAGGTCCGCGGGGTACTCGCTCTCGAACTCCACCCACTGGCCGTCCCCGGGGTGCTCGAAGCCGAGGCGCACGGCGTGCAGCCACTGGCGGGTCAGGCGCAGCCGCTTGGCGAGGGTCGGGTCGGCGCCGTAGGTGAGGTCACCGACGCAGGGGTGGCGGTGGGCGGACATGTGGACGCGGATCTGGTGGGTGCGGCCGGTCTCCAGCTTGACGTCCAGCAGCGAGGCCGCGCGGAACGCCTCGATGAGGTCGTAGTGCGTGACGGAGGGCTTGCCGTCGGCCGTGACCGCCCACTTGTAGTCGTGGTTCGGGTGGCGGCCGATCGGCGCGTCGATGGTGCCGCTCGTGGGGTCCGGGTGGCCCTGGACCAGGGTGTGGTAGCGCTTGTCGACCGTGCGCTCCTTGAACTGGCGCTTGAGCGAGGTGTAGGCGCGCTCCGACTTGGCGACCACCATCAGGCCCGACGTGCCCACGTCGAGTCGGTGCACGATGCCCTGGCGCTCGGCTGCGCCGGAGGTGGAGATCCGGTATCCGGCGGCGGCCAGACCGCCGATGACGGTGGGGCCGGTCCAGCCCGGGGACGGGTGCGCGGCCACGCCGACCGGCTTGACGATCACCACCACGTCATCGTCGTCGTGCACGATCTCCATGCCCTCGACCGGCTCGGCGACGATCTGCACCGGCGCGGGCGCCTGGGGCATCTCGACCTCGAGCCACGCGCCGCCGCGCACCCGCTCGGACTTGCCGACCACCGCGCCGTCGACCTGGACCTTGCCGGCGGCGGCCAGCTCCGCCGCCTTGGTGCGGGAGAAGCCGAACATGCGGGAGATGGCGGCGTCGACGCGCTCGCCCTCCAGGCCGTCGGGCACGGGCAGGGTACGGATCTCGGGAATCGTGCTCACCCGTCGAGTATGCCGGACGGGCGGAACCGGCCCGCACGAGCCTGTGGAAAACCGGCTGCGGACGGCGCCCCTCAGTCCTTGTGGAGCGTGCCGTCCGGATCCAGGCCCCGGAAGGACAGCAGCACGATCAGGATGCCGCCGCACACGATCGCCGAGTCGGCCAGGTTGAACACCGCGAAGCCCTTGGGCGCGATGAAGTCGACGACCTTGCCCTCGAAGACGCCGGGCGACCGGAAGATCCGGTCGGTGAGGTTGCCGAGCGCGCCGCCGAGCAGCAGGCCGAGCGCGATGGCCCAGGGGTAGCTGTAGAGCTTGCGGGCCAGCCGGATGATCACCACGATCACGGCCGCGGCGATCAGGGTGAAGATGATCGTGAAGGCCTGGCCGAAGCCGAAGGCCGCGCCCGGGTTGCGGGTGGCGTTCAGCTCGAGCCAGTCCCCGAGCAGCCTGATCGGCTCGCGGCCCTCCAGCTTGGCGACCACGAGCAGCTTGCTGATCAGATCGAGGGCGTACGCGAAGGCGGCCACCGCGAACAGCAGGGCGATCCGGCGCCCGCGACGCCCCCGCTCCTGGGCCGGGGCCTGCTCGCCGCTGCCGTCCGGGGTGTCCGGCGTACCGATGATGCGCTCCGCCTCTGCCACGTGAGTCCCTCAACCTAGGTGCCTGACTGAGGACGAGACTACGACACGGCCGCACGCATTCAGGAGCGGCGTTCCTGCTTCTGCTTGCACTCGACGCACAGGGTGGCCCGCGGGAAGGCCTGCATCCGGGCCTTGCCGATGGGGTTGCCGCAGCTCTCGCACAGGCCGTAGGTGCCCGCGTCCAGCCGTTCCAGGGCGCGCTGGGTCTGGACGAGCATGTCGCGCGCGCTCGCGGCCAGGGCCATCTCGTGCTCGCGCGTGATGTTCTTGGCGCCGATGTCGGCCTGGTCGTCGCCCGCGCCGTCCCCGGAGTCCCGCATCAGGCCCGCGAGCGACGCCTCGGAGGAGCTGATCTCCTCCTGCAGCCGCTCCGCCTCGGACAGCAGTTCGGCACGTGCCTCGTCGACCTCCTCCGCGGTCCAGGGGTCCTCGCCGGGGCGCACCGCCAGCTCGCCGGGCTCCGCCGCGGCGATCCGCGCCTTGGGGACGGCGGTCTCCGCCGTGGCCGTGCCAGGAGTCTTCTTCGCAACCACTGTCGTGGCTCCCGTCTGCTTGGCGGCCCGCGCCGCGCCCGCTTTCTTGGCCCTGCTCGTGTCGGCCGCCTCCGTGGAGACGCCCGCTGCGGCCGCCTTCCCGCCGCCGGCCTCCTTCGCCGCCGGCTTCCGTACGGCCGTCTCGCCCACCGCTCCCTTCACCACAGGTTCCGCGCCGCCGGCTTTCCCGGTCGCCGCGGTTCTGGCCGCCGTCTTCCTGCCGGCTGCCGAGGCCTTCTCACCGGCCGCGGCCTTCCGGGCCGTGGGGGTCGAGGTCCTGTGCGCCGTGGCCGTACCGGCCGAGGTGCCCTCACCTGAGGCCTTGCCGGCCGAGGTCTTCTGGGCGGACGTCTTCTGGGCCGAGGTCTTCGAAGCCGAGGCCTTCTTGGACGCGTTCCGCTTGGACGACGTGCTCTTCTCGGCCGCCGATTCCTTCGCCGCCACCTTCTTGGCCGCCGTCTCCTTGGCCTCGCTCTGCTCTGCGGCGGCCGAGGCGGCCGAGGTCTTCTTGGACGCGGTGCCCTTGGACGAGGTGCTCTTCTCGGCGGCCGTCTTCCTCCCGGCCGCAGCCCCGGCGGTGCCAGTCGCCTTCGTGCCCGCAGCCGACCTCGCACCGGCACCGGCCGTCCCGGCGCCGGCAGCCGCCTCCCCGCCCGCAGTCGCCCTCGTACCGGCACCCGCCGTCCCGGCGCCGGCATCCGCCCCCGCCCCCGCAGTAGTCCCCGTACCCGCCGTGGCCCTCGTACCCGTGCCCGCCGGCGCCCCGCTGTCCGTCGTTCTCCTGGCGGCCGGCTCCTTCGGGGCCGGGTCCCTCAGCGCCGATCTTCTCGCGGCCGGCTCCGCGCTCCTTCCCCCGGTCGGCCTCTTCCTGCCGGCCGCTCCCTTGGCGGCCGCAGCGCCGGAGGCGGCCGCGCCCCGGCGCCGGCCGGTCGCCGGCTGCTGTACGGCGGTCTTTTTCGCCACCATGGCCGCGACCCCTTCACATATTGTGATCATGTTCGCGAATCGTGCTGGGACGATAAATCGACTTGAGTCCCGCGGCAACGGGGCACACCGCCCGATTCGCCCGCCCGCGCCCCCGCGCAGCGGGCCTGCATCCGTTGTGCCCAGCTCCCCGGCGGGTAATCCGCCGCGCCAGGCCTCCCCGGATCCGGGCGCCCGGCCCCTGGCCATTCGGGTCACCCCGGGCCGCCGCGAAGCGCCCGGCCGCACCGCGGGGAAAACCGGTCGGCCGCTGTCCGCGAAGGGCCGTACACTGGGCGGAGCGAAAAGCGTGGATGGGGACGAGTAGCGGCGTACGCAGCCCAGAGCGACCCGGGGACGGTGTGAGCCCGGGGGCGAGCGCGACGTGAAGATCACCCCGGAGCCGCCGGAAGAAAGCCCAGCACGGGTCAGTAGAACCGGTTTCGCGACCCCAATGAGGGGGCTCACCGGCGCGTACGGCGCGGCGGGGAGCCAAGGAGGGTGGTACCGCGGGAGCGCGCCGCACACGGCGTTGGCAGGATCGAAGGCTCTCGTCCCTCCGACGGAAGGCAGCAAGTCCGTTGGAGGATGCTCGCAGATGACAGCGCCGACGTACCGCCAGGTGCCCGCACAGGTCGACCTGCCCGCTCTTGAGCACGCCGTGCTCGACTTCTGGCGCGAGCAGAAGATCTTCGCCAAGAGCCTGGAGCAGTCGCAGGGCCGCCCGGAATGGGTGTTCTACGAAGGCCCGCCCACCGCCAACGGCATGCCCGGCGCCCACCACATCGAGGCGCGCGTCTTCAAAGACGTCTTCCCCCGCTTCCGCACCATGCGCGGCTACCACGTGGCCCGCAAGGCCGGCTGGGACTGCCACGGCCTGCCCGTCGAGCTGGCCGTCGAGAAGGAGCTGGGCTTCTCCGGCAAGCAGGACATCGAGGCGTACGGCATCGCCGAGTTCAACGCCAAGTGCCGCGAGTCCGTGACCCGGCACACCGACGCCTTCGCCGAGCTGACGACCCGCATGGGCTACTGGGTCGACCTGGACGACGCCTACCGGACCATGGACCCCGAGTACGTGGAGTCGGTCTGGTGGTCGCTGAAGGAGATCTTCAACAAGGGCCTGCTGGTCCAGGACCACCGGGTCGCCCCCTGGTGCCCGCGCTGCGGCACCGGCCTGTCCGACCACGAGCTGGCGCAGGGCTACGAGACGGTCGTCGACCCCTCGGTGTACGTCCGCTTCCCGCTCACCTCAGGCCCCCTCTCCGGCGAGGCCGCGCTCCTGGTGTGGACGACGACCCCCTGGACCCTGGTGTCCAACACGGCGGTCGCCGCGCACCCCGAGGTCACCTACGTCGTCGCGACGAACGGCACGGAGAAGCTCGTCGTCGCCGAGCCGCTGCTCGCCAAGGCGCTCGGCGAGGGCTGGGAGCCGACGGGCCGGACCTTCACCGGCGCCGAGATGGAGCGCTGGACGTACCAGCGCCCCTTCGAACTGGTGGAGTTCCCCGAGCCGGCGCACTTCGTGGTGAACGCCGACTACGTGACGACCGAGGACGGCACGGGTCTGGTCCACCAGTCCCCCGCCTTCGGTGAGGACGACCTCAAGGTCTGCCGTTCCTACGGCCTGCCGGTGGTCAACCCGGTCCGCCCCGACGGCACCTTCGAGGAGGGCGTCCCGCTGGTCGGCGGCGTCTTCTTCAAGAAGGCGGACGAAAAGCTCACCGAGGACCTCCAGCAGCGCGGCCTGCTGTTCAAGCACCTGCCGTACGAGCACAGCTACCCGCACTGCTGGCGCTGCCACACCGCGCTGCTCTACTACGCACAGCCCTCCTGGTACATCCGCACGACGGCGATCAAGGACCGCCTGATCCAGGAGAACGAGAAGACCAACTGGTTCCCCGACACGGTCAAGCACGGCCGGTACGGCGACTGGCTGAACAACAACATCGACTGGGCCCTGTCCCGCAACCGCTACTGGGGCACGCCGCTGCCGATCTGGCGCTGCGAGGAGGGCCACCTCACCTGCGTCGGCTCCCGCGCGGAGCTGACCGAGCTGTCCGGCGCCGACCAGTCGCACCTGGACCCGCACCGCCCCTACATCGACGAGGTCACCTTCGCCTGCCCGCACGAGGGCTGCGGGGCGACGGCCACGCGCGTGCCGGAGGTCATCGACGCCTGGTACGACTCGGGCTCGATGCCGTTCGCGCAGTGGGGCTACCCGTACAAGAACAAGGAGCTGTTCGAGAGCCGGTACCCGGCGCAGTTCATCTCCGAGGCGATCGACCAGACCCGCGGCTGGTTCTACACGCTGATGGCCGTCGGCACGCTGGTCTTCGACAAGTCGTCGTACGAGAACGTCGTCTGCCTCGGCCACATCCTGGCCGAGGACGGACGCAAGATGTCCAAGCACCTGGGCAACATCCTGCAGCCGATCCCGCTCATGGACCAGCACGGCGCGGACGCGGTGCGCTGGTTCATGGCGGCAGGCGGCTCCCCGTGGGCGGCCCGGCGCGTCGGTCACGGCACCATCCAGGAGGTCGTCCGCAAGACCCTGCTGACGTACTGGAACACGGTCGCCTTCCAGGCCCTGTACGCGCGCACGTCCGCGTGGGCGCCGAGCGGGGCCGACCCGGCCCCGGCGGACCGTCCGCTGATCGACCGCTGGCTGCTGTCCGAGCTGCACGCGCTGACCGACCAGGTGACGCAGTCCCTGGAGGCGTACGACACCCAGCGCGCCGGCAAGCTGCTGTCCGCGTTCGTCGACGACCTGTCGAACTGGTACGTCCGCCGCTCCCGGCGCCGCTTCTGGCAGGGCGACAAGGCCGCGCTGCGCACCCTGCACGAAGTGCTGGAGACCGTCACCAGGCTGATGGCGCCGATCACCCCGTTCATCACCGAGCGGGTGTGGCAGGACCTGGTCGTGCCGGTGACCCCGGGCGCGCCGGAGTCGGTGCACCTGGCCGGCTGGCCGGAGGCGGACCTGTCCGCGATCGACCCGGAGCTGTCGAAGCAGATGGTGCTGGTGCGCCGGCTCGTCGAGCTGGGCCGCGCCACGCGCGCGGAGTCGGGCGTCAAGACGCGTCAGCCGCTGTCCCGCGCGCTGATCGCGGCGGCCGGCTTCGAGTCCCTGGACCCCGAGCTGCACACGCAGATCACCGAGGAGCTGAACGTCTCCGCGCTGGCGTCGCTGTCCGAGGTGGGCGGCTCGCTCGTGGACACCACCGCCAAGGCCAACTTCCGGGCGCTGGGCAAGCGGTTCGGCAAGCGGGTGCAGGACGTGGCCAAGGCGATCGCGAACGCGGACGCCGCCGCGCTGTCGCTGGCGCTGCGCGAGGGCACGGCCTCGGTGGAGGTCGGCGGCGAGACGGTCACCCTGGCTCCCGACGAGGTGATCATCACCGAGACCCCGCGTGAGGGCTGGTCGGTGGCCTCCGACTCGGGTGCCACGGTCGCCCTGGACCTGGAGATCACGGAGGAGCTGCGGCAGGCGGGGCTGGCCCGTGACGCGATCCGGCTGATCCAGGAGGCCCGGAAGAACAGCGGGCTGGACGTGGCCGACCGGATCGCTCTGCGCTGGACCTCGACGGACCCGGCGGTGGTCGCGGCGCTGACCGAGCACAGCGCGCTGATCGCCGAGGAGGTCCTGTCGACCGACTTCGCGCAGGGTGAGGCGGACGACACCTTCGGTGAGACGTTCACCGACGAGGGACTGTCGCTGACGTTCCGCCTGCGCAAGGCGTAAGCCCCGAGCGGTTCGAGAAGGGCCCGGTCTCCATGAGGAGGCCGGGCCCTTGGTGTACGGGCGAGTGACGCAACCCGCGTAAACAGGGCGGGCCCCCGGGACCGAAGTCCGGGGGCCCGCCCTGGTGAGCGCTGCCGACGCCGTTGTCGTACTAGTGCCCGATGCTCAGTTGTCGTCCTCGTCGATCAGGAACCCGCGCATCGGCGAGGGCGCCTGGCCCATCGGGGACGGTCCCTGCGGGCGGACCGGGGCCATGGGCTGGGTCATGGCCGGGGTCATCTGCTGCTGGCCGCCGTAGGACGGGGCGGACGGGCCGGGGTTGCCGCCCATCGTCTGGTTGCCGCCGTAGGACGGGGCGCTCGCGCCGGCCGGGGCCATGGAGGGCGCCGGGGACGGCGGCAGCGACGCGGTCGCCGGGGTGCGCGGCGGGGCCAGGGAGTCGTCGGCCTGGGTCTCCAGCTGGCGCAGCTGGGACTCGAGGTACGACTTCAGGCGCGTGCGGTACTCGCGCTCGAAGCCGCGCAGGTCCTCGACCTTGCGCTCCAGCGTGGCGCGGGCGGACTCCAGGGAGCCCATCGCGACGCGGTGCTTCTCCTGCGCGTCCCGCTCCAGGGCGTCGGCCTTGGCACGGGCGTCACGCTCCAGACCCTCGGCGCGGCTGCGGGCCTCACCGACGATCTTGTTGGCCTCGGAGCGGGCTTCGGCGATCGCCTGGTCGGCGGTCTGCTGGGCCAGCGAGAGGACTCGGGCGGCGCTGTCGCCGCCGGGGCCCTGACCGGGGCCGCCCATCGGACCGCCCATGGGGCCGCCCATCGGACCGCCCATCTGCTGCATGGGCGGCTGGCCGCCCATCGGGCCCTGGCCCATCGGACCCTGGCCCATCGGGCCGGGACCCTGCGGGCCGCCCTGACCGCCGGGGCCGGCGGGCAGCTGCGGGGCGCCGCTCGGCAGCTGGGGCGGGCCACCCATGGGGCCGCCCATCTGCTGCTGCGGCGGGCCCGATATCCCGGCGGGCACCGGCGCGCCGGGACCTCGCATGCCCTGCTGCTGCGGGTGCTGCTGCTGGTCCTGCTCCGGCGGGCCCTTGCGCATGTTCTGCTGGTTCTGCGCGGCCGCACGGGTCGCGGCGGCCAGCTTGGCGCGCAGGTCCTCGTTCTCGCGGAGCAGACGGGTCAGTTCGGCTTCGACCTCGTCGAGGAAGGCATCGACCTCGTCCTCGTCATAGCCTTCTCGGAGGCGGACGGTCGTGAACTGCTTGTTCCGCACGTCCTCGGGGGTCAACGGCATCTCTTCACCTCAACGTAGTCATCGGCAGTCGGCAAGACCGTATCGTCCACCCTCATCACATGAAGCTCCCCGTGATGGAGAGGAGGATGTAGACGATGATCATCAGTACGAAGAAGGACAGGTCGAGCGCCACGCCCCCGAGACGCAGCGGCGGGATGAACCGCCGCAGAAGCTTCAGCGGTGGATCGGTGACAGTGTAGGTGGCCTCCAGTACGACCACCATCGCCTTGCCGGGTTGCCACGAGCGGGCGAACTGGAACACGTAGTCCATCACGAGCCGGAAGATCAGCACGACGAGGAACACAAGCAGCGCGGTGTGGACCACCGTGATGAACACGCTCATGGCCTGCGCTTCCCTCTCCCCTGTCCGTGCTCTTCCGAACCTGATCCGGTCGTCTGCGTCTCAGCTCTGGTTGAAGAACCCGCCCTCTGCGATGCGGGCCTTGTCCTCCGCCGTGACATCGACGTTAGCAGGAGACAACAGGAACACCTTCTGCGTCACCCGCTCGATGCTGCCGTGTAGACCAAACACCAAACCGGCCGCAAAGTCGACAAGTCGCTTCGCGTCTGTGTCATCCATCTCAGTCAGATTCATGATCACCGGGGTGCCCTCACGGAAGTGTTCCCCGATGGTACGGGCCTCGTTGTAGGTCCGGGGGTGAAGCGTGGTGATCCGGTAAGGCTCTCGCTCGGACACAACCTTGGGCATGATCACCGGTGCGTTCTTCTCGAGGGACTGACGTTCTTGTGTGATGGATGCCACGGGCGCGATGCGCGCCGGACGCCCGGATTCCGCGGCGAGCGAAGTCGAACGGGCCACCGGCTCGCGCGGCGCGGGCGGCTGCACGATACGCACCTCTTCGTCCCTTTGGGACTGATGTGCACTGTGCGACTGGTGTGACGATTCGTGCCGTCGATGGTCCCGCTCGGGCTCCGGGTCCAACTCGGGCTCGAAGTCGTCGTCGGGGTCGAATCCGCGGCCGTCGTACCCATCGTCCTCCACGAGGCCGAGGTAGACCGCCATCTTGCGCATCGCGCCGGCCATGCTCTGAGTCCTCCGCTCTGTGGTGGATCGGCTGACGACTGCCAAGTGCCCGCGATCCACGAGGTCGTTGTGCCCGCCTTCGCAGGCACTGACCATATTTTCTGCTGTGGTCCGACTTCTTGGCGACGTTACCCGAGCCTGGGGCGGACTCCGAGTACCGCGGTGCCGACGCGTACATGTGTCGCCCCGGCGGCCACGGCCTGTTCGAGGTCCGCACTCATCCCTGCCGACACCATGGTTGCAGCCGGATGGGCTCGGCGCAGGTCAGTCGACAAATCCATGAGCCGTTCAAACGCCGCGCGTTCGCGCCCCGCGTACTCCCCCGTGAGCGGAGCGACGGTCATCAGCCCGTCGAGCCGCAGCCCCGGCGCCTGTCCGACGAAGTCGGCCAACTCTTCGATTCCAACCGGCGCCACGCCTCCCCGCTCGCCCCGGGCGCTCTCCCCCGCGTCCAGCGCGACCTGGATCAGGCAGCCGATCTCGCGGCCCGCCCGCACGGCCTCCTTCGACAGGGCCGTGACGAGCCGGGCGCGGTCGACGGACTGCACGACATCGGCATAACCGACCACGGAACGGACCTTGTTGGTCTGCAACTGACCGACAAAATGCCACTTAAGGGGCAGATCCGAGCATGCGGCGGCCTTCGGCGCCGCGTCCTGGTCGCGGTTCTCGGCGACATGGCGCACTCCGAGTTCCGACAGGATCCGCACATCGCTCGCCGGATAGGTCTTGGTGACCACGATCAGGGTCACCTCCTCCCGCTTGCGCCCGGCCGCCACGCACGCGGCGGTGATGCGCTCCTCCACTTTCGCCAGATTTGCGGCGAGTTCGGTCTTACGATCCGTCATGCCCCATCAGTCCAGCCAGACATAGCCCGCGAGCCGCCCGGTGGTGCGGTCTCGGCGGTACGAGAAGTGATCGCCCGACTCCCGCGTGCACTCCGGCGCCTGCGCCCGGTCGCACACCCCGAGCCGGTCGAGCTGCGCGTGCACCCCGGCGCTCACATCGACCGCCGGCGTGCCCCAGCTGGTCTCGGCGTACGCCGCCGGCTCGACGGCCGCCACCTCGGCGCGCATCGCCTCGGGTACTTCGTAGCACCGTCCGCACACGGCCGGTCCGGTGCGGGCGACGATCCGGCCCGGCTCCGCGCCGAGTTCGACCATGGCCCGTACGGCGGCCGGGACGACGCCCTCGACCATGCCGGGCCGGCCCGCGTGCGCGGCCGCGGCGACTCCGGCGACCGGATCGGCGAGCAGCACCGGCACGCAGTCGGCGGTGAGGACGGCGAGGGCGAGCCCGCGGCGGACGGTGACGATCGCGTCGACCTCCGGGACCGGGCGGTCGCCCCAGGGCCCGTCGACGACGGCCACGTCGGCGCCGTGCACCTGGTTCATCCACACGACCCGGGCCGGGTCGATGCCGAGCGACTTGGCCGCGATGTCCCGGTTGGCCCGTACGGCCTCCGGGTCGTCGCCGACCGCGCCGCCGAGGTTGAGCTCCTCATACGGAGCGGCGCTCACCCCGCCCCACCGGTCGGTGAAGGCGAAGTGCGCGCCGCTCACGCTCTCGCGCCGTCTTATCACTTGAGGAAGTCCGGGACGTCCAGTTCCTCGGCCGCGCTGTCCGTGTAGGCCGGCCGCGGCGCCGGGGTGACCGGCGGGGCGGGGGCCGGGATGTCGGCCACCGGCTCGGGCGCGGGCTCCGGGTCCTCCTTGGGCTTGACGCTGCCGAGCGAGCCGAAGGACGGGCGGCTGGGCTCGGGCTGCCGGACCGGGGCGGGGTCCTCGCGGCGGGAGCCCGCCGAGGCCGAGGACGAGCCGAGGACGTTGTCCCGGCGGGCCGGGGGCTGGCCGCCGTCGAAGCCGGCCGCGATCACGGTGACCCGCACCTCGTCGCCGAGGGCGTCGTCGATGACCGCGCCGAAGATGATGTTGGCCTCGGGGTGGGCGGCCTCGCTGACCAGCTGGGCCGCCTCGTTGATCTCGAACAGGCCGAGGTCGGAGCCGCCGGAGATGGACAGCAGCACACCGCGGGCGCCGTCGATGGACGCCTCCAGCAGCGGGGAGGAGATCGCCATCTCGGCGGCGGCCACCGCGCGGTCGTCGCCGCGGGCCGAGCCGATGCCCATGAGGGCCGAACCGGCCTCGGACATGACGGACTTCACGTCGGCGAAGTCGAGGTTGATCAGACCGGGGGTGGTGATGAGGTCGGTGATGCCCTGGACACCGGAGAGCAGGACCTGGTCGGCGGACTTGAAGGCGTCCAGGACCGAGACCTGGCGGTCCGAGATGGACAGCAGCCGGTCGTTGGGGATGACGATGAGGGTGTCGACCTCTTCGCGCAGTTCGGCGATGCCGTCCTCGGCCTGGTTCGCGCGGCGCCGTCCCTCGAAGGTGAACGGGCGCGTGACCACGCCGATGGTGAGGGCGCCCAGCGAGCGCGCGATGTTGGCCACGACGGGCGCGCCGCCGGTGCCGGTGCCGCCGCCTTCACCGGCTGTCACGAAGACCATGTCGGCCCCCTTGAGGACCTCCTCGATCTCCTCGCGGTGGTCCTCGGCGGCCTTGCGGCCGACGGCCGGGTTGGCTCCGGCGCCGAGTCCGCGGGTGAGTTCGCGGCCGACGTCCAGCTTGACGTCGGCGTCGCTCATCAACAGCGCCTGCGCGTCGGTGTTGATGGCAATGAACTCGACGCCCTTGAGACCGACCTCGATCATCCGGTTGATGGCATTGACACCACCGCCGCCGACACCGATGACCTTGATGACTGCGAGGTAGTTCTGCGGTGCTGCCACGTCGAAGGCCTCTCGCCTCGAATTACGTTGTCGTCGCCGTGCGGTGCCCCGCGCGGTGACGACGGATGCCGAATGGGACGGTCCGTAGCGCCGACCCGAACCCTAACCCTGAAGTTTAGGGTTACCAGTGTGTCTGTTCCCTGGAGTCTTCTGAACAGGACACTAAGTCGACAAGTGGCGCCCGTTCAACGAACACGCCGAACCTCCCGTTTTTCTTTTCACCCTATGTGATCAGGCGTAGCGGTGCCCAACCAGGGTGCTGGCCTGCGCTGATGCGCGTCAACTCCCCGAAGAGGCCGGGGCGGTGGGGACGCTGACATCCAAGTGCCGTGCGCCGGGAGCTGCTTTCATGAGAGCTGCGAGGGTCCGTGCCTTGGCGCGGCCGTTCTCGCTGCTGCCCCAGGCCACCGTGCGGCCGCCGGCCAGTTCCAGCGAGATGTCGTCGTAGGAACGGACTTGAACGGTCCGGGTGTCCCGCGCCACCGCGGCCGGCAGGTCGCCCGCGACCTGGACGGCCTCGCGGACGAGGCGGTCGGTGCCGAAGCGGCGGAAGCTCGCGGCGCCCGAACCCGTGCGGGACACGGACATCTCCAGCAGGGGAACACCGCCCGGCGCCTGCGAAACCGTGGCGAACCGGACACCTTCATGGTCGACTTCGACGAAATCCCGCCCTTTTCGGACCAGCAGCACCGGACTGCGCTCGGTCACCTTCAGACCGATTCCATGAGGCCAGGAGCGGACCACGTCAACGGTGTCAATTCGGGGCAGTTTCCGGCGAAGTCGGGCTTCGATGCGGTCGGTGTCGACGGAAACCATCGGCGCCCCGACCGGTACGGCCGCCGCGCCGCGCACCTCGGCGGGGGTCAGCACGCGCGTGCCGGACACCGAGACATGACGGACGCGCGCCCAGGACGAGCCGTACAGCACCCAGACGCCGCCGGCGCCGAGCAGTAGGGCAACTACGGCCAGGATGACGATCGTACGAAGGCGCGGCCGCCGGAGCCTGCGGGCGGGCGGCGGGCCGGACGACTCCTGCTGGCGTTCACCGCGCTCGGCGGTCGTCTGTCCGGCCACGCTCACTGCCCCTTCGTCATATGGTCCTAACGGCGTGAGGCGATCGCCTCGTACACCATGCCGACGAGCAGTTCGTCGGCGTCCCGGCGGCCGAACTCGCTTGCCGCGCGGGACATCTCGTACAGCCGGTGCGGATCGGCGAGCACGGGCAGGACGTTCTGCTGCACCCACTCGGGCGTGAGTTCCGCGTCGTCGACCAGGAGTCCGCCGCCGGCCTTCACCACCGGCTGAGCGTTCAGGCGCTGTTCGCCGTTGCCGATGGGCAGCGGGACGTACGCGGCCGGGAGCCCGACGGCGGAGAGTTCGGCGACGGTCATCGCGCCCGCGCGGCAGAGCATCATGTCGGCCGCGGCGTACGCGAGGTCCATCCGGTCCAGGTAACTTACCGGGATATAGGGGGGCATTCCCGGCATCTGGTGCACCTGCGGCAGTTCGTTCTTCGGGCCGACCGCGTGCAGGATCTGGATGCCGGCCTGCTGGAGCCAGGGGGCGACCGCCTGGGTCACCTCGTTCAGGCGCCGGGCGCCCTGGGAGCCGCCGGAGACGAGCAGCGTGGGCAGGTTCGGGTCGAGGCCGAAGCGGTGCCGGGCCTCCGGGCGCACGGCGGCGCGGTCCAGGGTGGCGATGGAGCGGCGCAGCGGGATGCCGATGTAGCGGGCGTCGCGCAGCTTGCTGTCCGGCGTGGAGACGGCGACCCGGGCCGCGTACCGCGAGCCGATCTTGTTGGCGAGGCCGGGGCGGGCGTTGGCCTCGTGGATCACGATGGGCACACCGAGGCGCTTGGCGGCCAGATAGCCGGGCAGGGCGACATAGCCGCCGAAACCGACCACGACGTCCGCCTTGGTGCGCTCCAGGACCTGCTCGGCGGCCTTGATGGTGCCGCGCAGCCGGCCCGGGACGGTGATCAGCTCGGGCGTCGGCTTGCGGGGCAGCGGCACCGCCGGGATCAGCGCGAGTTCATAGCCGCGCTCGGGGACGAGCCGGGTCTCCAGGCCGCGCTCCGTGCCCAGGGCCGTGATCCCCACGGTCGGGTCCTGCCTGCGCAGGGCGTCCGCGAGGGCGAGCGCGGGCTCGATGTGGCCGGCGGTCCCCCCACCGGCGAGTACGACATGCACCGAAATTCACCGCTCTCCGGACGGACGCGCCGCCGAGGCACGCCGTCGCATCGTGTTCCATCTCCGGGGACTCCGACCGGACCCGGAGCCCCCAGTCCCCCGCTTTCTACCAAAGCGAGGTTGCCGCATCGCAAGCGCCGCCCGCGCAGCGGGCTCGTCGCGCGCGAAGGCGATCAGCAGCCCGATGGCGAACATGGTCGGCAGCAGGGCCGACCCTCCGTAGGAGAACAGCGGGAGGGGCACGCCGGCGATCGGCAGCAGACCGAGCACCGCACCGATGTTGATCACCGCCTGGGCGGTGATCCAGGTGGTCACGCCTCCCGCGGCGTACCTCACGAAGGGGTCCTCCGTGCGTCCGGCCACGCGGATACCCGCATAGCCTAGAGCCGCGAAGAGGGCGAGCACCGACAGCGTCCCCGCCAGGCCCAGCTCCTCACCGGTGACGGCGAAGATGAAGTCGGTGTGCGCTTCGGGCAGTTGACCCCATTTTTCCACACTCGCGCCGAGGCCGGAGCCGAAGAGTCCGCCGGAGGCGAGGGCGTAGATGCCGTGCGCGCCCTGCCAGCACATGTCGTTCGGGCCGGGGTCGGTGGCGGCGATGCAGCTGAGCCGGTTCAGCCGGTGCGGGCTGGACCAGATGGCGAGGGCCGCCAGCAGCCCGGCGACGCTCAGCACCCCGGAGAACAGCCGGGTCGGCGCCCCCGCGAGCCAGAGCAGACCGAACAGGATCGCCGTCAGGATGATCGTCGTACCCATGTCGCCGCCGAGCATGATCAGACCGAGCAGCATGAAGGCGACCGGGACCAGGGGCACCAGCATGTGCTTCCACTGGGTCAGCAGCTTCTTCTCCTGCTTGCGGGCGATCAGATCGGCGCCCCACAGCACCAGCGCCAGCTTGCCGAACTCGCTGGGCTGGATCTGGAACGAGCCGCCGAGGGAGATCCAGTTCTGGTTGCCGTTGACCGCCATCCCTATCCCGGGGATCTGCACCAGGACCATCAGGAAGACGGCTGCGGCGAGGATCGGGTAGGCGAGCGCCCGGTGCAGTTTCACCGGCATGCGGGAGGCCGCGAACAGCAGCACGCCGCCGATGAGCGCGGCGAGGAACTGCTTGCGGAAGAAGTACGACCCGGGCAGCGAGAGCTGCAGCGCGGTGATCTGGGAGGCCGAGTAGACCATCACCAGCCCCAGCACGGTGATCAGCAGGGTGCCGCCGACGATCAGGTAGTAGGCGGTCAGCGGCCGGTCCCAGGCCCGCCGGGCGCGGGTGTAGAGGCGCTGCACGGGGTTCTCGCGCGCAAGGCGCGGCGCGGGGGGCCGCTTGACGGCCCGCCCGGCCGGAGGACGACCTGTACGGCTACCGGGCATCACCGGCTCCTCCCGACCTCAGCCACATCCGAGTCTCCCGTTCCTTCGAGGGTCCCGAAGCACCCTGTGTGGCCGAGACCCGGTCAGGCGCCCGCTTCGAGTTCGCGGACCGCCGCCGCGAACGCGTCACCGCGCTGGTTGTAGTTGGTGAACATGTCCATGGAGGCGCAGGCCGGGGCCAGCAGCACCGTGTCGCCGGGCTGTGCGAGCCGCTTCGCCTCCGTCACCGCCTGGAGCATCGCCCCAGTGTCGGTCCGGTCGACGTCGACCACGGGGACTTCCGGCGCGTGTCGCGCGAGGGCGTCGCGGATCAGGGCACGATCGGCGCCGATCAGGACGGCGCCGCGCAGCCGCTCGGCCGACCTCGCGACCAGTTCGTCGAAGGTCGCGCCCTTCGCCAGGCCGCCCGCAATCCATACGATCGGTTCATATGCCGCCAACGAGGCTTCCGCGGCATGGGTGTTGGTCGCCTTGGAGTCGTCCACGTACGCCACCCCGTCGACGTCGGCGACGTGCGCGATGCGGTGGGCGTCCGGGCGGAAGGCCCTGAGGCCGTCGCGCACGGCCCCGGCGGGCACCCCGAAGGCGCGCGCGAGGGCCGCCGCGGCAAGGGCGTTGGCGATGTTGTGCGGGGCCGGCGGGTTGACGTCGGAGACCTCGGCCAGCTCCTGCGCGTTCTTCTGCCGGTTCTCCACGAAGGCGCGGTCGACCAGGATGCCGTCCACGACGCCGAGTTGGGAGGGCGCGGGGGTGCCGAGGGTGAAGCCGATGGCGCGGCAGCCCTCCTCGACGTCGGCCTCGCGCACCAGCTCCTCGGTGCGCTTGTCGGCCGCGTTGTAGACGCAGGCGACCCGATTGCCCTCATAGATACGGCCCTTGTCGCGCGCGTAGGCCTCCATGGAGCCGTGCCAGTCGAGGTGGTCCGGGGCGAGGTTGAGGACCGCCGCGGAGTGGGCGCGCAGCGAGGGCGCCCAGTGCAGCTGGTAGCTGGACAGCTCCACGGCGAGGACGTCGTACTCCTCCTCGCCGAGGACCGCGTCCAGCAGGGAGACGCCGATGTTGCCGACGGCGGCCGTGCGCAGCCCGGCGGCGCTCAGGATCGACGCGAGCATCTGGACGGTGGTGGTCTTGCCGTTGGTGCCGGTGACCGCGAGCCAGGGGGCCGCGCCGGGTCCGCGCAGCCGCCAGGCCAGCTCCACATCGCCCCAGACGGGCACACCGGCCTTCTCGGCCGCCCGGAACAGCGGCTTGTCGGGCTTCCAGCCGGGCGCGGTGACGATCAGCTCGGTGCCCTCCGGCAGGGTCGCCCCATCACCGAGGCGCACGGTGACGCCGAGCGCCTGCAGCTCCGCGGCCTGTTCACGCGCGCGTGCGTCGTCGCCGTCGTTGACGACCGTGACGACCGCCCCGCGCGCGTGCAGCGCCTTCGCCGCCGGGACGCCGGAGACGCCGAGCCCGGCGACGGTGACGTGCTTGCCCTGGAAGTCGGAGAGCTCCGAGGTGGAGGTCACTTGTCCGCTGCCCATCCTGCGTAGAAGAGGCCCAGTCCGACGATGACACAGATGCCCTGGATGATCCAGAAGCGGACCACCACCAGGACTTCGGACCAGCCCTTGAGTTCGAAGTGGTGCTGGAGCGGCGCCATCCGGAAGACGCGCTTGCCGGTGAGCCGGAAGGAGCCGACCTGGATGACGACCGACATGGTGATGAGGACGAACAGGCCGCCCATGATGGCGAGCAGCAGCTCCGTGCGGGAGAGGATGGCCAGGCCGGTGAGGACGCCGCCGAGGGCGAGCGAGCCGGTGTCACCCATGAAGATCTTCGCCGGCGAGGTGTTCCACCACAGGAAGCCCAGGCAGGCGCCCATCAGCGCGGAGGCGATCACCGCGAGGTCGAGCGGGTCGCGCACCTCGTAGCAGGCGGCCGGGTTGGTCAGGGTCTGCGCGTTGGCGCAGGACTCCTGGAACTGCCAGACGCCGATGAACGTGTAGGCGCCGAAGACGAGCACGGAGGCGCCGGTGGCCAGGCCGTCCAGACCGTCGGTGAGGTTCACGCCGTTCGACATCGCGAGGATCATGAACAGCGCCCAGATCACGAACAGCACCGGGCCGATCGACCAGCCGAAGTCGGTGATGAAGGACAGCTTGGTGGAGGCCGGGGTGTTGCCGCGCGCATCGGAGAACATCAGCGACAGCACCGCGAAGGCGATGCCGACGATCAGCTGGCCGGCCATCTTCGCCTTGGCGCGCAGGCCCAGCGAACGCCGCTTGACGATCTTGATGTAGTCGTCGAGGAAGCCGACCAGGCCCATGCCGAACATCAGGCCGAGGACGAGCAGCCCGGAGTAGGTGGGCGGGTAACCGGTGATGAGCTTGCTCAGGAAGTACGCCGCGATGGTCGCCAGGATGAAGGCGATACCGCCCATGGTCGGCGTACCGCGCTTGCTGGCGTGCTCGCGCGGTCCGTCGTCACGGATGTACTGGCCGTAGCCCTTGCGGGCGAGGAGCTTGATCAGCAGCGGGGTGCCGATCAGCGTCAGGAAGAGGCCAATGACTCCTGAGAACAGGATCTGCTTCATCATCGGGCGGCAACCTCGCCCTCGGCACCGGTCTCGGCGAGCGCCTGGGCAACGCTCTCCAGACCCACCGAACGGGACGCCTTCACGAGCACGACGTCCCCCGGGCGCAACTCGCTGCGCAACAGGTCGATCGCCGCCTGTGCGTCGGACACGTGCACCGACTCCTCACCCCACGAACCCTCGTTATATGCGCCCAGTTGCAGCCAGGAGGCCTCAATCCCCCCGACGGCGACGAGCTTGCTGACGTTGAGCCGGACGGCGAGCCGTCCGACGGCGTCGTGCTCGGCGAGCGCCTCGTCCCCCAGCTCGGCCATCTTGCCGAGCACCGCCCACGTGCGGCGCCCCTTGCCCATGGCCGCGAGCGCCCGAAGGGCGGCCCGCATGGACTCGGGGTTGGCGTTGTAGGCGTCGTTGACGATGGTCACGCCGTCCGGGCGCTCGGTGACCTCCATGCGCCAGCGGGAGAGGGAGCCCGCCTCGGAGAGCGCGGTGGCGATCTCTTCCGCGGACATGCCCAGCTCATGGGCGACGGCGGCCGCGGCGAGCGCGTTCGACACGTGGTGCTCACCGTACAGGCGCATGGTCACATCGCTTGCACCGGAGGGTGTGTGAAGCCTGAAGGACGGCTGTCCGCTGTCCGTGAGTCGTACGTTCTCGGCGCGTACGTCCGCTTCGGCCGACTCTCCGAAAAGGACCACCTTCGCCTTGGTACGGGCGGCCATGGCCCGCACCAGCGGGTCATCGGCGTTGAGGACCGCGATCCCGCCCTCGCCGGCCGCGGGCAGCGCCTCCACCAACTCGCCCTTGGCCTGGGCGATCTGCTCCCGGCCGCCGAACTCGCCGATGTGGGCGCTGCCGACGTTCAGGACCAGGCCGACCCGCGGCGGGGTCAGCTCGGTGAGGTAGCGGATGTGCCCGATGCCGCGGGCGCCCATCTCCAGCACCAGGAAGCGGGTCTCCTCGGTGGCGGACAGGGCGGTCAGCGGCAGCCCGATCTCGTTGTTGAGCGAGCCGGGCGTGAACACCGTCGGCGCCTTGCGCTGCAGGACCTGGGCGATCAGGTCCTTGGTGCTGGTCTTGCCCGCCGAGCCGGTCAGGGCGACGAGGGTCGCGCCGAGCCGGCGTACGACGTGCCGGGCGAGGGCGCCGAGCGCGCTCTGCACGTCCTCGACCACGATCGCGGGCACGCCGACCGGGCGGGACGCCAGTACGGCGGCCGCACCGGCCTCGATCACCTGCGCGGCGAAGTCGTGGCCGTCCACGCGTTCGCCGACGAAGGCGACGAACAGGCTGCCGGGCGCCACTTCCCGGGAGTCCCGGACGACCGGTCCGGTGACCTGGACGGACGGATCCGGTATGTCGTGCGTCTGCCCGCCGACGACTGCTGCGATCTCGGCGAGGGAGAGGGCGATCACAAGTTCATCCCCTGGATCTTCGGGATTTTCATCCCTGGGTCTTCTGGATGGCTTCGCGGAGCACCTGGCGGTCGTCGAAGGGACGGACCACGCCGGCGATGTCCTGGCCCTGCTCGTGGCCCTTGCCCGCGACCAGCACGGTGTCGCCGGCCCGGGCGCGCCCCACGGCGGCGGCGATCGCGGCGGCCCGGTCCTCGAACAGGAGCACCTCGCCGCGCTCGTGCGCGGGCACCGAGGCGGCGCCCTCGAGCATGGTCGCGAGGATCGCGAGCGGGTCCTCGGAGCGGGGGTTGTCGGAGGTCAGTACGGCCGTGTCGGCGAGCCGGGCCACGGCGGCGCCCATCGGGGCCCGCTTGGTCCGGTCGCGGTCACCGCCGCAGCCGAGGACGACGTGCAGCCGGCCCTTGGTGACCTTGCGCAGCGCCCTGAGCACGGACTCGACGGCGTCGGTCTTGTGGGCGTAGTCGACGACCGCGAGGTAGGACTGCCCGGCGTCGACGCGCTCCAGCCGGCCGGGGACGCCCGGGACGGCGGCGACGCCGTCGGCGGCGGTCTGCGGGTCGAGACCGGCGGCGGCGAGGGCGACGACGGCGGCGAGGGTGTTCGCCACGTTGAAGGGGCCCGGCAGCGGCGACTTGGCCTGGATCCGCTCGCCGTTCGGGCCGAGCACGGTGAACGTCGAGTCCATGGGCCCGACCTGGACGTGCTCGGCGCGCCAGTCGGCGTCGGGGTGGCCCTCGGCGGAGTAGGTGACGACCGGCACCGTGGCCTCCCGGACCAGCCGGCGGCCGTACTCGTCGTCGGCGTTGACCACTCCGAGCCTGCTGCGCTCGGGCGTGAACAGCTGCGCCTTGGCCCGGAAGTAGTCCTCCATGCCGGAGTGGAACTCCATGTGTTCCGGGCTGAGGTTGGTGAACACGGCGACGTCGAAGACGCAGCCGTCGACCCGGCCGAGCACCAGGGCGTGGCTGGAGACCTCCATGGCGACCGCCTCGACGCCGCGCTCGCGCATGACGGCGAACAGGGCCTGCAGGTCGGTGGCCTCCGGGGTGGTGCGCTCGGACTTGATGCGCTCGTCGCCGATGCGCATCTCGACCGTGCCGACGAGACCGGTGGACTTCGCGGTCCGCAGGCCGCCCTCGACGAGGTAGGCGGTGGTGGTCTTGCCGGAGGTGCCGGTGATGCCGATCTGCAGCAGGTCGCGGCCCGGGTGGCCGTAGATCGTCGCCGCCAGCTCGCCCATCCGCCCGCGCGGGTCGTCGACGACCAGGACCGGCAGTCCGGTCGCGGCGGCGCGCTCGGCGCCCGCCGGGTCGGTGAGCACGGCGGCCGCGCCGAGCCCGGCGGCCTGGGTGACGAAGTCCGCGCCGTGCAGGCGGGCGCCCGGGAGGGCGGCGTACAGGTCGCCGGGGCGGACGGCGCGCGAGTCGTGGGTGATCCCCGTGATCCCGGCGTCGGCCTCCGGAGCGGCGGCACCCAGCTGATCGGCCAGTTCCGCGAGGGGTGTGGCGGAGACCTCGACCGGTCGCGGCGGTCCCGGATATGTCACGGAAGCGCCTTTCTGGGTGGTTTGGGACTGATCAGCGTGTGGCACGGCGGTGAGCGTACCGGGCGTACCCCGTCCGGAGCGAAGCGAGGGGCTGCGGGCGCCTTGGTTCCCGGGGTCCGGGGTGATCGTCGTCACGGGTTCGTTCCTGGTGTTCCGGTGCTGATCAGGGCTTGTAGTCGACGGGCAGGTTCGCGGCCGGCGCGCCGGTCGGCGGCACCTGGAGGGTCTTCAGGGCGAACTCCATCACCTGCTTGTAGATGGGGCCGCAGATCTGGCCGCCGAAGTAGCTGCCCGAGGTGGCGTTCTGGATGGCGCAGTACACGGTGATCCGGGGGTTGTCGGCGGGTGCGAACCCGGCGAACGACGAGGTGTAGCCGCGGTACCGGCCGGTGGCCGGATCCACACGGTTGGCCGTGCCGGTCTTGCCGGCGACGTTGTAGCCGGGGATGCGCGCCTTGGCGCCGGTGCCCTGCTCGTCGTCCACCACGGACTCCAGCATCCGCGCCAGGGTCTTGGCGGTCTTCTCGCTGACCACGCGGGTCCGCTTGGGCATGGGCGCGGGGGCGAAGCGCCCGTCGGGGCCCTTGGTGCCGCGCACCAGGGTCGGCTGGATCCGCACCCCGCCGTTGGCGATGGTCGAGTACACGGAGGCGGCCTGCATCGCGTTGAGGGAGAAACCCTGGCCGAAAGGGATCGTGTACTGCTGCGAGGTGGACCACTTCTGGTACGGCGCGAGGATGCCGGGCGTCTCGCCGGGGAAGCCGAGCCCGGTGTAGCTGCCGATGCCGAACCTGCGCAGGTAGGAGTAGAGGACCTTGTTGGCCTGGGGCTGGGTCTTGCCCAGCTGGCCGGTGGCCAGGATGGTGCCGATGTTGCTGGACTTGGCGAGGACGCCGTTCAGCGTGAGGTACCAGGTGTCGTGGTCGACGTCGTCGGAGAAGAGCCGGTCGCCGCGGTGCAGCCGGTTGGGTACGACGACGTGGGTGAGCGGCGTCGCCGCGTTCTCCTCCAGCACGGCCGCCATGGACATCACCTTGGCGGTGGAGCCGGGCTCGTAGGCGTCCTGCAGGGCGGCGTTGCCCAGGGCGGCGCCGTCCGCCTTCGACAGGTCGTTGGGGTCGAAGCCGGGCGCGTTGGCCATGGCCAGGATCTGGCCGGTGCGGGTGTCCTGGACGATGACATAACCGCGGTCGGCCCTGGACTTCTTCACCTGCTCGGTGATGGCGTTCTGCGCGGCCCACTGGATGTCGCGGTCGATGGTCAGCTCGACGTCGGAACCGGGCACGGCGGGCGTCTCGTTGGAGCCCGCGGTCGGCACCTCGCGGCCGCCCGACTGGGCGTAGCGGATCTTGCCGTCCTTCCCGGAGAGCTGCTTGTTCAGCTCCTGCTCGATGCCGCCGCCGCCCTTGCCGTCGGCGTTGACCCAGCCCAGTATCCCGGCGGCGAGGTCGCCGTTGGGGTACACGCGCTGGCTGCTGGGGTCGGCGAAGACTCCGGCGAGCACGTTGACGGTGTTCTTGTCGGTCTCCGCCTTGTCGGCGAGCGCGGTCTTCAGGTCCTTGATCTGCTTCCAGACCTGCGGGGTCTGCCGGGTGGCGAGCCGGGCGTAGCGGGAGTTGGGGTTCTTCGGCCGCAGCTTCCTCACGAGGTCGGCCTGGCTCTGCCCGAGGATCGGCGAGAGCAGCGCGGCGGCCTGCTCCGGGCCGTCGCCGATCTTCAGCTGCTTCCTGCTGAACATCGTCGGGTCGGCCGTGATGTCGTAGGCGTCCTCGCTGATGGCGAGGGCCACGCCGTTGCGGTCGGTGATCCCGCCGCGCTCGGCGGCCAGCGTGTGCACGACGTACCGGTTCTGCTCGGCCCGGGCGGCGTACGCGCTCGCGTCGACGCCCTGCACCTGCAGCAGCCGTACCACGAAGGCGATCAGGACCAGGGTGAGCGTGAGGCTGACCATGCGCAGCCGGGGCCGGGGGCTGCCGAGCCGGAGCGGGGGCGCGGGCATGGGCCGGGCCCCGCTCGGGCGCCGGGCCGGACGGGCGCCGGGCACGGGCTGCCGCCGGGCGGCGGCGCTCCTCGGCCGCGGCGGCCTGGCGGGCCCGGGCACACGTCGGCGCGGCGGTTCCCTGTCGGACACTTCCGTCACCTGCCGGGGGTCGGGGTGGGGGTGGGCTGGGAGCTGGCGGGGGGCGGGGGTACGGCCGCCGCGGAGACCGAAGCGGCGGCCGCGGGCAGGCCCTGGGGCGGTGCGGCGGCGCCGGGCGTGGCCGGGGCGGGGACGGCCGGGGCGGGGGCCCCGGGTGTGGCCGGGGGCAGGGAGGAGTCGGGGGCCGGGGTCAGGGCCTCGGGGGCGACCGGGTCGCTGAAGGCGGCGGACTCGGGGGCGGGGCTCGGGACGCCCTTGACCCTGCCGTCGGGGCCCAGGAAGGCCGGGTCGCCGCCCGGGACCATGCCGAGCTGGCGGGCGCGGCGCTGGAGGGCGTCGGGGGACGAGTAGGCGTCGATGTCCCGCTGCAGCGCCTGTTCCTCGTCGGTGAGGTTCTTCGTCCGCTTCTGCAGGTCGGCGAGTTTGAACGAGCCTTCGCTGAGCGCGGAGTTGAGCATCAGCAGCCCGATCAGGCCACCGCCCAGGAGCAGCACGACGAGCAGCACGAACGGGGTGCGGGCGGCCCGGGCCCGGCCGGCCGGCAGGAGCCGCGCGAGCCGGGCGGCGCGCCCCCTCAGCTGGGGTTTGCTACGCACGGCTCCCCCCGTCGGTTCGGGAATCCAACCGGCCCGTCTCGGTCACTCGGCGTCCTCCCTGATGCGTTCCGCACCGCGCAGCCTGGCCGGGGCGGCCCGGCGGTTCTCGGCGACCTCTTCCTCGGTGGGAAGTTCGGCACCCCGGGTGAGCAGCTTGAGCCGCGGCTGGTAGCGCTCCGGCACGACGGGGAGGCCGGGGGGCGCGGTGGAGGCGGCGCCGGCCGCGAAGACCTGCTTGACGAGGCGGTCCTCCAGCGAGTGGTACGACAGCACGGCGATACGGCCGCCGACGTCCAGGGCCTTCACCGCGGCCGGGATCGCCCGCTCCAGGACGGACAGTTCGCCGTTGACCTCGATGCGCAGCGCCTGGAAGGTGCGCTTGGCCGGGTTGCCGCCGGTGCGCTTGGCGGCCTGCGGCAGCGCGTCCCGGATCAGCTCCACCAGCCGCGCGCTGTTGGTGAACGGCTCCTTCTCGCGCTCGCGCACGATCGCGGACACGATCCGCTTGGCCTGCTTCTCCTCGCCGTACGCGCGCAGGATCCGCACGAGTTCGCCCGCCGGGTAGGTGTTGAGGACCTCGGCGGCGCTGATGCCGGTCGTCTGGTCCATCCGCATGTCCAGGGGCGCGTCCTGGGCGTAGGCGAAGCCGCGCTCGGCCTCGTCCAGCTGCATGGAGGAGACTCCGAGGTCGAACAGGACGCCCTGCACGCGCGCGATGCGCAGCCGGCGCAGCACCTCGGGCAGTTCGTCGTAGACGGCGTGCACGAGGGTGGCGCGCTCGCCGTAGGGCGCGAGCCGCTCGCCGGACAGCCGCAGCGCCTCCTTGTCCCGGTCGAGGCCGATCAGCCGGACCTCGGGGAACCGGGCCAGCAGCGCCTCGCTGTGTCCGCCGAGGCCCAGGGTGCAGTCGACGGCCACCGCTCCCGGGCGCTCCAGGGCGGGCGCCAGCAGATCCAGGCACCGCCGGAGCATCACCGGGACGTGCCGGCCCTGTCCCTCCCCGCGCCCACCACCGCTCTCACGCGGAAGCGCTTCGCGCTCGTTCATCGTCTGGGGGCCTCTCGTCGTCCGGCGCGGGCCGCACGCACCGCCGGGTCCCCGCCAGCTCGTCGAGGACAGGCCTGCCGGCGCCGGAAGCGTCAGCCGGACCGGGAGCGGGAGGAGGCCGAGCCGTACGTACGCGCCGCGCACGTGGGGAGACGGTCCGGGGGCGAGCCGGGGTCTCCGGGGGTTTCACCAGCAGGGAGAGCCGCGCCTCCCGCTTCGCGCCACTTTAGTCCACGGTGTCTCGCGGTCAATCAACCGGCCTGCGCGTCGCCTGGCGCATCGGGGCGGGAGCCGGGATTCGGCGGTGTTCACCCGCTCGGAGCAGGTTTGCCCCGCCTGTGGATCGGCTCACAACACGCCGTGATGACGTTGTTTGCCCCGCTCTCACCGGGAGACGGCACCGGAGGTGACCAGTAACGTCATGAGTATGACGACTTCCGCAGCATCTTCCACTGGATCCGAAGGCGCCATAACGGACGGCGGCACCGTGACGGACCGCCTGGTCGCGGCGAACCAGGCGTACGCCGCCGAGTTCACCGACCCGGGCATGGACGCCCGCCCCGTGCTCAAGGTCGCGGTCGTGGCCTGCATGGACGCCCGGCTGGACCTGCACAAGGCGCTCGGCCTGCAGCTCGGCGACTGCCACACCATCCGCAACGCGGGCGGTGTGGTCACCGACGACGTGATCCGCTCCCTGACCATCAGCCAGCGCGCGCTCGGCACCCGCAGCGTGGTGCTGATCCACCACACCGGCTGCGGCATGGAGTCCCTCACCGAGGACTTCCGGCACGACCTGGAGATGGAGGTAGGCCAGCGGCCGGCCTGGGCGGTGGAGGCGTTCCGGGACGTCGACCAGGACGTCCGCCAGTCCATGCAGCGGGTGCGCACCTCGCCGTTCCTGCTGCACACCGACGACGTGCGCGGTTTCGTGTTCGACGTGCGCACGGGCCTGCTGCGCGAGGTCGACCCGGCCTGACCGGCCGCACCGGCCGGCCACCCCGGAGCCGTCCCGCCCGCCTCTCGCCGAAACCGGGAACGGAGAGGACGTGACACCGACATCCTGCGGGCAGTTGTCCACAGGCGAGTGACACGAATCGGTAACGGCAGCAAGAATGCGGGGTGTGGCGTCGCGCGGAACTTTTCCCGCGCGGTGTCCGTGTTTCGGGGTGGGCCGGTTTCGCAGACAGCGTCGGCCCGGAAAGTACGGGGCCGAGGAGGGCCGGGTGTCGACCTATGACGATCCAGCGAGCCATGGGGGCGCCCCCGCCCAAGCGTATTCGGGGGTGGGGGACGACCTGACCGCCACGGTCGAGCGGGTGCGCGCGTCCGTCGAAGGCGTGATCGAGGGCAAGCCCGAGGTCGTACGGCTCGCGCTGACCGTGCTGCTCGCCGAGGGGCACCTGCTGATCGAGGACGTCCCCGGCGTGGGCAAGACGATGCTCGCCAAGGCGCTGGCCCGCTCCATCGACTGCTCGGTGCGGCGCATCCAGTTCACGCCCGACCTGCTGCCGTCGGACATCACCGGGGTGTCCATCTGGGACCAGCAGCGCCGTGACTTCGAGTTCAAGCCGGGCGCCGTGTTCGCGCAGATCGTGATCGGCGACGAGATCAACCGCGCCTCGCCCAAGACCCAGTCGGCGCTGCTGGAGTCCATGGAGGAGCGGCAGGTCACCATCGACGGGCAGACCTACGAACTGCCCAGCCCCTTCATGGTGGTGGCCACGCAGAACCCGGTCGAGATGGAGGGCACCTACCCGCTGCCCGAGGCCCAGCGCGACCGCTTCATGGCCCGCGTCTCCGTCGGCTACCCCAGCGTGGAGGCCGAGTTGCAGATGCTCGACATCCACGGCGGGGTCAGTCCGCTCCAGGACCTGCAGCCGGTGGCGCACGCCCATGAGATCGTGAAGCTGATCGACGCGGTGCGCGGCGTGCACGTCGCCGAGCCGGTCCGGCGGTACGCGGTGGAGCTGGTCGCCGCCACCCGCACGCACCCCGACCTCAGACTCGGCGCCTCCCCGCGCGCGACGCTGCACCTGCTGCGCGCGGCGAAGGCGTCCGCGGCCCTGGCCGGCCGGGAGTACGCACTGCCGGACGACGTCCAGGCGCTCGCCGTCGCCGTCCTCGCGCACCGCCTGCTGCCCACCGCCCAGGCCCAGCTGAACCGGCGTACGGCCGAGCAGGTCGTGCAGGAGATCCTCCAGCAGACACCGGTGCCCGCCGCGCCGGGCCGGCCGAGCGGCTTCGGCGGTCTCGGGCGGGGTGCCCCGGCGTATCCCCAGCAGCCCCCGCGGAGTCTGTGATGGGCCCCGGGGGGACCGGGCGGACGGAGGCCGGCCGCGAGGACGCGGGCGGTGTGCGCACGGCCCTCGCGGGCCTGACCACCCGCGGCCGCTCCTTCCTGGCGGCCGGGATCGCCGCCGCGATCTGCGCGTACGTCCTCGGCCAGCGGGATCTGCTGCGGGTCGGCCTGCTGCTGGCCGCGCTGCCCCTGATCTGCGCGACCGTGGTCTACCGCACGCGCTACCGGGTGGCCGGCACCCGCCGGCTCTCCCCCGCGCGCGTGCCCGCCGGCAGCGAGGCCCGGGTGCACCTGCGGATGGAGAACGTCTCCCGGCTGCCCACCGGCCTGCTGATGCTCCAGGACCGGGTGCCGTACGTCCTCGGGCCGCGCCCCCGGTTCGTGCTGGACCGGGTGGAGCCGGGCGGCCGCCGCGAGGTGTCCTACCGGGTCCGCTCCGATCTGCGCGGCCGCTATCCGCTGGGCCCGCTGCAACTGCGGCTGACCGACCCGTTCGGGATGTGCGAACTGACCCGCTCCTTCTCCACGTTCGACACCCTCACGGTCATCCCGCGCGTGGAGCCGCTGCTCCCGGTCCGCTTCAGCGGCGAGGCCAAGGGGTACGGCGACGGGCGGCAGCGCTCGCTGGCTCTGGCCGGCGAGGACGACGTGATTCCGCGCGGCTACCGCTACGGCGACGATCTGCGCCGGGTGCACTGGCGGTCCACCGCACGCTACGGCGAGCTGATGGTGCGCCGCGAGGAGCAGCCCCGGCGCTCCAGATGCACGGTCCTGCTGGACACCCGGGGCGGCGCCTACGAGGGTGCGGGCCCCGACTCGGCCTTCGAATGGGCCGTCTCCGGCGCCGCCTCGGTGCTGGTGCACATGCTCGAACGCGGCTTCTCGGTGCGGCTGTTGACGGACAGCGGCAGCATGGTGCCCGGTGCGGGCGCCGACGGGTTCGCGGGCGCCGGCCAGGAGACGGCGGAGGCGGCCGGGCTGATGATGGACACACTCGCGGTGATCGACCACTCCGACGGCACGGGCCTGTCCCGGGCGTACGACATGCTGCGCGGCGGCAACGAGGGCCTGCTGATCGCCTTCCTGGGCGACCTGGACGAGGAGCAGGCGGCGACGGTCGCCAGGATGAGCCGGCGCAGCGGCGGCGCCGTCGCCTTCCTGCTGGACCCGGACATCTGGACCCGGGAGGCGACCGATGTGCCGCGGCCGGGCGATCCGCACGCCGAGCGGCTGCGCATGCTGCGCGAGGCCGGCTGGACCGCGCTGAGCGTGCCGCGCGGCGGTGCGCTCGGCGCGCTGTGGCAGCAGGCCGACCGGGAGCGTTCGGGCCTGGCCGCGGTGAACGGGGAGGCGGCGCGGTGAGCGGGCGGGCACGACTGGCGCTGTGCGCGGCGGCGGCCACGCTGATGGCGTCCTGCGCGCTGCTGCCCCTGGTGGCCGCGCCGACCTGGCTGCTGCAGCTGGTCCCGCTGCTGGCGGTGCAGACCGGGGTGGGCGCGGCGGCCCGCCGGGTGCCGCTGGGCCGCACCATGACGGTACTGGCGCAGGCGCTGGTCACGCTGGTGCTGCTGACCCTGGTCTTCGCCCGGGAGCACGCGGTCGTCGGACTGCTGCCGGGCCCGGACGCCTTCCGGCACTTCGGCGACCTGCTCCAGCAGGGGTCGAACGACGTCAGCGAGTACGCGATACCGGCGCCGCTGACCGACGGCATCAAGCTGATGCTGATCGGCGGGGTGCTGCTGATCGGTCTGCTGGTGGACACCCTCGCGGTGACCTTCCGCAGCGCCGCCCCGGCCGGGCTGCCGCTGCTCGCGCTGTACTCGGTGGCCGCCGGGCTGTCCGGCGGCGGGGCGGACTGGCTGTGGTTCCTGGTGGCGGCGGCCGGTTATCTGATGCTGCTGCTCGCGGAGGGCCGGGACCGGCTGGCGCAGTGGGGCCGGGTCTTCGGCGGCGCGCCCCGCTCCGCGGGTACCCAGGAGAGCGGCGCGGTGGCCCCGGTGCGCACCGGGCGCCGGATCGGCGCGCTCGCGCTCGGCGCGGCTCTGGTGGTGCCGCTCGCCCTGCCCGCGATGCAGGGCGGCCTGCTGGAGGCCGCCGGCACGGGCGTGGGAGCGGGCGACGGCAACGGCGGCACGATCTCCGCGGTCAACCCCCTGGTGTCGCTGCGCGACAGCCTGAACACGAACACGGACCGGCAGGTGCTGTCCGTGCGGACCAGTGCGACCGACATCTCGGACCTGTATCTGCGGATAGTGTCCCTGGACGACTTCGACGGCACCACGTGGAAGCCGGCCCAGCGGCACATCGTCGGGGTGCCGGACCGGTTCCCCACCCCCATCGGTCTGGGCGGGGACGTCAAGCGGGCCACGGTGACGACGACGGTCTCGGCGTCGGACTGGTACGCCCAGGACTGGCTGCCGATGCCGTACCCGCCGAGCGGGGTGAGGATCGGCGGCCGCTGGCGCTACGAACCGGTCGGCATGACGCTCGTCGGCGACCACGGCCAGACCACGCGCGGCGAGACCTACCAGGTGACCAGCCTGGACGTGCAGCCGACGGCGGCGCAGCTGGCAACGGCGCCCGAGCCGCCCTCCGCCCTGGAGCGCGAGTACACGAAGGTGCCGTCCTCGGTGCCGAAGGTGGTGGCCAGGACCGCCCGGCAGATCACGGCGGGCGCCCGGAGCCACTACGAGCAGGCGGTCAAGCTCCAGGACTACTTCGCGGTCTCGGGCGGCTTCCAGTACGACACCCAGGTGGAGGTCGGCCGCGGTCCCAACGCCATCGCGACGTTCCTGAAGAAGAAGGAGGGCTTCTGCGTCCACTTCTCCTTCGCCATGGCGGCGATGGCCCGCACCCTCGGCATCCCGGCCCGGGTCGCGGTGGGCTTCGCGCCAGGCACCCCGCAGGCCGACGGCACGGTCACGGTGAGCCAGAAGGACGCGCACGCCTGGCCGGAGCTGTACTTCGAGGGCGTGGGCTGGACCCGCTTCGAGCCGACCCCGACCCGCGGCACCATGCCGTCGTACACCCAGTCGGACACGCCCGGCACCTCGCTGCCCAACCCGGACCTGCCGTCGCACGAGGCGTCGGCGGGGCCCTCGGCGACGGCCTCGCAGGGCCAGAGCTGCGGGCCCGACCTGGCCAGGGCGCAGGGCTGCGACACCGCGTCCGCGGCGGCGGCCCCGCACAGCGGCGGCGGTGGCGCGGGCCCGTGGTGGTATCTGCTGATCGGTCTGGCCGCGCTGCTGGTCCTGGCGGTTCCGCTGGCGCCGATGCTGTGGCGGCTGCGGGTGCGTTCGGTGCGGCTCGGCGGGCACGCCCGGACGGAGGAGGGCGCGCTCGCGCACACCCTGGCGGCCTGGCAGGAGTTGACGGACAGCGCCTGGGACCACGGCATCACGCCCGACGAGTCACTGACCCCGCGCCGGGCGGCCGCCCGGATCGCCGGGCTGGGCGGGCTGGATCAGACGGCCGGTGCCGCGGTGCACCGGCTGGCGGACGCGGTGGAGCAGGCGCTCTACGCGCCCCGGCCGCGTCCGGCGGCGGGTGCGGCCGAGGACGTGCGCCAGGTGATCGCGGGCCTGCGCGGCAGTGTGAGCGCGGGTACGCGGCTGCGGGCACTGCTCCTGCCCCGCTCGTCGGTGCGGGTGCTGTGGGCGGTGTCGGACCGCTGGTCGGCGCTCAGGACCCGGCTCACGCGGGTCCGGCCCGGACTGCGCCGGCCGTCGCAGCAGCAGGGCTGAGTCGACGTGTGAGGGGCGGCCACCGCCGGTGGCCGCCCCTCACACGTGGTCTGTGTCTGTGTCTCGTCCGTGCCCGTCGACGTCGTCGTCCGGTCGCTTCCTCGAAGCCGCCGGACGGCCGCCGCTACTGTCCCTGCCCGTCCCGGCGGCGCTGCCAGCGCTCCTCGATACGGTCCATCATGGAGCGCTTCGGCCGCACCTGGCGGCGGACGGCGCCCGCCGGCTGCTCACCCGGCTTGGGCGCCTTGCGCCAGCCGGTGACCGCGAGTACGGCGCAGCCCAGCATGACGAGGAAACCCACCACGCTGACCCAGATCAGCTGCGCGACCATTCCGGCCATGAGGAGCGCGATACCCACGAGGAAGCCCGCGACCGCCTGGTAGACCCGCCGCCGGGTGTACGTCCGCAGCCCGTTTCCCTCAAGCGCCGACGCGAACTTGGGATCTTCGGCGTACAGCGCTCGCTCCATTTGCTCGAGCATGCGCTGCTCGTGCTCCGAGAGCGGCACGGAGTCCTCCTCATCGTGCAGTCGCCGGGGCGACCCGGGGGGTCCCTTCAGGATAGGCAGGGAATCGCCCCCGTGAAACCCGCCCCTCTACGCCAATTGGCCAACCGAGTCCGTCATGGCTGACCCGGCTCGCTGAGGCTTCCATTCCCCGGCGGCCGACCCGTCATGCCGGGCGGCTTACCTCGATCATACGGCGCAAACCCCACGATCGGGGGGCTTGTGGCGTACTCCATCCGCCGACGAGCCCCTGATCAGCGGCGGGTCACGGCGGTGCGCTCAGCCCTCGGCGGCACCCGGCGTCTCACCGAGCACGTGCAGCTGGGTGGCGACGGAGTGGAAGGCGGGCAGCTCGGCCGCCGCGGACTCCAGCTTGAGGAGCGCGTCGAGGGCGCCGGGCTCGGTGTCCACGAGGACGCCGGGCACCAGGTCGGCGAAGACGCGCACGCCGTGCACCGCGCCGACCCTGAGGCCCGCGCCCTCGACGAGCGCGGTGAGCTGCTCGGCGGTGAACCGGCGCGGCATCGGGTCCCCGGAGCCCCAGCGGCCCTCGGGGTCCTGCAGCGCCTGCCGGGCCTCCGTGAAGTGACCGGCGAGGGCGCGGGCCAGCACGGCACCGCCGAGGCCGGCGGCGAGCAGGCTGAGGACGCCCTCGGAGCGCAGTGCGGCGACGGCGTTGCGGAGCCCCTCGGCCGGGTCGTCCACGTACTCCAGGACGCCGTGGCACAGCACGGCGTCGTAGCCCCCGCGCTCGACCACGTCGAACAGGCCGTGCGCGTCGCCCTGGACGCCCTTGACCCGGTCGGCGACGCCGGCCTCGGCGGCCCGGCGCTCCAGCGCGAACAGCGCGTTGGGACTGGGGTCGACGACGGTGACGCGGTGGCCGAGCCGGGCGAGGGGCACGGCGAAGTTGCCGCTGCCGCCTCCGGTGTCGAGGACGTCCAGCGCCTCGCGTCCGGTGGCCTTGACCCGGCGGTCGAGGGCGTCCTGGAGGACCTCCCAGACGACGGCGGTGCGCAGGGAGGCGCGGGAGCGGGGGGTGTCGGAGCGCGGCGACGCCGGGTGCGGGTGCTGGTGGGAGGCGGGCGGGCGCATCGGGTCCGACACGGCGGTTGACTCCTCGGCAGGGCTGGAAGGCTTCAGGCGACTCCACCCTATTGCCTCCGCCGCTTCGCCGGTCACCGCAGGCGGACCGGACTCGGCGCGTCTCGCGCGCCGGGCCCCACGGCGTCCCGCAGGCCCGGACCCGCGGCGTCCCGCACCCCGGTGCTGCGGTGGTCAGCCCGCGTCCGGGAGGTCGCCGCGCGTTCTCGGGCCGTCCGGTTCTCCGGGGTCCTGGCGGGGCTGGGGCAGGACCGGCTGGAGGACGAGCATCCGCTCGACGATGCGCAGGAACATCGCCACGTCCCGTATCAGGTCGTCGGCGTCGCGGCGGCTGGCCGCGCCCTGGATGCCGGCCTCGGCGCGGGCGCGGCGGGCGGCGCCGGAGGCGAACAGCGCGCTCCACTCGGTCAGTTCCGGGGCGATCTCGGGCAGCACCTCCCAGGCGCTGCGGATCCGGGCGCGGCGCCGGGGCGAGGTCTCGGGGCGGCCGCGGGCGGCGAGCACGGCGGCGGCGGTGCGCAGGGCGGCGAGGTGGGCCGTGGCATAGCGCTCGTTCGGCGTCTCCAGGACGGCGGCCTCGTCCAGTCCGGCGCGGGCCTGGGCGAGCAGGTCGAGAGCGGCGGGCGGGGCCGTGACCCGGCGGAGCACGGGGTGCACGTCGCTCGCCGGGCCGGTCAGTGAGGGGGCAGGGCCGGTGACGCGGCGCCGGCGGGCGGCGGCTGCGGACGGGTTGGCCATGACGAACCTCCTGTCGTCTGGGTGACGGCACGGGTGCCGTATGTGCCCATCGTGAGGTATGGCACTGACAATCCGTTCTGACCTGGGGTTTTGCATCGATCGTAGGTTCGGGCGTATTTTTGCACTGACCAGTCAGTTCAATATTGCTTTCACCGGCACGACGAAGGGACAGGGGGACCTGTGGACGGCGCGGACGGCGTGGACGTCAGGGCAGAGGGCCTGGGGCTGAAAGGACCACGGGGGTGGGCCTTCCGAGGCGTCGCCGTCGACGCGGAACCCGGCTCGCTCATCGCGATCGAGGGGCCGTCCGGCTCCGGCCGCACCTGTCTGCTGCTCACGCTCACCGGCCGGATGAAGCCCACCGAGGGAGTGGCCACCATCGGGGGCTTCAAACTGCCCCGGCACATGGCCCGGCTGCGCCGGGTCAGCGCGGTGGCCAACGTGGCCGGGGTGACCGATCTCGAGCCCGCGCTGACCGTCGGCGAGCACCTGCGGGAGCGGGCCCTGCTGGAGAGCCGCTTCGGCGACTCCCTCCGCGAGCTGCTGCGCCCCCGCGCCCAGCGCGTGCACGAGGCCCGGCTGCGCGTCGACGCGGCCCTCGCCGCCGCGGGACTGGACCTCGAAACGCTGCCCAAGGGCTCCCGGACGGCCGTGCGCGACCTGGAACGGCCCCAGGAGCTGCGCCTGTCCATCGCCCTGGCGCTGCTCGGCAGGCCCGGACTGCTCGGCGTCGACGACATCGACACCAAACTCTCCGACACCGAGCGCGCCGAGCTGTGGGCACTGCTGCGCTCGCTCGCGCGCGCGGGCACGACGGTGGCGGCCGTCTGCCGCACCGCCCCCGACGACTGCGTGGCCGTACGGACCGGGACGAAGGACACCACAGCGGCGCGGGACGAGGACGGCACCGGCGGCACCGGCGGCTCGGGGGACGCCGGAAGGGCGGCCGGGGCGGGAGACGCCGGCAGCGGCGAGCAGAGCCCCGCGCACAGCAGCACGCAGGCCCGGAACAGTGATCCGAAGGAGGACGTCGATGCGCACGCCTAGGCTGGCCGCGCTCGAGTTGAGGCGGTTCGGGCGCGGGCGGCTGCCGCGCGCGGCGCTGGTCGCGCTGCTCGTGCTGCCGCTGCTCTACGGCGCCCTGTACCTGTGGTCGTTCTGGGATCCGTACGGCCGCCTGGACCGCATCCCGGTGGCCCTGGTGAACGACGACAGGGGCGCCACGGCCGGCGGCAAGCGGATCACCGCCGGCGACGACATCGTGGCCGGGCTGCGCGACAGCCGGACCTTCGCGTGGCACGAGGTCAGCGACGAGGAGGCCCGCAAGGGCGTCGAGGACGGCACGTACTACCTGTCGCTGACCATGCCCGCCGACTTCAGCCGCCGTATCGCCTCCAGCTCCGGCGACTCCCCGGAGACCGGCGCGCTCCAGGTGCGCACCGACGACGCGAACAACTACATCGTCGGCCAGATCTCCCGGACCGTCTTCAACGAGGTCCGCTCGGCCGCCTCCGCCAAGGCCTCCCGCGGCTTCCTGGACAGGATCTTCGTCTCGTTCTCCGACATCCACGACAAGACTGTCACCGCCGCGAAGGGCGCCGACCGGCTGAACACCGGCATCGGCAAGGCGGAGAAGGGATCGAAGGACCTCGCCGACGGGCTGAAGGACGCCAAGAACGGCAGCGACAGGCTGGCCAAGGGCCTGAAGAAGCTCAACACCGGCGCCGGCGACCTCCAGGACGGCTCCCGGCAGGTCGCCGACGGCACCCAGGCGCTCGCCGACAAGGTCGACGGCGTCTACGGCAAGGCCGGCCCCTACCTGAAGGACAACGAGAAGACGATCGGGGACACCGCCCGTCTGGTCGCCGACTCGGCCAAGACCGTCAAGGACAACCTGGACGTCATGGTGAAGCTCGCCCCCGGCGCCGCGAAGACCGCCCACGCGTCCTCGGACGTGCTGGACGAGGTCTACCGGACGCGCTGCGAGAAGGCGGCCATCCCCGACCCCGCCTGCCCCGACCTGAAGCGGGCCAAGACGGCCGCCGCCGACGTGGCTGCCGTGGCCGACGACCTCGACACGCTGATCGCCGACCAGGACGGCGACCTGAAGACGATGCGGGACAACCTCGGCACCCTCCAGCAGCAGGCCGAGGCCCTCCAGGCGCGCGCACCGCACCTGTACGAGGACGTCAGCGACGCGGTCGCGAAGATCGACGAGCTGAACACCGGAGCGCAGAAGGTCGCCGCCGGCGCCAAGAAGCTGCACACCGGGCTCGGCACCGCCCAGACCGGCGCGGCCACGCTGGACAAGGGCATCGGCACCGCGGCGTCGGGCGCCCAGACCCTGAACGGCGGCCTCTACAAGCTGTCCGACGGCTCCGCCAAGCTCGCCGGCGGGCTCCACGACGGCGCCGGGAAGATCCCGGACTACGACAAGAAGGACCGCGACCGGCGCACCGGCGTGATGTCCGACCCGGTCCAGCTGGCCTCCCGCGACCTGCACAAGGCGCCGAACTACGGCACCGGTTTCGCCCCGTACTTCATCCCGCTGTCCCTGTGGGTGGGCGCGATGGTCGCCTACATGCTCATCCCGCCGCTCAACCGGCGTGCCCTGGCGGCCGGTTCGCCGGCCTGGCGGATCGCGCTCGCGGACTGGCTGCCGGTGGCCGCGGTCGGCGTGCTCCAGGTGGCCGCGCTGATGGCCGTCCTGCACTGGGCGATCGGCCTGCAGATGCTGCGCGCGGCCGGCACGATCGGCTTCCTGGTCCTGGTCGCGGCGTGCTTCGCGGCCCTCGTGCAGTGGCTGAACGCCCGCTTCGGGGCGGCGGGCCGGATCCTGGTGCTGGCGCTGCTGATGCTCCAGCTGACCTCGGCGGGCGGCACCTATCCCGTGCAGACCAGCCCGGGCTTCTTCAACGCGATCCACCCGTTCCTGCCGATGAGCTACATCGTGGCGGCGCTGCGCCGGCTGATCACGGGCGGCGGGCTCGGCCCGGTCTGGCAGGCGTGCGCGGTGCTGGCCGCCTTCACCGCGGGCGCGCTCGCACTGACCGCCGTCGCGGCCCGGCGCCGCCAGGTGTGGACGCCGGACCGGCTGCACCCGGAGCTGAGTCTGTGACGTCCGTGATCCCCGCGCGGTCACCGCACGCGCGCGTACCTGTGAGAATCGGGGCCATGGAACGCAGCAGCACCAGGTCCGGCGGCAGCACCCGCCGCGAGGCCACCCGGCAGAAGCTCTACGAGGCGGCCGTCACGCTCATCGCCGAGCAGGGCTTCTCCGCGACCACCGTGGACGAGATCGCCGAGCGGGCCGGGGTCGCGAAGGGCACGGTCTACTACAACTTCGCGAGCAAGTCGGTCCTCTTCGAGGAGCTGCTGCGGCATGGCGTCGGTCTGCTCACGGCCTCCTTGAAGGAGGCGGCGGAGCGGACCGCGCGGGCGGGCGGCAGCCGGGTTGACGCGCTGGACGCGATGGTCCGCGCGGGCCTGGTCTTCATCGACCGCTATCCGGCCTTCACGCAGCTGTACGTGGCCGAGCTGTGGCGCACCAACCGGGCCTGGCAGTCCACGCTGATGGTGGTCCGGCAGGAGGCCGTCGCGGTGGTCGAGGGGGTGCTGCGCGAGGGCGTGGCGGCCGGCGAGTTCAGCGAGGAGATCGACATCCAGCTGACGGCGGCCGCGCTGGTCGGCATGGTGCTGGTGGCCGCGCTGGACTGGAAGTCCTTCCAGCCGGAGCGCTCCCTGGACGACGTCCACGCGGCCCTGTCCAGACTGCTGCAGGGACGCGTGAGCGGAAAGGGCTGAGCGGGGCACGCACGCGGGCGCCCGCAGGGGACATGGGGAAGGCGCCGGCCCGCGTGCGGACCGGCGCCTTCCCGACTCCCCGTACTCCCCCGTACGGTCTTCCCCCTGTGGTCCCCCGTGGGCGGTGGTCCCCCGGGTCCCCCGACTCGCTTCCGCCGACGGATCGGCGGAAGGAGCGGCCGGGCGGCGGGCGCCGTTCCGCCGCCCCGTGTCGGCGGTGCCGGGCCTGCCCCCTTGCCGTGCCTCCACTCTCCCGTCTCCGCGGGTGCCGGCCCATCCGCGCAGATACTCATCTCGGCGCCTAGGTACGGATACTCAGCCGTACGCCTCCGCGCCCGCCCCGGGGATCTCCCGCCGGCCGGGATTGTCGGTGGCGGTCGGTAGAGTCGCAGGCATGGCACGGATTGCGGTGATCGGCGCCGGGATGGGCGCGATGGCGGCCGCCGCCCGGCTGGCCGTCGCGGGCCACCGGGTGGCGGTGTACGAGCGCACGGACACGTACGGCGGTGCGGTGCGCCGCTTCGAGCGGGACGGGTTCGGCTTCGACACGGGCCCGGGGCTGCTGACGCTGCCCGCCGTGTACCGCGATCTGTTCGTCAAGACCGGCAAGGAGCCGCTGGAGGACTGCGTCGAGCTGGTCCAGGTCGATCCGTCCGCCCGGCATGTGTTCGCGGACGGCACCGAGGTGTCGCTGCCGAACGCCTCGCGCGCGGGTGTGGTCGAGGCCCTGGACGAGGCGCTGGGCGCGGGAGCGGGCGAGCGCTGGGGCGACTTCCTGGTGCGGGCCCGGGAGGCCTGGGACCGCACCCGCAGACCGCTGCTGGAGGAGCCGCTGTGGCCCGACTGGCAGGTGCTGGCGGAGAAGGAGCCGTATCCGGCCGTGCCGCACAAGCGGCTGCTGCGCACCCGGCGGGCGGGCACGCTGTCCGAGATCGGCGCCTGGGAGCTGCGCGACGAGCGCCTGGCCGCACTGCTGGACGGCGCCGCGCTCGGCTACGGCCTGGATCCGCGGACCACCCCGGCGAGCGCGGCCGTGCTGCCCTACATGGAGCACGCCTTCGGCACCTGGTATGTGCGCGGCGGCGTCCGGGAGTTGGCGCGCGCGGTGTACGAGCGCTGCGTGCGGCGGCGGGTGGAGTTCGTCTTCGGCGCGGAGGTCGCCCGGATCCTGGAGAAGGACGGCCGGGCGGCGGGCGTGGAGTTGACGGACGGCACGGTGGCCGAGGCGGACGTCGTGGTGGCCGGTGTGGCCCCGGACGCCCTCGGCCGGTTCCTGCCGGGCACGGCCCCGCGCGGCGCGGGCGGGGTCCCGCCGCAGCCCGGGCGGACGAGCCGGCTCACGGTGCTGCTGGCGCTGCGCGGCGGCCGGCCGGACGGCACGGCGCACCGCACCGTGGTGCACGCGCGCGATCGGGAGGCCGAGCGGGAGCTGGTGTTCGGCGGCTCGGGCGGGACCGTGGCGGGTCCGACGGTCACCGTGCTGCGCCCGGACGACCCGGCGCTGGTGCCGGACACCGCCCATGAGGCGGTGGTCCTGTCCTCGGTGGTCCCCGCCGGTCCCTGGCAGCAGGACCGGGAGATGCTCGACCGCCATGCGCGGCACATGATCGAGGCGGCCGGGCGGGCCGTGCCCGGGCTGCGGGACCGCATCCTCTGGACGGAGGTGCTCGCCCCCGCCGCCGTCGAGGAGGCCACGGGCGCGGTGGGCGGCGCGATACCGGCCCCGGCGCTCGCGGCGGGCGCCGGGCGCTTCCTGCATCCGGGCAACGCCACCGCCGTGGCCGGTCTCCTCACCGTCGGCGGCTGGTCGCACCCCGGCGGCGGCCTGCCGCACGCGGGCATGTCGGGAGCGCTGGTGGCGGGGCTGATCGTGGAGGGCCCCGGGTTCCGCGGCTCGCAGTGAGCAGGGCGCGGCCTCGGGGTGGGCGCTCCTCGCCTCAGAAGCGGTACTGCTCGTCGTAGCCGGCGCCGTGCTGCGGCTGCTCGGCGTGGCCCTGGTAGGGGTACGGCTGCTCCTGCGGGAGTTCGCCGCCGTAGGTCTCGTCGGTGCGCTGCTGCGGCACCCACACCCCGCCGGCCGGGGTCTCGCCGTAGCCGCCGCCGTACTGCTCCTGGGCGTAGCCCTGCTGGGCGTACTGCTGCGCGTAGCCGGTGTCGTACGCGGCGCCGCCGTAGGGCTGGCTGCCGATGTACGGGTCGGAGTAGTTGGCGTACGCCTGCTGTCCCCCGGTGTCGTAGCCGTAGCCCTGCTGGGCGTAGCCCGAGTAGTCGTAGGCGTAGTTCTGCTGGTCGGTGCCCTGGGACGGGGTGGCGGCCGCGTAGGCGGTGTCGCCGTAGACGCCGTAGGAGCCGGTGTCCTCGGGCAGGGGCTGCGGTTCGTAGACGGCGGTGGTCCCGGCGGCGGTGGGCTCGGCGCCCCGGGAGGCCGGTGTGAAGACGTCGTCGCGGTCGTAGTCCTCGTCGTAGGCGCCGTGGTCCGGGTGGTGGCCCTCGGCGTCCCGGTCGTCCTGCGGGCCGGCGGGCTCGGCGCCGTCGAGGTCCGGGTCGTGCCGGTCGGCCCTGCCGCGGCGGCGCTTGCTGCCGCCCTCGCCGTCCGCGTCGGGGCGCTTGACCGCCCAGCCGGCGGCGAAGCCGCGGCGGAACGACAGCGTGACATAGGTCTGGCCGACCGCGAAGGCGATCGCGCCGAGCCCGATGACGACGACCGAGGGCATCAGCACGCCGAGCACGACGCCGAGGAAGCCGGCGAAGGCGAGCAGCCGCCAGCGCAGCCGCGCCTTGTACTGCAGCAGCACCTCGCCCAGCAACCACAGTGCGACGATGCCGAACGCGATGTAGAGGACCGTCCAGCCCATGTACGCCCCTCTCCCAGTGACCGCTACGCAGTGTGTCGTATCGCGGTGCGGCCGGTCTAGGCCTGCGGGGGGTGGTGCAGGCCCAGGTTCTCGTAGATTTCCAGGGTCGCCGTGGAGTTGTTGAGCGTGATGAAGTGCAGTCCGGGCACTCCCTCGGCGAGCAGCCGTGCGCAGAACTCCGTGGCGAAGTCGATACCGATGGAGCGTACCGCCGCCGGATCGTCCTTGGCTGTGAGGATCCGCTCTTTCAGGGCGTCCGGGAAGCGGGCGTTGCTGAGCCTCGGCAACCGTTCCAGCATCTTCACGCTGGTGACGGGCAGGACCTCGGGGATCACCGGGGTGTCACAGCCCGCCGCCGCGACGCGGTCGCGCAGCCGGAGATACGACTCCGGCTGGAAGAACATCTGTGTGATGGCGTAGTCGGCGCCCGCACGGCACTTGTCCACGAAGTGGGCGACGTCGGTGTCCCAGTCCGCGGAACGGGGGTGCATCTCCGGGAAGGCGGCGACGCCCACGCAGAAGTCGCCCGACTCCTTGATGAGACGGACGAGTTCGGCCGCGTAGGTCAGGCCCTGCGGGTGCGGGACCCATTCGCCCATGGGGTCGCCGGGCGGGTCGCCGCGCACGGCGAGCATGTTGCGGATCCCGGCGTCCGCATACTGGCCGATGATGTTCCGCAGTTCGGCGATGGAGTGGTCGACCGCGGTGAGATGGGCGACCGGGGTGAGCGTGGTGTCGGCGACGATCTGCTCGGTCTCCTTGACGGTGCCGGCGCGGGTGGAGCCGCCGGCGCCGTAGGTCACGGAGACGAAGTCGGGCGCGACCGCCTCGACCCGCCGGAGCGCGCTCCACAGGTTCCGCTCGCCCTTGGGGGTCTTCGGCGCCGAGAACTCGAACGAGTACGTCGTCTTGCCGCTGGCGAGGATGTCGCGCACGGTGCGTGCGCGATCAGTCCTGGTGGAGGGGGTTCCGAGGGCCATACGGGCAGGTTAGCCAGGGGTGGGCGGTCCCCCAACCGGAGGACGGCGATTTGCCCGGATTGCCGGGTTGCTGTCCACTCCTTGGACAAAACCCCGGACAATGGTGCCGCCGGAACGGCCGGCGCCGCTCCCGGAACGGCCGGCCCGCTCCTAGAGCTGCCGGAGGCGCTTCGCGAACTCCGCCGCGGCCGCTCCCGGGTCGCCGGCCTCGGTGATCGCACGGACCACGACCACCCGGCGGGCGCCCGCGTCCAGCACCTCGTCCAGGTTGGCCAGGTCGATCCCGCCGATCGCGAACCAGGGGCGGTCGGTGCCCAGGCCGGCCGTGTACCGGACCAGGCCGAGGCCGGGCGCGTGCCGGCCGGGCTTGGTGGGGGTGGGCCAGCAGGGGCCGGTGCAGAAGTAGTCCACGCCCTCCTGCACGGCGGCGGCCGCCGCCTCGGACTCGGCGTGCGTGGAGCGGCCGATCAGCACCTCGTCGCCGAGAACGGCGCGGGCGGCCGGTACCGGCAGGTCGCCCTGGCCGAGGTGCAGGACGTCGGCGCGGGCCGCGTGGGCGACGTCCGCGCGGTCGTTCACCGCGAGCAGCTTGCCGTGCCGGGCGCAGGCGTCCGCGAAGACCTCCAGGTGCGCGAGCTCCTCGGCGGCCTCCATGCCCTTGTCGCGCAGCTGCACGATGTCGACGCCGCCGGCCAGGACCGCGTCCAGGAACTCGGGGAGGTCGCCCTGGCGGGTGCGCGCGTCCGTGCACAGGTACAGACGGGCGTCGGTGAGCGCGGCACGCGCGGCGTCGGACATACGTGGGTCCCCCTGATCGGTGTCCCTGGCTGCTGTCACGGGTGGCGTACGGGCACTGCGGCCCGCACGCCACCCCTTGTGGTGCGGGTCGGCTCAGACGGCGAGCGCCTGGGCGCGGCGCTTCACCTCCGTGCCGCGATTCTCGCTCAGGGCCTGCGCGGGGGTGCCGGGCAGGGTGTCATCGGGGGTGAAGAGCCACTCGATCATCTCTTCGTCCGTGAAGCCGTCGTCCCGCAGGAGCGTCAGGGTGCCGGACAGGCCCTTGACGACCTTGTCCCCGTCGATGAAGGCGGCGGGGACGTGCAGCGCCCGGTTCTCACCTCGGCGGACGGCGATGAGCTGGCCCTCCTTGACCAGCTGCCGCACGCGCGTCACCTCCACGCCGAGCCGTTCGGCGATGTCGGGGAGGGTGAGCCAGGCGGGGACGAGAGCATCGATCTTTGCGTCAATCTCGGTCACGGCACCAGGGTAGGCGCTCGGCCGGTCCGGTCGCGATGCGTCGTGCCGGGCTGTGTCGCCCGGCGGGGCGCGGCGGTGACCTGCTCGCTCGCGCGCGGCGGCACGCCGTGACCGTTCCGCGCGCCCTTCGGCGCGACGGTCACGCGGCCTTCGCGTCCTTCAGGGGCTTTCCGGGGTCGGCCAGGGCCGCCGGGTCCATACGGCTGCCCGCCTCGATCAGGCGCCGTCCCTGCGCGAGATCACGCGGTCGGCCCACCGCAAGCAGGGCCACCAGCCGGTCCTCGCACAGCCAGCACACCGTCCACGCCGGGCCCCCCGGGTCGCCGCGCCAGACCAGCCGGTCGGCGGCGGGGTGGTGGCCGGCGTACTGGACGAAGCGGCCGAACTGCTCGGACCAGAAGTACGGCACCGGGTCGTAGACCGCCGAGGTCTCGCCGAGGATGTCCGCGGCGACCGTGCGCGGGCCCTGCAGGGCGTTGTCCCAGTGGTGGACCATCAGCCGTTCGCCGTAGCGGGCGGAGGGGAAGGAGGCGCAGTCGCCGACGGCGTACACGCCGGGCACGGACGTGCGCAGCCGGGCGTCGGCGAGCACGTCCCCGTGCGGGCCCAGCTCGACCCCGGAGCCGGCCAGCCAGGCCGTGGCGGGGCGGGCGCCGATGCCGACGACGACGGCCCCCGCGGGCAGCCGGGTGCCGTCGGCGAGGAACACCGCGCCGGGCTCGACGCGCTCCACGCGCGCGTGCGTGCGCAGTTCGGCGCCCGCGTCGGCGTACCAGGCGGCCATGGGGGCGGCGACCTCGGCGGGCAGGGCGCCGGCGAGCGGCCGGTCGGCGGCCTCCACGACGGTCACCGCGCACCCGGCCTGACGGGCGGCCGTGGCGAACTCGGCGCCGATCCAGCCGGCCCCGACGACCACGATCTCGTGCTGCCGGGCCAGTACCGGCCGCAGCCGTTCGGCGTCGTCCAGGGTGCGCAGCAGATGCACGCCGGGCACGCCCTCGGTGCCCGGCAGGGTGACCGGCTCGGCGCCGGTGGCGAGGACGAGGACGTCGTACGGCACCGGGCCCTGCTCGGTGTCCAGCTCCCGCTCGGCGGGGCGCAGGCCCAGCACCTCGCAGCCGAGCCGCAGCTCGACCCCGAGGGAGTCGAAGTCCACGTCGAAGGCGGAGTCCTCGGCCTTGCCGAGCAGCACGGCCTTGGACAGCGGCGGCCGGTCGTACGGCTGGTGCGGTTCGGCGCCGATCACGGTGACGGCGCCCGTGAAGCCCTGCTCCCGCAGCGCGACCGCGGTCTGCACGCCGGCCATGCCCGCGCCGACCACGACCACGTGCCGCCCCTGTGACGTGCCCTCTTGTGCTGTCTGTTCGCCCACCCGATCACCATAGACACGTGACGGAGCGTCAGTCAGCGGCCATGCCCGGTGACCTGCTCCACACCCCCGGCAGCAGGACCCGGTCCCCCGGCGGCTCACCCTCCCGGGTGCCGACCGGACGGCCGCGCACGGCCGGGGGCGCTCTTACGGGCGGCACGGACGGCGGGCTAGGGTGGCCCCCGTACACGCACTCGCGGGAGCCCGGACGCACCGGGCTGAGAGGGAGGCTGGCGGCCTCCGACCGTACGAACCTGATCCGGGTCATGCCGGCGAAGGGAGGGGCTGGACGCCCATGTCGTCACGTACGTCCGACGTCCTCGTCATCGGGGGCGGGATCATCGGCCTGGTCACGGCCTGGCGCGCGGCGCAGCGCGGGCTGGCCACGGCCGTGGTGGACCCCGAGCCCGGCGGCGGGGCCGCGCGGGTCGCGGCCGGAATGCTGGCCGCCGTCACCGAACTGCACTACGGCGAGGAGACGCTGCTCGCCCTGAACCTGGAGTCGGCCCGCCGCTATCCGCGCTTCGCGGCCGAGCTGACCGAGCTGACCGGCCACGACCTCGGCTACCGCCGCTGCGGCACCCTCGCGGTCGCGCTCGACGCCGACGACCGCGCCCACCTGCGCGAGCTGCACGCGCTGCAGCAGCGCTCGGGCCTGGACTCGCAGTGGCTGTCCGGGCGGGAGTGCCGGCGCCTGGAGCCGATGCTGGCGCCCGGGGTGCGCGGCGGGCTGCGGGTCGACGGCGACCACCAGATCGACCCGCGGCGCCTGACGGCGGCCCTGGTGGCCGCCTGCGAGCGCACGGGCGTCGCCTTCCACCGCGCGTGGGCCGAGCGGCTGGACGTCACGGGCGGCCGGGCGGCCGGGGTGACCACCGCCGACGGCACCGCGCTGCGCGCCGGGCAGGTGGTGCTCGCCGCCGGGAGCATGAGCGGGCGGCTCGCGGGCGTGCCCGAGGCGCTGCTGCCGCCGGTGCGCCCGGTGAAGGGGCAGGTGCTGCGGCTCACCGTGCCGCGCCGGTACGCGCCCTTCCTCAGCCGTACCGTGCGCGCCGTGGTCCGCGGCAGCCAGGTGTACCTGCTGCCGCGGGAGAACGGCGAGCTGGTCGTCGGCGCGACCAGCGAGGAGCTGGGCTGGGACACGACCGTCACCGCGGGCGGGGTGTACGAGCTGCTGCGCGACGCCCACGAGCTGGTGCCGGGCATCACCGAGCTGCCGCTCACCGAGACCCGGGCCGGGCTGCGCCCCGGCTCCCCGGACAACGCGCCGCTGCTCGGCCCGTCCGGGCTGGACGGGCTGCTGCTGGCAACCGGGCACTACCGCAACGGGGTGCTGCTGACGCCGGTCACCGGCGATGTGATGGCACGGCTGCTGGCCGACGGCGAACTGCCGGACGAGGCCCGCCCGTTCACGCCGCGGCGCTTCGGCGCCCCCGCCCTCGTGGAGCAGCCCGCATGAACATCTCGATCTCTGTCAACGGAGAGCGCCGGGAGATCGCCCCGGGCACCGCCCTCGAGGCGGTCGTACGGTCGCTGACCCCGGCGCCGTCCGGGGTGGCCGCCGCCGTCAACGAGACCGTCGTCCCGCGCGCGCGGTGGGCCGCCACGGCGCTCGCCGACGGCGACCGGGTCGAGGTCCTCACCGCGGTCCAGGGAGGCTGAGCCATGGCCGACGATCTCTTGGTCCTCGGGGGTACGACGCTGTCGTCGCGGCTGATCATGGGCACGGGCGGGGCGCCCAGCCTGGACGTGCTGGAGCGGGCGCTGGCCGCGTCCGGCACGCAGCTGACGACGGTCGCGATGCGGCGGGTGGACCCGTCCGTGCACGGCTCGGTGCTGTCGGTGCTCGAGAAGCTGGGCATCGGGGTGCTGCCGAACACGGCGGGCTGCTTCACCGCGGGCGAGGCGGTGCTGACCGCGCGGCTGGCGCGCGAGGCGCTGGGCACGGACCTGATCAAGCTGGAGGTCATCGCCGACGAGCGGACCCTGCTGCCGGATCCGGTGGAGCTGCTGGATGCGGCGGAGACGCTGGTCGACGAGGGGTTCACGGTGCTGCCGTACACCAATGACGATCCCGTGCTGGCGCGCCGGCTCGAGGACGTGGGGTGTGCCGCGGTCATGCCACTGGGTTCGCCGATCGGGTCCGGGCTGGGCATCCGCAACCCGCACAACTTCCAGCTGATCGTCGAGCACGCGCGCGTGCCGGTGATCCTGGACGCGGGGGCCGGCACGGCGTCGGATGTGGCGTTCGCCATGGAGCTGGGGTGCGCCGGGGTGATGCTCGCCTCGGCGGTGACCCGGGCGCAGGAGCCGGAGACGATGGCCGCCGCGATGCGGCACGCGGTGGAAGGGGGCCGGCTGGCCCGGCTGGCCGGACGGATTCCGCGCAGGCACTTCGCCGAGGCCTCCTCCCCTAGCGAGGGACGCGCCCGCCTGGATCCCGAGCGGCCGGCATTCTGATCGCGGCGCCGTCACAGCTGTGCTGCATTCCGTCACCGGCACCGGCGCACCGTGCGGCGTTGTCGGTCGCTCCTCGTAGACTCCCCTGTCGTGGATACGACCCTTCAGGACCCCCTCGTCGGGCAGGTGCTCGACGGCCGTTATCGCGTCGACGCGCGGATCGCCGTCGGCGGGATGGCCACGGTCTACCGGGCCCTGGACACCCGTCTGGACCGTGTGCTCGCGTTGAAGGTGATGCACCCGGCGCTCGCGGCGGACGGATCGTTCGTGGAGCGGTTCATCCGGGAGGCGAAGTCGGTGGCCCGGCTGGCCCACCCGAACGTGGTGCAGGTCTTCGACCAGGGCACCGACGGGTCGTACGTGTACCTGGCGATGGAGTACGTCGCCGGGTGCACCCTGCGGGACGTGCTGCGCGAGCGGGGGGCGCTGCAGCCGCGCGCGGCGCTCGACATCCTCGAACCCGTCCTCGCCGCGCTCGGGGCGGCGCACCGGGCCGGGTTCGTGCACCGGGACATGAAGCCGGAGAACGTGCTGATAGGCGACGACGGCCGGGTCAAGGTCGCCGACTTCGGGCTCGTGCGGTCCGTGGACACCCAGACCGGCACGACCGGCGCCGTCCTCGGCACCGTGTCGTACCTCGCCCCGGAGCAGATCGAGCAGGGCGGCGCCGACGCGCGCGTCGACGTGTACGCGTGCGGTGTCGTGCTGTACGAGATGCTGACCGGCGCCAGACCGCACGCGGGGGACTCCGCCGCGCAGGTGCTCTACAAGCACGTCCACGAGGACGTGCCGCCGCCCTCGGCGCTGGTGCCGGGGCTGCCGTACGACCTGGACGAGCTGGTCGCGTCGGCGACCGCGCGCAGCCCGGAGATCCGGCCGCAGGACGCCGTGGCACTGCTCGCCCGGGCCCTCGAGGCGCGCCGGGGCCTGAGCGACGCGCAGCTGGACGCGATGCCGCCGCAGGCGGTCACGGCGGAGCACGACAACGCCGGCGACCGCACGAGCGTGATACCGCGCTCCCTGACCGTGCCCCGGCCGCTGCCGGTCGGCGACGAGGAGCCGGACGCGGACGGCGTGCGGCACACCAGCCGGCTGCAGGCGCCCCCGGTGCCGCCGCGCAGGTCCGGGCGGCTGGTGCTGACGGTCGTCGCCGCCCTGCTGGTGCTGCTCGGCGCCGCCGCCGGGATTTGGTACATCAACTCCGGCCAGTTCACGAAGGTCCCGCCGCTGCTGGCCAAGACCGAGGCGCAGGCCCGTGCCCGGCTGGAGTCGTCCGGTCTGGAGGTCGGGCAGGTCAAGCGGGAGTACAACGACACCGTGGCCCGGGGCACGATCATCGGCACCGACCCGGCGCCGGGCGCCCGCATCCGTGACCACGACCAGGTGACGCTGACCATCTCGCTGGGCCCGGAGACGGTGAACGTGCCGGACGTCGAGGGCCGCACGCTGGCCGAGGCGCGGGCGCGGCTGAAGTCGGACGGCCTGGAGCCGGGCATGGTCACCCGTCAGTTCAGCGAGGACGTGCCCGCCGGCTCGGTGATCGCCACGACCCCGCAGGCCGGGACCAGGCGGCACGCCGGCTCGGCGATCGCGCTGACCGTCAGCAAGGGCAGCCCGGTCGACGTGCCGGACGTCACCGGCGACGACCCCGCCGACGCCCGGCAGGAGCTGACGGACGCCGGACTGAAGGTGCGGATCGCGTCCGGACAGGTCAACTCGGAGTACGACAAGGGCAAGGTGGCCCGGCAGAGTCCGGGCGACGGCAGCCAGGCCGCCCGCGGCGACACGGTGACGCTGACGCTGTCCAAGGGCCCGGTGATGGTCGAGGTGCCGGACGTGACCGGCGACAGCGTCGACGACGCCCACAAGGCGCTGGAGGGCGCGGGCTTCAAGGTGGACGAGGACCGCGGGCTGCTCGGCCTGTTCGGCGACACCGTGAAGAAGCAGTCGGTGCGGGCCGGCGACAAGGCCCCCAAGGGCTCCACCATCACGATCACCATCCGCTGACCAGGGCGCCCGCGGGCTGCTCGGCGGCAGGGGCAACTGCCCGCCGCCGACGGCCCGTTGCCCCCTGCTTCCACCCCCTGCCAGGCCGCTACTATGGCGGCTCCGCAGGCGCGTGTCCGGTGCCGGGGCAGACGGGGGGAGAGGTCTCTTGGGGGTGGAACCGGTCGCGGAGCTGACCGCAACCGACGTCTGGCAGGTGAGCATCCTCGGGCCCACGGGCACCCCCGTGGGCGGCGGTGTCGTCATGCCGCCGCGGTACGTGCTGACCTGCGCGCACGTGGTGACGAGCGCCCTCGGCCGGCAGTGGCACGACGACCCGGGCGCCACCGTGACGATCGGCCTGGGCAACGGCGTGCGGCTGCGCGGCTCCCCCGGCGGCGGGCACCACTACGCCGGCGGGCACTCCCACGAGGACTTCTCGGTGCTGACCCTGCACGGCGATCTGTCCCTGGTCGCGGACCGGTTACCCGCCTCGCACGGCCATCTGTCCGCGGGCTCCTACAGTGCCAAGCGGCGGATGCAGGTGTACGGCTATCCGCAGGGGCAGCCGCACGGCGTGTGGGCGGACTGCCTCATGGCCGGCCCCGGAGGGCCCGACGCGGCGCTGATCCAGCTGAACGACGCGCCCGACACCGGCCGCAGGGTCGGCAAGGGGTACAGCGGCTGCGGCGTGAAGGACGTGGCGACCTCCCGGGTGACGGGGCTGGCCGTGCTGCGGGACAAGGCGCCGGACGCGGGGGTGACGTGGATGATCCCCCTGGCGCGGCTGGCGCGGGCCTGGCCCCCGCTGCGCGCCGCGCTGGCGCTGTCCGGGGAGCTGCCCCCGGACCCGCCCGGCGCCGAGCCGGACGCCGGCCCGCACCGGATGCCGCTGGACGACGGCCCGTTCGACGCGGAGGCCATGGACGACCTCTACCGCCTGCTGCTGGACGGCGCGGTGCCGCTGCCGGGTCTGGTGGGGCTGCGCGACGAGGCGCTCGGGCCGGTGCGCCGCCCCTGGCAGGGCGCGCCCGAGGACATCCTCGGGATCGTGCACGATCTGCAGCAGATCGCCCAGGCGGGCCGCCCGGTGCCGCCCCTGCTGGCGTTCGTCGCCGCGCTGTCCCAGCGGGTCCCGGGCACCCGCGGGCAGGAACTGGCCCGCTGGGTGCGCGGCCGGGCCGGACACTGCGTGCCGGTGGTCGATCCGGGCCCGCTGCTGCAGCGGCGCTCGCGTCCGGCGCGGGCCGGCGCCCGGTGGACGTACGCCACGTTCCGCATCACGCCGGCCTCGCCGTCCCGGCACTATCTGCTCGACGTCTTCCAGGAGCACGAGGGCTCGCCGCGCGAGGCCGTGCAGCAGTACACCGAGGCCCTGCGGATGGCCGACGTCGAGCGCCTGATCAGGAAAGAGATCATCCGGATGCGCCGGGCGAAGGCCATCGACTCCCCCGATCTGTTCGTGGAGTTCGTGCTGCCCCGCGAACTGCTCGGCCGACCCGTCGACTCGCTCCCGATCAGCACGCCCAGCGGCGCGGAGGTGCGCCTGGGGGTGGTGCACCCGGTCGCCGTGCGCAGCCTCGAGCGCCAGAACGAATCGGTTTGGCTCGGATGGGGGCATAACTGGTCCCGGAAGTGGGACAGGATGAGGGCGATGTCCGAACTCTCCGGGGAGCGGGTGGTCGATGTGTTGCCCGCCCGGAGCCAGGACACGGCGTCGTACGAAGTGCTGTTCTCCGCCCTGTACCCCGAGGACGGGCCGCTGGCGCTGGTGCTCGGCTTCCCGCCGCGGGCCTCCCGGAAGCGCACGCCCGACCCGGAGTTCGACGCCGCCCTGGACGCCGGGATCCCCGCGCTGGTGTGGGCGCACGACGAGCAGGACGGGGCGCGCGTCACCCGGGAGCTGCCGGACCGGCTGCGCTCGACCGGCGTGCGGGGCCTGCCCGAGGCCGTGCTGCGGGCCCGGCGCGGCGAGTGGTCGCCGGTGCCCGCGGGCGGCGGGCCGCGCATCGCCGGCGGGCTGCGCCTGGGCTTCCTCTGGGACCCGTTCGACCGGCTGCCCCCACAGACCCCCCTGGCCGCACCCGTACCCGCCCCCGGAGGTGACCCCTCGTGACCGAGACCGGAAGTCCGCAGACACCCGGGTGGTGGCTGTACCGCGGCAACGGCGTCCCGCACAACGCGATCGAACGGCTCCCCGACCCTCCGGGCTGGCGGCCGATCCAGCAGGGCACGCCCCCCGAGAAGGAGGAACCCCTCGCCCCCGAGCCCGCCGACGCCCGGCGGGGCCGGGTCTTCCAGGTGGACCGGGGACTGGTCGACGTGGTCAACGCGGCGCTGCTGCTGCGCCGTCCGCTGCTGCTGACGGGCCGCCCGGGCACCGGCAAGTCGACGCTGGCCCACGCCGTCGCCTACGAGCTGGGGCTCGGCCCCGTCCTGCACTGGCCGGTGACCTCCCGCACCACCCTGCGGGACGGGCTGTACGCCTACGACGCGATCGGCCGGCTGCACGAGGCGAACCTGAAGCGGGCCGGGGTGGACACGGGCGAGGGCACCGGCGACATCGGCCGCTTCCTGCGGCTCGGGCCGCTGGGCACGGCGCTGCTGCCGCGCCGCAGGCCGCGCGTCCTGCTCGTCGACGAGCTGGACAAGAGCGACATCGACCTGCCGAACGACCTTCTGACCGTGCTGGAGGAGGGGCGCTTCGCGATCGAGGAGCTGCTGCGGCTGCCCCCGGAACAGCGCACCGTGTCCGTGCGGACGGCGGACGGCGGCGAGGCCCGGGTGACGGACGGCCAGATCTCCTGCTGGGCCTTCCCCTTCGTGGTCATCACCTCCAACGAGGAGCGGGAGTTCCCCGCCGCGTTCGCCCGGCGCTGCCTGCGGTACGACATCGAGCCTCCGGGCCCCGAGCGGCTCGCCGCCATCGTCGCCGCGCATCTGGGCGAGGAGGCGCTCGCGCAGGCGCGCCCGCTGGTGGAGGCGTTCCTCGTGGAGCAGGGCAACGGCAACGTGGCCGTGGACCAGCTGCTGAGCGCCATCCAGTTGGCGCGCGCGGGTGCGGACGAGGACCGCGAGCAGTGGGAGGATCTGCTGCGCACGCTGTGGCGGCATCTCGAGACGGGGCCCTGATGGCGTACGAAACACCGGAGCGCCCCACTCCGGACGCGCGGGAGATCGCCGAAGTCCTCTGGCTCGCGGCGCGGTTGGCGCACGCCGAGGACGCGGCGCAGGCCGGCCCGGCCGTCCGCAGGCCGCATCCGCTGACCGGGCTCACGGGCCAGCTGGAGCCGGATCCGCCGAGGCGCCGGCGCGACACCCCGGGCGACGAGGAGCCGGACGAGGCGCGGCCGGACGGTGCGGTGCGCGCGGACATCCCGGCCCCGCGCACGCGGGGACCCGAGCTGCACGCCCGGGATTTCCGCGCGCCGGCCGGCGACGCCGCGACGGCCGTGCCGGCACTGCCGGTGCGCTCGCCCGGGGTGCGGCCGCTGGCGCGGCCGGCCGAACTGGGGCGGGCGCTGCGGCCGCTCAGGCGCCGGGCGCCGTCCGCGGTGCGGCACCGGATGGACGAGGAGGCCACCGCCGGACGCGCGGCGCAGACCGACGTCTGGGAGCCGGTGCTGGTCCCGGAGGAGGAGCCCTGGCTCGATCTGGTGCTGGTGGTCGACACCGGCGAGTCCATGGTGCTGTGGGACAGCGCGGTCGGCGAGTTGCGCACGGTGCTGCGCCGGGTGGGGGCCTTCCGCTCGATCACCGTGCGCTGGCTGGAGCACCTGGCGGACGGCACCCTCGCGGTGCGCACCACGGCGCCTCCCTGGTCCGGGGACGGGCCGCGCCGCCGCGCCGGGCACGGTCCGCCCTCGTACCACTCGCCGCGCGGCGCCGTCCTGGTCCTCAGCGACGGCATCGGTCCCGGCTGGGCCTCCGGCGCGGCGCTGCGGCTGCTGGCCCGCTGGGCGCGCGGCCGGCCGACGGCGCTGGTGCAGCCGCTCGACCGGCGGCTGTGGCACCGCACCGCGCTGCGCCCGGTCCCCGTCATCCTGCACGCCTCCCGCCCCGGCGCCCCCAACGCCGATCTGCACGCCGGGACCGGTGTCCCCGGGGTACTGGTGCCGGTGGTGGAACTCGCGCCCGCCGCCCTGCAGATGTGGGCCCGTCTGGTCGCCCGGCCGGAGTCCTCGCCGTTCCAGGGGTACGCCGTGGTGGCCGGCGACGCGGCGCGCCCGGCGCCGGCCCGGACGGCGCCGCCGCGGCCGGCCGAGGAGCGGCTGTCCCCGCTGGACCGGGTGCTCGCCTTCCGCGCGCAGGCCTCGCCCCAGGCCTTCGAGCTGGCCGGATACCTGGCCGCCGCCCCGCTGTTCCTGCCGGTGATGCGCCTGGTCCAGCAGGTCATGGCGCCCCGGACGACGCCGTCCCACCTCGCGGAGGTGTTCCTGTCGGGACTGCTGCACCCGGTGCCCGGCGACCGGCGGCGCCCGGCGGAGCAGACGGAGTTCGACTTCCCGCAGGACGTGCGCTCGCTGCTGCTCGGCTCCCTGCACCGGCAGGAGAGCCGCCGGGTCCTCACGGCCGTCTCGGACTACCTGGCCGAGCACTCGTCGGCGCCGTACCGGTTCGACGCCACGCTGGCCGATCCGTCCGCGCGGCTGCCCTCCCGCATCAGCGCGGAGAGCCTGCCCTTCGCGAAGGTCGACGCGGCGGTGGCCGACGCGCTGGGCGGCAGCTTCGCCGCCCGGGCGCGCGAGCTGCGCGGACTCATCTCCCGGCAGCAGCGCCCGGCGGGTCGCGGTGACGCTGCGCAGTCTTACGATTACGACGTGACCGACACCACATCCTTGGACAGCACTGCCGAAGCGGGGGCCGGCCGTCCCCACCCGGTCGAACCCGGCCGGGCGGCACAGACCCCCCGGCCATCAGCGGAAAGGGAATCATCCGTGGCCGAGTCCGCGTCTCGCCTGGCCGGCGTCGACGGCCCTTCGCGTCCCGGGGGGCCGGGCACCGCTCCCCTGCCGACGAACACCCGGCCGGTGCGGTTCGAGGAGAGCGTCCCGCAGGTGTGGGGCCGGCGCATTCCGCCGCGGAACCACATCTTCACCGGCCGGGACGAACTGATCACGCAGTTGCACGACCGGCTGGCCGACCGCCGCGCCGCCATCGTGCCGCAGGCGTTCTTCGGTCTGGGCGGAGTCGGCAAGACGCAGCTGGCCGTGGAGTACATCTACCGCTATCAGTCCCAGTACCAGCTGATCTGGTGGATCAACGCCGAGGACCCGGCGCTGGTCCGCTCCTCCATCGCCGCGCTCGCCCCGCACCTGGGCCTGGACGCGGCCCCCAGCGGCGACGAGGCGCTGCCGCTGGTCCTGGACAGTCTGCGCCGGGGTACGCCGTTCCGCAGATGGCTCCTGGTCTTCGACAACGCCGACCGGCCCGAGGACCTGGAGGAGTACTTCCCCTCCGGCGAGGGCCACATCCTGGTCACCTCGCGCAACCAGAGCTGGGCGGGGCACGCCCACCCCATCGCGGTGGACGTGTTCTCCCGGGCGGAGTCGGTGCGCTTCCTGCAGCGCCGGGTGCCGGGCATGCCCCCGCAGGACGCCGCGCGGCTGGCCGAGGCGCTGGGCGACCTCCCGCTCGCCGTGGAGCAGGCGGGCGCCTGGCACGCGGAGACGGCGATGTCGGTGGACGAGTACCTCCAGCTGCTGCGCGAGCACGCGGGACGGCTGCTGGACAGCTCGGTGCCGTCCGGCTATCCGCACTCCGTGGTGGCGACCTGGAACCTGGCGATGGAGCGGCTGGCCGAACGCAGCCCGGCCGCCGTGCAGTTGCTGCGGCTGTGCTCGTGCATGGCGCCGGAGCCGATCAGCTGGGCGGTGCTGCGCAGCGCCGCCTTCGCCCCGCTGCCGTCCCCGCTCGCCGAGGCGCTGCGCGACCCGGTGGAACTGGGCCTGGTCACCCGGGAGATCGGCCGGCTGGCGCTGGCCCGCATCGACCACCGCAGCAACAGCCTGCAGATGCACCGGCTGGTGCAGGCGGTGCTGTTCAACCAGATGTCCCCGCAGGAGCAGGAGGACACCTACCACCTCACCCACGTCCTGCTGGCTGCGGCCGACCCCAAGGAGCCGGAGGACGACGCCAACTGGCGGCGGTACGCCGAGCTGCGCCCGCACATCCGGCCCACCCGGGCGGTGGAGTGCGAGCAGCGGGACGTCCGCGACCTGGTGATCAACGAGGTCCGCTATCTCTACCAGCACGGCGACTACACCGGCGGCGCCCAGCTCGCCGAGTTCGCGCGCGGGGAGTGGCGCGAGCGGCTCGGCGAGGACCATCCGCAGACGATGCGCATCACCCGCGCCTACGGCAACCTGATCCGCAGCTTCGGGCAGTTCCACGAGGCCCGGCGGCTCAACGCCGAGCTGCTCGAACGCACCCGCCGGGTGTACGGCGAGGACCACGAGGAGACCCTGGCGATCGCCAACAGCAACGCCGCCGACCTGCGGGTGCTGGGCGACTTCGAGGCGGCGGCGGAGCGGGACGCGGACACGCTGGAGCGGCTGATCACCGGCTTCGGGCCGGACCATCCGCTGGCCCTGATGTCCGCGGCCAACCGCGCGCTCGACCTGCGGCTGCTGGGCCGGTTCCAGGAGGCGCTGGAGCTGGACGCGGAGACCTACGAGCGGCGGGTGCGGATCTTCGGCCCGGACGACCCGCTGACCCTGGTGGTGGCCGCGAACTACGCCCGCGACCAGCGGGAGCTGGGCGACTACCACGGCTCCACGGAGTCGCTGCGCGCCCTGTACCCGAAGCTGCGCGACCGGCAGGGCCGCGAGCACCCGTACACCCTGGACGTGGCCAAGAACCTCGCCGTCTCGCTGCGGGCGATGGGCGCCTACGACGAGGCGTACGAGCGCTCCGGCCGTACGGTGGAACGCTGCCGGGCCCGGTACGGCGAGGGGGACCTCAACGCCCTGGCCGCGATCGGCAACCACGCCGTCGACCTGCTGCTGCGCGGTGAACTGGAGGAGTCGGAGCGGCTGGCCGCGCTGACCGTGAACGGGTACGAGCAGCTCTTCGGCGCGGACCACCCCTATCTGCCGATGACGGAGACCAATCACGCCGTGATCCTGCGGGCGCTCGGCGAGCACGAGCGTGCGCTGTCGCTGAACCTGTCCGCCTACGAGAAGCTGGAGCGCCGGTTCGGCCCGGGGCACAACTGCACGCTGCGCTGCGGGGTGAACCTCGCCAACGACCTGCACTCGGCGGGCCGCTTCGAGGAGGCGATGCGGGCGAACACCCGCCATCTGGACGCACTGCGCGACACCCTCGGTCCCGACCATCCGGTCACGCTGGTGTGCGGCGGCAACCTCGTGCACGACCTGCGGTCACTGGGCCGCGAGGAGGAGGCCGACACGCTCCTCGCCGACGTCCTGACCCGGTTCGCCCGGACGCTCGGCCCCGCCTACCCGGTGGCCGAGGTCTTCTCCCGCGGCGAGCGCGCGTTCTGCGACATCGAGACCCCGGTCTTCTGACCCGGGCCGCGCGGGCGGGCCGGGTTCTCACCTCAGCCGGCGGACCATCCGGTGTCCCGGGGTTCGCCGGTGGCCGGCCCGGCGCCGGTGGCCGCCGCCGGGCCCCCGGCCAGCCAGGCCGCGAGGACCAGGGGGTCCGGGGGGTGAGTCCCCGCGGTGGCGGCGAGTTCGTGGTGCAGGTCCCGGACGAGTTCCGTGCGGCGGCGCAGCACGGCCGCGCCCGGGAGCCGTTCCTCCGCTGCGGCGGCCGCCAGCGCGGCCCAGCGTTCCAGCCGGTCGGGGCCGGCGGCGACCGCTTCGGCGGTCTGGCGGGCGGGCGGTGCCCGGTGGGCGCCGCGCTGCCGGGCCGCCCAGCGGCCGAACTCGGCGCCCGGCCCGGCCACGGGGCCGGCGGCGGGCCGGATGTCGCCGGGCGGCAGCGGTCCGGCCGGCAGCCCGGCGCGCCACTGCTCGGCCAGCTGCTTGACGGCGGTTCCGTCGGGCACGGCCCAGCGCAGCCGCCAGACCGCCTCCGTGCCGGCCTCCACGCGTGCGGCCACCCGGGCGGGCCCGGGATCCAGACGGACGGCCCGCACGGTCTGCGCGGCCCGGTCGAGGAACCGGGCGCCGAGCCGGGTGAGTCTGAGCCGGCTCGCCGCCTCGGTCACGCCCCGCTCCGCCTGGGCCCGGGTCAGCGCCAGCCGCCACACCGCGTCGGTGCGTTCGGGTGCGGTCCGCCCGGCGCTGCGCTGCTGCCAGAACGACAGGTCCCCGAGGTGGGCGTAGATGCCCTGGAGCAGTCCGGCGGGCGGGCGCGGGTCCGGCCGCCAGGGCGCGTACAGGCGGGCACGTCCGTCCGGCTCGTGCAGGGTGACCAGGTCGGCGAGCGCGCTGAGCTTGCTGTGCTGGAACTCGTGCAGCAGGGTCAGCGCCAGCCGGTCGGGGTCGGCGGGCCAGGAGGCGAGGACGGTGCCGAAGGCGTGCCGTGAGGTCGCGGAGGTGACCCCGCGGGCGGGTGCGGGCAGCGGGACGATGGCGCCCAGTCCGGCCGCGAGCTCCTCGGCGCGCCCAGGGTGGCTGTCGACCAGGAGCCGCCAGGCAGAGCGCAGCAGTTCCTGCCAGGCGGCGGGCCGGGCGCTGGCCGTGTCGAGGGAGGGCAGCCGGGGGTCCGCGGTCTCCAGCGGGAGCCGCAGCGCCAGCCCCCGGTGCCGGGCCTCCAGGAAGGCCACGGGCTGCCAGTCGTGCCCCTCCCGGCCCGGGTCGCGCGGCAGCGGCCGTACCTCGCCCGGCAGCCGGATCTCCACCCGGCAGCCGTGGCCCGGGGACCGCGCGCCGTCCGCGCCGGGGTGCGCCTCGCGGCGGTCGGTGACCACCACCAGCGCCTCGCCTGCGGGGCCGAGCCGGGTGGCCGTGCCCAGGCCGGGCAGATACAGGGTGCCCTCGTGCACCGGTACCGCGATCTCGGCGCCGGTCCCGGCGCGTACGGCGGCGACCGCGGCGAGGGCGGCGAGGTCCCGCGCGCCGCACCCGCCGTGCCGGTGGGCCGGGCAGTCGCCCGCCGCGCGCGCGGCCCAGGTGCCGAACGAGGAGGCGTCGATCACGCCGCGGGCCGCGGCGGGGTCGGCGCGTTCCACCCGGGCGAGCAGGTCGGCCGCCGGCGCGGCGGCCGGCCCGCAGGGGCCGTCCAGGATCCGCCGCAGCAGCAGGAGGTTGCGGCTGCGGCGGGCCTGGCGCAGCAGCCGTACGGCCTCCGGGCCGCCCTCGCCGGCGGCGAGCGCGTCGAAGACGGGGTCCGGGATGACGTGCGTGGCGATCACCCCGGCCGCTCCGCGCAGCGGGCCACCCAGCGCCGGATGTGCCGGATGAGCAGCAGCAGGTCGGCGCAGTAGACGCTCGGCCGCCGGTATCCGCCGCCCGGGCCGTAGCGGTGGCCGTATTCGCCGCCGCCGCACACGGACAGTTCGGCGCAGTCGAGGCACTGCCCGGCGAGGACCCGCAGGCCGGCCTGCCGGGCGGCGAAGCCGGGGTGCCGCAGGACGTCGTCGAAGGAGTGGCGGTAGACGTCCAGGCCGGTGGCGGAGGCGCCGTCGTAGCCGGTGCGCAGGGCGTCGTTCTGGTGGATGCCGCCGTCGGCCTCGACGAAGGCGGACACCGAGCGGGTGACGCCGACCCAGTCCAGCCGGCTGCGGCCGCCGAGCACGCCGTGCAGCAGTTCGTCCAGCAGGCGCACCGAGGTCTCCTTGCGCGGCGCTCCGGCCCAGCGGTCGAAGACGGCCGCGAGCCAGGTGCCGTAGGCGCCGGACGGTGCGGGCGGGCGGGCGCCCCAGTGGGCGTGCGGCAGCAGGAAGTCGATCAGCGGGGGACGGGTCGGCAGCAGCGACTCGTAGACGGTCACGGGGTCCCGGGCGGGGTCGACGGTGCACAGCAGCCCGGCGTACAGGTGCGGGTACTGCGTGGACAGGCGGTGCAGTCCGGCCGTCACCCGGTCGTAGGAACCGGCGCCGGACCGGGTGCGGCGGTGCGCGTCGTGCGCCTGCCGGTCCCCGTCCACGCTGACCCCGACCCGCACCCGGTGTGCGGCCAGGGCGTCCAGCATGCGGGGGCCGAGCAGCGTGCCGTTGGTCTGGACGGTGAAGTCGGCCTCGGCGCCCGCCTCTTCGACGATCGCGCGCAGGGTGCCCGCAATTCGGCCGATACCCATCGGTCCGGCCAGCAGCGGCTCGCCTCCGTGCAGCACGATCCGGACCTGCCGCAGCCCGTGCCGCGCCGCGTGCTCGGCGATGCGCCGCGCCGTCTGCCGCACCGTCTGCGGGCTCATGGCGGCGGGCTGACGGCGCCAGGTGCGGTCGGCGTGCTCGTAGATGATGCAGTAGTCGCAGGCCAGATTGCACCGGCTGCGTATCTTGACGACGAACTGGCGCAGCGGGACGGGCCGCCAGCCGTGTTCGTACAGCGCCTCGACGTCTGCCATCGGCCCGTCAGGGGCTCGACTGCCAGCTGTTGTACGCGTCCTCGCCGGACTCCGCCGCCTCCGCCCGGAGCCGCTCCAGGGCCGCCGCGAGCACCGAGCCCGGCAGCGCGCGCAGTTCGTCGACGGTGAACGCGGCGACGTCGGGCAGGTCGCACTCGACCCCCGTCGTCTCTTCCATGCCTGTGCCCCTTCCGTCTCCGGGACATCCGGCATACGGCCCGCACCGCGGCGTCCGCGCCACTTGGGCATGGTAGGCGTCCCCCCCCGGCTGCGGGAGAAGGCCGTACGCACGCTGCGACGGATCCGGACACCCCGGCGCGGCCGCGCCGGGCCCGCTAGTTCTCCCACACGGCCCGGACGACCAGGTGCGCCTCACCGGTCGCCTTGGCCAGGACCGCTCCGGTCTCCCCGCTGAGCTTCACTCCGAACTCCAGTTCAAGGCGGCGCGGGGCGACCGCGAGCGAGGTGATCCGGGCGTGCGCCTCCGCCGCCATCCGCCGGATGCCGTCGAGCGCCTCCCCGAGGCCCTCCTGGGCCCGTCTGACGACCGTGCCGCCGTTGACCGAGATCTCCTCCAGGCCGTAGACGTCCTCGTCGACCGGTTCGACGAGGACCCTGCCGCCGTCCGGGAGCGAGAAGCTGACGACGTCCCCCATGTGCACCCTCCCCTGGCGCCCGCACGGGCGCGCTGGTGCAGTCGTACCCTGATCGGGGCCGTCCCCACACGTCCTGGCATGCTGGGTGGGTCATGACCTCACCATCCTCCCCCTCCCTCCCGGCCCCCGCCGCCGCCCGCAACCCCGTCGGCGCCCATGTGCCCGTCGCCGGCGGTCTGCACGCGGTGGGGCTCCCCTACGCCCGTGCGCTGAAGGCGGAGGCCGTGCAGGTCTTCGTGGCCAACCCGCGCGGCTGGGCCACCCCCGCGGGCAGCCCCCGGCAGGACGAGGCGTTCCGGGCGGCCTGCGCCGAGGAGTCGCTCCCGGCGTACGTCCACGCCCCCTACCTGATCAACTTCGGCTCGCACACCGAGGCGACCGTGGAGCGGTCGGTGGAGTCGCTGCGGCACTCGCTGCGGCGCGGGCGGGAGATCGGCGCGCTCGGCGTGGTCGTGCACACCGGGAGCGCGACGGGCGGGCGGAGCAGGGAGGTGGCCCTGAAGCAGGTGCGGGAGCGGCTGCTGCCGCTGCTGGACGAGCTGACCCACGACGACGACCCGTTTCTGCTGCTGGAGTCGACGGCCGGGCAGGGGGCCTCGCTGTGCTCGCGCACCTGGGACTTCGGCCCGTACTTCGATGCCCTGGACGCGCATCCGAAGCTCGGGGTGTGCCTGGACACCTGCCACGTGTTCGCCGCCGGCCACGACCTGACCGGGCCGAGCGGCATGCACCAGACCCTCGACCTGCTGGTGGACACGGTCGGCGAGGGCCGGCTGAAGCTGATCCACGCCAACGACTCGAAGGACGTGGCCGGCGCGCACAAGGACCGGCACGAGAACATCGGCGCCGGCCACATCGGCGAGGACCCGTTCCGGGCGCTGATGACCCACCCGGCGACGCAGGGCGTTCCCCTGGTCATCGAGACGCCCGGCGGCAAGGAGGGGCACGCGGCGGACGTGGAGCGGCTGAAGAAGCTCAGGGACGGCTGACGGCCCGGGTCAGGGCCGGCCCACCGCTCCGGACCGGCTGACGGCCCGGCTCACAGCTCGGGGCCCTCCCCCGGTTCCTCCTGGTAGGAGTACCGCTGTTCCTTCCACGGGTCGCCGATGTTGTGGTAGCCGCGTTCCTCCCAGAAGCCGCGGCGGTCGGCGGTCATGTACTCCACTCCGCGGACCCACTTGGGGCCCTTCCAGGCGTACAGGTGCGGCACGATCAGGCGGACCGGGAAGCCGTGCTCGGCGGTGAGGAGCTCGCCGTCCTTGTGGGTGGCGAAGAGGGTGCGGTCGGAGGCGAAGTCCGACAGGCGGAGGTTGGAGCTGAAGCCGTACTCCGCCCAGACCATCACATGGGTGACGTCCGGCGCCGGCGGGGCCAGGTCCAGGATCACCGCGGCCGGGATGCCGCCCCACTCCGCGCCGACCATGCTGAACTTCGTCACGCAGTGCAGATCGGCCACCACGGTGGTGTACGGCAGGGCCGTGAACTCCTCGTGGTTCCAGACGTGCTTGTCACCGTCGGCGGTGGCGCCGAAGACCCGGAACTCCCAGCGCTCGGGGCGGAACTTCGGCACGGGCCCGTAGTGCGTGACCGGCCAGCCGCGCTGGAGCCGCTGACCCGGCGGAAGCTCGGACCCTGCCGTCGCTCCCGCCGCTCGCTCCACCGGATGACCCATGTATCCATCCTGACAGACCCCGGGCAGTGCCCTTGACCACCCCCTTAAACCGGACAAGGGCGAGCAAGGGCCAGCAACTCATGACTTAGTTACTAAGTGCGCACTTACTGGACGATCTTCATCGCCGGTGCCATCATGCGGCGCTATCGGCCGGGTCCGGCTTACCTGGAAGGAGTCCATTGCGATGCAGGGCGACCCCGAGATCATCGAACTGCTCAACGAGCAGCTGACCGCCGAGCTGACCGCGATCAACCAGTACTTCCTGCACGCCAAGCTCCAGGATCACAAGGGGTGGTCGAAGCTGGCCAGGTACACCCGGGCCGAGTCCTTCGACGAGATGCGGCACGCGGAGATCCTCACCGACCGCATCCTGCTGCTCGACGGCCTGCCGAACTACCAGCGGCTCTTCCACGTCCGGGTCGGGCAGACGGTGACCGAGATGTTCCAGGCCGACCGGCAGATCGAGGTCGAGGCCATCGACCGGCTGCGCCGCGGCGTCCGGCTGATGCGCGAGAAGGACGACATCACCTCGGCGAACGTCTTCGAGGCGATCCTCGCCGACGAGGAGCACCACATCGACTACCTGGACACCCAGCTGGAGCTCCTGGACAAGCTGGGCGAGTCGCTCTACCTCTCGACCGTGATCGAGCAGAGCCAGCCCGACTCCTCCTCCGCACACTGAGCGGCCGGGCACCGGCCGCTAGGCCGCCTCGTCCAGCCGCTCCAGCGCCGGGGCGTGCCGCTCGATCAGCTCCCGGCGGGGGCAGGCGCCCCGGCCGAGGAGGGCCTGGATGCGCCGTACGCAGCCGCCGCAGTCCGTGCCCGCCTTGCAGGCGGAGGCTATCTGGCGGGGGGTGCAGGCACCGTTCTCCGCGTGCTGCCGGACCTGGGCCTCGGTGATGCCGAAGCAGCTGCAGACGTACACGCGGCACACCTCCCGACGGGATCGCTGTATGACTGCCATCCCGTATCTCGGTGAGGCAAACCTAACCTTACCCATCCGGTGGGGACGCGCAAAAGAGGCAGGGGCGCGGATCCGGTGTGATCCGCGCCCCTTACGTCCTACGCCGGGCTCACCGGCCGCTCACTGGTCCCGGTACATCTCCGCGACGAGGAACGCGAGGTCCAGCGACTGGCTGCGGTTCAGCCGCGGGTCGCAGGCCGTCTCGTAACGCTGGTGCAGATCGTCGACGAAGATCTCGTCGCCGCCGCCCACGCACTCGGTGACGTCGTCGCCGGTCAGCTCCACGTGGATGCCGCCCGGGTGGGTGCCGAGCGCCTTGTGGACCTCGAAGAAGCCCTTGACCTCGTCGAGCACGTCGTCGAAGCGGCGGGTCTTGTGCCCGGAGGCCGCCTCGAAGGTGTTGCCGTGCATCGGGTCGGTCACCCAGGCCACCGTCGCGCCGGACGCCGTGACCTTCTCCACCAGCTCGGGCAGCCGGTCGCGGATCTTGTCGGCGCCCATCCGGACGATGAAGGTCAGCCGGCCCGGTTCCCGCTCGGGGTCGAGGCGGTCGATGTACTGCAGCGCCTCCTCGGCCGTCGTCGTCGGGCCGAGCTTGATGCCGAGCGGGTTGCGGATCTGCGAGGCGAACTCGATGTGCGCGCCGTCCAGCTGGCGGGTGCGCTCGCCGATCCACACCATGTGCGCGGAGACGTCGTACAGCCTGCCGGTGCGCGAGTCGACCCGGGTCAGGGCGGACTCGTAGTCCAGCAGCAGCGCCTCGTGCGAGGAGAAGAACTCGACGGTCTTGAACTCCTCCGGCTCGGCGCCGCAGGCCCGCATGAAGTTCAGCGCGTTGTCGATCTCGCGGGCGAGCTGCTCGTAGCGCTGGCCCGACGGCGAGGTCTTCACGAAGTCCTGGTTCCAGGCGTGCACCTGGCGCAGGTCGGCGTAACCGCCGGTGGTGAAGGCGCGCACCAGGTTCAGCGTGGACGCCGAGGCGTTGTACATGCGCTTCAGCCGCTCGGGGTCCGGGATGCGGGACTCGGGCGTGAACTCGAAGCCGTTGACGGAGTCGCCCCGGTACACCGGGAGCGTCACGCCGTCGCGGGTCTCGGTCGGCTTGGAGCGGGGCTTGGAGTACTGCCCGGCGATCCGGCCGACCTTCACCACGGGCACGGAGGCCGCGTAGGTGAGGACGGCGCCCATCTGGAGCAGTGTCTTCAGCTTGTTGCGGATGTGGTCGGCGGACACCGCGTCGAAGGCCTCGGCGCAGTCGCCGCCCTGGAGGAGGAACGCCTCTCCCTTGGCGACGGCCGCCATCCGGGCGCGCAGCTGGTCGCACTCGCCCGCGAAGACGAGCGGCGGATACGACTCGAGGTCCGCGATCACTGCGCGCAGAGCCTCGGGGTCGGGGTACTCGGGCTGCTGCGCCGCGGGCAGGTTTCGCCAGGTGTTGCCAGCGCCGGGGCTGGTCTTAGCGTTCACGGTCACCTCGTAAACATTACGGGGTCGTGTCGCGTGCCCCATCTTCTGGCTCGAAGGGTGAGACGCGAGGGTTGTCCTGTGGACGAGGGGGCCCGTGCGGTAGGGTTCCTGCCATGTTCGCGCTGTCGATCCAGAACTGGTGGTGGACCGCTCATCCGGCGGCCCACTAATCGCGCGTACGCAAGACTTCGCGAAGGCCGCCCGAGGGGCGGCCTTCGGCGTGTCCGGGGCCGTTCCTCCCCATCGACGGAAGAGGAACCATGGACCTGGCACAGCTGCTGCACGACGACCGCCCCTTCGCCCTGCTCCGCCGCCGCACCCCGGGCCGCGACGCGGACACCGTGGAGGTGCTGACCGGCCCGGTGAGCCGCCGCGACCGGCTCGCCGACCTGCCCGACGAGTGCCTCGCGCTGGTGCCGTTCCGGCAGATCCGCGAGCGCGGCTTCGACGTCCGCGACGACGGCACCCCGCTGCTGGCGCTGACGCCCGAGGAGTCGTACGAGATCCCGCTGGACCAGGCGCTGGGGCAGCTGCCCGGTCACGACGTACGGGTGGAGGGCGGCGGCTTCGACGTCGGTGACGAGGAATACGCCGAGATCGTCGGCCGGGTGCTCCGCGAGGAGATCGGCCGGGGCGAGGGCGCGAACTTCGTGATCCGGCGGACGTACGAGGGCGGGATCCCGGGGTTCGGCCGGGCCGACGCGCTCGCCCTGTTCCGCCGGCTGCTGGAGGGCGAGCGGGGCGCGTACTGGACGTTCGTCGTGCACACCGGGGACCGGACGCTGGTCGGGGCCAGTCCCGAGGTGCACGTGCGGATGTCCGGCGGGACGGTCGTCATGAACCCGATCAGCGGGACCTACCGCTATCCCGCCGAGGGCCCGACCCCCGAGCACCTCCTCGATTTCCTCGCCGACGGCAAGGAGATCGAGGAGCTGTCGATGGTCGTCGACGAGGAACTGAAGATGATGTGCACCGTCGGCGACATGGGCGGGGTGGTCGTCGGGCCGCGCCTGAAGGAGATGGCGCACCTCGCGCACACCGAGTACGAGCTGCGCGGGAAGTCCTCCCTCGACGTCAGGGACGTGCTGCGCGAGACGATGTTCGCCGCCACCGTCACCGGCTCGCCCGTGCAGAACGCCTGCCGGGTCATCGAGCGGCACGAGGTCGGCGGCCGCGGGTACTACGCGGGCGCCCTCGCCCTGCTCGGCCGTGACTCCGGCGGGGCGCAGACCCTGGACTCCCCCATCCTGATCCGCACCGCCGACATCTCGGCGCGGGGCCGGCTGCGCGTCCCGGTCGGCGCCACGCTGGTGCGCGGCTCGGACCCGGCGGGCGAGGTCGCGGAGACCCACGCGAAGGCGGCGGGCGTGCTGGCGGCACTCGGGGTACGGCCGTCCCGGCCGCGCGCGGAGCGGGAGCGGCCCCGGCTGGCCGACGACCCGCGGGTGCGGGCCGCGCTGGACGGGCGCCGCTCGGCGCTGGCGCCGTTCTGGCTGCGGATGCAGGAGCCCTCCGCGGCCGGGGCGGGGCACGCCCTGGTCGTCGACGGCGAGGACACCTTCACCGCGATGCTGGCGCACGTGCTGCGCTCGGGCGGCCTGGAGGTGACGGTACGGGGGTACGACGAGCCGGGGCTGCGGGCGGCGGTGCTCGCGCACGCGGGACCGGTGGTGCTGGGCCCCGGACCGGGCGACCCGGCCGACCTCGCCGACCCGAAGATGCGGATCCTGCGGGAGCTGACCGCCACGGTGATCCGGGAGCACGGGCACGGGGTGCTCGGCGTCTGCCTCGGCCACGAGCTGATCGCGGCGGAGCTGGGCCTGGAGATCGTCCGCAAGGAGGTGCCGTACCAGGGCGCCCAGACGGAGATCGGCCTGTTCGGCCGGAGGGAGACCGTCGGCTTCTACAACAGCTTCGTGGCCCGGTGCGACGACGAGGCGGCACGGGAGCTGGCCGCGCACGGCATCGAGGTGAGCCGGGCCGCGAACGGCGAGGTGCACGCGCTGCGCGGGCCCGGCTTCGCGGGCGTGCAGTTCCACCCGGAGTCGGTCCTCAGCCTGAACGGGGCGGCCGTGGTGCGGGAGCTGATCGGCCGGCTGCGCGGGGCGAGCACGGCGCGGTGAGCGGACGGGCCCGGGGACAGCGGGGTCCCCGGGCCCGGTCCGGGCGGTCAGCCGAAGAACACCCCGACCTCCGCGTACAGCTTCGGGTCCACCGTCTTCAGCCTGGCCGTCGCCTCGGCGAGGGGGACGCGGACGATGTCGGTGCCGCGCAGGGCGACCATCCTGCCGAAGTCGCCGTCGTGGACGCAGTCGACGGCGTGCAGGCCGAACCGGGTGGCCAGCCAGCGGTCGAAGGCGCTGGGCGTGCCGCCGCGCTGGACATGGCCGAGGACCGTGGTGCGGGCCTCCTTGCCGGTGCGGCTCTCGATCTCCTTGGCCAGCCACTCGCCGACCCCGGAGAGCCGCACGTGCCCGAAGGAGTCGAGCGACCCGTCCTTGAGCACCATGTCGCCGTCCTTCGGCATGGCGCCCTCGGCGACGACCACGATGGGCGCGTACGACGCCCGGAAGCGGGAGGTGACCCAGGCGCAGACCTGCTCGACGTCGAAGCGCTGCTCGGGGATGAGGATGACGTTGGCGCCGCCGGCCAGGCCCGAGTGCAGGGCGATCCAGCCGGCGTGACGGCCCATCACCTCCACCACCAGCACCCGCATGTGGGACTCGGCGGTGGTGTGCAGGCGGTCGATGGCCTCGGTGGCGATGTTGACGGCGGTGTCGAAGCCGAAGGTGTAGTCGGTGGCGGACAGGTCGTTGTCGATCGTCTTGGGCACGCCGACGCAGGGCACCCCGTACTCGTCGGACAGCCGGGCGGCGACGCCGAGGGTGTCCTCGCCGCCGATGGCGACCAGGGCCTCGACGTCCAGCTTGGCCAGGTTGTCCTTGATCCGGCGGATGCCGTTCTCCTCCTTGAGGGGATTGGTGCGCGAGGAGCCCAGGATGGTGCCGCCGCGGGGCAGGATGCCGCGCACCGCGGGGATGTCGAGACGGACGGTGGCGCCTTCGAGAGGACCCCGCCAGCCGTCCCGGAAGCCGACGAAGTCATAGCCGTACTCCTGCACGCCCTTGCGGACGATGGCCCGGATGACGGCGTTGAGCCCGGGGCAGTCGCCGCCTCCGGTCAGTACTCCGACCCGCATGGAAATGTCCCTTCACCGCGGTTCCCTGACAGAGAGTCACCGTATGGTGATTCAGGTCACACCGGGAGGGGCGGGACGGGTGATTTCGGGGCATTGCCTCCGGCCGGGCCGGAGCGGGCCGGGGCTACTCCTCGTCGAGGCCGCGCTCGATGGCGTACCGCACCAGCTCGACCCTGTTGTGCAGCTGGAGTTTGCCGAGGGTGTTCTGCACGTGGTTCTGGACCGTGCGGTGCGAGATGACCAGGCGTTCGGCGATCTGCTTGTAGCTCAGGCCCTTGGCGACCAGCCGCAGCACCTCCGTCTCCCGGTCGGTCAGCCGGGGCGCGCCGGGTGCGTCCGTGTCGGGCGCGGGCGCCGGCTCGGCGGCGAGCCTGCGGTACTCGCCGAGGACGAGTCCGGCGAGGCCCGGCGTGAACACCGGGTCGCCCACGGCGGTCCGGCGCACGGCGTCCAGCAGTTCCTCGGTGGAGGCCGACTTCAGCAGATAGCCGGTCGCGCCGGACTTCACCGCCTCCAGCACGTCGGCGTGTTCGCCGCTCGCGGACAGGACGAGGACACGCAACGCCGGGTTGTGGCCGACCAGTTCCTTGCACACCTGGACCCCGGGCTTTGCCGGGAGGTTGAGGTCCAGCACCAGGACGTCGGGGGCGGCGGCCCTGGCGCGGCGGACCGCCTGCTCGCCGTCGCCGGCCGTCGCGACCACATGGAAGCCGGACTCGGTCAGGTCCCGGGCGACCGCGTCGCGCCACATGGGGTGGTCGTCCACCACCATGACCTTGATCGGGTCCCGCTGCTCGCTCATCGACGCCCCGCCTTCACGTTCTTCGGTACTTTCAGTTCCACTTCCGTGCCCTGTCCGGGCACGGAGACGAGTGCGGCGCTGCCGCCCAGGTCGCGCAGCCGCCCCCGGATCGACTGGGCCACACCCAGCCGGCCCTCCCCCTCGGCCTGGGCGAGCCGGCCCTCGGGGATGCCCGGGCCGTCGTCCCGGACGGTCACCACGATCCCGTCCGGCTCGTCCTCGACCAGGATCCAGGCGCGAGCCCCGTCCCCCGCGTGCCTGCGCACGTTGTCCAGGGCGGCGCCGACCGCGGCGGCCAGCTCCCGCGCGGCCGGCCCGGGCAGCTCGACCGGCGCCCCGGGCTCGGCCAGACTCACCCGGGCGCACGCGTAGGGGGCCAGCAGCGCGCGCAGGTCGACCGGTCCGTCACCGCCCGGTTCCCCGGCGGCGGGGACGGCGGCCCCGGCGGCGTCCCGCGCCACCGGGGAGAGCGGCGCCAGGCCGCCGGAGACGAGGGTGCGCAGCGCCACCTCCTGCTCCCCGGCGAGCCGGCCCAGCTCCGCCGCCTCGCCGCCGATGACCGCGCCGCGCCGCTGCACCATCGCCAGCACCTGGAGCACCCCGTCGTGGATGTCCCGGGCCAGCCGCTCCCGCTCCCGGGTCGCGGCCTCGATCTCCAGGGCACGGGCGAGGGTGCGCTCGGAGGCGCGGGCGACCTCCACGACGTAGCCGATGGCGATCGAGGCCACCCAGACGAGGATCACGTTGTGCACGGTGTCCCGGGCGGGGTGCCCGCGCTCGACGAGGTTGGCGGCGGCCACGCCGGTGGAGGCTACGGCCGCCCAGCGCCAGCCGCCCTTGAGGGCGAAGGCCAGCACCGAGCCGGCGGTCCATATCGACGGCAGGGTGGGGCCGCCGCCGGCGATCCGCTCGTGGTTGTCGGCGAGCGGGGTGAGCAGGACGCCGGCGAGCGCGACGGCCAGGTCGGCGGCGAGGAAGCCCTTGGTGCAGCTCGCCGCGTTCCGCACCCGGGGCAGGGTGGCGAGGGTCCACACCACCAGGACGGCGTAGTAGGCGACGGCGATCCAGGGCCGTACGAAGTCGGAGTACGCGCCGGCGCACAGGCCGATGGCGTACACCATCGTCAGCACGCGGTAGCCGGTGAGCGCGCGCCACAGCGGCAGCTCGACCGACATCCGCAGCGCGGGCCGCCGCCCGGCTCCCGCGCCGCGGGGCGCCGAGCCGCCGGCCTCGCCCGGTCCGTCGGGCGCGCGCGTGCCCGTCCCGGCGCCGTCGACGCGCCCCGCGGCCGCGTCGTGCTCGCGCTCGGCCATGTCCCCCGCCCCCGGCCCCTGCTGCGGGGCCTCGCTAGTCCTCTGCCTTCTTCCCGGCGTCCTTCTTCTCGGCCTCCTTGGCCGCCTTCGCCGCCTCCGCGATCTGCCGCTTGGCGGCTGTCGCGTACATGTCGACGTACTCCTGACCGGAGAGCTTCATGATCTCGTACATGACCTCGTCGGTCAGGGCGCGCAGGACGAAGCGGTCGTGCTCCATGCCGTGGTAGCGGCTGAAGTCCAGCGGCCTGCCGATGCGGATGCCGGGCCGCATCAGCTTCGGCACCACCTTGCCGGGCGGCTGGATCTTCTCGGTGTCGATCATCGCCACCGGGATGACCGGAGCGCCGGTGGCGAGGGCCACGCGCGCGAGGCCGCCGAGCTTGCCCCGGTAGAGGCGGCCGTCGGGCGAGCGGGTGCCCTCGGGGTAGATGCCGAACAGCTCGCCGCGCTCCAGCACCTCGATGCCGCTCCTGACCGCCGCCTCGCCGGCGCCGCGCGCCCCGGAGCGGTCCACCGGGAGCTGTCCGACGCCCTTGAAGAACGCGGCGGTCAGCCGGCCCTTCACGCCGGGCGTCGTGAAGTACTCCGCCTTGGCGATGAAGGTGACCTTGCGGTCCAGGACCGCGGGCAGGAAGAAGGAGTCCGAGAAGGACAGGTGATTGCTCGCCAGTATGGCGGGGCCCTCGGCCGGGATGTTCTCCAGGCCTTCCACCCAGGGTCTGAAGGCGACCTTCAGCGGCCCCCCGATGGCGACCTTCATCGTGCCGTACAACACCCGCGTGCCTCCTGTTTCCGTCGAACAGACCTTAACCCGCGGGACCGTCAAAGCACCCGACGACCCTGGTCGGTGTCAGTGCCGTCGCGTACGGTGAAGCACATCCGCACGTTTCCCTCACGCCCGCGCCGGCCACCGGCGGGGGCCTCTTCAGGAACAGGAGCGTCGAAGGTGCCGGTCCTCCCCGGAGCCGAGCCGTACCGCCACGAGGGCGGGGAGGTGGGGGTCCTCCTCTGCCACGGCTTCACCGGCTCGCCCCAGTCGCTGCGCCCCTGGGCGGAGCACCATGCGGCGCACGGCCTGACCGTGTCGCTGCCCCTGCTGCCCGGCCACGGCACCCGCTGGGAGGACATGCAGGTCACCACCTGGCAGGACTGGTACGCGGAGGTGGACCGCGAGCTGCGGATGCTCTCCGAGCGCTGTTCCCGGGTGTTCGTGGCGGGCCTGTCGATGGGTGGCGCGCTGGCGCTCCGGCTGGCCGCCCGGCACGGCGAGCGCGTGCGGGGCGTCGTCGTCGTCAACCCGGCGAACAAGGTGCACGGCCTGTCGGCGTACGCCCTTCCGGTGGCCCGGCATCTCGTGCGCACGACGAAGGGCATCGCCAGCGACATAGCGAAGGAGGGCGCGGCCGAGCTCGGCTACGACCGGGTGCCGCTGCACGCGGCGCACTCGCTGCGTCGGTTCCTGCGCCGGCTGGACGTCGAGCTGCCCCAGGTCACCCAGCCGCTGCTGCTGCTGCGCAGCGCCCGGGACCATGTGGTCCCGGCGGCCGACTCGGCGCGGGTGCTGAGCCGGGTGTCGTCCACGGACGTGACGGAGATCGTGCTGGAACACAGCTACCACGTGGCGACGTTGGACGTGGATGCGGACCGGATCTTCAAGGAGAGCCTCGGCTTCATGGGCCGGCTCGCACCCGGTCCCGGCGAGGAAGGGACGGCCGCAGGTGGCTGAGCACGAGTCCGACCGCGAGGGCCGCGAGCCGGACGAGCAGAACCCGCCCTTCGACGAGGACGCCGCCTGGCGGGCCATCGTCGCGGGGTACGGCGAGGAGCCGCCGGACCCGCCGGGGGCCGCGCCGTTCCGGCCGGTGGAGGACCTGGCGCTGCCGGAGCCGGAGCAGGACGCCGAGAGCGACGCCGCCGACAAGGCGCCGGTGCGGCCGCCGCTGGGCAGCTCGGTCTCCTTCGCGCCCGGGGTCGGCCCGCGCGACCACACCCCGCCCGCGCCCTCCGAGGACGACTTCGACGAGGACGACGAGGGCCACTTCGTGCCGCCGGAGCCGCCGCCGCTGCCGAACGCCGACGCCACCGCGAAGTTCGCCTGGCTGGGCGTCGTGGGCGGTCCGGTGCTGGTGCTGCTGGCGATGCTGCTCGGCTGGGACATGACCTGGTGGCTGACCACCCTGAGCGTCGGGGGCTTCCTCGGCGGCTTCGCCACGCTGGTGATGCGGATGCGCACGGACGACGACGAGGAGGACGACCCGGGACGGGGCGCGGTGGTCTGACGGCGCGGCCCTGCCACCGCGTCCCGGACCTCGTAGTGGTGACCTCGTAGTGGTCCTCACGCCGCAGGTACACGGACCGCGGCGAGCACCGGGAGATGGTCCGTGGCCGCCGTCAGGTCCGCGCGGGTGACGCCCGGCTGGTCCAGGGGCACCCCGCAGCCGAGCACCTCGACGCCCTTGGTGGCGAAGACGGCGTCGATGCGCCGCGGCGGGTCGCTGTGCGGCCAGGTCGTCCCGCCTCCCCAGGGGGCGGCGGCCCGGCAGTCCTGGAGGCTCGCGGAGAGCCGGCGGAAGGTCCGGCCGCCGGGGCCTTCGTTGAGGTCGCCGCCGGCGACGGCGTGCTCGGCGCCGAGTCCGGCGAGGCGGTCGAGGAGCATGCCGCCCTGCTGGTACCGCTCTTCCTCGTCCAGGCTCAGATGACAGCTGATCACGCCCAGCCGGGCCCCGCCGACCCGGATCACGGCCGTGGCGAAGCCGCGCCGGTGGAGCCCGGGGGTGAGCGGGAGGAGGACGTCCTCCGTGCGCTCGACCGTCGCCCGCAGGGAACAGAGGATCGCCGGTCCGGCGGCCGTGGCACCGCCGGTGAGGATCACCTGGCCGGAGGCCGCCGCCAGGCGCGCGAGCTTCTTGCGCCAGCGGAAGAAGCGGGGGGCCTCCTGGACCAGGACCAGGTCGGGGGCGCAGGCGGTGATCACCCGGGCCAGGGCGTCGGTGTCGTCGCGCATCGAGCGGACGTTGTAGCTCAGGACGCGGAGGACCGCGGAACCGTCGGATTCGGTACGGGAGTTGGGAAGCAGCGTGCTGGTCGCCATGCCGATCAACATACGACGATGCCCGCCCGTCCCGGGACCGGACGTGGCGGGCAGGGTCGTACGCCTTCTCACATGATCGGGTCGGGTTCCCGCGCCAGGTCCGCCGCGCCCACCAGGCCCGCCTTGTTGCCGAGCTGGGCGGCGATCACGTCGGCCACCGGGCGCCAGTTGCCGCCGACCAGCCAGCGCTTGTAGGACTTGCGGATCGGGTCGAGGACCAGCTCCCCCTCGTCGGACAGGCCGCCGCCGACGATGAACGCCGAGGGGTCGAAGAGGGAGGCCAGGTCGGCCAGGCCCGCGCCGACCCAGCGGGCCAGCTCGCGGTAGGAGTCCACGGCCACCGGGCAGCCCTGGCGGGCGGCCATGGAGATGTGCTTGCCCTCGATGCCGTCGGGCGTGCCGTCGCCGAGCGCCAGCAGCACCTCGGCGCGCTCGGGGGTGGCGTTGGCGCGCTGCTTGGCGTAGCGGACCAGGGCGCGGCCGGAGGCGTACTGCTCCCAGCAGCCCTGCGAACCGCAGCCGCACAGCAGGCCGTCCGGGACCATCCGGATGTGCCCGAACTCCGCGGCCACGCCGAAGTGGCCGCGGCGCAGCTTGTTGCCGATGATGATGCCGCCGCCGAGGCCGGTGCCGAGCGTGATGCAGATGACGTTGCGGTGGCCCTTGCCGGCGCCGAAGCGGTACTCGCCCCAGGCGGCGGCGTTCGCGTCGTTCTCGACCACGACCGGCAGGCCCACGCGGGCCTCGACCTTGTCCTTCAGCGGCTCGTTGCGCCAGTCGATGTTGGGCGCGAAGTACACCGTGGAGCGCTGGCGGTTGACGTAACCGGCCGCGCCGATGCCCACGCCGACGATCTCGTGCCCGGCGCGCGCACCCTCCACCGCCGAGGCGATGGCGTCCACGATGGCCTCGGGCGTGGTGGGGGTCGGCACCTTGAAGGTCGAGAGGATGTTGCCTTCCTCGTCGACCACGCCGGCCGCGATCTTGGTGCCGCCGATGTCGACGCCGATGGTGAGTCCCATGAATCCCTCAGTTTCGGTCGAGCCCCGCTACGGCCAACCGTACCCGAGGCCCCGCCGTGGGAGGGCTTCAGTCCAGGTCGATGCGCTCGCCCGGGCCGGTGCCCTCGCCTCCGTCGCGCCCGTCGCCGGGATCCTCGCGGCTGAGGTCGTCGGCCGTGCGGGCCGTCCAGCGTCGCTCCTGGGCCTGGACCGCGGAGCGGTAGGCGGCGAGCAGTTCGCTGCCGGCCGCGGCGAGATGGTCGAAGACCTCGGGGTTGCGGTCGATGACGGGCTCCACGGCGGCCTTGGCCTGCTGCACGACCTGCCGCACCACCTGCTGGGCGGCGGGTCCGGCGAGGCCGCCGAGGACCGGTGACTGCAGCCCGGACAGCTTCTCGGCCACCGTGTCCACGAGCCTCTTCAGCTCCTCCGCGGCCGAGCCCGGCTGCGGTCCGTGCTCGGCGCGGCGGCGGGCCTTCTCGGCGGCGAGGTCCTCGGCGCAGGCCGTGGCCCAGGCGTCGGCGTCGGTCGCCCGCCCCTGTTCCGCTTGTTCCTCGGGCGAGTCGGATGCGGGACGCTCTTCGCTCATGGCGGACTCCTGACTACTGTTCGCCCTTACGACGTTACCCGAACGGCCGCGCCCGGATCATCACCGTCCGGTCGCGGGCCACAGGTCGGGGTCCGGGGCGAACCGGATGCGCAGCTCGCCCTCGCGCAGGCCGGCGCCGGCGACGCCGCAGCGGCGCAGGGCGGAGGGCAGCGGGACGATCCGGCGGAACGGGCCGGCGCTGATCACGAGTTCGTCGCCGCGCCGGATCAGGTCCAGCTCCTCCCGTATGGCGCCGGGCAGCGGGATGTGCCAGACCAGCACGCCGTCCTCGCTCCTGCGGTCCTCGACGGGCCACTCGACCGGGGCGGGCGCCGGTTCGGCGCCGGGTACGGCGAGGGCGGCGAGGTCGTCGGCGCCGCGCGGGTCGCGGCCGAGGTGCGGGACGGGATGGACGTCGTACGGCTGCTCCTGCCAGTCGGCGAGCGTCTTGCGCTGCTGGGCGAGCAGGGAGGACAGCCAGCTGTCCGGGGTGCTCTCGGGCAGGGTGCGGTTGGCGATCAGGGCCTCGGTGCGCAGGCCGCGCAGGGCGAGGCCGAGACCGGCGGTCCGCACGGCGTCGGCGCCGGCCGGGCCGGGCTCGGCGACCAGGCGCACGACGGTGTCCCGGTCGCCGAGGACGGCCTCGACGGCGGCCAGTTCGACGTCCCAGCGGGCCGCCGTCTCGTACAGCCAGTCGGACGGCATCGGCACGCCGGCCAGCCGGCCGAGGACCGGGCGCAGGGCGCGGGCCGCCTGCCGCTCGGGCGGGAGCAGGCGGCGCAGATAGCGGCGCAGCTCCTCGGGCAGGCCGAGCAGCGCGAGGGCCTGCGGCAGCGGCGGGAGGTCGACGACGAGGAGGTCGAACCGCTCGGACAGGGCGGCGTCCCTCAGGGCGCGCAGGAAGGACAGCTCCTCGGCGCCGGGCAGCGGGGTGACCTCCTCGGCGTCCAGCCGGGCGGCGCCGAGCAGGTCGAGGACGCTCCCGGCGCGGTCCTGGAAGGCGGTGAGGTCCTCGCGGAAGCGCGCGGCGGCGTCCGGGCGCCAGACGGTGAGCTGCGGCGCGGCCTCGTGCGGCGCCGGTCCTGTCGCGGAGCCCAGCGCGGCGCCGAGGGTGTCGGTGCGGTCGGCGCCGAGCAGGAGGGTGCGGGCGCCCTCGCGGGCGGCGGCGAGCGCGGTGGCGGCGGCGATCGTGGTACGGCCGCTGCCGCCCGGGCCCGTGATCAGGATGGTGCGCATGGGGGTGAACGGTACCGCCGTGCGCGGGGTTCAAACGGGAGCGACTACTTCCGCCCCGACTCCACGCGCTTCTTCAGGCCCGCCAGCGCGCGGTCGATGATGACCTTCTCCGCCTTGCGCTTGATCATGCCGAGCATGGGGATCTTGACGTCCACGGTGAGGAGGTAGGTGACCTCGGTGGTGGACGGGCCCGTGGGCTTGAGGATGTAGGAGCCGTCGAGGGAGCGCAGCATCTGGGACTTGACCAGGGTCCAGGAGACCTCGTTGTCGCCGGTCCAGGTGTAGGCCAGCGTCTGGTCGTCCTTGATGGCGCCGGCGTCCATGACGAGGCGGACCTGCTCCGCGCGGCCCTGGTCGTCGGTCCTGAGGACCTCCGCCTCCTTCACCTCGCCGGTCCAGTCGGGGTAGCGGGCGAAGTCGGCGATCACCCCCATGACGTCGGCCGGTGCCGCCTCGATGGTGATGCTCGAGCTGGTGTGTTCCGCCATCGCCGTGGCTCCTCCAGATGCGGGCCGGTACAGAGGTCGTCGTGCGCACGTGTGTGCAGCGTGAAGGCTACCGCGCCGCCGACCTGCCGCCTTCACCCGATGTCCCGCTTCTCACCATTCCAGCGCCCAGGGCCGGCCCGTCCCGGCGAAGTGGCCGACGTTCACGCACTCCGTCGCGCCGATGCGCATGCGCCGGACGAGCGGCTGGTGGACGTGGCCGAAGAGGGCGTAGCGGGGCCGGGTGCGGCGGATGGCGTCCAGCAGGGCGCGGCTGCCGCGTTCGAAGCGGCGGGCGACCGTGTCGTAGACCAGCTCCGGCACCTCCGGCGGGATGTGCGTGCACAGCACGTCGACCTCGCCGACCGCCTCGATCTTCGCCGCGTACTCCTCGTCGCCGATCTCGTACGGCGTGCGCATCGGGGTGCGCAGTCCGCCGCCGACGAAGCCGAAGGTCCAGCCGCCGATCTCGACCCGCTCGCCGTCGAGGACGGTGGTGCCGGGGCCGGCGTACTCCCGCCACAGGGGCGGCATGTCGACATTGCCGTAGGTGGCGTACGTCGGGGTGGGGAACGCGGCGAACAGCTCGGCGTACTGCCTGCGCACCGCCTTCTCGATGGCCGCCGCCCGGTCCGAGCCGATGCCCGCCCACAGCCGGGCGCCGAACCGGCGCGCCTCCTCGAACCGCCGGGCGGTGCGCAGCTCGACGATCCGGTCGGCGTTCTCCTTGCCGAACAGGTCCGGGAAGATGCCGCGCGAGTGGTCGGCGTAGTCGAGGAAGAGCACCAGGTCGCCCAGGCAGATCAGGGCGTCGGCACCGTCGCCGGCCCGCGCCAGGTCGCGGACGTTGCCGTGCACGTCGCTGACCACGTGGACGCGCGTCCTTCGGTTTCCGGGGCGTGTGGATGCCATGGCGATCAAGCGTAGGCCTGTGGGATCTGCGTGAACAGTGTCGGTCCGGCCTGCGGTTACTCGCCGGTCGCTTCGGCCGTGGACTACTGTGCGCGAAGGAACGCCCACGCGTGTGACGCAGCGAACATCTCGGCGGAACCCCCTGTCCTAGACGCCATACCGGCGGGTAACGTCCGGGCAGTCCAGTCGTGCTCTGGTTTTCAACAGCTGAATTCCCGAGCACTGCCCGAGCCGTGGACCGCACCGTCGCATCACACAGTGTCGTGGCGCCGGCGCCCTATGAGGAGCAGCAGTCTTGCGCGAGTTCAGCCTTCCGGCTTTGTACGAGGTCCCTGCGGACGGCAATCTGACCGACATCGTCCGCAGAAACGCCGCGCAGCATCCCGACGTCGCCGTCATCGCCCGCAAGGTGGCCGGTGTCTGGCAGGACGTGACGGCCCGGGCGTTCCTGGCCGAGGTGCACGCCGCCGCCAAGGGCCTCGTCGCGGCCGGGGTGCAGCCGGGCGACCGGGTGGGCCTGATGTCCCGCACCCGGTACGAGTGGACGCTGCTGGACTTCGCCATCTGGAGCGCGGGCGCGGTCACCGTGCCGGTGTACGAGACCAGCTCGCCGGAGCAGGTGCAGTGGATCCTGTCCGACTCGGGCGCCACCGCCTGCATCGTGGAGCTGGACACTCACGCGGCGGCCGTGGAGTCGGTGCGCGAGTCGCTGCCCGCCCTCAAGCACGTCTGGCAGATCGAGGCCGGCGGCGTGGAGGAGCTGGGACGGCTCGGGCAGGACGTGTCGGACGAGACGGTCGAGGAGCGCGGCTCGCTGGCCAAGGCCGACGACCCGGCGACCATCGTCTACACGAGCGGCACCACCGGCCGCCCCAAGGGCTGTGTGCTCACCCACCGCAGCTTCTTCGCCGAGTGCGGCAACATCGTGGAGCGGCTGCGCCCGCTGTTCCGCACCGGCGAGTGCTCGGTGCTGCTCTTCCTGCCGCTCGCCCACGTCTTCGGCCGGCTGGTGCAGATCGCGCCGATGATGGCGCCGATCAAGCTGGGCTGCGTCCCGGACATCAAGAACCTCACCGACGAACTGGCCGCGTTCCGGCCGACGCTGGTCCTCGGCGTGCCGCGGGTCTTCGAGAAGGTGTACAACTCGGCGCGCGCCAAGGCGCAGGCGGACGGCAAGGGCGCGGTCTTCGACAAGGCGGCGGACACCGCGATCGCCTACAGCAAGGCGCTGGACAACCCGTCGGGCCCGTCGTTCGGCCTGAAGCTCAAGCACAAGGTGTTCGACCGGCTGGTCTACGGCAAGCTGCGCGCGGTGCTCGGCGGCCGGGGCGAGTACGCCATCTCCGGCGGCGCCCCGCTGGGCGAGCGGCTCGGCCACTTCTTCCGGGGCATCGGCTTCACGGTGCTGGAGGGCTACGGCCTGACCGAGTCCTGTGCGGCGACGGCGTTCAACCCGTGGGACCGGCAGAAGATCGGCACGGTCGGGCAGCCGCTGCCGGGTTCGGTGGTGCGGATAGCGGACGACGGGGAGGTGCTGCTGCACGGCGAGCACCTGTTCAAGGAGTACTGGAACAACCCCGGCGCCACCGCGGAGGCGCTGGCCGACGGCTGGTTCCACACCGGGGACATCGGCACCCTGGACGAGGACGGCTACCTCAGGATCACCGGCCGGAAGAAGGAGATCATCGTCACCGCGGGCGGCAAGAACGTCGCCCCGGCAGTGATCGAGGACCGGATCCGGGCGCACGCGCTGGTCGCGGAGTGCATGGTGGTGGGCGACGGGCGGCCGTTCGTGGGCGCGCTGGTCACCATCGACGAGGAGTTCCTCGGCCGTTGGGCCGCCGAGCACGGCAAGCCGGCGGGCTCCACCGCGGCGTCGCTGAAGGACGACCCGGACCTGATCGCGGCGATCCAGACGGCGGTCGACGACGGCAACGCCGCGGTGTCGAAGGCGGAGTCGGTCCGGAAGTTCCGCATCCTGTCGTCGCAGTTCACGGAGGAGTCCGGCCACCTCACCCCGTCCCTGAAGCTGAAGCGGAACGTGGTGGCGAAGGACTACGCGAACGAAATCGAGGCGCTCTACACCAAGTAGCGCGGGACGCCACGCCCATCCGGCGAAGCCCGGTTCCCCACCCCGGCGCAGTCCTACAGCAGCTGCCTCAAGCGCTCGGCGAGGAGGTCCCAGCGCCAGCGGTCCTCCACCCACTGTCGGCCCCGCTGGCCCATCCTGCGGCGGAGGTCGGGGTCCTGGAGGAGGGGGATGATGCGGTCGGCCGCTGCCGCGGGGTCGCCGCCCGGGACCACCCAGCCGGTCTCTCCGTCCAGGACGGCGTCCGGTGCGCCGCCCGAGTCGCCCGCCACCACCGGCAGTCCCGTGGCCGACGCCTCCAGGTAGACGATGCCCAGGCCCTCCACGTCGAGGCCGCCGCGCCGGGTCCGGCAGGGCATGGCGAAGACGTCGCCGGCGCCGTAGTGGGCGGGGAGTTCGGACCAGGGGACGGCGCCGGTGAAGCGGACGGAACCGGCGACGCCGGTCTCGGCGGCCAGCCGGCGCAGGTCCCGTTCGTAGGGGCCGCCGCCGACGATGAGCAGGACGGTGCCGGGCTCGGCGGCGAGGATGCGGGGCATGGCCTGGATCAGGGTGTCCTGGCCCTTGCGGGGCACCAGCCGGGAGACGCAGACCACGACCGGGCGGTCGGTGAGGCCGAGCCGGGCACGGACCTCCTCGCCGCCGGAGCCGGGGTGGAAGGTCTTCTCGTCCACCCCCGGCGGCAGCTGCACCATGCGGCTCGCCGCCTCGGGGGTGAGCGCGGCGGCGATGCGCGACCGGGTGTACTCACCCAGATAGGTGATCGTGTCCGTGGATTCACCGATCCGGCGCAGCAGCTGCCGGGCGGCGGGCAGCTGGGCCCAGCCGGCCTCGTGGCCGTGGGTGGTGGCCACCAGCCGCTCGGCGCCCGCCCTGCGCAGCGCCGGGGCCATGAGGCCGAGCGGCGCCGCGGCGCCGAACCACACCGAGGTGCACCCGTGCTCGCGCAGCAGTCCCACCGCCCGCCGGGTCGCCTGCGGGGTCGGCAGCAGCATGGTCGTACGGTCGCGTACGACGGTGAAGGGCTGCTCGGCGTCGAAGGCGGCGGTGGCCTCGGCGCCCTCCCGGCCGCGCTTCCAGGTGGAGGCGTAGACGACCAGCCGGCCGGGGTCCAGGCGGAGGGCCATGTTGTGCAGGAAGGCCTGGATGCCGCCCGGCCGGGGCGGGAAGTCGTTGGTGACGATGAGGGTCTTGTGCATCGCCGCCGACCCTACCGAACGGGCCGTGCCCGGCCGGGGTCGAACGGGCGGTACCGGGTCCGCCGCGGCCGAGTCTGTGGCATGCCCACAGCCGGGCACGCCATCATGGTGCCGAGGCGGCACCGAGGCGATCGGCACGGGAATCGGACGGCAAGGGGATCACGTGGAGACCAAAGGCGCCGGGCGGTCCCTGGCCTGGCCGCTCGCGACCTGGGCCGCGACCCGGACGCTGCTGCTGCTGTTCGTCTTCCGGGTGTACGCCTTCTCGGACCTGGACGTCACCTCCGACGTGTCGGTGACCTACCGGGGCTGGTACGAGGTGCTGCGGCAGGGCACGTTTCCGCTGGACGACGTGACCTGGCAGTACCCGCCGGCCGCCGCCCTGCCGATCCTGTCCCCCGCCGCGCTGCCCTTCCTGTCGTACGAGCACGCCTTCTTCCTGCTGGCGTTCCTCGCCGACGCGGTCGTCCTGGTGCTGCTGCTGTGGGCGCACCGGCGCCCCGGCCGCTCCGCGCGCGGTGTGTGGGTGTGGGTGGTGGGCGTACCGCTGCTCGGCCCGACGGTGTACGCCCGCTACGACGTGATGGTGACCGCGGTGGCCGTGGCGGCGCTGCTCGCCGGTGCCCGGCATCCGAAGGCGATGGGCGCGCTGACGGCGTTCGGCGCCCTGCTGAAGGTGTGGCCGGCGCTGCTGCTGGTCGGCGCCGTGCGGCGGCGGGCGTGGTGGTCGGCGGCGGTGACCGCGTCCGGCCTCGCCGCGCTGTTCTCGGTGTCCATGCCGGGCGCCTTCGCCTTCCTGACCTTCCAGCGGGACCGGGGCACCGAGGTGGAGTCGCTCGGCGCCCTGGTCTTCCATGTGGCCCGGCACTTCGGCTGGCGGGGCCAGGTGCTGCTGAACTACGGGTCGATCGAGTTCGTCGGCCCGTATGTGGAGCAGGTCAGCGCGGCGGCGCTGGCGCTGACCGTGTTCGCGTTCGCCTGGCTGCTGCTGTGGCGGCTGCGCGCGACCCGCTGGGCGCCGCACACGCTCGCGGAGGCGGCCTTCACGGCGGTGCTGCTGTTCACGGTCACCAGCCGGGTGATCAGCCCGCAGTACCTGGTGTGGCTGGTCGGCCTGGCCGCGGTGTGCGTGTCGTACCGGGCGAGCCGGATGGGCGCGCCCGCGCTGATGGTGGTGGCCGCGTCCCTCGTGACGGTGCTGGAGTTCCCGATCGGTTTCGGCCATGTGGTGGTCAGCGACGGGTACGGGGTGCTGCTGCTGGTGCTGCGCAACGGCCTGCTGGTGGCGGCCTCGCTCACGGCGGCCCGCCGGCTGTGGCGCTCGACCGTCACCCCGGCCCCCGCCGCACCCCTGCCACCCGAGCCGGCCCGGTCGCGCCGGACCCCCGTCTCCCCCTGACCCGACGCCCGGCCCCGTCCGTCACTCGGTCGGGGTCAGCTGCTCGCGCACGTACTCCCGCCACTGGTCGGTGAAGGACCCTGGCGTGGTGCCCAGCACCTTCTTCAGGGCCTCCTCGACCGCGCCCGCGCGCTGCCGGTGGGCGCCCACGGCGCGGTAGAAGGCGTCGAGCCGGGCCGTGCCCCAGCGTTCGGCGATCATCCGGCAGGCCAGCCAGCCGCCCTCGTAGGCCCGGGCGAGCTCGGCGGGGGCGCTGGTGAAGCCGAAGTCCTTGTCGGTGGGGAGCGCGGTGGGCGCGTGGCCGTCCTGGACGGCACGGGTGAGCTCCGGCGCGGCCTCGGTGGGGGTGCGGCCGGTGCCCAGGTAGCCGATCCAGTCCGCGAAGCCCTCGGAGAGCCACAGCGGGGTCGCCGCGGTGGTCTGCGCGCGGGTGGCCACATGGGTGGTCTCGTGGGTGAGCACCACCTGCTTGCCGAGGTCGCCGAGGATGGCGTACGCCTCGGGGTTGACGACCACCCGGTCCGCCGGAGCCTTGCCGGAGCCGCCCGCCTCCCCGGTGGTGACGGCGGCGATGCCCCGGTAGTTGGCGGCCGGCGATCCCAGCAGCCCTGCCATGCCGTCGAGGGAGCTCGGGACGAGGACGACGACATGGCGGGCCCAGCCGGTGCCCCAGACCCGGGAGACGGCCGGGACGGCGCGGTCGGCGAGCCGCGCGTAGCCGCGCAGGTCCGCGCCGGTCCGCCCGGTGCCCAGCACCAGGCTGTGGGCGCCCTTGACGGCGGTCACCGCGCCCTGGTCCCACAGTTGCTGCCCGGCGTCCCGGGCGGGCCGGTCGGCGGTGACGTACCACCCGCCGTCCGCGGTGCGGCGCAGGGTGAGGGTGCGGCGGGCGTCGACCGGGGCCCTGTCGTACCCGGCGACCCGGTAGCGGAGGTCGGCGTCGGCGGTGGCGCCGGAGCCGGTGCGGTGCACGTCGGTGACCCGGTAGCCCCAGGAGGCCAGCGGCAGCGCGCGCAGCCGGGTGTACTCGGTGCGGGCGCCCGTCGCCCCGTACGCCGTCTCGTCGTGGTGCAGCAGGGCGGCGGAGCGCCGGTCGAGCAGGTGCTGCACCTCGGTGCGGGTGGCGTCGGCCGGGGTGCCGCCGCAGCCCGCCGAGGACAGCAGCAGGACGAGCCCCACGGCCCCGATGCTCCACACCCGTCTGCGACCAGCCACTTCCCGATCGTAACGGCGAGCGGGCGGATCAGGGCCGGGTGACCGAGGAGATCGGCATCATCCCGACCGGGTCGTAACGCACCGCGGCTCCCGGATAGGGCGCGTGGATGACCCGGCCGTCGCCCACGTACATGCCCACGTGGCCGGCGTCGGAGCGGTACACCACGAGGTCGCCGGGCCGGATCCGGGACAGCGGGACGTGCCGGCCGGCGAAGCGCTGCTCCTGCGAGGTGCGCGGCAGCTGGATGCCGGCGTGTGCGTACGCCCACTGCATCAGGCCCGAGCAGTCGAAGCCGGAGGGGCCGTTGGCGCCCCACACGTAGGGCCGGCCGAGGGCGGAGCGGGCGGCGGCCACCGCGGCGGCGGCGCGGGCGTCGGGGGCTGCGCCGTCGCCGGCCAGGCCGGCCAGCTCGGACAGGTCGGCGCGGCCGGCGTCGTCGGAGCGCGAGGCCCGGCCGAAGGCGGCGCGTGCGGCGGGCGACAGCGTGCCGAGGAGCCGCTGGGCCTTGGCCAGCTTCTGCTGCACGGTCCGCTTGTGCGCGGCCACGGCCTCCCGGCTGTGCTCCAGCTCGGCGAGCTTCCCGGCCGCCTGTGCGCGCTCCTGGGCCAGTTCCCGCAACGCCGACTGCAACTCCCGCAGGTGCCCGGCCTGTTGGGCGGTGATGCGGTCGAGGGTGGTGGCCTTGTCGAGGTAGTCGTCGGGGCTGTCGGAGAAGAGCAGCGCGACGGCCGGGTCGATGCCGCCCGCGCGGTACTGGGCGCCGGCCAGCGCGCCGAGCTGTTCGCGCAGGGTGTTGACGCGCTGCTGCTGCCGGGCGATGTGGTCCTGGGCGGCCCGCACCTCGCGGCGCAGCACCCCCGCGCTCTCCTGGGCCTTGTCGAAGGCCTGGGTCGCCTGCTCGGCTTCCTGGTAGAGGCGGTCGACCTCGGCACGGGCGTCGGCGTGCGGTGCCGCGTGCGCCGGTACGGCGCCGAGCGCGGCGGTCGCGGCCGACAGTACGCACAGGGCGGCGGCGCCCCGGTCGGATCCAAAGGAGGCAAGGCGGCGATGAGACCCCACGGCAGTCCTTCTGCTGGCGGACGTACGACCGTTTCCCCGGCGCCTGGGGACGGGGAGACCCCGGCGCCGGGGAAACGCGGCAGACAGTAGCCGGGCGCGGGAGCGCCGACCAACGGCCGGCGTGGCGACGCACAGTGACGCCCCGCCGCTGACGCAGGTCACCGGCGGGGCGTGGAGTCAGCTCCGGTCCACGGGATTCGCCCGTTCGGACGCCATCCCGAAGGCGTTCCGGGCGCGTACGCGGGTAACAGGGCGGGTTCCGCGGGGGGAACAGGCCGTGCCGCGCGGCGTGGGGTCAGACGCGGACGCCGAACTGGAACGGCATGTCGGACATCGCCTCGTAGCGGACGACGGCGCCGGTGTGCGGCGCGTGCAGCACCTGGCCGTTGCCGGCGTACAGGCCGACGTGGTGGATGTCGCCGTAGAAGAACACCAGGTCGCCGACCTTGAGCTGGCTCTGGTCGTAGATCCGGGTGCCGATGGTGGCCTGCGCCTCGGAGGTGCGCGGTATGGAGACGCCGGCCTGGGCGTAGGCCCAGGAGGTCAGCCCCGAGCAGTCGAAGGAGGACGGGCCGGAGGCGCCGTAGACGTACGGCGAGCCGAGCTTGCTCTGGGCGGCGGAGAAGGCGGCGGCGGCGCGGCCGGAGGCGGGCGGGGCGTCGCCCAGGTTCACGCGCTCGCTGGAGGAGCGGTCGGCGCGCGCCTGCTGGGCGGCCAGTTCCTGCTTCTCCTTGGCCGTCAGGGTGTTGAGGACCTTCTGCGCCTCGGCGAGCTTGGCCTGGACCTCCTTCTTCTTCTCCTCCAGCTGGGTGCGGGTGGCGGAGAGGTCCTTGAGCTTGTCGGCGGCCTCGGCGCGCTCCTGGGCGAGTTCGCGCTGTTTGTCCTGGATCTTCTTCAGGGCGTCGACCTGCTGGGCGCTCAACTGGTCGAGCGTGGAGGCCTTGTCGAGGAAGTCGTCCGGGTTGGAGGACAGGAAGAGCTGGACCGAGGGGTCGATGCCGCCCGAGCGGTACTGCGCGGTGGCCAGCGAACCCAGGCCGTCGCGCAGCTTGTTGAGGTCCTGCTGACCGCGGGCGACGTTGTCCTGGATGGTGGAGATTTCCTTCTGCAGCTTCTGCTGCTTGTCCTTCGCCCCGTTGAACTTCTCGGTGGCCTGCTCGGCCTCCTCGTAGAGCTTGTCGACCTTGGCCTTGACCTGGTCCTTGGTGAGCTTCTGGCTCGGCGCGGCATTGGCGGCGTTCGCGCTCAGGACGACGGCGGCGGCGGCTGCGGTGGTCAGCACGGTCACGCGGGCGCGACTCTGCTGCTTGGGTCGACGATGGGACGCCACGGAGGACGAACTCCTTCTTGTGAGTGAGTGAGTGATCACCCGTTCGGAGGTTCGAGCCCAGACCCTAGTGACCCAGTTGTGATCAGTTCAAATCCTCACACCAGAAAATCGCATCACACAATGCATTCTTTGCACACAACTCACAAGCAGTGATGCGCGTTTGACACTAGGTGGCGTGAAGATCACTCCAATTCGGACATTGCCTGTGTCCGGCGGAGTTTCAGGACAGTCGCTTGAGAAGCACCGCAGACGCGACCGGTCGGGCGCCCGCCCTGGCGACGCCGTCGGCCACCTCGCGGTCCGTGGAGGCGACGATGACCGGACGGCCCGGCGGTTCGGCGCGCACCAGCTGGCGGATCAGCTCGTCCGCGGTGACGCCCGGCTTGGAGAACAGCACCCGCACCCCGCGCGGCGGCGCGAGCAGCACCGGGGCGGCCAGTTCGGCGCCGTCGAAGACGCACGTCACCTCGGCGCCGGTCTGCGCGGCGAGCGCGGACAGCTGGCCGAGCAGCCTCAGCCGCTGCTTCTCCAGCGGCATCTGCGGATAGCCGGTCTTGGTGACGTTGTAGCCGTCGACCACCAGATGCGCCTGCGGCAGCGCGAGCAGCTGGTCGAGGATGGCCGGGTCGTGCTCCGACAGGGCGCGCGCCGCGATGTCCTTGGGGGTCATACGGCCCGGTTCGACGGCGTCCACGGTCTCGGCGGGGCGCACGGACACCGGCGGCAGGGCGAGCTCGCGCCGCAGTCCCTGGGTGGCGTCCAGCAGGGTGTCGAGCAGCAGCCGTACCCGCATGTCCTCCACGCTGCGGCCCTCGCGGGCTGCGCGGCGGGTGGCCTCCAGCGCGGCCTCGGCCTCGCCGAGCCGGGCCTTGAGCCGGCGGGTCTCGCTCTCGGCGGCCGACACCCGGGTGTGCGCCTCGGCGCGCAGGGCGTCCGTCTCGGCCTGGGCCTTGCGCAGGGCGGCCTCGCCGCGCTTGACGTCGCTGAGGGCGGCCCGGAGCTTGCGGTGAAGCGATTCGGCTTCCCTCCTCGCCGACTCCAGCTCCGCGCGCAGCCGTTCGGTCTCGGCGCGGGTGTGCTCGCGGGCGTGGGCCAGCTCGGAGCGCAGCCGGTCCAGCTCGGCCCGGGTCTCCTCGTCGGCGCGCTCGGCGTCCGCGCGCTGGGCCTCCTCGCCGGCCGCGGTGACCAGCTTCACCCAGCCCGCCGGGCGCAGTACGTAGGCCGCGGCCGCCACGTCGAGCGGGTCCGCGGCCGGGGGCGGGGAGCCGGAGTCGAGGGCGCCGGTGAGTTCCGGCTGCGCCTCTCTGAGCTTCTCCCCGATCCGCTGCCGGAACAGCGCGTCGGTCTCCAGCGCCGCCGCCATCGCGTTCCCGGCGAACTTCGCCCGGCGCGTGGGGGTGAACCGGGCGTACTGCCTCAGCTGTGCGGGCAGTTCCGACAGGGTCAGGCCGCCGAAGCCGTCCGAGACGATCTGCACGACCCGGCGGCGCACGCCCTCGGGCAGCGGACGGTCAAGCACCTCGGCGGCGCCGTCGCCCGGCCCCCCGCCCGTGGTCTCCGCCATCCGTCACACCCCACTACTTCCCTGCCCGGGGCCGCTCCGCTCAGGAGCCGGCACCCGGCCTGTCCACGAGTTCCACCTGGTCCACCGCGTTGCACCAGCGGCAGCGCACCGACTCGATGGTCTCACTGACCACCTCGCGCTCCTCCACGGTCGGCTCCCCCGCCAGATCGAGGTGGACGTACTCGACGACCTTCGAGGAACGCGTCACGTCGAACCGGGTGAGGTTGCCGCACAGGGTGCAGCGCCATCGGGTCGTCGCGGTCGGCAGGGGAACCGTCATCGTCGCTGTCCGCTTCCTTCTCGTCATCGCTCGTGCTCGCCGCACGCGCCGCCGGCCGACGCGTGTGGCGGTAACCCTACGGCCTGGCAGCGACTCGCCGCTGATCCGTCCACGGCGGCGAGGCGGTCTGTCAGCTTGCGTCCCGTTACGTCATGCTCTGTATTCATGATCAGCCAGTGGAGTACGGCGGCCGGCAGGGTTCTGCGAGCGGTCCGGAGCACCTCGGCGCCGATGACGTACGGCCTCATCGCCCTGTGCTGTCTGCTCTTCGTGCTGGGCCCGGCCTCCGGGCTCACCCCCGGATACGGCTCCGGACAGGCCCTGCTCGACGCGCAGCGGGCGTACTTCGCGCGCTGGGGCGTGGTGCCGTCCGAGCTGTTCGCCAGGCCGGTGCGCGACGCCCTGACCCCGGCCACGGCCCTGTTCGTGCACGGAAGCTGGGTGCATCTGCTCGGCAACATGCTCTTCCTCTTCGTCTTCGGCACGATGACCGAGGAACGGATGGGCCGGGTCGAGTTCACCCTGTTCTACGTCGGCTGCGGCTACCTGGCCCTGCTGGGCTACGCGGCCGCCAACGCCACCTCCGGGCAGTCGCTGGTCGGCGCCTCCGGGGCGATCTCGGCGGTCCTCGGAGCGTTCCTCTACCTGTTCCCCCGCGCGCGTGTGACCAGTCTCCTGCCGTTCCTGTTCTTCCTGCCGCTCCGGTTTCCGGCGTGGGTGGTGCTGCCGTTCTGGGCGGCGCTGCAGTGGGCGGCGGCCGGGCGCGCGTCCGACGGCCCCGGGGTGGCGTATCTGGCGCACGTGATCGGCTTCGGCCTGGGCTTCGGCTACGCGTGGGCCCGCCACGGCCGTGGGACTACAGTGAAAGCCGCCCCTGCTCAGGCCCTCGAGGGAGAGAACCAGCCGTGATCACCGCGATCGTTCTGATCAAGACCAGTGTCGACCGGATCCCCGAGATCGCGGAGGAGATCGCCGCTCTCGAGAGCGTCAGCGAGGTCTTCTCGGTCACCGGCACCTACGACCTGATCGCCATGGTGCGGGTGCGCCGCCACGACGACCTGGCCGAGGTCATCCCCGGCCGGATCAGCAAGATCCCCGGTGTCGAGGCGACGGACACGCACGTCGCGTTCCGGACGTACTCCCAGCACGACCTGGAGGCGGCGTTCTCGATCGGCCTGGACAACTGACCGGCCTGGACGACTGATCGATCAGACCGCCGGGACGCAGCGGCCGTCCTCCGTGCGGTACGTCCACTTCGCGCCCTCGGTCACGAGTTCCCTCACGGCGGTGACGAAGCGGTCCACGTGCTCGTCGGGCGTGCCCGCGCCGAAGCTGACGCGGATGGCGTTGAGGGACTTCTCGCCCGGCGCGGCCTCGGGGGCGCCGCACTCGCCCTGGCTCTGCGGGTCGCTGCCGAGCAGGGTGCGCACCAGGGGGTGGGCGCAGAACAGGCCGTCGCGCACGCCGATGCCGTACTCGGCGGAGAGCGCGGCGGCGAAGTGGGAGCTGTTCCAGCCCTCGACGACGAAGGAGATGACTCCGACGCGCGGGGCGTCGTCGCCGAACAGCGACAGGATCCGCACCTGCGGGACCCCGGCGAGGCCCTCGCGGACCCTGGCGATCAGGTGCCGCTCGCGGGCGACGAGGGTGTCCCAGCCGGCCTCGGTGAGGGCCTTGCAGGCCGAGGCGATGGAGTAGGCGCCGATGACGTTCGGGGAGCCCGCCTCGTGCCGGGCGGCGCTGTCGTGCCACTCCACGTCCACGCCGCCGTCCTGGCGCCGGGTGACCTTGCGGCTGGCGCCGCCGCCCGCGAGGTAGGGCTCGGCCGCGCGCAGCCAGTCGGCGCGGCCGGCCAGGACGCCGGAGCCGAAGGGGGCGTACAGCTTGTGCCCGGAGAAGGCCACCCAGTCGACGTCGAGGTCGCGGACGTCCACCGGGTGGTGCGGGGCGAGCTGGGCGGCGTCGAGGACGATCCGGGCGCCGTGCGCGTGGGCGGCGGCGGCCAGTTCGCGCACCGGCCACAGCTCGCCGGTGACGTTGGAGGCGCCGGTGACGCAGACCAGGGCCGGGCCGTACGGGTCGCGGTCGGCGAGGGCCCGCTCCAGCGTCGTGACGGCCTGCTGCGGGGTGCGCGGGGCGTCCAGGTAGGTCACCCGCGCGTCCTGCCAGGGCAGCAGGGAGGCGTGGTGCTCGGTCTCGAACACGAAGACCTGGCAGCCGGCGGGGAGCGCACGGGCCAGCAGGTTCAGCGAGTCGGTGGTGGAGCGGGTGAAGATCACCTGGTCGTCCGCGCGGCAGCCGAGGAACCCGGCGACGGTCCTGCGGGCGTTCTCGAACAGGTCGGTGGAGAGCTGGGAGAGGTAGCCGGCGCCGCGGTGGACGCTGCCGTAGTACGGCGCGTAGGCGGCCACGTCGTCCCAGACGCGCTGCAGGGCGGGGGCGCTGGCCGCGTAGTCGAGGGCCGCGTAGGTGACCTCGCCGCCGGTGACGAGCGGGACGGTGACATCCCTGCCCAGAACGGGCAGCGGGGCACAAACGGACTGGTCGGCGGCAGCGGTGAAGACGGACATGGCGGAACTCCCGTGAGGAACACGCCCGCGAGGGCGCAGGACGATGAGAAGAAGGGTGTGCGGAGGCGGGGCTCGGCGGCCCTATCGCATTCGCTTGCTCACGGAAGACTCCCTCGACGACCAGGACCCCTGGTCCCGCGCTGGGCAGCGCGCGAGGGGTCCGCGCTTGCCGTAGACCTCGCTGCCTACGGCCTGGTCCTCACCCGGGGCACCCCGCCACGGACGGAGGGTTGCCGGACAGCCGGCCGGGGCCTGATGGCTGTCACTCATGACCTGGTACGGGAACTTAAGGGAAAAGATCGTCGCCCCGCAACCCGTGTCCGGATCGCGGGACGACGACCTCCTTTGACCGCTGGCGATGACCGCTAGGCGTTGCTGGCCGCCACCCAGCGTTCCAGGGTGCGCTTCGCCGCGCCCGAGTCGATCGACTCGGCGGCCTTGGCCATGCCGGCGCGCAGCTGGTCGGCGAGCGGGGCGTCCGCCGGGTGCAGGGCGACGAGGGCCGCCGCCGAGTTCAGCAGCACCGCGTCCCGCACCGGGCCCTTCTCGCCGTCCAGCAGGCGCCGCGCCACCTCCGCGTTGTACGACGCGTCCGCGCCGCGCAGGGCCTCGACGGGAACGAGGTCGATGCCGACGTGCCTAGGGTCGAACGTCTCCTCGGTGACCTTGCCGTCGCGGACGATCCACACCCGGGAGGTGGACGTGGTCGTCAGCTCGTCCAGGCCGTCGTCGCCGCGGAAGACCAGGGCGGAGTTGCCGCGCTCGGCGAGGACCCCGGCCACGATGGGCGCCATCCGCGGGTCGGCGACACCGACGGCCTGGGACCGGACGTTCGCGGGGTTGGTCAGCGGGCCGAGGACGTTGAAGGTGGTGCGGATGCCCAACTGGCCGCGCGCCGGGGCGACATGACGCAATGACGGATGGAACCTCACCGCGAAGCAGATGGTGATGCCGGCCTCTTCGGCGACCTCGGCGACCCGCTGCGGGGTCAGGTTCAGATTGATCCCGAGCTTCTCCAGGACGTCGGAGGACCCGGAGGCGGAGGACGCGGCGCGGTTGCCGTGCTTGACGACCCTGGCGCCCGTGCCCGCCACGACGATCGACGACATCGTGGAGATGTTCACCGTCTTGGCGCCGTCGCCGCCGGTGCCGACGATGTCGACGGCCGGGCCCGGCACCTCGATCACATTGGCGTGCGCGTACATCGTGCGGACGAGCCCGGTGATCTCCTCCACCGTCTCGCCCTTGGCCCGCAGGGCCACCATGAACCCGGCGATCTGCGCGTCGGTCGCCTCGCCGCGCATGATCAGGTCCATCGCCCACGCCGTGTCGTCGGCGGACAGGTCATGGCCGTCCAGCAGGCCGTTCAGCAGGGCGGGCCAGGAACGGCCCGCCGCGGTGTCGCCTCCAGCGGGGGTCACAGCGCTCATCAGCCGCTCCTGGGTTCGTACACGGAATCAGTGGTGGATTCCCACCCTATCCACCCCGGTACACGCCGAAGGGCCCCGTCCGTAAGCCGGACGGGGCCCTTCATGTGGCGACGCGGGGATCAGTGGTGGCCGTGGCCGCTCGTGATCTCCTTGTACTCCTCGACGGTGGGCTTCGGGATCTGGTTGTTCTCGCCGTAGTAGGCGTTGGACAGCTTCACCCGCAGCTTCTGGCCGGCACCCACCTTGCGCTCGACGCCGTTCTCGTCGACCGTCGGGCCGATCTCGGCCGGCTGGTACTGCTCGTGCGCGGTGAGGGTGTGCAGCTGCTCCTGGCTGAGCGGCTCGTGCACCTCGATGAACTCACCGTGCGGCAGCCGCTTGATGATGCCGGTCTCGCGGCCGTGCAGCACCTTCTCGCGGTCGCGCCGCTGCAGACCCAGGCAGATCCGCTTGGTGACGAGGAACGCGATGACCGGGCCGACGAAGAACCCGATCCGGACGAACCAGGTCACGGCGTTGATCGACAGGTGGAAGTGCGTGGCCCACAGGTCGTTGCCGCCGCCGACCAGCAGAAGCAGGTACAGCGTCATCCAGGCGACACCCAGGCCGGTGCGGGTCGGGGCGTTGCGCGGGCGGTCCAGGATGTGGTGCTCGCGCTTGTCGCCGGTGACCCAGGCCTCGATGAACGGGTAGACCGCGATCGCCGCCAGGACCAGCGGGAAGATCACCAGCGGGATGAACACGCCCAGGACGAGCGTGTGGCCCGCGAAGTTGATCTCCCAGCCCGGCATGAAGCGGATCAGGCCCTCGGAGAAGCCCATGTACCAGTCGGGCTGGGCGCCCGTGGACACCTGGTCCGGACGGTAGGGGCCCATGGCCCAGATCGGGTTGATCTGGGCGACCGCCGCGATGGCCGCGATGACACCGAAGACCAGGAAGAAGAAGCCTCCGGCCTTGGCCATGTAGACCGGCAGCAGCGGCATGCCGACGACGTTGTTGTTGGTCTTGCCCGGACCCGCGAACTGCGTGTGCTTGTGGTAGAAGACCAGGATCAGGTGGCCCACCATCAGGCCGAGCATGATGCCCGGCAGCAGCAGGATGTGGATCGAGTAGAACCGGGCGACGAAGTCGTGGCCGGGGAACTGACCGCCGAAGAGGAAGTACGACAGGTACGTGCCGACGATCGGCACGGACAGGATCGCGCCCTCCATGAAGCGGACACCGGTGCCGGAGAGCAGGTCGTCCGGGAGCGAGTAACCGGTGAAGCCGGTGAACATGCCGAGGACGAACAGCAGGAAGCCGAACAGCCAGTTGATCTCACGCGGCTTGCGGAACGCGCCGGTGAAGAACACGCGCATCATGTGCACGAACATGCCGGCGAGGAAGATCAGCGCGGCCCAGTGGTGGATCTGCCGGATGAGCAGACCACCGCGCACGTCGAAGGAGATGTGCAGGGTCGAGTTGAACGCCTCGGACATCATCTGCCCCTGGAGCGGGACATAGCTGCCGTGGTACACGACCTCGTTCATCGACGGGTGGAAGAACAGCGTCAGATAGACACCCGTCAGGATGATGATGATGAAGCTGTACATGCACACTTCGCCCAACATGAACGACCAGTGGTCGGGGAAGATCTTGCGCATGTTGGCCTTGGCCAGGGAGTAGATCCCGAGCCGGCCGTCGGCCCAGTCGGCGATCCGCTCGCCGGCCGGTGCCTTCCCGCGAGAGCGGGGTGCGTCGTTCGATGCAGTACTCATCCGCGCTCCCAGAATGCAGGACCGACGGGCTCCTCGAAGTCGCCGAGCGCCTGGAGGTAACCCTCGCTGTCCACACCGATGCGCAGCTGCGGCAGGGCGTGGCCGGCGGGGCCGAAGATCACTCGGGCACCGTCGGAGAGGTCGAAGGTGGACTGGTGGCACGGGCACAGCACGTGGTGCGTCTGCTGCTCGTACAGGGAGATCGGGCAGCCGACGTGGGTGCAGATCTTCGAGAAGGCGACGATGCCCTCGTGCGACCAGTCGAGCTCGCGCTTGTCCTTGATGTTGCCCGGCTGGAGCCGGACGATCATCAGGGCGGCCTTGGCGATCTCCGTCTGGAAGTCCTCGCTCGTCTCCTCCAGCCCGTCGGGCTTGGCGAAGGTGAGGGAGCCGACGGCGACGTCCTCGGGACGCAGCGGCTGACCCGTGTTCATGTTGACCAGGCGCTTGCCCTTGGCCCACAGCGTGTGACGCAGCGAGGTGCCGGGCAGCGGGCCGAGGTCGCGCAGCAGCATGACGCCGGAGAGCGGCACCAGCGCCAGCGCACCGAACATCGTGTTGCGGATCAGCTTGCGGCGGCCGAGCGCCGACTCCTTGGCGCCCTGCCGGAAGTCCGCGTGGACCTTCGCGCGGACCTCGGGGGCGGCCTCGATCGGGTGCCGCTCGTCGGCGACCTCGACGTCGGACATCAGGGTGCGGGCCCAGTGGACCGCGCCCGCGCCGATGCAGAACAGCGCCGCGCCGAGGGTCAGGCCCAGCGCGAAGTTCAGCGCGCTGGTGTGCCCGATCGGGAACACGAAGATGCTCTTGTCGTGCGGGATCGTCACGTACGAGGCGATGAAGCCGAGGGTGGCCAGCATCGACACCGTGAACAGCAGGGCGACCGCGCGCTCGGACCGCTTGGCGGCCCGCTCGTCGATGTCCTGGATGCGGTGCTCGTGGGGCGGCAGGCCCGGGTCCGCGAACGGGTTCTCCTCGTCCGCGATCCCTACCGCGCCGTGCGCGTGGTCCTGCTCAGCGGGCAGGTTCTCTTCTGGAATGTCTTGGCTACTCATGACTTCTTGGCCTTTGCGGTCCGAGCGGCGACCCAGACGGCGACGGCGATCAGCGCGCCGAGGCCGAAGATCCAGGCGAACAGACCCTCGCTGACCGGCCCGAGGCCGCCCAGCTCCAGACCGCCGGGGTTCGTCGTCTCGCTGCTGTCGACCGCGTGCAGGTACGCGATGATGTCCTTCTTGTTCTTCGAGGACAGCGTGGTGTCGGGGAAGGACGGCATGTTCTGCGGGCCGGTCTGCATGGCCTCGTAGATGTGCTTCGGGTCGACACCTTCCAGCGAGGGCGCGAACTTGCCCTTGCTGAGGGCACCGCCCTTGCCGGTGAAGTTGTGGCACTGCGCGCAGTTGGTGCGGAACAGCTCGCCGCCCTTGGCGATGTCCGCACCGGCCGGACCGTACTGGTCCTTGGTGGGGACGCTCGGGCCGGCGCCCAGCGAGGCGATGTACGCGGCGAGCTGGTCGATCTGCGTCTGGTTGTAGACGACCTTCTTGCGCGGGACCTGGGCGCCCTGCGAGGTGGCCGCGGGCATACGGCCGGTGCCGACCTGGAAGTCGACGGCCGCGGCGCCCACGCCGACCAGGCTCGGCCCGTCGGAGGAGCCCTGGCCACCGGTGCCGTGGCAGCTGGCGCAGCCGACCTCGTAGAGCTTCTTGCCCTCCTGGATGGTCAGGGACTGGGCGGAATCATCGGCCTGCGCCTTGCCCGCGGGTGCGAACGCGGCGTACAGCCCCCCAGTGGCCGCCAGCGCGAGGAGTAGGACGACGACCGCCGCCAGCGGATGGCGTCGTCGTGCGGAGAGCTTTTTCACGGATTACCCCGGTGTCAGGATCTTCTGCGTCGGTGCTTCTGGATGTGCGGGAACCGGTCCCGGCTACTTGATCAGGTAGATCGTGGCGAAAAGGCCGATCCAGACCACATCGACGAAGTGCCAGTAGTAGGACACGACGATGGCGGCGGTCGCCTGCTCGTGGGTGAACCTCTTGGCCATGTAGGTGCGTCCCAGGACCAGCAGGAAGGCGATGAGACCGCCCGTCACGTGCAGGCCGTGGAAGCCGGTGGTCAGGTAGAACACCGAGCCGTACGGGTCCGAGGACAGCGAGATGCCCTCGTCCCTCACCAGGCTCGTGTACTCGTAGATCTGACCGCCGATGAAGATCGCACCCATGATGAAGGTGAGGATGAACCACCCGCGGAGCTTCTTCACGTCACCGCGCTCGGCCGCGAACACGCCGAGCTGGCAGGTGAGCGAGGAGAGCACCAGGATCGTGGTGTTCGTCGCGGAGAAGGGCACATTGAGCGCGTCGGCCATGTGCTTCCAGTGCGCCGGACCCGTCACCGATCGCAGGGTGAAGTACATCGCGAAGAGGGCCGCGAAGAACATCAGCTCGGAACTCAGCCAGATGATGGTTCCGACGCTGGTGAGGTTCGGCCGATTGACCGACGGGTGCGCGTGCCCGGTTTCTACTGTCGTTGCTGTCGCCACGACCGACATTATGTCGGTCGCTTATCCCGCCCTCACTCCGGGGGGTGCCGTTCGGAGTGTTGCTCCCCGCCGAACCGGTGTTGACGTGGTGTTCATGGGCACTTCCACGGGAGTAAGCTCCGCCCCGAACGGCCCTGTCCGTCCCGTCCGTACGACGCCGACGTCCCGGAGGAACCATGCAGCCGACCGCCACGGTGCTGGTCTACAGCGACGACTCCAACACCCGCGAGCAAGTACGGCTGGCCGCCGGCCGCAGGCCCGCTCCGGACGTGCCCCTCGTCGAGTTCGTCGAGTGCGCCACGCCCGGCGCGGTGCTGCGTGAGCTGGACAAGGGCGGCATCGACGTCTGCGTGCTGGACGGCGAGGCCGTGCCGATGGGCGGTATGGGGGTGTGCCGGCAGATCAAGGACGAGGTCTTCAACTGCCCGCCGGTGCTGCTTCTGATGGGGCGGCCGCAGGACGCCTGGCTGGCGACGTGGAGCCGGGCGGACGCCGCTGTGACCCTTCCGGTGGATCCCGTGGAGTTCTCCTCGGCCCTCGCCTCCCTGCTGCGGCAGAAGAGGCTGCTGAGCGCCTAGCAGGGCGGGGCGCCTACAGCGCCGTCGGCTGGAGGCGCACCGTGTCCGCGGCCGACGGCGTGGTCTGCTTGGCGTTCGTCAGGGCGCTGCCCTGGGTCCACTTCTTCCAGTCGACGTTCCAGTCGCCGAAGCCGTTGCCGAAGTCCTCCATCTGGTGGCCGCGCGAGTTGACGACCTGGACGATGTCGCCGGGGTGGATGTTGTCGAAGAACCAGGCGGCGTTGGCGTTGCTCATGCCGGTGCAGCCGTGGCTGACGTTCGCGTAGCCCTGTGAGCCCACGGACCAGGGCGCGGCGTGGACGTATTCGCCGGACCAGGTCACCCGGGCGGCGTAGTAGACGTTCAGGTCGTAGGAGTCGGAGCTGCTTGCGGAGATGCCGATCGTGGTGCCGCGCATCCGCACGACGTACGACTTCTCCAGGACGACCTTGATGCCGTTGCGGGTGTCGTAGCCGGGCTTGCCGGTGGTGACGGGGATCCGTTTGACCACCTCGCCGTTCTTGTAGAACGTCAGCTGGTGGGCCGCGGCGTCGGTGAGGGCCAGGATCCGGTCGCCGATGGTGATCTTCACCGGCTTGGACGGGCCGCCCCACAGCCGGTCGCCGATCTTGATGCCGTCCAGGTTGCTGTGCACCGTGACCGTCGTGCCGGTGGGCCAGTACTCCTGGGGCCGGTAGTGGAGTTCCTTGTCGTTGACCCAGTACCAGGAGCCCTGCACGGCCGGCACGGAGTCCACCCGGAGGGCGCGCTCCACGACGGCGCGCTGCGCCTTGTCCTTGACCGCCTGGTCGAGTTGGGCGGTGATGGGCTCGCCGACGCCGTACCGGCCCGATTTCGGCCCGAAGGTGACGGTCAGGCGTTTCTTGCTGCTGGGTGTGCTGGTGTCGAAGGCGTAGACCTTGCGGCCGGGCGCGCCGTCGTCGTCCTCGGTGCTCACCGTGACCGTGTAGTGGGCGTTGGCGGCCAGCGGGGCGGTGCTGTGCCATCTGCTGCCGTCGGCGGCGAGTTCGCCCGCCACATGGCGCCCTGCGGAGTCCTGGACGGTGACGTCGGTGATGCGGTCGTCGCCGTCGGCGGTGACCTCCAGGGGCTTGTCCGGATCGGCCTTCTTCCCTGCCTCGGTCGGGCCGTTGAAGGAGATCACGTCCGCCGCGTCGTACGGCTTGGCCGACAGGGGGTCGCCGTCCGGACCGCAGGCGGTGACGCCCATGCCGAGCGCGGTCACCAGCAGGGCGCAGCTGACGACGGTGCGGGTCCGCGGAGTGTGGTTCATACGATCACGCTATGAGGCGCTGACCCCATCGGCGCGGCAGGTGACCCGTACGAGGGATCGACACTGCTGCAAATGAACGACACACCGGCCGCGCCTGCACCGGAAAGCCGCCTTCACCTGTGTAGAAGACGAGAGCCCGGACCCCTCCTGACGAAGGGTCCGGGCTCCCGGATGACGCACATCGGTGCTACCGGCTGCTACTGGGTGCGGTTCTCACCGTGGTAGTACTCGAACACCCAGCCGAACAGACCGACCACGATGAACGGGGCGGAGAAGTAGATCAGCCACCAGCCGACCGCGATGCTGAGGAAGGCGATCGCACCGCCGAAGCCCAGCAGCAGCGGCTGCCAGCTGTGCGGGCTGAAGAAGCCCAGCTCGCCCGCGTCGTCCGCGACGTCGGCCTCCTTGTCGTCCTGGGCGCCCGCGTCGACCCGCCGGGCCGTGAAGCCCAGGTAGAAGCCGATCATCACGCTCAGACCGAAGGCCAGGAAGAGCGCCGTGGTGCCGGCCGGCTCCTTCGACCACACGCCATACACGATGGCCATGATCAGGAGGAAGAAGCTCAGCCAGATGAACATCCGGCCCTGGATCTTCACTTGCCGGCCTCCTTGCTGCCCGCGATGGCGCTGCCGTGACCGGCGTGCTCAAGCTGCTCGAGCGCGGCGATCTCGGGGTGGTGCAGGTCGAACGCCGGGGATTCGCTGCGGATCCGCGGCAGGGTGACGAAGTTGTGCCGCGGCGGCGGGCAGGACGTCGCCCACTCCAGGGAGCGGCCGTAGCCCCACGGGTCGTCCACGCCGACCGGCTTGCCGTACTTGGCCGTCTTCCACACGTTGTAGAGGAAGGGCAGGATCGACAGGCCGAGCAGGAACGAGCAGATGGTCGAGATCGTGTTCAGGGCGGTGAAGCCGTCGGCGGCCAGGTAGTCGGCGTACCGGCGCGGCATGCCCTCCACACCCAGCCAGTGCTGGACCAGGAAGGTGCCGTGGAAGCCGACGAACAGCGTCCAGAAGGTGATCTTGCCGAGGCGCTCGTCCAGCATCTTGCCGGTCATCTTCGGCCACCAGAAGTGGAAGCCGGAGAACATCGCGAAGACGACCGTGCCGAAGACGACGTAGTGGAAGTGGGCCACCACGAAGTACGAGTCGGAGACGTGGAAGTCCATCGGGGGCGAGGCCAGGATGACACCGGTCAGACCACCGAACGTGAAGGTGATCAGGAAGCCGATGGCCCAGAGCATCGGCGTCTCGAAGGACAGCGAGCCCTTCCACATCGTGCCGATCCAGTTGAAGAACTTCACACCGGTCGGGACGGCGATCAGGAAGGTCATGAAGGAGAAGAACGGCAGCAGCACACCGCCGGTGACGTACATGTGGTGCGCCCACACCGTCACGGACAGACCCGCGATGGAGATGGTCGCGGCGATCAGGCCCATGTAGCCGAACATCGGCTTGCGCGAGAACACCGGGATCACTTCGGAGATGATCCCGAAGAACGGCAGCGCGATGATGTACACCTCCGGATGGCCGAAGAACCAGAAGAGGTGTTGCCACAGCAGGGCGCCGCCGTTGGTGGCGTCGAAGACGTGGGCGCCGAACTTGCGGTCCGCCTCCAGGGCGAACAGCGCGGCGGCCAGCACCGGGAAGGCCAGCAGGACCAGCACGGCGGTCAGCAGCACGTTCCACACGAAGATCGGCATGCGGAACATCGTCATGCCCGGGGCACGCATGCAGATGATCGTGGTGATGAAGTTGACCGCACCGAGGATGGTGCCGAAGCCGGAGAAGGCCAGACCCATGATCCACATGTCCGCGCCGATGCCCGGGCTGCGGACCGCGTCGGACAGCGGGGAGTAGGCGAACCAGCCGAAGTCGGCCGCGCCCTGCGGGGTGAGGAAGCCGCCGACCGCGATGGTCGAGCCGAACAGGTACAGCCAGTAGGCGAACATGTTCAGCCGCGGGAACGCCACGTCGGGCGCGCCGATCTGCAGCGGCATGATCCAGTTGGTGAAGCCGGCGAACAGCGGCGTCGCGAACATCAGCAGCATGATCGTGCCGTGCATCGTGAACGCCTGGTTGAACTGCTCGTTCGACATGATCTGCAGGCCCGGCCGGGCCAGCTCGGCGCGCATGAGCAGCGCCATCACGCCGCCGATCAGGAAGAACGCGAACGACGTAACGAGGTACATCGTTCCGATCGTCTTGTGGTCGGTGGTCGTCAGCCACTTCACCACGACGCTGCCGGGTTGCTTCCGCCGGACCGGCATCTCGTCCGCGTACGAGCCTTCAGCTGCCGCGGCACCCTGGGGTTCGTTGAGGATGCTCACAGGTTGTTCGTCTCCCGGTTCTTCTCGTGGCTCGTCTGCGCGATGCCGGCGGGAATGTAACCGGTCTGCCCCTTCTTGGCGAGGTCCTGGAGGTGCTTCTGGTACGCCGCCGGGGATACGACCTTCACGTTGAACAGCATGCGCGAGTGGTCGACGCCGCAGAGCTCGGCGCACTTGCCGAGGAAGGTGCCCTCGTGGTTCGGGGTCACCTGGAAGGCATTGGTGTGGCCCGGGATGACGTCCTGCTTCATCAGGAACGGCACCACCCAGAAGGAGTGGATGACGTCACGAGAGGTCAGGACGAAGCGGACCGTCTTGCCCTTGGGGAGCCAGAGCGTCGGACCGGGGTTGTTCGTCTGCGGGTTCCGCGTGCCGGGGGTACCGACGTCGTAGACACCGCCGGCGTTCGCCGGGAAGTCCTTCTTGAACCGGTCCGGAATGGCGTCCAGGTTCTTGTCGGTCTTGGCGTCGCCGGAGACACCGGGGACGTTCTCGATGTAGTTGAAGCCCCAGCTCCACTGGAAGCCGACCACGTTGACCGTGACGTCCGGCTTCTTGGAGAGGTCCAGGAGCTTCGACTCGTCCCGGGCCGTGAAGTAGAAGAGCACCGAGATGATGATGATCGGGACCACCGTGTACAGGGCCTCGATCGGCATGTTGTACCGGGTCTGCGGAGGTACCTCGACCTTGGTGCGGCTGCGCCGGTGGAAGAAAGCACTCCACAGGATCAGGCCCCACACCAGCACGCCGACGGCGAGCGCGGCAGCCCAGGATCCCTGCCACAGGGAGAGGATCCGCGGAGCCTCTTCCGTGGTCGGGGTGGGCATGCCAAGGCGGGGGAAGTCCTTGTATGTGCAACCGGTTGCGGTCGCCAGGACCAGGCCCGCGGTCAGTGCCTGCAGCAGCTTCCGCCGCATCGGGCGCCGCGGCGAGCGGTCGGAGCCGTTGGGACTCACGTAGCGCCTTCCCGAGAGTCTCGCCCGCGCGGTCGGCTGCGGCCTTCTCGCTGGTCGGTCGCCGCCCTGCGTCGGGCAGGGGTTTGGATGTTTATGCGGACCAAACCCTAGCCCACCCTCTTCGAGGGTTCGCGGGGAGGGGTGCCTACTGGCTCGGGTGGTTCGCTGGATTGGCGGCTGCGGGCCCGTCATGGCTGGTCGCGCCCCTTGGGGGCGCTGCCCGGAGCGGCGGTTTAGCGTTGCCGTATGGCCTACTTTGACGCTGCCTCCGCCACTCCTCTCCATCCCGTTGCCCGTCAGGCGCTGTTGGCCTCTCTGGACGAGGGCTGGGCGGATCCCGCGCGGCTGTACCGGGAGGGCCGCAGGGCGCGGATGCTGCTGGACGCCGCGCGGGAGGCGGCTACCGAGGCCGTCGGCTGCCGGGCGGACGAGGTGGTGTTCACGTCCTCCGGGACCCGGGCCGTACACACGGGCGTCGCGGGGGCGTTGGCCGGGCGGCGGCGGGTGGGACGCCACCTGATCGTGTCGGCGGTCGAACACTCCTCCGTACTCCATTCGGCTGAGGTGTTCGAGGCGGACGGGGGGACGGTGACCCGGGTGCCGGTGAACCGGGCCGGGGCGGTGGATCCGTCGGGCTACGCGGACGCGCTGCGGGAGGACACCGCGCTCGCCGTGCTCCAGTCGGCCAACCACGAGGTGGGCACCGTGCAGCCGGTGGCCGCGGTGGCCGGGGTGTGCCGGGCGGCCGGGGTGCCGCTGCTGGTGGACGCGGCGCAGTCGCTGGGGTGGGGGCCCGTCGAGGGTGACTGGTCGCTGCTGACGGCCAGCGCGCACAAGTGGGGCGGGCCGTCCGGGGTCGGGCTGCTCGCCGTGCGCAAGGGGGTGCGGTTCGCCGCTCAAGGGCCCGCGGACGAGCGGGAGTCGGGGCGCGCGCCCGGCTTCGAGAACATCCCCGCGATCGTGGCCGCCGTGGCCTCCCTGCGGGCGGTGCGGGCCGAGGCGGCCCAGGAGGCGGTACGGCTGCGGGAGCTGACGGAGCGGATCCGGACCCGGGTGCCGCGGCTGGTGCCGGACGTCGAGGTGGTCGGCGACGCCGAGCGCCGGCTGCCCGGGATCGTCACCTTCTCCTGCCTCTACGTCGACGGCGAGGCGCTGCTGCACGAGTTGGACCGGGAGGGCTTCTCCGTCTCCTCCGGCTCCTCCTGCACCAGCAGCACGCTGACGCCCAGCCATGTGCTGAAGGCGATGGGCGTGCTGAGCGAGGGGAACGTACGGGTGTCCCTGCCGGCGGGGGCGGCCGAGGAGGACGTGGAGCGGTTCCTCGAGGTGTTGCCGGGCGCGGTCGCCGGGGTCCGGGAGAAGCTGGGCGCACCGGCCGCACCGGCCGCCCAGGAGGGACCCGGGGAGGTGCTCGTCGACTCCCTCGGCAAGCGCTGCCCGATCCCGGTCATCGAGCTGGCCAAGGTGTTCGGACGGGTCCCGGTGGGCGGCACGGTGCGGGTCCTCTCCGACGACGAGGCGGCCCGCCTGGACATTCCGGCGTGGTGCGAGATGCGGGGGCAGGAGTACGTCGGGGAGGAGCCGGCGGACGGAGGAACGGCCTACCTGGTCCGCCGGGTGAGCTGAACGCCCTCGGCCGCCTGCCTCACCGCAGGTGGGTCCGGACTTCTTCCCCGGCCTCGTCCCCGTACGCCTTCACGAACCGCTCCATGAAGTGCCCGCGGAGCAGCCGGTACTCCTGCGTGCCCACCGTCTCGATGACGAGCGTGGCCAGCATGCAGCCCACCTGGGCGGCGCGCTCCAGGGAGACGCCCCAGGCCAGCCCCGACAGGAACCCGGCGCGGAAGGCGTCGCCGACACCGGTGGGGTCGGCCTTGCGCTCCTCCTCGGGGCAGCCGACCTCGATCGGGTCCTCGCCGACCCGCTCGATGCGCACCCCGCGAGAGCCGAGCGTGGTGACGCGGTGGCCGACCTTGCGAAGGATCTCGGCGTCGCTCCAGCCGGTCTTGGACTCGATGAGGCCCTTCTCGTACTCGTTGGAGAACAGGTACGTCGCCCCGTCCAGCAGCAGCCGGATCTCATCGCCGTCCATGCGGGCGATCTGCTGGGAGAAGTCGGCGGCGAACGGGATCCCGCGGGAGCGGCACTCCTCGGTGTGGCGGAGCATCGCCTCCGGGTCGTCGGCGCCGATGAGGACCAGGTCGAGGCCGCCCACGCGGTCGGCGACGGTCTTCAGCTCGATGAGGCGGGCCTCGCTCATCGCGCCGGTGTAGAAGGAGCCGATCTGGTTGTGGTCGGCGTCGGTGGTGCACACGAAGCGGGCCGTGTGCAGGGTCTCGGAGATGCGGACCGAGGCGGTGTCCACGCCGTGCCGGTCGAGCCAGGCCCGGTACTCGTCGAAGTCGGGGCCGGCGGCGCCGACCAGGACCGGCTTGGTGCCGAGCTGGCCCATGCCGAAGGCGATGTTCGCGCCGACGCCGCCCCGGCGCACGTCGAGCTTGTCGACCAGGAAGGAGAGCGAAACCGTGTGCAGCTGGTCCGCGACGAGCTGGTCGGCGAACCTGCCGGGGAAGGTCATGAGGTGGTCGGTGGCGATGGAGCCGGTGACTGCGATGCGCACGACGGCATTCTCCTGCGGGAGGCTGTGTTGACAGTTCACGCTACCCGGTCGTCCGTCCGCGCTGCAGCTGCCGAAACTACCCGATAGTAGATATTTCTTCGCACCCCGGAGCAGGCCTACGGTGCCGTCATGACGAACCTCAAGGTCCACTCCCCCGCCCCGGCCGACCTCGAGGGCGATCTCGCCGCGCTGCGCGGTGACTGCGCCCGGATGGCTCCGCACTGGGCGGTTCCCGAGCACCCCGAGTCCCAGCCGGTGCCGCCGTCCCGGATCCACGGGGTGAGCGTGCCGGCGCGTTCCGCGCGGCTGCTGGACGCCATGTCCGAGTACGGCGACTGAGGCGCGCGGCGCGTTCCGCGGGGAACCGCGCGCTCCCCTCCCGCGTCCCATCGCCGTCCCCCACGCGGGGGAGGCGGGATACGACCAGCGAGGAGCGATGCGGTGAACACCGAGCGACCCGAGAACCGCGAGCACCCCGACGGCTCCGGACATGCCGAGGAGGCCGGCCCGGGCGCGCGGACCGGACGGCGCTCGCCGCTCGTCGTGGCCGGCGTGGCCGCCGCCGTGCTGCTGGCCGGCGGCGGTGGCGCCTACCTCGCGGCGGACGGCGGCAGCGGCGGTCGTACGGGCGAGGCGGGAGCGGCCGGCTCCGGCGCCACTCCCCCGCCGCTCGCGCTGGACGGCTTCGGCATCGGCGTCGCGCCCGGCGAGCCCGACCCGTACGGCGCCGTGTACGTCGCCCGGGGGCGCCTGCCGGCCGGTCCCGGTTCCGCGCCGGTGTACGCGCCGGAGGGCGAGGTCGGCCGGGCCGCGGTGGCCCGGCTGGCCGAGTCACTGGGTGTGGACGGCGCCCCGGTGGCCGAGGGGCGGATCTGGCGGGTCGGCGGCAAGGACGGCACCGGGCCGAGCCTGACGGTGCAGCGGGACGCGCCGGGCAGCTGGACCTTCAGCCGGTACACGCCGGGCACCGACGACTGCCGGAAGGGCGCCCTGTGCACGCACGACCCGATGGGCCCGGCCGGCGCCCCGGTGAGCGCCGCGAAGGCGACCCGGGCAGCGGCGCCGGTGCTGAAGGCGGCCGGGCTGGACGACGCGAAGATCGACGCGAGCCAGGTGATGGGCGCCCAGCGGGTGGTCAACGCCGATCCCGTGGTCGGCGGGCTGCCGACCTACGGCTGGACCACCGGCCTGACGGTGGACCGGCAGGGCGGGCTGGTCGGCGGGCACGGGCTGCTGGGGGCGCCGGCGAAGGGCGCCGCGTACCCCGTGCTGAGCGCCGCGAAGACGCTGGAGCTGATGAACGCGGCGCCGAAGGGCGACCACCGGATGGGCATCGGCGGATGTGCGAGCCCGGTGCCGCCGAAGGACCGGCTGGAGCAGCCGTGCGGCGCGTCCACGGGTGTGCCGGAGCGGGGGGCGGATCCGGGCAGGGACGAGGCCGTCGTGGAGAAGGCGGTGTTCGGGCTGGCCGCGCACCCGGTCTCCGGGCGGCAGACGCTGGTGCCGTCCTGGCTGTTCCAGGTGCGGGGGCCGGACGGGCAGGGGGCGTCCACGGTGTCGTACCCGGCGGTCGACCCCCGGTACCTGGCGTCCGCGGCGACGCCCTCGGCGCCCACCGCGTCCGCGGCGCCCCGGACCGTGAAGGTGACCGGCTACCTGGCCGACGACCGTGAACTGACCGTGAGCTTCTTCGGCGGTGTGTGCGCCGACTACACGGTGGCGGCGCGGGAGAGCGGCGCGCGGGTGACCGTGAGCGTGACGGAGCATCCCTGGCCGGGCAAGGTGTGCGTGCTGATCGCCAAGGAGTACGTGAAGACCGTCCGTCTGGCCGCACCGCTGGGCGGGCGGACCGTGGTCGGCGCGGACGGCGCCCGGATCCCGCGGGGCAAGCCGGGGGCGCTGCGGCCGGACGCCTCGCCGCAGACGCGGTAGGAGAACGCGGCGGCACGTCTCGCCGCGGGCCCGTGGGACACCGGTACGACGAAGGCGGCGGCCCCCCGTGCAGGGGGCCGCCGCCTTTCTCGGGCCGTCGGGCCGTACGGCGCTCGGCTCAGCTGAAGGAGTCGCCGCAGGCGCAGGAGCCGGTCGCGTTCGGGTTGTCGATCGTGAAGCCCTGCTTCTCGATGGTGTCCACGAAGTCGATGGTGGCGCCGCCGAGGTACGGGGCGCTCATCCGGTCCGTGACGACCTTGACCCCGCCGAAGTCCTTCTCCACGTCACCGTCGAGCGAGCGCTCGTCGAAGAAGAGCTGGTAGCGCAGGCCGGAGCAGCCGCCGGGCTGGACGGCGACGCGCAGCGCGAGGTCGTCGCGGCCTTCCTGGTCGAGCAGGGCCTTGACCTTGGCCGCGGCGGCGTCGGTCAGGATGATGCCGTCGGTGACGGTGGTGGTCTCGTCCGATACGGACATCTACATCTCTCCCGGGTTGTACGGAGACTGCTTGCCGACGAGTGCAACCGGCGCTTCCGCGGATTCATTCCGGGCCGGGCAGTCACGTTGTCGCATTGGTGGTTCCCCCTTCATGCTCGCACACGCCCGGGAACGCCGACAGCGCCCCGCAGGGGGACACGGGCGGGATTCACGTCACATCGACGCTATGGCCATCGTCAAACTGACGTGAACCGGTTATGATAGATAGCGTCAGTTAGACGAAAAGTAGAAAGGGTGCGTGTCGTGACCACCGCCCAGACCCCGGAGCTCGACGTACAGCCGACTCCGCTCGCCCTGCTGCTGCTCGGCCGCGAGGCCGACCCGAAGAGCGAGCGGGGCGTCGAGTGCCCCGGTGACCTTCCGTCGCCGTCCGACCCCGACCTGGTGCAGCGCGCCCGCGCGGCCAAGGAGAAGCTCGGCGACAAGGTCTTCGTGCTCGGCCACCACTACCAGCGCGACGAGGTCATCCAGTTCGCCGACGTCACGGGCGACTCCTTCAAGCTGGCCCGGGACGCGGCCGCGCGCCCGGAGGCCGAGTACATCGTCTTCTGCGGTGTGCACTTCATGGCCGAGTCGGCGGACATCCTCACCTCCGACGACCAGAAGGTCGTCCTGCCCGACCTCGCCGCCGGCTGCTCGATGGCCGACATGGCGACGGCCGAGCAGGTCGCGGAGTGCTGGGACGTGCTGACGGAGGCCGGGATCGCCGAGCAGGTCGTCCCCGTCTCGTACATGAACTCCTCCGCCGACATCAAGGCGTTCACCGGCAAGCACGGCGGCACGATCTGCACCTCGTCGAACGCGAAGCGCGCCCTCGACTGGGCCTTCGAGCAGGGCGAGAAGGTGCTCTTCCTGCCCGACCAGCACCTCGGCCGCAACACCGCCGTCCGGGACATGGGCATGTCCCTGGACGACTGCGTGGTCTACAACCCGCACAAGCCGAACGGCGGCCTGACGGCGGACGAACTGCGCGCCGCGAAGATGATCCTGTGGCGCGGGCACTGCTCCGTCCACGGCCGCTTCAGCCTGGACTCGGTCGACGACGTGCGCGCGCGCATCCCCGGTGTGAACGTCCTGGTGCACCCCGAGTGCAAGCACGAGGTCGTGGCCGCGGCGGACTACGTCGGCTCCACCGAATACATCATCAAGACCCTGGAGGCGGCCCCGGCCGGCTCCAAGTGGGCCATCGGCACCGAGCTGAACCTGGTCCGCCGGCTGGCGAACCGTTTCGCGCCCGAGGGCAAGGAGATCGTCTTCCTCGACAAGACGGTCTGCTTCTGCTCGACCATGAACCGCATCGACCTGCCCCACCTGGTCTGGGCCCTGGAGTCCCTCGCCGAGGGCAACCTGGTCAACCGCATCGAGGTCGACAAGGAGACCGAGGCGTTCGCCAAGCTCGCGCTGGAGCGGATGCTGGCGCTGCCGTAGCCGGCACCCCGCGGACGGTCAGGGGCGCCCCCCGCTGTCGGGGGCGCCCCTTTCCCGTGCCGGTGCGGGGCTCTCCGGGACCCGTGAGCCCGTCCCCGCCACCATCGCCTCCACCAGCGTGCCCAGCACCTCCGCGCGGCGTTGCTCGCCGAGGGCGGCCTCGGCGACGAGGCGTTCCGCGGCCAGGTAGCGGGAGAACTCCAGGGGCTGCTCGAAGTAGGCCCGCAGATGGCCGGCCGCCGCTTCCTGGGAGCGGATGAAGGTGCGGCTCACATAGCCCGCGAGAGCGGCCGCCACAGCCCCGAGGCCACCCGCGACCACGCTCCCGGCCGTCGTGCTCGCGCGCAGCGCCACGACCACGAAGACGGCGAGCAGCAGGAAGCCGAGCACCATGGCGACCTGGGCGTTGCGGAACGACCGTGCCGCCTGGCCGAGCGCGATCTCGTGGTACAGGTCCAGGCGCCGGTGGGTGACCGCCCACAGCTCGGGCAGGCTCAGCCGGCTTCCGGCGAGGCCGGGACCGGGCTGGTACGGGCTGTACGGCTGCGGCGCTGGCTGCTGCCCGTACCACTCGAACGGCTGCCCCTGCCCCGGCATCGGATACGGCTGCGGGTACGGCTCCGGCTGCGGTTGCGCCGGCTCCTGTTCCTCCGCCGGGTACGGGTACGGCTCCGCCGGCTCCCGCTCCTCCGCCGGGTACTGTCCCCCCGGCTGTACCGGAGGCACCTGCGGATCGGCCGAGGGCCCGGGCCGGTCCCCGTCCGGCGGGCGCGAATCGGACGGCGGCGTGGGCCACGGCACGGTGACACCGCCGTACGGGCCCGAGGGGGCCGGATAGGGGTAGCCGCCGTACGGGGCCTGGGGCGCGTAGCCGTACGCCGGGCGCAGGGCGCGCTCCAGGCCCTCCTCCGCCTCCCGCACCCGCTCCCGCCCCTCGGCGACGCGGTGCGTCTCGGCCCGGGACTTGAGCCCCAGCCCGTAGACGTAGATGAACAGCAGGGTGACGCCCAGCGCTCCCAGCGCGACGTAACGGGCCGGCTCGTCGCCGATGTACAGGGGCGCCGAGGCGGCCGCCACCACCACCAGGCACAGCAGGGCGCTGCCGAGTAAGGACCGCAGGCGCGAGGGGCGCGGGACGGGCCGTCGAGGCGTCAGCGGGTGGTCGTCCATGGATGATCAGCATGCCGGGCCGGAGCCCGGCCGTCCACAGCGGCCAGGCACCTTGGCGGTGACCGACGGCGAACGGCCGGGCCCGCACCGTGGTGCGGGCCCGGCCGCCGGTGTCACCGGACGCCTACACGCCCGCCGGTTCCGGCGTGCGCCGGGCCTCCGGCTGCTGCTTCGCCGCCCGCTTCGCCGCGCGGCGCTCCTTGCGCAGTTCCAGCATCGCGTAGAGCGTCGGCACCAGCAGGAGCGTCAGCAGGGTCGAGGTGATCAGACCGCCGATGACGACCACCGCGAGGGGCTGGGCGATGAAGCCGCCCTCGCCGGTGACGCCCAGCGCCATGGGCAGCAGCGCGAAGATCGTCGCCAGGGCCGTCATCAGGATCGGGCGCAGACGGTGGCGGCCGCCCTCGATCACGGCCTCGACCACGCCGTGGCCCTGCCTCCGGTACTGGTTGATCAGGTCGATCAGGACAATCGCGTTGGTCACCACGATGCCGATCAGCATCAGCATGCCGATCATCGCCGGGACGCCCATCGGGGTGCCGGTGGCGACCAGCAGACCGATCGCGCCCGTCGCCGCGAACGGGACGGAGACCAGCAGGATCAAAGGCTGCGCGAGGGAGCGGAACGTCGCGACCAGCAGCATGAAGACGATCGCGATCGCCGCCAGCATGGCCAGGCCCAGGTTCTTGAACGCGTCGCTCTGGTCCGAGGTCACGCCGCCGATCTCGGCCTTCGCGCCCGCCGGGAGCTTCAGCGCCTTGATCTTCGACTGGAGCTTGGTGCTGATCGCACCCGTGTTGTCACCGGTCGGCTTGGCGGTGATGGTCGCGGCGCGCTGCCCGTCGATCCGGGTCAGGGACACCGGCCCGTCCACCAGCTTCACCGTGGCGATGTCGCCGAGCTTCACCGGGCCGAGGCGCAGCGCCTTCAGCTGGGCCAGGGTGGTCGCGGGCTTCGCCGACCGCACGACGACGTCGCGCTCGGTGTCGTCGAGGACCGCCTTCGCCGCCGTCGTGCCGCGCACCGCCTGGGCGACCGCCGCTCCGAGCTTCTGGTCGTCGAACCCGGCCGCGGCCGCCTTGGCGTTCGCCTTGACCGAGATCCGGGGCACGCTCGTGGACAGGTCGCTGGTGACGTCGGTGACGTCGTCCAGGCCGGCGACCGTGGAACGGACCTGCTCCGCGGCCGTACGCAGCGCCTGCGGGTCGGACGCCTTGACCACCACGCTGAGATCCTGGTTGCCGAAGCCGTCGCCGGCCGACACCGTGGTCGTGCCGATGCCCTTGAGCCGCTTCAGGCCGTCCTCGATGTGCCGCTGCACCGTGCCGTAGGACTTGGAGTCCTTCAGCATCACCTGGTACGACGCCTGGTTGGTGTCCGTGCCGCCGCCGAAGGCCGCCATGAAGCCGGACGAGCCGACGGTGACCTGGTAGTCCCTGACGCCCTCGGTGGAGGCGAGCAGCTTCTCGACCCGCTTCGCCTGCGCGTCGGTGGCGGCCAGGCTCGTACCGGGCTTCAGCTCCTGCTTGACCGTGATGACCTCCTGCTCGCCCTGGTCGAAGAAGTTCGTCTTCAGCAGGCCGCCCATGCCGAAGGTCACCACGAGGACCACGAGGGCGATCAGCACGCTGGTGAGGCGGCGGCGCGTGGCGAAGCGCAGCACGGGCACGTAGGCGCGCTGGAGGCGGCTGTTCGCCTCCTTCTCCTCGGCCCGGCGGCGGGCCTCCGCCGCGTCGTCGGGGGTGCCCTTCGGGGCGCGCAGGAACCAGTACGACAGCACGGGCACGACGGTCAGCGACACCAGCAGGGAGGCCAGCAGGGCCGCCGTCACCGTGATGCTGAACGAGCCGAACAGGGCGCCCACCATGCCGCCGACCAGGCCGATCGGCAGGAACACGGCGACCGTGGTGAGGGTGGAGGAGGTGACCGCGCCGGCCACCTCGCGCACGGCGTCCAGGATCGCGCTCTTCCGCTCCTCGCCGTAGCCGAGGTGCCGCTTGACGTTCTCCAGGACCACGATCGAGTCGTCGACGACCCGGCCGATCGCGATGGTCAGCGCGCCGAGCGTGAGCATGTTCAGGGACAGGCCGCGCGTCCACAGCACGATCAGCGCCAGGACGACGGACAGCGGGATGGAGACGGCCGTGACCAGCGTCGAGCGGATCGACGCGAGGAAGACCAGGATGACGAGGACGGCGAAGAGCAGGCCGAGCGCGCCCTCGGTGGTCAGGCCCTTGATGGACTTGGACACCGCCGGGCCCTGGTCGCTGACGACCGTGAGCTGCGCGCCCGAGCCGAGCTGCTCGCGCAGGCCGGGCAGCTCGTCCTTGACCGCGTTCGAGATGGTGACCGCGCTGCCGTCGTGGTCCATGGTCACGGTGACGGCGAGGCTCGGCCTGCCGTCGGTGCGGGTGATGGAGTCGGCCGGGGCGGGCTGCTCCTTGACGGTGGCCACGTCACCGAGCCGTACGGGCTTCCCGCCGCTCCGGCCGGCGACCATGAGGTCCTGGATCTGCGTGAGCGAGGTGAAGCCGCCGCCGACCTGGACGGTGCGGCCGGCGCCGTCCTCGTCGAAGGAACCGGCCGGGACCGTCGCGCCGCCCGCCTGGAGGGCCTGGCCGAGCGCGGCGGAGGTGAGGCCGGCCCGCGCGAGCTTCGCGTCGTCCGGGGTGACGGTGACCTGCAGGTCGCGGACGCCGGTGACCTGGACGCGGCCGACGCCGTCGATGTCCTTCAGCGCCGGCACGACGACGTCGTCCAGCTGGTCGGCGAGTGCCTGCTGGTCCTTGCCGGAGGTGGCGGCGAGGACCACGGTCGGCATGTCGTCGGTGGAGCCGGAGACCACCTGCGGGTCGACGCCGTCCGGGAGCTGGTTGCGGGCCCGGTTCACGGCCTGCTGGACGTCGGAGACGATCTGCTTGGTGTCGTTGCCGTAGTCGAAGGACGCCATGATCACGGCGTTGCCCTCGCTCGCGGTGGAGGTGACGCCGGTGACGCCGTCGACGCCCTGGAGGTTGTTCTCGATCGGCTCGACGACCTGCTTCTCGACCACGTCGGGCGAGGCGCCCTGGTACGGCGCGACCACCGACACCATGGGCAGGTCGATGGTGGGCAGCAGCTGCTGCTTGATCTGGGGTATCGCGATCAGCCCGAAGACGAGCGCGACGAGCGACATCAGGCCGGTCAGGGCCCGTTGCCGGAGGCTGAATCTCGACAGCCAGGACATGGATCAGGGTCTCTCAATCTGTGAGCGGCAGACCCTCTCACCCTGGGCCATGGCAGAGCGCGCACCTGTACGCCCTGGGTCCATTTCGTCGTCCCGGCCCTACTCCGCCCGCAGTACGCGGGGGTGGAGATCCGCAGTACACGAGGGTGGAGATCAGTCCGCCCTCGGCCGCACCAGCCCCGACTCGTACGCGATCACCACGAGCTGCGCGCGGTCGCGCGCGCCCAGCTTGGCCATGGCCCGGTTGACGTGCGTCTTCACCGTCAGCGGGCTGACCTGGAGGCGTTCGGCGATCTCGTCGTTGGAGTGGCCGCCGGCGACCTGGACCAGCACCTCGCGCTCCCGCCCGGTGAGGGCGCCGAGCCGCTCGGAGCGGGCGGGGTCGCGGCCGTCGTCGCCGTCGCCCTGGGCGAGGAAACGGGCGATCAGCCCCTTGGTGGCGGCGGGCGACAGCAGGGCCTCGCCGCCGGCCGCGACCCGGATGGCGTTCAGCAGTTCCTCCGGCTCGCTGCCCTTGCCGAGGAAGCCGGAGGCGCCCGCGCGCAGCGCCTGGACGACGTAGTCGTCGACCTCGAACGTCGTGAGGATGACCACGCGGACCTGCGCCAGGGAGGGATCGGAGCTGATCATCCGGGTGGCGGCCAGCCCGTCCGTGCCCGGCATCCGGATGTCCATGAGGACGACGTCGGCGGCCTGCTCCCCGGCCAGCCGGACGGCTTCGGCCCCGTCGGAGGCCTCCCCCACCACCTCCATGTCGGGCTCGGAGTCGACCAGCACCCGGAACGCGCTGCGCAGCAGGGCCTGGTCGTCGGCGAGCAGGACACGGATCGTCATCGGTCTCCCCCGGGGGCCGTCGCACGAGCCCCGGCAGGGGTCTCGGCGCGGATCTTCACGGTCGTGCCGGTCTGGTCTGTACGGGCCCGCCCGGCTCGGCGGCCGGGCGGCCGGCGCGGGCTAGCGGTGTTCGCGCGTCTCGGTGCGGGTCTTGAGGGGCAGGATCGCATGGACGCGGAAGCCGCCGCCGTAGCGGGGCCCGGTGGTCAGGGTGCCGCCGAGGGCGGTGACCCGCTCGCGCATGCCGATCAGCCCGTGCCCGCCGCCGCCCCCGGGCACCCCGGCCGCGCCCGCCCCGTCGTCGAGCACGGTCACCTCGATGTCCGTCCCCACCCGTACGACGCTGACCTCGGCCCTGGCCCCGGTCCCGGCGTGCTTCTGCACGTTGGTCAGGGCCTCCTGGACGATCCGGTAGGCGGCCAGGTCGACGGCTGCGGGCAGTTCGGCGCCCTGGTCGGCGCGGGCCACCTCCACGGGCAGGCCCGCGTTGCGGAAGGTGTCGGCCAGCTCCTGGAGCCGGCTGAGCCCGGGCGCGGGCTCGGTCGGGGCCTCGGGGTCGCCGGACTGGCGCAGCAGACCCACGGTGGCGCGCAGCTCCTCCAGTGCGGCGCGGCCGGCCTCGCGGACGTGCGCCAGGGCCTCCTTGGCCTGGTCCGGCCGCTTGTCCATGACGTGCGCGGCGACGCCGGCCTGCACGTTCACCAGGGCGATGTGATGGGCGACGACGTCGTGCAGATCGCGGGCGATGCGCAGCCGCTCCTCGGCGACCCGGCGGCGGGCCTCCTCCTCACGGGTGCGCTCGGCGCGCTCGGCCCGCTCCCGGATCGCCCGGACGACGGCGCGGCGGCTGCGTACGGCGTCCCCGAGGGTGGCGCCGATGCCGGTCCAGGCGAGCACGCCGAGGTTCTCCTGCGCGTACCAGGGCAGCGGGCCGGCCAGCATGGCGGCGGCCGTCAGCACGGTCATGGTGAGCAGGCCGACCCGCCAGGTGGTGGTGCGGTCGGTGGTGGCGGCGACCGTGTAGAGGGCGACCACGGCGGACATCGCGACCGGGGCGCGGGGGTCGCCGGTGACGCACTCGATCACGGACAGGACGCCGGTGACGGCGAGCACGGTCTTGGGGGCGCGGCGGCGGAGGACGAGCGCGGCCGCGGCCAGCACCATCAGCAGCAGGCTGAGCAGGTCGGGGGTTCGCAGGCCCCAGGTGACGCCGTTGGCTCCGCGGGGCACGACGAGGGAGCCCGCGACCATGCACACCAGCACGCCGGCGGCGATAGACGCGTCCAGCGCGAGGGGGTGCGCCTTCACACTGCAGCGGGCGCGGTCGAGAGTGCTCACGGAGGGAACAGTACGGCCCGTGGTCCGGGTGCCGGTGCCGCCGAGGAGGGCCCCGACGGCGCTACCCCGGGATCAGGCCCTCGTCGCCGAGCATCGCCCGGACCTCAGCCAACGACGCGTCCGGAGACGGGAGGATCAGCTCCGAGGGCTCCAGCGCGTCGTCGGGAAGGGGGGTGCCGAGACGGCGTACGGCGCCCAGGAGCGCGTCCAGGGTGCGGCGGAACGCCGCCTCGTCGCCGCGCTCCATCTCCGCCAGCAGCTCGTCGTCCAGCTTGTTCAGCTCGGCGACGTGGGAGTCGTCCAGCTGCACCTGGCCCTCCCCCATGATCCGTACGATCACGTCCGCCTCCTCGGCTCGGGTCCCGGCGCCGGGCTACTGCTTGTCGAAGCGCGGGGTGTCCTGCGGCTGCTGCTGGGTCTGCCCCTGGCCGGTGCCGCCCTCGATGGCCTGCTGCGGGGAGCCTCCGGCCAGCTCGGCCTTCATGCGCTGCAGCTCCAGCTCCACATCACTACCACCGGAGATCCGGTCCAGCTCGGCGGCGATGTCGTCCTTGGCCATGCCGGAGGGGTCGTCCAGGGCGCCGGAGGCGAGCAGCTCGTCGATGGCGCCGGCGCGGGCCTGGAGCTGCTGCGTCTTGTCCTCGGCGCGCTGGATGGCCAGGCCGACGTCGCCCATCTCCTCGGAGATGCCGGAGAACGCCTCGCCGATGCGGGTCTGGGCCTGGGCGGCGGTGTAGGTGGCCTTGATGGTCTCCTTCTTCGTACGGAAGGCGTCGACCTTGGCCTGCAGGCGCTGGGCCGCCAGGGTGAGCTTCTCCTCCTCGCCCTGGAGGGTGGCGTGCTGCGTCTGGAGGTCGGTGACCTGCTGCTGGAGCGCGGCCTTGCGGGACAGCGCCTCGCGGGCCAGGTCCTCGCGGCCGAGCGCGAGCGCCTTGCGGCCCTGGTCCTCCAGCTTGGTGGACTGCTGCTGCAGCTGGTTGAGCTGGAGTTCCAGACGCTTGCGGCTGGTCGCCACGTCGGCGACGCCGCGGCGGACCTTCTGCAGCAGCTCCAGCTGCTTCTGGTACGAGTAATCGAGGGTCTCGCGCGGGTCCTCGGCCCGGTCAAGGGCCTTGTTCGCCTTCGCGCGGAAGATCATCCCCATACGCTTCATGACACCGCTCATGGGCTTCGCGCGCCCCCTTCTGACGGACTCCAGCTCACAGATCCTGCGACAGAACCCACAGTACGGGCCCTGACTCCATTACCGCACTGTTCGGGGACCGATGCGCTCATCCCCAAGGACGACTGCGGACCGTACCGCTCCGGCGTGAGGAGTAGGTGATGCCCTGCCGTATCCCCCGCGACCCCGTGCCGTAACGTCCCCTCTGTCCCCCTACAGACGTCCGGTGTTGCCGGATCGTTCCCCGTCGGGCTGGGGTCCATGCCGGTCAAGCCCTTACCCTTGGGTTTTGTGTTCCGTAGCCGTGCCAAGGAAGAGAAGGCCCCCGCCGACAAGGCGCCGGTGACCCTCTCCAAGCAGCCCCGTGACCCGCAGGCCCCGAAGGGCAGGCCCACGCCCAAGCGCAGTGAGGCCCAGTCCCAGCGGCGCAGCGTGGCCCACACGCCGACCAACCGCAAGGAGGCCGCCAAGCGCCAGCGCGAGGACCGGCGCCGGGCACTGGAGCGGCAGCGCCAGGCGCTGGCCACCGGTGACGAGCGCTATCTGCCCGCCCGGGACAAGGGCCCGGTCCGCAAGTTCGCCCGCACCTGGGTGGACTCGCGGTTCAACGCGGCGGAGTTCTTCCTGCCGCTCGCCGTGGTCATCCTGGTGCTGAGCGTGGTGCGGGTGCCGCAGATCCAGTCGATCGCGCTGCTGCTGTGGCTCGTGGTGATCGTGCTGATCGTGCTGGACTCGGCGGTCAGCGGTTTCCGGCTGAAGAAGCGCCTCAAGGAGCGCTTCCCGGACGAGAACACGCGCGGCGCCGTTCCCTACGCGCTGATGCGCTCGCTCCAGATGCGCCGGCTCCGGCTGCCGAAGCCGCAGGTCAAGCGCGGAGAGCGGCCCTGAGCGCAGACGCTTTCACCGGGGGTGCGGCCGAGGCCTGGCTGGACAAGCTGGGCAGGCTGCGGGACGTCGTACGCCAGGAGCTGGTGTCGCGGCAGCTGGACGAGCAGATAGCCGGGCGGTTCCCGGTCGGGCGGCGGCTGCGGGTGCTCGACGTCGGGATGGGCCAGGGCACGCAGGCGCTGCGGCTGGCCCGGCTCGGCCACCAGGTGACCGGCGTCGAGCAGGACCCGACGATGATCGCCGCCGCGCGCAGGGCGCTGGCCGCCGAGCCCGAGGGCATCCGGGAGCGGGTCCGGCTGGTGCAGGGCGACGGGCGGGACACCGGGGTGCACTTCCTGCCGGGCAGCTTCGACGTGGTGCTGTGCCACGGCGTGCTGATGTACGTGGAGGAGCCCGATCCGCTGGTGGCGGGCCTGGCGCGGATGCTGGCGCCCGGCGGGCTGCTGTCGCTGCTGGTGCGCAACGGCGACGCGCTCGCCATGCGGCCCGGCCTCGCCGGCGACTGGGCGGGCGCGCTGGCCGCCTTCGACACCACCGCCTATCGCAACCGCCTCGGCCTGGACGTACGGGCCGACCGGCTGGCCTCCCTCACCGCCACCCTCGCCGGGATCGCCGCCCCGCTGCACGCCTGGTACGGCGTCCGGGTGTTCACGGACACGGCGGCGGACGACGCGGAGATACCGGACGGCCTCGAGACGCTGCTGGCGGTCGAGGAGCGGGCCGGGCGCACGGACCCGTACCGCGGGGTGGCGGCGTTGCTGCACCTGTGCGGCGTACGGGGCTGAGTCCGTTCGGGCCAACACCGCGGGCCGGACGACCGGCGCCCGATGAGACTCGGGGTATGGACGCTTCCCCGAACCGTGCCCTGCTGAAGGCGGCCACCGCCACGCTGGTGTGCTGCGTGGCGGCCGGCTGCACCACCGGTTCCCGGCAGAACGCCTCCGCGCCCGGGGTGGCGGACGCGCCGATGGCCGCGAGCGATCTGCAGAGCCAGTACCAGAAGGTCATCAAGCAGGCCCTGCCGTCGGTGGTGCAGATCCAGTCGAGCCGCGAGCTGGGCTCCGGTGTGGTGTACGACGGCAAGGGCCACATCGTCACCAACGCGCACGTGGTCGCGTCGCAGAAGACGTTCCACGTGACCACGGCCAGCAGCGAGCAGCCGCTCACCGCGCGTCTGGTGTACTCCTACCCCCAGCAGGACCTGGCCGTGATCAAGCTGGACAAGGTGCCGTCCGGGCTGAAGGCGGCGGTGTTCGGCGACTCCGAGAAGGTGGAGGTCGGCCAGATCGTGCTGGCCATGGGCTCGCCGCTGGGGCTGTCCTCCAGCGTGACCCAGGGCATCGTCTCGGCGACCGGGCGGACCGTCAGCGAGGCCGGCGGGGGCACGGGCGCCACCCTGGCGAACATGGTGCAGACCTCGGCGCCCATCAACCCCGGCAACAGCGGCGGCGCGCTGGTCGATCTGGCCGGGCACGTCATCGGCATCCCGACGCTCGGCGCCGCCGACCCGAGCCTCGGGAACAGCGCGGCGCCCGGCATCGGGTTCGCCATCCCGGCGTCGATGGTGAAGACGATCGCCGCGCAGATCGTGGACAAGGGCCGGGTCACCAACTCGGGGCGGGCGGCGCTCGGCATCACCGCGCGGACCGTCGTGGACGAGAACTACCAGCCGGCCGGGGTGGCCGTGGTCAGCGTGAAGTCCGGTGGCGCGGCGGACAAGGCGGGCCTGCGCACCGGCGACATCATCACCAGGCTGGGCGACCGGTCCATCTCCACCCTCACGTCCCTGGCGGTGGCGCTGGCCGGGGACAGGCCGGGCCAGAAGACGACGGTGACCTACCAGCGGGACGGCCACGAGAAGAAGGCGACGGTGACGCTGGGCGAGCAGTGACGAGGGGTACGGCGCCGGCGGCGCCCCCGTACGACGGCGGGAGCCGCCGGGGCCGCACCCCTCGCACCGGCTAGGCCGCGTCGGCGTGCAGGCTCATCGGCCCGTAGATCTCGGTGTTCTCCTCGAACAGCCGCACCTGGTCGGCGCCGCCCTCGAGGAGCGCCTTCCAGTGCTCGCCGATCCAGGACTCGGCGTCCCCCTGCGTGGTGAACTCCTCGGGCTGCACGGCGGGCTGGACCTCCGTCCCGTCGGCCTTCTCGAACCGCCACGTCCATGCCGTCATGTGGGCCTCCTTCGATCCAACACGTGCTCGCAGCGTATGCGCTGTACGGGGCCGGACGTGAGAGGTGGTGGATCATCCGCGGGTGCGGGGGTGACGCCGGGGCGCCGGAGTGAGCGGTACCCGCGGGCGCGGGTGAGAATCGGTGCGTGGAAGTGACTCTGCTCGGTACCGGCGCGCCCGCCGGACTGCCCCGGCCCGACTGCCCGTGTGCCGCGTGCGCGACCGCGCTGGGCCGTGCGGCCCGGGCGGCCACCGCCGTGCTGGTGGACGGGGCGCTGCTGCTGGACCTGACGCCGGGTGCGGCGTTCGCGGCGGCGCGGGCCGGGCGTTCGCTGGGCGGGGTACGGCAGGTGCTGCTGTCGCATCCGCACGACGGCCCCGCGGTGGAGGTGCCGGCCGGGCTGCCGCAGCCCGGACGGGTGCCGGACGGGCGGGAGTTGGCGCTGCTGACGGGGCATCGGGTGCGGGCCCTGGCGATGGACGCGGGCGGCACCGGGTACGCGGTGACGGGGCCGGACGGGCAGCGGCTGCTGTATCTGCCGCCGGGCGGCGCCCCGGCCGGTCTGGAGCAGGCGACGGCGGAGCCGTACGACATGGTCCTCGCGGACGTCGTGGGCCGCCCGGACGCGCTGGCCCGGCTGCGGGCGGTGGGCTCGGCCGGCCCGACGACGGACGTGCTCGCCGTCCACCTCGACCACGACGTGCCGCCCGGCGCCGAGCTGGGCCGCCGGCTGGCCGCGGCGGGGGCGCGGGCCGTGCCGGACGGCACGACGCTGACGGTCGGCGCGTACGAGGAGGTGCCGGACGTGCCGCGCCGGACGCTGGTGCTGGGCGGGGCCCGCTCGGGCAAGTCGGTGGAGGCCGAGCGGCGCCTCGAGTCCTTCCCGGACGTGCTGTACGTGGCGACCGGCGGCACGCGGGGCGGGGACGCCGAGTGGGCCGAGCGGGTGGCGCTGCACCGGGAGCGGCGGCCGGGATCGTGGCGTACGGCGGAGACGACGGACCTGGTGCCGCTGCTGCGCGAGGAGGGGCCGCCGCTGCTGATCGACTGCCTGTCGCTGTGGCTGACGGACGCCATGGACTCCGTCGGGGCGTGGGACGACGCGGAATGGGCGGGCGGGGGCGAGAAGTCCCTGCGGGAGCGGGTGCGGGAGCTGACGGAGGCGGTGCGGGCCACTCGGCGGACCGTGGTGGCCGTCTCCAACGAGGTGGGCTCGGGGATCGTGCCGGCGACTGCCTCCGGCCGCCGGTACCGGGACGAACTCGGCCGCCTGAACGCGGCGTTCGGGGCGGAGTGCGAACACGTCCTGCTGGTGGTGGCGGGTCAGGCGCTGGTGCTCCGGGGCTGAGGGGCGTCCGGAACCGGTGCGGCCGGGGGGCGTCGCTCACCGGCGCGTGCGGGGTGTCAGCGGACCGCCTTGCGGGCCACGATCCTGTACGCGTTGGAGAACCCCGTGCGGCGGAACAAGGGCGCCAGGGCGTGGTCCACGACCGAGGCCAGCGTCCGCACGGGTGCCATGACGGCTCTCAGCAGCGGGACCCGTCCCACCGACAAGGTGACCGCACCTGACAGGTCGTAGGGCACATGGGGATCGACGCGGTCGACCACCAGCACCGTGCAGCCGAGCTTCTCCAGCTCCGCCCGCAGATTCGCCGAGGGCACCAGGTGCAGGTGGCGCGGCTGGCCGCACGGGAGCCAGAACCTGCCGAGCAGCGCGGCGAACCCGCTGCGCGGGTCGGCGACTTCGACGACGAGGTGGCCGCCGGGGCGCAGGGCCGTGAGCGCGGCGCGGAGTTCGGCGCGCGGGTCGGGCGTGTGCTCGAGATGGCGCAACATGCTGACGACGTCGTAGCGGCCGCGCAGCCGGGCGGTCATGCCGGGCGTGGCGAGGTACCCGCGGTGGGCCTCCTCCACCCGCCCCTCCAGCTGGGCCTGCTGCACCCGGGCGGTCGGGTCCAGGCCGTCGAAGCTCGTGTACGGGAAGACCTCCTTCGCCGCCTCGGGAAAGCGGGCGTGGCCGGTGCCCACGTCCAGCCAGCTCTCCGCCTCGGCCAGCGCCGACAGCCGCCGGGCGGTGGCCCGGTGCCGCCGGCGCAGCGCGCGGGCGGACAGCACGCGGTCGGTGAACCCCTCCAGCTGCCGTTCGTACAGGTCCCGGTGGAAGAAGGCGAACCCTTCCGCCGTGAGCCGGGGGTTCTGGAAGACGTGGCCGCAGTCACGGCACTGGTCGAGGACGAACCGGCCCGGCCGGTGCCGCAGCGGGTCGCGCGCTCGCACCCGGGTGCGCAGGCGGGCGGAGCCGCACCAGGGGCAGTCCTCGCGGCGCGGTTCGAGGAACGGGTCACAGGACCGGGGCAGGGGCGTCGGCGTGATGGGCGTGGTGGTCGGCATGGGCGGCTCCCTGGGCGACATTCCGCGGCAAAACGGAACGTATGGGATACCGATCTTGGGTGCAACGACGCCGCACGGGCGTGGTGGCCCTGCGGCGCGGAAGCGTTCGGTCTCTGGCGGTACTGTTCGGCGAATGAGCAGGCTTAATCTGGACGACTTCACCGATCTGATCGAGCGCCCGGACGGGGGCGTGCGCCGTGACGCCGAGGCCCGGCGGGAGCGCCAGATCGTGCCGCCGGGGGCGCTGGGCCGCCTCGACGAGCTGGGCGAGTGGCTGGCCGCCGCGCAGAGTGCCGTACCCGTGCGGACCGTGGAGCGGCCGAAGGCGGTCCTCTTCGCCGGTGACCACGGCATCGCCGAGCTGGGTGTCTCGGCGCGTCCCGCCGGCGGGGCGGAGCAGCTGGTGCGGGCCGTGCTGGAGGGCGTGAGCCCGGTGTCCGTGCTCGCGCGGCGGCAGGAAGTGCCGGTGCGGATCGTGGACATGGCCCTGGACTGCGCGCCGGACGCATTCCCCGAGGACGTCGTACGGCACCGGGTACGGCGCGGCAGCGGCCGTATCGACATCGAGGACGCGCTCACCCTGGAGGAGGCCGAGGCGGCGGTGCGCGCGGGCGTCGCCGTCGCCGACGAGGAGGCCGACTCGGGCACGGACCTGGTGGTGCTCGGCGACATCAGCGTCGGCGGCACCACGGCGGCGGCGGTGCTGATCGCCGCGCTGTGCGGGACGGACGCGTCGGTGGTGACCGGGCGGGGCGGGCTGGCGATCGACGACCTGGCGTGGATGCGCAAGTGCGCGGCGATCCGGGACGCGCTGAGGCGGGCGCGGCCGGTGCTCGGGGACCAGTTGCAGTTGCTGGCGACCGTCGGCGGGGCGGACCTCGCGGCGATGACCGGGTTCCTGCTCCAGTGCGCGGTGCGGAAGCTGCCGGTGGTGCTCGACGGGGTGGTGACGGCGGGGTGCGCGCTGGTCGCGCAGCGGGTCGCCTTCCGGGCGCCGGACTGGTGGCTGGCCGGGCACGACAGCGGGGAGCCGGGGCAGGCCAAGGCGCTGGACCGGATGGCCCTGGAGCCGCTGCTGCAGCAGGGCGTGCAGGTCGGCGAGGGCACGGGGGCGCTGCTCGCCCTGCCGCTGGTGCGGGCCGCGGCGGCGCTGGCCGCGGAGCTTCCGGAGAGGGAGCCGAAGGAGGAGAGCGAGTAGTCGGTCGCGTGAAAGCGCGCGCACAGCACACGCACATGTCCGATGTGCGGTTCGCCGGGGCGGTCCCCATATGATCCTTCACCATGGGAGATGCCCGAATTGCCGTTCCGCAGCACGCCGAGCCGGGACGCCCGGGTGAGCAGGGGCGGCGGGCCGGCGGGGCCTCCCGGCGGGCCGCCGCCGTCGCCGTCTGGTACCTGCGGACCGTCGCCTTCATCAACTTCCTCAGCGCGGCATGGGTTTCGCTCGGCCAGGACGTGCGCCGGCACAACCAGGACGACTTCTTCACGCCGTACCTGCTGACGGCCGGGTTCGCCTCGGGCGTGTTCACCGCCTTCCTGGCGATCACCATGCGCCGCCGCAAGCGGGCCGCGTGGATCCTGAACCTGGTGCTCAGCGGCGCCTTCCTCGCCCTGTTCGCCTTCGCCATGGCGTTCCCGGAGATCCGGCGGTACCCGCAGAACTGGATCTCGCTGGGGCTGACGGCCGTGTTCGTCGGCGCGCTGCTCGTGGGCCGGCGGGAGTTCTACGCCAAGGGCGACCGCGCCAACCCCCGGCTCGCGGCCACGGTCGCCCTCGGCGGCGGACTGGCCGCGAGCCTGCTGGCCGGGCTGCTGGTGTCGGTCACCAACCAGGCGCCGGACGCGGCCCGTTCGACGTTCCTGGAGCGCTGGCACTACGGCGCGCTGCGCCTGGTGTCGGTGGCCGCCGACGAGTCGCGCTTCCCCGGCATCTCCCCGCCGAACTGGGCGAACGTCGCCGTCAACGTGCTCAGCACCGCCCTCGTCCTCGCCGTGTTCTACGCCGCGTTCCGCTCCCGGCGCGCCGTCGACCCGCTCACCGAGGACGACGAGAAGCAGCTGCGGGACCTGCTGGAGCGGCACGGCGACCGCGACTCGCTGGGCTACTTCGCGCTGCGCCGGGAGAAGAGCGTGGTGTGGTCGCCCACCGGCAAGGCGGCCGTCGCCTACCGGGTGGTCAGCGGGGTGAGCCTGGCCTCCGGGGATCCGCTCGGGGATCCGGAGGCGTGGCCGGGCGCGATCGCGCCCTGGCTGGCCGAGGCGCGGGCGCACGGCTGGATCCCGGCGGTGATGGGGGCGAGCGAGGAGGCCGGGACGGTCTACGCCCGGCACGGTCTGGACGCCCTCGAACTCGGCGACGAGGCGATCGTGGAGGTCTGCGACTTCACGCTGGAGGGCCGGGCGATGCGCACGGTGCGGCAGGCGTACAACCGGGTGAAGCGGGCCGGGTACACGGTGCGGATCCGGCGGCACGAGGACATCCCGGCCGAGGAGATGGCACAGCTCGTCGAGCGTGCGGACGACTGGCGGGACGGCGCGACCGAGCGCGGGTTCAGCATGGCGCTGGGCCGGCTCGGGGATCCCGAGGACGGGCGGTGCGTGATGCTGGAGTGCACGGACGCCGAGGGCCGGCTGCGGGCGCTGCTGTCCTTCGTGCCGTGGGGGCCGCACGGGCTGTCCCTTGACCTGATGCGCCGTGACCGCGACTCCGACAACGGGCTGATGGAGTTCATGGTCATCGAGCTGCTGCGGCGGGCCGACGAGATCGGGATCACGCAGGTGTCGCTCAACTTCGCGATGTTCAGGTCGGTCTTCGAACGCGGAGCGCGGATCGGCGCCGGTCCGGTGCTGAGGCTGTGGCGGTCGCTGCTGAGCTTCTTCTCCCGCTGGTGGCAGATCGAGTCGCTGTACCGCGCCAACGCCAAGTACCGGCCCATCTGGGAGCCGCGGTTCCTGCTCTTCGAGAAGAGCGCGGACCTGCTGCGCATCGGCCTCGCGTCCGCGCGTGCCGAGGGCTTCCTGGAGGCGCCGGGACTGCCGAAGTGGCTGCACCGCAGGCACCTGGAGACCCACCGGTGAGGAACGCCCGATGAGGAACGCCCGATGAGGCCGCCGGCCCGCTGGGCCCGCGAGGAGTGGGGGCCGCTGTGCGGCGCCGTGCGCGCGGCCCTGCGCGGGCGGCGCCTGCGGGCGGCGCCGATGACGCTCGGCGCGGTCGGTCTGACGGCCCTGCTGCAGTACGTGCAGAACCGGCCGTGGGGCTATCAGCTCGTGCAGGACCTGGGCGCCGTACGGGCCCAGGACCCGCTGTGGCAGGCCCTGCTGCGCACCCCGCTGTCCCTCTTCGTGCCGGCGCTGGATCTGCCGGTGTGGGGCGCGCTGGCGCAGATCCTGCTGGTGTTCGGGATCGCCGAGGTGTGCATCGGCTGGTGGCGGACCCTGGTCATCGCGTACGCCGCCACGCTCGCCGGGACCCTCTACGCGCGCACCGGCATCTCGCTCGGCGCGCACGCCCCGTTCGGGCTGCCGTGGACGGACGCGCAGGTCGTGGACACCGGCCCGTCGGCGGCCGTGGTGGGGCTCGCGGTGTACGTGAGCTGGCGCTACGGCGCGTACCTCACCTCGGGCGCGGTGACGCTGGCGATGGTCGCCGAGGTGCTGCTCAAGGAGAACCTGGCGGGCAAGGAGCATCTGGCCGCGCTGATGGCCGTGGGCCTGATCTGCCTCGCGGTGGCGGTGCGGCACCGCTGGGGGCTGCGGCCCGGGGCGCCGGGCGCGTACGGCGGTCCGCCGCGGTGGTTCGCTCAGTGGCGGTCGGGCAGCCGGGCCGGGCGCGGGTCGGGTCTGCCGCCGATCCAGTCCTGAACGGCGCGGCGCGGCCGGGCCCAGCGGCGGTCGTGCCGGCAGGCGCGCAGCTCGGCCTTGGCGCGGGCGCGGGGCCGGCGGCCGTAGAAGCGGCGGGCCCAGGGCGAGCCGGGGCGGGCCAGCCGTACGGCGCCGATCAGCGCGACCAGCGGCACGACCGCCCCGAACACCGCGAGGCGGGCCTTGCCCTTGCTCAGGGCGACCAGCGCCAAGAGGAAGTTCACGGCGATGGTGGTGAGGGCGCCGCCGCGGTCCTTCAGCTCCTGCGGGGACAGGTCGTTGACGCCGAACGGCGAGAACCCTGCGAGCAGCAGCCCGCCGAGCGCGGCGGCGAGCACGACGACCTCGACGCTCTTGCGGCCCTCCTCGCTCCAGTAGACGTCGTCCAGATGCAGGATCAGCGCGAACTCGTCCAGGACGAGACCGACGCCGATGCCGAAGACCACGGCCGCGAGGGCGCCGCCCGCGCCGCGCCGGTCGCTGGCGACCGCGCCGAACCCGCCGACGACGGTGAGGACGACGCCTGGCACCGCGTGGTGGATGTGCAGCCCGCCCGCCTTGACGTTCCCGAACGGACCTTTGCCGGCCCGGATCAGCCGGGTGATCACCCGGGTGACCACGAAGGTGAGCAGGAAGGCGCTGAGGGCGAGCAGCAGGGGAAGCTTGCCCGGTTCGAGGATGTTCCGTTCCCACCAGTGCCCCATATGCGCACTTTATCCCCAGGAGGCCGCAGCGGGCTCCACCCGGGCGCCCCCGGCGGCCCCGCGACCGCCGGGTAACCTTCGCCGGTGCCCACGTCCTCCCCTCACGACTCCCTCCGCTTCGCCTTCGGCACCCTCACCGCACTGCCCGTCCGGGTGCGCCGCTGGGACCGGGAAGCGGCGCGCGGGGGCATGCTGAGCGCCCCGGTGGCCGGGCTGGCCGTCGGCGGCTGCGCCGCCGGGCTCGGCCTGCTGCTGCTCGCGCTCGGCGCCGACCCGCTGCTCGCCGCCGTCGCCTCGGTCGCGGTGCCCGCCGCCCTGACCCGCGCACTGCACCTCGACGGCCTCGCCGACACCGCCGACGGCCTGGGCAGCGGCAGGCCCGCCGAGGACGCGCTCAGGATCATGAAGCAGTCCGACATCGGCCCGTTCGGCGTCGTCGCCCTCGTCCTGGTGCTGCTGGCCCAGGTCGCCGTCCTGGCCCAGCTGTACGGCGCCTCCTGGTCCCGGGGCGCCCTCGCCGCCGTCGTCTCGGCCGTCGCGGCCCGCCTCGCCCTCACCCTGGCCGCCCGCACCGGCGTGCCGGCCGCCCGCCCGGAGGGCCTGGGCGCGGCGGTCGCGGGGGTGGTGCCGGTGCCCGGGGCGCTGGCGGTCACCGCCGCGGTCACGCTCGGCTCGGCCGCCGGGGGTTCGGCCTTCGGCCCGTACGGCGCCCTGCGCGCGGCGGCCGCGGTCCTGCTGGCCCTGGCCGCGGCCGAACTCCTGCTGCGCCGCTGCGTGGGCCGCTTCGGCGGGGTGACCGGGGACGTCTTCGGCGCGCTGGCGGAGACGGCGGCCACGGCGGCGCTCGTGGTGCTGTCGCTCGGCCGATAAACTCCTCGGCCGTACACGGACAAGACAACGCTGCAAGACAGTTGCACATCGGGGGAACATCCGTGCCGAAGCTGCGCCGCATCACGGCCTGGTTCGTCGACTTCGCTCTGGTCGCGGCGGCCGCCGCGCTGCTCGCCGTCCTGACCTTCCACCGGATCACCGCGCTCGTCACCGACGTGCCCGAGCTGGCCACCAAGGGCGGCCTCGACCTCGTCACCTCGCGGGGTGACGTCATCGGCGCCGGCGAGCAGGTCGGCCTGTCCGTGTGGGACACGATCGTGCTCGACGTGGAGGAGGCCTTCGGCGCGCTCGTCGTCGTCACCTTCCTCTACCAGTGGGCCTGCCTCGCGCTGCTCGGCCGCACCCTCGGCAAGGGCCTGCTCGGGCTGCGCGTCACCCCGCGGCTGTCCCGGCACGCCCTGCGCCGGGCCGCCGTCACCACCGCCGCCGACGTCGCGGTGTACGCGCTGGCCTGTGTGCTGCTGGTCGAGGGCGAGTTCGTGCTGTCGGTGCTGGTCTGGGCGGTCGCCGTCCTGCTGTTCCTGGTCAACGCGCTCACCGTGCTCTTCCCCGGCCGCCGCTCCCTCGCCGACCGGCTCGCCGGCACCCGGGTCGTCGGCGCCCTTCAGCGGATCGAGCCCGGGCCCGGCCCGGTGGCCGGCGCGCCCCGGTGGTGATCCCGCGCCGCTGTGGAACGCGCCGATGTGAAACGCGACGCCAGACACAGGTGCACGTCCGCAGGAATGAGCGACCGCGCGCACGCGCGTAGTCTCGTCCCGGGTGTTCGCCGACAGGGTGAAGGCCCCGGTGCCACCCGCGCCCAGGCATGGACCTAGGGTCGGCTCTCGGGCCCGGTCGACCCACCCCACTTCGGCCACAGCAACTTCACATCGGAAGCGAGAATTCACCACCGTGACTGCTCTGACTCTCAGCACCGCAGCGGCGCCCGGCCTGCGGGCCGACGCGATCGTGATCGGTGTCGCCAAGGGCGCCCAGGGGCCCGTCGTCGCGCCGGGCGCCGAGGCCGTGGACAAGGCGTACGACGGCAGGCTGGCCGGCGTCCTGGAGACCCTCGGCGCCTCGGGTGCCGAGGGCGAGCTGACGAAACTGCCCGCCCCGGCCGGCTTCAAGGCGCCCCTCGTGGTGGCGGTCGGCCTGGGCGAGGAGCCGGACGCCAAGAGCGACGAGGGCTACGACTCCGACGCGCTGCGCAAGGCCGCCGGCGTGGCCGCCCGGGCGCTCGCCGGCTCCAGGAAGGCCGCGTTCGCGCTGCCCGTGGACAGTCCCGGCGCGGTCGGCGCGATCGCCGAGGGCGTCCTGCTCGGCGCGTACTCCTTCGACGTCTACAAGGAGAACGCCGGCGGCGGGAAGGCCGGGAACGGCAAGGCGCCGCTGGCCGAGGCCGCGCTGCTCGGCGGCAAGCCGCGCGACGCCTCCCACAAGGGGGCCGTCGCCCGCGCCGTCGCGGTCGCCGAGGAGCTGAACCGCGCCCGCGACCTGATCAACACCCCGCCGAACGACCTGACCCCCGCCGCCTTCGCCGGCATCGCGCAGGCCGCGGCCAAGGAGCACGGCATCAAAGTGCAGGTGCTCGACGAGAAGGCCCTGGCCAAGGGCGGCTACGGCGGCATCCTCGGCGTCGGCGGCGGCTCCGCGGCCGCCCCGCGCCTGGTGAAGCTGTCGTACAGCCACCCGAAGGCGGCCAAGCACCTCGCCTTCGTCGGCAAGGGCATCACCTACGACTCGGGCGGCATCTCGCTGAAGCCGGCCGGGCACAACGAGACGATGAAATGCGACATGAGCGGCGCCGCCGCCGTGTTCGCCGCGGTGGTCGCCGCCGCCCGCCTCGGCCTGGAGGTCAACGTCACCGGCTGGCTGGCGCTGGCCGAGAACATGCCGTCCGGCTCCGCGGTGCGCCCGGGTGACGTGCTGCGCATGTACAGCGGCAAGACCGTGGAGGTCCTCAACACCGACGCCGAGGGCCGGCTGGTCCTCGGCGACGCGCTGTGGGCGGCCTCGCAGGAGAACCCGGACGCGATCGTGGACGTCGCGACCCTCACCGGCGCGATGATGCTGGCGCTGGGCAGCCGGACGTTCGGCATCATGGCCAACGACGACGCGTTCCGCACCGCGGTGCACGAGGCGGCGGAGGAGGTGGGCGAGCCGGCCTGGCCGATGCCGCTGCCGGAGCACCTGCGCAAGGGCATGGACTCCCAGGTCGCCGACATCGCGAACATGGGCGAGCGGATGGGCGGCGGCCTGGTCGCCGGTCTCTTCCTGCGCGAGTTCGTGGGCGACGGGATCACCTGGGCGCACCTCGACATCGCCGGCCCGGCGTTCAACGAGGGGGGTCCCTTCGGGTACACGCCGAAGGGCGGCACGGGCACGGCGGTGCGGACACTGGTCCGGCTCGCCGAGCTGACGGCCGCGGGTGCCCTGGGCTGAGTCGCCTCATAGCTCGGGGCGCACTGCCGTATGGCGGCTCCGTCGCGTGGGGGTTGTTCGCGCCCGCGCTGCGGAGCCGCATATCGGTACGGCTCCGCGCCCCTTTCCCGGCACCGCTGCTCCGCTTCTTTCAAGCGAACGTGGGACGTCTCACACTCCAGCCCGGCGTCTCGTCCGCCTCGAACAAGTGCAAAGATGGAGCCCGGCAGGACAGGGCCCCCACCGAAGGGCCGAAGCATCAAGCGGCCGGACACCAGCCGCCTGCCGGTCAGTGAAGACCGGCGTACGGCGCACATGCATGGAGGACGTGACGTGGCGAACGACGCCAGCACCGTTTTCGACCTAGTGATCCTCGGCGGTGGTAGCGGTGGTTACGCCGCGGCCCTGCGCGGGGCGCAGCTGGGCCTGGACGTCGCCCTGATCGAGAAGGACAAGGTCGGCGGCACCTGCCTGCACCGGGGTTGCATCCCCACCAAGGCCCTGCTGCACGCGGGCGAGATCGCCGACCAGGCCCGCGAGAGCGAGCAGTTCGGTGTGAAGGCCACCTTCGAGGGCATCGACGTCGCCGCCGTCCACAAGTACAAGGACGGTGTCATCGCCGGCCTGTACAAGGGCCTGCAGGGTCTGATCGCGTCCCGCAAGGTGACGTACATCGAGGGCGAGGGCCGGCTGTCCTCCCCCACCTCCGTGGACGTGAACGGTCAGCGGATCCAGGGACGCCACGTGCTGCTGGCGACCGGCTCCGTGCCGAAGTCGCTGCCGGGCCTGGAGATCGACGGCAACCGGATCATCTCCTCCGACCACGCCCTCGTCCTGGACCGCGTGCCGAAGTCCGCGATCATCCTGGGCGGCGGCGTCATCGGCGTCGAGTTCGCCTCGGCGTGGAAGTCCTTCGGCGCCGACGTCACCGTCATCGAGGGCCTGAAGCACCTCGTCCCGGTCGAGGACGAGAACTCCTCGAAGCTTCTCGAGCGCGCGTTCCGCAAGCGCGGCATCAAGTTCAACCTCGGCACCTTCTTCCAGAAGGCCGAGTACACCCAGGACGGCGTGAAGGTCACCCTGGCGGACGGCAAGGAGTTCGAGGCCGAGGTCCTGCTGGTGGCCGTCGGCCGCGGACCGGTCTCGCAGGGCCTGGGCTACGAGGAGCAGGGCGTCGCCATGGACCGCGGCTACGTCCTGGTCGACGAGTACATGCGGACCAACGTCCCGACGATCTCCGCCGTCGGTGACCTCGTCCCGACGCTCCAGCTCGCGCACGTCGGCTTCGCCGAGGGCATCCTGGTGGCGGAGCGTCTGGCCGGTCTCAAGGTCGTTCCGATCGACTACGACGGTGTCCCGCGGGTGACGTACTGCCACCCGGAGGTCGCCTCCGTCGGCATCACCGAGGCCAAGGCCAAGGAGATCTACGGCGCGGACAAGGTCGTCGCTCTCAAGTACAACCTGGCGGGCAACGGAAAGAGCAAGATCCTCAACACCTCGGGCGAGATCAAGCTCGTCCAGGTGAAGGACGGTGCCGTGGTCGGCGTCCACATGGTCGGCGACCGCATGGGCGAGCAGGTCGGCGAGGCCCAGCTGATCTACAACTGGGAGGCGCTGCCGGCCGAGGTCGCCCAGCTCATCCACGCCCACCCGACGCAGAACGAGGCGATGGGCGAGGCGCACCTGGCGCTCGCCGGCAAGCCGCTGCACTCCCACGACTGAGCCTTCGGTCAACGGGCGCGACGACACAGACTTCCGCAATTCGTTAGGAGCAACCGAAACCATGGCGGTTTCCGTAACCCTTCCGGCGCTCGGCGAGAGCGTCACCGAGGGCACTGTCACCCGCTGGCTGAAGGCCGAGGGCGAACGCGTCGAGGCCGACGAGCCGCTGCTCGAGGTCTCCACCGACAAGGTCGACACCGAGATCCCCTCGCCGGCCGCCGGCGTGCTGGCCTCCATCAAGGTCGCCGAGGACGAGACGGTCGAGGTCGGCGCCGAGCTGGCCGTCATCGACGACGGCTCCGGCGCGCCGGCCGCCCCCGGTGCAAGCACCGGCTCCGCTGGAGCGGCTTCCGCCGCGCCCTCTGCTGCGGCCGCCGCCGAGGCTCCGGCCCCGGCCGCCGAGCCCGCTCCGGCCGCCCCCTCCACGGAGCAGGCCGCTCCCGCCCCGGCGCCGACCGCCGAGGCCACCGCCGGTGCCTCCGGCGCCCAGGGCACGGACGTGGTCCTGCCCGCGCTCGGCGAGTCCGTCACCGAGGGCACCGTCACCCGCTGGCTGAAGTCGGTCGGCGACAGCGTCGAGGCCGACGAGCCGCTGCTCGAGGTCTCCACCGACAAGGTCGACACCGAGATCCCGGCGCCCGCCTCCGGCGTGCTGCTGGAGATCGTGGTGAACGAGGACGAGACCGCCGAGGTCGGCGCCAAGCTCGCCGTCATCGGCGCCCCGGGTGCCGCTCCGGCCCCGGCCGCCCCGGCCCCCGCCGCCGCTGCCCCAGCCGCTCCGGCCCCGGCCGCCCCCGCGGCTCCGGCCGCCCCGGCCGCACCCGCTCCGGCCCCCGCCGCTCCGGCCGCGCCCGCCGCTGCCGCCCCGGCCCCGGCCCAGCCCGCCGCTCCGGCGCCCGCCCCGGCGGCTCCGGCCCCGGCTCCGGTGACCCCGGCCACCGCGCCGACCTCCCCGACCGCCACCCAGGCGACGGACGAGGGCGCCTACGTGACCCCGCTGGTGCGCAAGCTCGCCGCCGAGAACGGCGTCGACCTGTCCACCGTCAAGGGCACGGGCGTCGGCGGCCGCATCCGCAAGCAGGACGTGCTCGCCGCCGCCGAGGCCGCGAAGGCCGCCGCCGCTGCCCCGGCTCCGGCCGCCGCCGCGCCGGCCGCCGCCAAGAAGGCCCCGGCGCTGGAGGTCTCCCCGCTGCGCGGCCAGACCGTCAAGATGACCCGCATCCGCAAGGTCATCGGCGACAACATGGTCAAGGCGCTGCACGAGCAGGCCCAGCTGTCGTCGGTCGTCGAGGTCGACGTCACCCGCCTGATGAAGCTGCGCGCCCGCGCCAAGGACTCCTTCGCCGCGCGCGAGGGCGTCAAGCTCTCCCCGATGCCGTTCTTCGTCAAGGCGGCGGCCCAGGCGCTGAAGGCCCACCCGGTCATCAACGCCAGGATCAACGAGGCCGAGGGCACGATCACCTACTTCGACACCGAGAGCATCGGTATCGCGGTGGACTCCGAGAAGGGCCTGATGACCCCGGTCATCAAGCACGCCGGCGACCTCAACATCGCGGGCATCGCCAAGGCCACGGCGGAGCTGGCCGGCAAGGTCCGCGCCAACAAGATCACCCCGGACGAGCTGTCCGGCGCGACCTTCACCATCTCCAACACCGGTTCGCGCGGCGCGCTGTTCGACACGATCATCGTGCCGCCGGGCCAGGTAGCGATCCTCGGCATCGGTGCCACGGTCAAGCGTCCGGCGGTCATCGAGACCGAGGAGGGCACGGTCATCGGCGTCCGCGACATGACCTACCTGACCCTCTCCTACGACCACCGCCTGGTCGACGGCGCCGACGCGGCCCGCTACCTGACGGCGGTCAAGGCGATCCTCGAGGCGGGCGAGTTCGAGGTCGAGCTCGGTCTCTGACGTCTCCCCGGGTAGTACGGCGCCCCGTCCGGAGCTTTCCGGGCGGGGTGTTCGTGTTTGTCGGCACGCGTCGCGTGTAAGCCTCGTCTCACCTGCACGAAAGCACCCCCGCGCGCCCTGTCCGCGGAGCGAACCGGCCTTATTGTCTAAAGGTCAGCGCCCTGACTAAGGAGCCCACAATGACCGCGCCCGTCGTCCACTCGCTGCGCGAACAGATCCGCGAGCACATCGTGGAGGGGATCGTCAGCGGGCGCTGGCAGCCGGGCGAGCGGATCGTGGAGCGGCGGATCGCGACCGAGCTGGAGGTCAGCCAGACCCCGGTCCGCGAGGCCCTGCGGGAGCTGGAGTCGCTGCGGCTGATCGAGTCCGCGCCGAACAAGGGCGTGCGCGTGCGCAATCTGACCGCGGCGGACCTGGAGGAGAGCTACCCCGTCCGGGCCGGCCTGGAGGCGATCGCGGCGGAGCTGGCCGCCGACCGGCTCGCCGAGGACTGCTCGGCGCTGGAGCCGCACGTCACGGCCCTGTACGAGGCCGACCGCAAGGCCGACGGCACCGCCCAGGTCCGCCACACCGTCGGCTTCCACCGCGAACTGGTGCGTGCCGCGCGCAACTCGGTGCTGCTGCACACCTGGGAGGGCCTCGGCATCGAGGTCTTCACCGCGCTGTCCATCCGCTGGCTGGGCACGGTCCAGCAGTCGTACGCCGAGGAGCACGAGGAGCTGGTGGAGGCGTTCAAGCGACGGGATCCGCGGATCGCGGAGCTGGTGAAGGCGCACGTCCTCGGGTGCGCCCCGCGCGCCTGATCCAGTCGAGCGCTCGGCCGCTCATACGCCGCCTCACCTGCGAAAACAAGGCGACTCCACGTCACCCGGTGCCATCTCTGAAGGCACCGGGTGCCTACTTTCTCGGAATCGAGACTTTTTCGCCCTCAACCCTTTGATCGATCATCGATCAGGGAGTTACAGTCACCGACGGACTTCTACCGAAGTCCGCCTGCCCTGTCCTGCCAAAGACCAAGGGCACCCCCGAACCCTTACCGATGAGGGAACCCCCTTCGACTGAGGAAGGCGGCGACATGACCGACCCCAACGCCATCCAGCCGAGCGCGCTCGACCAGCTCCCGGACCGCGACCCGGAGGAGACCGCCGAATGGCAGGCCTCCCTCGACGCCGTCGCCAGGGAGGCCGGGCCGCACCGCGCCGCATACCTGATGCGCCGCACGCTGGAGCGCGCCGAGGCGGGCGGCATCGCGCTGCCGAAGCTCCTCGAGACCGACTACGTCAACACCATCCCGACCGCCGCCGAGCCCGCGATGCCCGGCGACCCGGAGATGGAGGCCCGGATCACCGCCTGGAACCGCTGGAACGCGGCCGCGATGGTCACCCGGGGCAGCAAGCACGGCGTCGGCGGCCACATCGCCACCTTCGCCTCCGCCGCCTGGCTCTACGAGACCGGCTTCAACCACTTCTTCAAGGGCAAGGAGGGCGACGGCTCCGGCGACCAGCTGTACATCCAGGGCCACGCCTCCCCCGGCATCTACGCCCGCGCCTTCCTCGACGGCCGCCTGACCGAGGCCCACCTGGACAACTTCCGCCAGGAGGCCGGCGGCAACGGCCTGCCGTCGTACCCGCACCCGCGCCGTCTGCCCTGGCTGTGGGAGTTCCCCACCGTCTCCATGGGCCTCGGCCCGCTGTCGGCGATCTACCAGGCGCGCTTCAACCGCTACCTCACCAACCGCGGCATCAAGGACGTCTCCGCCTCCCACGTCTGGGCCTTCCTGGGCGACGGCGAGATGGACGAGCCGGAGTCGACGGCGGCCCTCGCGCTCGCCGCCCGTGAGGAGCTGGACAACCTCACCTTCGTCATCAACTGCAACCTGCAGCGCCTCGACGGCCCGGTCCGCGCCAACTTCAAGATCGTGCAGGAGCTGGAGGCGCAGTTCCGCGGCGCCGGCTGGAACGTCGTCAAGACGCTGTGGGGCACCGCCTGGGACGAGCTGTTCCAGCTCGACACCACGGGCGCCCTCGTACGCCGGCTGCGCGAGGTACCGGACGCGCAGGTCCAGACGTACCAGACCCGCGACGCCGCCTACATCCGCCAGGACTTCTTCGGCAAGGACCCGGCGCTGGCGGAGATGGCGAAGCTGCTGAGCGACGACAAGATCCTGGAGATCTTCCACGTCTCCCGCGGTGGCCACGAGCCGCGCAAGGTCTACGCCGCGTACAGGGCCGCCGTCGAGCACAAGGGCGCGCCGACCGTGATCCTGGCCCAGACGGTCAAGGGCCACACCCTCGGCGAGGGCTTCGCGTCGAAGAACGCCAACCACCAGATGAAGAAGCTGACGGTGGACGAGTTCAAGGCGATGCGCGACCTGCTCCAGCTGCCGATCAAGGACAGCGACTTCGTCGACGGCGTGGTCCCCTACGGCCACCCGGGTGCCGACTCCCCCGAGGTCCGCTACCTCCAGGAGCGCCGCGCGGCCCTCGGCGGCCCGGCCCCGGCCCGCCGCACGCACCCGCTGCCGGCGCTGCCGGCCCCGTCCGAGAAGGCGTTCGCCTCCTTCGACAAGGGCTCCGGCTCCCAGAACGTCGCCACCACCATGGCCTTCGTCCGCCTGGTCAAGGACCTGGTCCGCGACAAGGAGACCGGCAGGCGCTGGGTGCCGATCGTCCCCGACGAGGCGCGCACCTTCGGCATGGAGTCGCTGTTCCCGTCCCTCGGGATCTACTCCCCCAAGGGCCAGACGTACGAGCCGGTCGACCGCGACCAGCTGATGTACTACAAAGAGGCCAGGAACGGCCAGATCCTCAACGAGGGGATCACCGAGGCCGGTTCGATGGCCGACTTCATCGCCGCTTCGACGTCGTACGCGACGCACGGCGAGGCGATGATCCCGTTCTACATCTTCTACTCGATGTTCGGCTGGCAGCGCACCGCCGACCAGATGTGGCAGCTCGGCGACCAGCTCGGCCGCGGCTTCCTCGTCGGCGCCACCGCGGGCCGTACCACGCTGACCGGTGAGGGCCTGCAGCACGCCGACGGCCACTCCCCGGTCATCGCCGCCACCAACCCGGCCGCGCTGACGTACGACCCCGCGTTCGCCTACGAGATCGCGGTGATCGTCCGCGAGGGTCTGCGCCGGATGTACGGCGAGGCCAAGCCGGGCGAGGACCAGAACGTCTTCTACTACCTGACGGTCTACAACGAGCCGCTGCCGCAGCCCGCCAAGCCGCAGGGCCTCGGCATCGACGAGGGCATCGTCAAGGGCCTGTACCGCTTCAACACGGCGGAGTCCGCGGGGCTCTCCCCGGCCGCGAACGCCCCGCGCATCCAGCTGCTGGGCTCCGGCACGGCGATCCACTGGGCGCTGAAGGCGCAGAAGCTGCTCGCCGAGGAGTGGGGCGTCGCCGCCGACGTGTGGTCGGCGACCTCCTGGACGGAGCTGCGCCGCGACGCGATGGAGGCGGACGCCGCCCTCCTGCGCGGCGAGGAGCGGGTGCCGTTCGTCCGCCAGGCGCTGCAGGGCGTCGACGGCCCGGTGCTGGCCGTGTCCGACTACATGCGCCAGGTGCCGGACCAGATCGCGCAGTGGGTGGAGCAGGACTGGTCCTCGCTGGGCGCCGACGGCTTCGGCCTGTCGGACACCCGTGACGCCGCCCGCCGCCACTTCGGCGTCGACGCCGAGTCGATCGTCGTCGCGGCCCTGGCCCAGCTGGCCCGGCGCGGCGAGGTGAAGGCCACGGCGGTCAAGGAGGCCCGGGAGAAGTACGGGCTGTAGGGACCGAGGTCCACGGAAGGGGTACGGCCGTCGGCCGTACCCCTTCCGTTGTCGGTGGCCCCCGGCATCATGAGGGGCATGCGTGCCGCGCGGCTCATCAAGATGGTGCTTCTGCTGCAGTCCCGTCCGTCCATGACCGCCGCCGAGCTGGCCCGGGAGCTGGAGGTGTCGGAGCGGACCGTGCAGCGGGACGCGCAGGCGCTGTCGGAGGCGGGCGTGCCGGTGTACGCGGACCGCGGGCGGGCCGGCGGGTACCGGCTGGTCGGCGGGTACCGGACGCGGCTGACGGGGCTGGCCAGGAGCGAGGCGGAGGCGCTGTTCCTGAGCGGGGTGCCGGGGGCGCTGCGCGAGATGGGCCTGGAGGACGCCGCGTCCGCGGCCCGGCTGAAGGTGTCGGCCGCGCTGCTGCCGTCGCTGCGGGACGCCCCGGACAGCGCCGCCCAGCGGTTCCATCTGGACGCGCCGGCCTGGTTCCGGGAGCCGCGGACGCCCGCGCTGCTGCCCGCGCTCGCCGCGGCGGTGTGGGACGACCTCCGGGTCACCGCGCGCTACCGGCGCGGCGAGGACGAGGTGGAGCGGGTGCTGGAGCCGTACGGGCTCGTGCTGAAGGCGGGCGTCTGGTACCTGTGCGCGCGGGTGGCGGACGGCGGTTCCGGGCGGACCCACCGGACCTACCGGATCGACCGGTTCAGCGCCGTGGACACCCTGGAAGAACGTTTCACGCGCGATCCGGACTTCGATCTGCCCGGGCACTGGGCCGAGCAGGCCGAGCGGTTCGCGCGGTCGGTCCTGCGCGCCGAGGCCGTCGTACGGCTGTCCCCGCAGGGGGTGCGCATGCTGCGCTGGGCCGTCGACCCGGTGGCGGCGCGGGAGGCACTGAGCGGGCCCGCCGAGCCGGACGGGGCGGGCTGGGTGACGGTGACGCTCCCGGTGGAGTCCGAGGAGGTCGCGCACGCGCAGCTGACGGCGCTCGGGCCGGAGGCGGAGGTGCTGGCCCCGCCGGGCCTGCGGGAGCGGTTCGCCGCGGACGCGGCCCGGCTGGCCGCGCTGTACGGCCGTGACGACGCCGCACCGCCCGCCGCGGACGCCGGATAACGATCCGCCGCACACCGGCGTACTCCGCGTGCGGCCCGCCGGTGGAGGCCCGATGCTGGTGGACGTGATGGACGAGACGGAGTTCTGGGAGCTGATCGACGCCGCCCGCGAGGCCGCCGAGGGCGACCCCGAGGAACAGGCCGACGTGCTCGTGGACCGGCTGCTCCAGCTGGACCCCGACATGGTCCTGGACTTCGCCCGTCACTTCGAGGCCCGCTACAACCGCGCCTACCGCTGGGACCTGTGGGGCGCCGCCTGGGTGCTGCTGGACGGCGCCAGCGACGACGCGTTCGACTTCTTCCGCTGCTGGCTGATCGGCCAGGGCCGGGAGGTGTACGAGGGCGCCCTGCACGATCCCGACTCGCTGGCGGAGCTGCTGGACGACTTCGACGAGGAGGTCGACGGCGACGGCGAGGAGCTGGGCTACGCGGCGGACGAGGCCTACGAGCAGCTGACCGGGACCGTCGCGCCCGATCTGGGCATCGCCCCGGCGCCCGGCGAACCGGAGGGCGCCCCGCTGGACTTCGAGAACGAGCGGGCGCTGGCGGAACGGTTCCCGCGCCTGTGGGACCGCTTCCGGGAGTAGCGGCCTTCCTCTCCCCCTCGGCTCAGCCGGCCGTGCGCCTGCGGGTGCTGCCGTCGGGCAGGCAGGCCTGTGCCTGGCCGGCCCGCTCGGCGTGGTGCGGGGGCGCGGCGTTGGCCTGGTCGAGGGCGGACGCGGTGGCCGCGGCCGGGCCGAGGACGACGGCGACGGCCGCGCACAGCGCTGTCCAGGGGCCGCGCGCGGTCCGCGCCCCGTGCGCCCGCTCCGTGCCCGCGCCCCGGTTCCCGGCGCGCGTACGGCTGCTGTTCATTGATGCCCACCTCCGGTCGGCTGGTGACGGCCTCGACCGTAGGGCGCGGGGCTCTGAGCCCGCTGCGCGGCGGCTAGGGGAAGGCTGTGAGCCGAGCGGTGGAGGTACGGCCCTGCAGGCGCGCGGCCTTCTCCCTGATCTCGGGGAGCCGGGCGGTGAGGGCGGCGCCGGGGCAGCTGGTCATGAACCCGGCGTTGTGGCCGGCCAGGGCGGGCAGGGTGACGGCGGTGCCGGCCTTGTAGCGGGCGAGGTTGTTGCTGGAGACCAGGCGGACGCTCGAGCGGGGGTCGACGTCGGCGAGGCCCAGCTTCCAGGCGACCAGGGCGGCGATCGCGTCGGTCATCGCCTTCGGCACGGGGGCGCCGGCGGTGAAGGTGCCGAGGGCGGCGATGCCGGCGGTGCGGTGGTTGAAGCCCTGGGTGTGGGCGCCGGTGACGGGCCGGTCGATGCCTCCGGCGCGGCCCTCGTAGATGGTGCCGCAGCGGTCGACGATGAAGTTGTAGCCGATGTCGTCCCAGTTCCGCGCGCCGGTCTGGCCCGCGTACAGCCGGCGGATGATCTCCGGCGCGTCGGCGCAGTCGTAGCCGCTCGGCGAGTCGGTGTGGTGCAGGAAGACGGCGACCACCTTGTCGTCGTAGCGCGGCGGCGGCTGGGTGCGCCCGGCGGCGCCCAGCCAGACGGAGCGGGGCACGATGCGCGGCCGGGGAGCGCGGTGGCCGAAGGGGGTGCGGGCGGGCACGGCCCGCTCGGGCACGACCACGGCGGCGCGCTCGACCCCCCGCACACACAGCCCGAGCGTGAGCACGGCCACCAGCCCGGGCAGACACCCGAGCAACACGACGACGGCCCGTGGTCTGCGGGGGTGCTGCCGGGGCGGGCGGGGTCGCTCGTGCGCGGCTTGGCCCGACGGGGCCGTCGCCGGGGGCTGTTGCGGGGCGGGGGCCTGTGAGGGGTTGAACGACTGCGGGGACTGCGGGGTGGCGGAGGGCTGCGGCGTGGTGACCGGCTGCGAGATGTCGAGGGGCTGCGGCGACTGCGGGGGCTGTGGCGTACACGGGCCTGCGGACGCCGCCGACGGCTGCCGGGTGGCGAGCTGACCCAAGGGCGGTGCGAGCCTCCAGCGCCCCGGAAGGGTGAACCTCCGGCGTCCCGTGGATCCCGTGCTCCTCCGGGCCGCGGACCTGCGCCGGTGCCAGGCGCTCCGCCGGACCGGGGCTTCCCCCGGCACCCCCGAGGACTCGGCGGAACCGGGCGTCCCGGCGGCCTCCGCGGCGCCCGGCAGCGGGGCCGGAGCGGGCGTGTCCGGTATCCCGGCGGCGTCCCCCGGGTCGGGCGGTCCCGGTGTTCCCGGTGTCGCCGATGTCTGCGGGGTTCCGGGCGCGGCCGACGGCCCCGGTGTCGCCCCTGGCTCCTGCGTTCCCGGTGTTCCCGGCCCCTGCCGGTCTCCGGGCGTCTCCGGTGTTCTTCGGACGGCGTGCATGAAGCCACTCTCCGGCGGCCGGGGCATGCCCGCGATGTGCACTCTGCCACCTGGCGGAACCATCATCCCGGTCCGGGACGTTTCTGGGGGTACACACATACTGGCCGGCTTCCCCGTCGGGTGGCCGTGCCGGTGTGGTGGTGAGTGATCGAAGGGGCCCGTCCCGTCCGTACTGAGGGGTCCGAGAGAAAGGCGGCTCCGTGGACCTGCTCGACCTGGTGCTCGCGCTGGTGATCGTCGTCTACGCGGCGTCCGGTTACCGGCGTGGGCTGGTGGCCGGCTGTGTCTCGCTGGCCGGGTTCGTCGGCGGCGCCGTCGTCGGCGTGTGGGTGCTGCCCTGGGTGACCGGCCTGGTGGAGCGCGGCACGCCGGAGGCGACGGTGCTCGCGGTGGTGACGGTGCTGGCGCCCGCGGTGGTGGGGCACGAGCTGGCGGGCCGCCTCGCCCTGCGGCTGCGCGGGGAGCTGGACCGGGGACCGCTGCGGGTGCTGGACGGCATGGGGGGCGCGGCGGCGAACTCGGTGGCGGTGCTGATCGTGGCCTGGGTGGCGGCGAGCGTGCTGGGCGCGGCCCCCTCGCAGACGCTGAACGCGGCGATCCGGAACTCGACGCTGCTGGGCGCGGTGCAGGACGCGATGCCGGACACCACGCCCGTGTGGTTCTCGCGGGCCACGTCGGCGCTGACCGAGGCGGGTTTCCCGCAGGTCTTCAATCCGTTCGAGAACGAGTCGACGGCCCGGGTGGCCCGGCCCACCGGGGACAGCGTCACCCCGGCGGCGACGAGCGCGGCCAAGCTGAGCACGGTGAAGATCGAGGGCGTCTCGGGCAGCGAGGGCCGGGAGGGCAGCGGTTTCGTCTACTCCGCGCAGCGTGTGATGACCAACGCGCACGTGGTGGCCGGCATCGACCACCCGACGGTGCGGGTCGGCGGCGTCGGGCGGTCGTACGCGGCCCGGGTGGTGCTCTTCGACCCCGACCGGGACGTGGCGGTGCTGTACGTGCCGGGGCTGCACGCGCCGGTGCTGCGCTTCGACACCAGTGCGTCGCGCGGCGACGCGGCGGTGGTCGCGGGCTACCCGCAGGACGGCGGCCTGAACCTGCAGGCGGCGACGGTGGCGAGCCGGGTGGAGGCGACCGGGCAGAACATCTACAGCGACGGCACGGTCACCCGGGACATCTACTCGATCCGCTCCACGGTCCGGCCGGGCAACTCCGGCGGCCCGCTGCTGACCACGGGCGGCAGGGTGTTCGGGGTGGTGTTCGCCCGCTCCACCTCGGACGCCGAGACGGGTTACGTGCTGACGGCGCAGGAGGTGGCGGGCGACGCCACGCGCGGGGCCGGGGCGACGGCGGCGGTGGACACGGGCCGGCTGGTCAGCTCCTAGGCCCACGCCGTCGCGCTCACAGGCGCCGGCCCATGAACACGTCGTCGACGTAGGCGCCGTCGAGCAGGAACTCCTCCGGCTGCACGCCCTCGACGGCGAACCCCTCGGACGCGTACAGGGCGCGGGCCGGGGCGTTGTGCCCGAGCACGCGCAGGGTGAGGCGGCGCGCACCGCGTCGGCGCGCCTCCTCGACGGCGGCCCGGACCAGCGCGCGCCCGACGCCCCGCCCGCGCGCCTCGGCGGCCACGGCGAGGCCCTGTATCTGCAGGACGTGCGCGTTGGACGCGAGCGGGGTCGGGTGGGCGAGGCGGATGTAGCCGGCGATCCGCCCGCCGGCCTCGGCGACCAGGTGGTCCCCGGGCATGTGGCGCTCGTCGAAGAACGGCCCCTGCGGCGGAGGCGAGACGGCGTGCAGGGTGGACCAGGCGGCCCGGTCGAGGGCGGCCAGCTGCTCTTCGTCGGCGGCCACGGCGATGCGTATGTACGGCTCCTGCATGACGATCACCCTACGACGGGCGGCCGGAAGGCCTCACCAAGGCGGTCACGGCGGCCCGGCGTACACACGGGAGGTCTCCTGTGACGTCCTGAGATCTCTTGTGACCGCATGCGACCTCCATGCGACCGTGCCCTGCCGATGCGCGACTGTTCGTGACCGATCACGGACCTAACCTCGAGCCGAACTCGGGTATCCCCGGAGCCTGTTGGGGGCATGACGTCTCCACCGGCCGCGCAACCACAGGAGGGGCCTCGTGCTTGAGCCCGCGTACCAGGTGGACGTCGTCATCGTGGGAGCCGGAATCGCCGGACTCTCGGCGGCTCACCGGCTGACCAGCGCAGGAATCTCGACCGCAGTCCTCGAGGCCGCCCCCTACGTCGGCGGCCGCATGTCGACCGAGAAGGTCGACGGCTTCCGGCTCGACCGCATCGGACAGCTGCTGTCCACGTCCTACCCCGAACTCCGTACGTCCCCGGGCCTGGACTCCCTGATCCTGCGCTGTTTCGCGCCGGGCGTCCTGCTGCACCGCGACGGACGGACCCAGCGCGCGGGCGCACCGGCGTCCGGCGGGAGCACAAGGGGCGCACTCCATGTGGTGCGCGCCCTGGCAAGCGCCCCCAGGGGCCCGGCGGCCACCCCGGGCCGGACCGGCGCGCCGGTGGGCGGCGCGGTCGACCAGGCCCGGCTCGGCGCCGCGCTGGGCCGCATCGCCGCCACCCCGGTCGAGCGCATCCTGGCCCGCCCCGAGCTGCCGGCCGGCCAGGCACTCGCCCGGCACGGGCTGCCCTCCCGCACGGTCGACGGCTTCCTGCGCCCCCTGCTCGCCGCCCTGCTCTGCGACCCGGACCTGACCACCTCCAGCCGGTGCGCCGACCTCGCCCTGCGCGCCTTCGCCGGCGGCCGGCTGTGCGTCCCGGAGGGCGGCGCGGAGATGCTGCCGGTGCAGCTGGCCCGGGCACTGCCGCCCGGCACCGTGCACACCGGGGTGCGGGTCACCTCGGTGTCCACGACGTCCGTCGCCACCGCCGAGCACGGCGAACTGCGCTGCCGGGCGGTGCTGCTGGCGACCGACGCGCGCGCCGCGGCGGAGCTGCTGCCGGGGCTCAGGATGCCGGACTTCCATCCGGTGACCGTGGTGCATCACACCACCGACGAACCGGCGGCGGCCCTGGCCACCGGCGCCTCGCTGCTGCTGGACGCCGACCGGGGCGGGCCCGTGGCGCACACGGCGGTGCTCAGCAGCGTGGACCCGAGCCGGGCGCCGGCCGGGCGGGTGCTGATCTCCTCGACGGTGCTCGGGACTCCGCCGGAGGGCGTCGACACGGCGGTGCGCATCCATCTCTCCCGGCTCTACGGCACCTCGACGCGCCGCTGGGAGACGCTGGCCGTGCACCACACCCCTCAGGCGGCCCCCGCCATGCGGCCCCCGCACGACCTGCGCCGTCCGGTGCGCCTGCTGGCGGGCCTGTACGTCTGCGGCGACCACCGCGACACCAGCACGGTCCAGGGCGCCCTCCACTCCGCGCACCGCGCGGCGGCGGCGATCCTGGCGGACCTGGGCGCGGGCGCGATGCACAGCGCGGACCCGGCCCCCACTCTGCCCAGGGCGGCGTAGGCGCCCGGAGAACACCCGGCCACCGAACTCCCCGCCCGCGACGGCGATGTGCGGCCTCTACCCCAGCGCCGCCGCCGCCTTCTCCCGGTACCCCCGCACCGGGGCCGCGTCCCGGTACGGCTCCAGGCGGCGCTCGAAGTCGCGCACGTACTCCACCGCGCGAGCGCTCCGCATCTCCGCGGCCTGGCCCGCGGCCTCCGCGGCCAGCGCGCACGCCTGGTCGAGTTCGCCGAGGCCCAGGCGGGCGGTGGCGAGGACGACGCGGCAGAACAGCCGGCTGCGGGCGTAGGCGGGCGCGCGCAGCTGGAGGGAGCGTTCGGCGTGCTGGGCGGCCGCCCGGTACTGCTGCAGATCCCGGTGGCAGTGCCCGAACTCGTCGGCGAGCTGGGCCTCGTCGAAGAACCGGGCCCAGTACGGCACCTCGTCCCCGGGCCGGGCCGCCTCCAGGGCGCGCTCGGCCCGCACCAGCGCCGCCGTGCACGCCCGCACCTCGCCGAGCACGCCGTGCGCCCGCGCCTCGGCGGCGTGCAGCAGCGCCTGCACGACCGGCGGGCCGCCCGTGCCCATGCCCTGCTGGGCGACCCGGGCCAGCTGGACGGCCTCCCTGCCGTGGCCGAGATAGACGGCCTGGCGGCTCATGGTGACCAGGACGTAGGAGCCGTACGCCCGGTCGCCGGCCGCCTGGGCGAGCCGCAGGGCCTGCACGAAGTAGCGCTGGGCGAGTCCGTGCGCGGCGATGTCGTACGAGGTCCAGCCGGCGAGCCGGGTGAGGTCGGCCGCCGCGGCGAACAGCTTGCGGCCGGTCTGCTCGTCGTAGGAGCCCCGGAGCATCGGCTCGCACTCGTGCTCCAGGTAGCGCACCAGGGCCTGCCGGGCGTGGCCGCCGCCGTACCGGTCGTCGAGCGTGCGGAACAGCTCGCCCACCGAGCGCAGCGCGCTGATGTCGCCGCCGGTGACCTTGTGGCCGGGGGCCCGCTCGGCGTGCCCGCGCGCCCGGGGCGGGACGGTGAGCGCCGGGCGGCCCTGGGCCCTGGCCGGGGCGGGGCGGCCCTGCGCGGGGACGCGGGGCGCCGGTTCCCGGGCGACCTTGTCGTCGGCCTTGCCGATCAGCCAGTCCCGGCTGGGCACCACCAGCCCGGCCGGGGTGAAGGCGATCTTGCGCAGCTCGGCGTGGCTGCCGGAGTCCTTGCGCCACAGCCCGCTGACGATGTCGACGGCCTCCTCCGGGGTGGCCGCGAACTCCAGCCCGGCGTACACCGGCGCGCACGCGTCGAGGCCCAGGTCCTGGGCCGTCAGCCGGCGCCCGAGCCGGCGCGTGAAGACCTCGGCGATCAGGGCCGGAGTGGTGCCCCGGGGCTGCTGTCCGCGCAGCCAGCGGGTGACCGAGGTCTTGTCGTATCTCAGGTCCAGCCCGTGTTCCAGGCCGAGCTGGTCGACGCGACGGGCCAGACCCGCGTTGGAGAACCCCGCTTCTGCGATGAGCGCGGCGAGCTGGCGGTTGGGGGTGCGCTGCGCGGGTCGGTCCGTCATCTGCGGTGCGGTCTCCTGCCTTCCGGGCCCGACGACGTGCCCGGTTTGCCGTTGAGCAGCCCTTATGGCCTCATGAACGGCGCGAATGTAGCGGAGAGTGAGCAGGCGATCGCACATTCCGCCAGGCATTCATCCGATCGTGTGAGAAACGCCCGCAGGGCTGACGTACAGCGGACGGACGTACAGTGGCGTGGGCGCTTTACGTGCCTGACACACCGGTCGCTGAGGGAGGCGCTTGCCGTGAGTGAGTTGCGGTTCGTCCGCATGGGGTTCGGTGCGGATGCCGTCGATTACCAGGAGGCCTGGGACGAGCAGCGCCGGGTGCACGCGGCGCGGTTCGCCGACGAGGTCCCGGACACCGTGCTGCTGCTGGAGCACCCCCCGGTGTACACCGCCGGGCGGCGTACCGAGGACAGCGAGCGCCCGCTGGACGGCACCCCCGTGATCGACGTGGACCGCGGCGGCAAGATCACCTGGCACGGACCGGGCCAGCTGGTGGGCTACCCGATCCAGAAGCTCCCCCGCCCGGTGGACGTGGTCGCGCACGTGCGGCGGCTGGAGGAGGCGCTGATCCGCACCTGCGCGGAGTTCGGCCTCGAGACCACCCGGGTCGAGGGCCGCAGCGGGGTGTGGGTGCTCGGTGACCCGGTCGAGCAGCGGCCGGCGCTCCGCGGGCTGTCGCTGGACTTCGACCCGCGGATGAGCGACCCGGAGTTCGACCCCCGGCTCAACGGCCCCGAGTACGCCCCCTCCAACGCGGGCCAGCGGCGCGAGGACCGCAAGATCGCCGCGATCGGCATCCGGGTCGCGAAGGGCGTCACCATGCACGGCTTCGCGCTCAACGTGAACCCGGACAACAAGTGGTTCGACAGGATCATCCCGTGCGGCATCCGCGACGCGGGCGTCGCCTCCCTCGCGGGCGAGCTGGGCCGGGACGTCACGATCGCCGAGGTGCTGCCGGTCGTGGAGAGGCACCTGAAGGACGTCCTGGAGAACGCGGAGCTCAAGCCCCGTGTGATCGAGAAGGCGTCCGCCTGAGCCGCCCCGCGCCGGGGGAATGCGCCCTGCGACCGCGGGGTTGATCTCCCCGGCAGGGCGCAAGGAACACGGGCGTACCCTGGTGTACGCCGAAGAATCAAAGCTTAGGGAGCCGGTCGTGTCCGCAGTCGCACCCGACGGACGCAAGATGCTGCGCCTGGAGGTCCGCAACAGCCAGACCCCCATCGAGCGCAAGCCCGAGTGGATCAAGACCCGGGCGAAAATGGGCCCCGAGTACACGAAGATGCAGAACCTCGTGAAGAGCGAGGGCCTGCACACGGTCTGCCAGGAAGCCGGCTGCCCGAACATCTACGAGTGCTGGGAGGACCGCGAGGCGACCTTCCTCATCGGCGGCGACCAGTGCACCCGGCGCTGCGACTTCTGCCAGATCGACACCGGCAAGCCCGAGGCGCTGGACCGCGACGAGCCGCGCCGCGTCGGCGAGTCCGTGGTCACCATGGACCTGAACTACGCCACCATCACCGGCGTCGCCCGCGACGACCTTCAGGACGGCGGCGCCTGGCTGTACGCCGAGACCGTGCGCCAGATCCACGCGCAGACGGCGGACCGGGAGGGCGGCCGTACCAAGGTCGAGCTGCTGGCCCCGGACTTCAACGCGGTCCCCGAGCAGCTCGAAGAGGTCTTCTCCTCCCGTCCCGAGGTCTTCGCGCACAACGTCGAGACCGTGCCGCGGATCTTCAAGCGCATCCGCCCCGGCTTCCGCTACGAGCGCTCCCTGAAGGTCATCACCGCGGCCCGCGACTACGGCCTGGTGACCAAGTCCAACCTGATCCTCGGCATGGGCGAGACCCGCGAGGAGGTCAGCGAGGCGCTCAGGCAGCTGCACGACGCCGGCTGCGAGCTGGTCACCATCACCCAGTACCTGCGTCCCTCCGTGCGGCACCACCCCGTCGAGCGCTGGGTGAAGCCGCAGGAGTTCGTGGAGCTGAAGGAGGAGGCCGAGCAGATCGGCTTCTCCGGTGTGATGTCGGGCCCGCTGGTGCGGTCCTCGTACCGGGCCGGGCGCCTGTACCGGATGGCCGTGGAACAGCGCCGATCGGCTGCTCCGCAGCGGGGCGGCTCCTTCGTCGCCGGCCAGGCGGTGTGAGCATCGCCACCCGGGCGGTGTGAGCCGCGCGTGTGAATTCGCGCACAAGTTCCTACTGGCCAGTAATGGCCGAGTCCACGCGGTCCCGGCCGTCCTCGCTGATGAGGGCGGGCGCCGGGGCCGCGTCGGCGTTTCAGTGCCGCCCATCGGGGCTTCATGGGCGTTTGACCGGTCGGACACGCCCTGGTAACACCAATCAGTGACTCTGGTATCACGCCTCGTACACCATCCGCTCCGAGGGGGGACCTCGATCATGCAGGCCGCGCCCGTACGCGCCACCGCCATCCCGTCCTTCACCGATGCTCTCCGCGCCGTCGAGTCCCTGCTCATGAGCGGCGGTCAGCGCACGGCCCGGCGCAACGCGTGGACCTCCGTGCTGGAGGACCGCCGCCGGGCCAAGGACCGCGTCGAGGCCCAGCGCTTCCTGGACCAGGCCGCCGGCCGCTCCTGACCCGGATCGTCCGGGGCACTGCCGTCGTCCGCACTCCCGGGGCCACGTAGACTTCCTGACATGGCGAGGAAGGAAACCGCGGCGGACGCCGCGAACGCGGGGCGACTGAAGCAGATCGCTCTCACCTACAAGATGACCAGCAAGGTCGACAAGAAGATCGGCCTTGTACTCGGGGCCGTCGGTCTCGGCACCCTCGCTGTCTTCCTGGTGATCGGCTTCTTGCTCGGACACCCGGTCTACCTGGGGATCTTCGGCCTGCTGATCGCTCTGCTGGCGACGGCGATCGTGTTCGGCCGCCGGGCCGAGCGTGCCGCGTTCGGCCAGATGGAGGGCCAGCCGGGCGCAGCGGCGGCCGTGCTCGACAACATCGGCCGGGGCTGGACGACGACTCCGGCGGTGGCGATGAACCGCAGCCAGGACGTGGTGCACCGGGCGGTCGGCAAGGCCGGCATCGTGCTGGTCGCCGAGGGCAACCCGAACCGGGTCAAGAGCCTGCTGGCCGCCGAGAAGAAGAAGATGAACCGCATCGTGGCGGACGTGCCGGTGCACGACGTGATCGTCGGCAACGGCGAGGGCCAGGTCGAGCTGAAGAAGCTGCGCACCACCCTGCTGAAGTTCCCGCGCGTGCTCACCGGTCCCCAGGTGACGGCCACCAACGACCGGTTGCGGGCCCTGGGCGACCTGATGAGCAACATGCCGCTGCCGAAGGGCCCGATGCCCAAGGGCATGCGGATGCCGAAGGGCCGCTGAGCCCTCCGGTCCCGGCCTGTCAGTTCAGGCTTCGGAACTCCCGCCCGCAGTACACCATCGGCGACCCCTCGCCCAGCCGTACTCCCGTTACCCGGCCGATCAGGATCGTGTGATCCCCGGCCGGGTAACGCGCGTGTACGGCGCAGTCCAGCTGTACGGGCGCCTGCCGCACCGCCGGCAGGCCGAAGGGGCTCGGCTGAAGCCGGGCGTCGGAGAACTTGTCCGCGCCCTTGGTGGCGAACAGCAGGGCCAGCGGCTCGTGCTCCGGCGCCAGCACGCTCACCGCGAAGTGGTCGCAGCGCGCGAAGACCGCCGCCGAGTCGGCCGCGTCCGCCAGGCACACCAGGACCAGGGGCGGGTCCAGCGAGACGGAGCAGAAGGAGCTGGCCGTGAAGCCCCGCGGAGTACCGTCCTCGCAGCGGGCGGTCACCACCACCACGCCCGACGGAAAGCGCGCCATGGCGTCCCGGAACTCCTCGGGTGTCACCTCGGCCGCCATCACATCCTGAGCATCGGTCATACGGCGACCATGCCGCCGACGGTGTGACCGGGCAACCGGATGGGGGCATACGGGCCACGACCGGTGACCGGTCAGACACGGACCTCCACGGTCCTCGCCAGCCGGTCGTGCAGCCCGCGGCCGTCCCGGTCCCAGATCAGCGCGGGGACCGCGAGGCACAGCAGGACCGTGCGCAGCAGCGACCGCAGCGGCTGCACCGTGCCGGTCTCCAGGGCGACCACCCGGACGCCGAAGAGCCGCTTGCCCGGGGTGAAGCCGATCGTGCCGACGGTCAGGACGCTCATGACGAAGAAGACGCCGAGCGCCCAGTTGCTCGTCGCGGGCACCCGGTAGCCGTTCGTGATCAGGCCGTATGCGATCAGGACGCTCAGCGCCCAGTCCACGGCGAGCGCACCGAGCCGCCGCCCCGGGCCCGCGACGGAGTTCGCCCCGTCCTGCGGGAGGCCGAGCCGCTCACCCCGGTAGCCGAAGTCCGCACCGGCCTCTTCCATGGCCGCGCGGGGCCCGGAGAGCCACGATCCGAGTGCTTGCCTGTTGTCCACCCGTCAACGGTACTGCGCCCGGTTTCCCGCACTGTGCCGAGGGGTGTGTCGGGGCTACCGTGGACACGTGGCCGGTTAACTTCTGCGAAACAAATGGGTCACGCCCGAGAAATCACCCGTCCCTAGGGTCGAGGCCAGCGTGTGCCACCGCACTGGCCGCACGAACGATCTACCACCCCGGCGAGGACGGTCGGGAGTAGGAGGAGCTGGATGTTCCAGAACGCCGACGAGGCCAAGAAGTTCATCGCGGACGAGGACGTCAAGTTCATCGACGTCCGCTTCTGCGACCTGCCGGGCGTCATGCAGCACTTCACGGTGCCCGTTGAGGCGTTCGACCCGGACGAGGAGCTCGCCTTCGACGGATCGTCGATCCGTGGTTTCCAGGCGATCCACGAGTCCGACATGGCCCTGCGCGCCGACCTGTCCACCGCCCGTGTGGACCCGTTCCGCCGGGACAAGACCCTCAACATCAACTTCTTCATCCACGACCCGATCACCGGCGAGCAGTACTCCCGTGACCCGCGCAACGTGGCGAAGAAGGCCGAGGCCTACCTCGCGTCCACCGGTATCGCGGACACCGCGTACTTCGGCCCCGAGGCCGAGTTCTACGTCTTCGACAGCGTGCGTTTCGCCACGTCCGCGAACGAGTCCTTCTACCACATCGACTCCGAGGCGGGCGCCTGGAACACCGGTGCGCTGGAGGACAACCGCGGTTACAAGGTCCGCTACAAGGGCGGCTACTTCCCGGTCCCGCCGGTCGACCACTTCGCCGACCTGCGCGCCGAGATCTCCCTGGAACTGGAGAAGGCCGGCCTGAAGGTCGAGCGCCAGCACCACGAGGTGGGCACCGCCGGCCAGGCGGAGATCAACTACAAGTTCAACACGCTGCTCGCCGCCGCCGACGACCTGCAGCTGTTCAAGTACATCGTGAAGAACGTCGCCTGGCGCAACGGCAAGACGGCGACCTTCATGCCGAAGCCGATCTTCGGTGACAACGGCTCGGGCATGCACGTCCACCAGTCGCTGTGGGCGAACGGCGACCCGCTGTTCTACGACGAGGCCGGCTACGCGGGCCTGTCGGACACCGCCCGCTACTACATCGGCGGCATCCTCAAGCACGCCCCGTCGCTGCTGGCCTTCACCAACCCGACGGTGAACTCCTACCACCGCCTGGTCCCCGGCTTCGAGGCCCCGATCAACCTCGTCTACTCGCAGCGCAACCGCTCCGCGGCCATGCGCATCCCGATCACGGGCTCCAACCCGAAGGCCAAGCGCGTGGAGTTCCGCGCCCCGGACTCCTCCGGCAACCCCTACCTGGCCTTCTCCGCCCTGCTGCTGGCGGGCCTGGACGGCATCAAGAACAAGATCGAGCCGGCCGAGCCGATCGACAAGGACCTGTACGAGCTGGCTCCGGAGGAGCACGCGAACGTCGCCCAGGTCCCGACCTCCCTCGGCGCCGTCCTCGACGCCCTCGAGGCCGACCACGAGTTCCTCCTCCAGGGCGACGTGTTCACGTCCGACCTGATCGAGACGTGGGTCGACTTCAAGCGCACCAACGAGATCGCGCCGCTCCAGCTGCGTCCGCACCCGCACGAGTTCGAGCTGTACTTCGACGTGTGACAGACGCCACCTGAAAGGCCCCTCGGCTCCGGCCGGGGGGCCTTCGGCGTGCCCGGCCCGGACGGCGCCGGCCGCGCACGCGGACGAGCACCGGGCGGGGGAACTTTTTCCCGCTTCCCGGACTTCCTACTTCCGGGGGATCATCCTCCCGACCCTGCCGGACGAGAGAGGTTGAACGGGGATGACGGAACAGGACGACTGGGAGCGCGAATTCGATCACCGCTGGGCGAATTCCGCCGAGCACAAGGAGCCCTCGGCCCGGGCCCGGATGCTCGCCGCGCGCTGGAAGGACACCCCGCCGGACCCGGCCCCCTTCCGCGCCGATCCCGCCCCGGCGCCGCGCCGGGCGTCGTGGGCCTCGACCGGCGTGGTCGTCGGCGCCGTGATCGCGGTCATGGTGCTGATCGGGCTGCTCCAGTTCGGCGTGTCGCGCTAGGGGGGCGGGGACCCTCCGCGACCGGCGGCGGACTCACAGGCACGTTTTGCTGCTCCTAGGTCCGTTCCGGACCTGTTCATGGGAGTCGGCGGGTGCACACTGGACAGCGGGACGAGTGCCTGACTGCGGGGTGATGCAAGATGCAGAGCCGCTTCCGGAGCGACCGACGGCTGACCGTGCGCATGGGGCTGACCATGTTCCTGCTCGGTCTGCTCTACGTCGCCTTCATCGCCGCGCTGATCACGCTGCTGAGGTCGTGGGTGCTGGTCGTCGTGGTGATCGGCGCGATGTTCGTGGCGCAGTTCTGGTTCTCCGACCGGATCGCCATGTTCGCGATGCACGGCCGGGTCGTGGAGCGCGAGGAGTATCCCGAGCTGCACGCGGTGATCGACCGGCTGTGCGGACTCGCCGACATGCCCAAGCCGGTGGTCGCCGTGTCCAACATGGACATGCCCAACGCGTTCGCGACCGGCCGGAACCCCGACCACGCCGTGGTCTGTGTGACCACCGGGCTGCTACGGCGGCTGGAGCGGGGTGAGCTGGAGGGCGTGCTGGCGCACGAGCTGTCGCACGTGGCGCACAAGGACGTCGCCGTGATCACGATCGCGTCCTTCCTCGGTGTGCTGGCGGGCCTGATCGTGCGGTTCGCCTTCTACTCGCAGATCTTCGGCGGGGGCCGCCGGGACCAGAACACCGCCGCCCTCTTCGCCATGATCATGGGCGTCTCCGCCGCCGTGTACGCGCTCAGCTTCCTGCTGATCCGGGCGCTGTCCCGGTACCGGGAGCTGGCGGCGGACCGCGCGGCCGCGCATCTCACCGGCCGCCCGTCGGCGCTCGCCTCGGCGCTCACCAAGGTCACCGGGGACATCGCCCGGATCCCGACCAAGGACCTGCGCACCGCCCAGGCCTTCAACGCCTTCTACTTCACCCCCGCGGCCGGCAAGGAACCCGGCATCGAGCGGTTCTTCTCCACCCACCCGAGCCTGGAACAGCGACTGGAGCAGCTCGCCCGCATCTCGGCGGAACTGGGCGAGGCAACCGCACCCGGGAAGGCGGGCTGAGCGCATGCCGGACGGCGCGCGGGCACGTCGCGGCGGGGAAGACGGTCGACCGGGAAGACACCCGAGCAATCCGCACCGGGAAGGGCGGGACCGACCGGACGACGGCCGAGCCATCCGCACTGGGGGAGACGGGACCGGCCGGGACGAGGTCTGGGCAATCCGCACCGGGAAAGACCGGACCGGCCGGGACGAGGTCTGGGCAATCCGCACCGGGAAGGGCGGGACCGGCCGGATGGCACCCCAACACACCCGCGCCGGCGAAGACCGGACCGGCCGGGAAGACACCCGAGCCATCCGCACCGGCGAAAGCCGGGCACATCGCACCGGAGAAGGCGGGACCGACCGGATGACAGCCGGGCACATCGCACCGGGAAAGGCGGGCTGAGACTTGGGGCTGCTGGATATCCTGCTGGGCCGTACGAAACCGGTCGCGCCCGATCTCGACCAGCTCTTCGCGCTGCCCTCGGCGGCCGTGACCCTCGAGGCCGCGGCCGGTTTCCGGCCGACCGGGACCGGCGCGGTGTGCTTCGCCACCGTGGAGGGCGCGGCCTTCGAGCAGACCCACCGGGAGGTGCAGGCGCTGCTGGACGCGGACACCGAGCGCTCCGGCCCGCCGGTGGAGCTGCGGCGGGACGACTACGGCTACTCCTGGCTGGTGTCCGAGCGCAGCCCCGAACAGCTGCCGGAGCTGGTCAACGACCTGCACGCGGTGAACAGCGCGATGGAGGTCAACGGCTTCGGCCCGCAGCTGCTGTGCTCGCTGGCCGCCTTCACGGACGACGGCGGCCGCCGGCTGGCGCTCGTCTACCTCTACAAGCGGGGCACCTTCTACCCCTTCGCGCCGCTGCCCGGCGCCGCCGAGCGGCGGGACAACCCGCTGGAGCTCCAGATGAAGGCGACCCTCGCGAACGATCTGCGGATCGAGCAGGACCTGGGCCGCTGGTTCCCGGTGTGGGGCGCCCCCGGTCTGTGACCGGGGACGCCGTGGCTCACCCGCTCTTCTCCCGTGCCTGCCGGCGGGCCTCGAAGGGCCGCTCGCGGCGGTAGCGGCGCTCCCACTTCGCCTGCCGGTCCCGGCGCTCGCGGTAGGCGCGGTAGCTGTCCGGCAGGGGCGGGCTGCCCGGGCCGGCCGGTGGCGTGCCGGGGGAACCGCGTCCGTGCGTCGTGTACAGATACAGCAGCGCGACGGCGGCGAGCCACCACAGATGGTTTCCGGTACCGAGGATCACCAGGACGACGGTCCCGGACGCGACGATGCCACGCATGACGGACCTCCGTTGGGGGTGAGTGCGGCGGGGGTGAGGTGTGTCGGCTTCGTGCCGTTTGTTCAGCGTAGGGAGGCCGGCACGACACCCGCATCCGGTTTTCCGCTCGGCGGAGCCCGCCGTCAGTGAATGGCACCATGAGCAAACTCGCGCACTTCACCCATGACTTCGGCGGCGAACGGCTCAGCGGCGTGCACAGCGGCGCGCCCGGCAGGGCCACGGCGGTGCTGCTGCACGGTGCGGGCAAGGGCAGCAAGGACCGCCTCCTGCCGCTGCTCGGCGAGTTCGCCGGGCCGGCTTCACTGGTGGAGGTCCCGCGCCCGAGCGAAGCTCAGAGTGGGGAGGGCAGACGGTCGCCGATCTGCTGCGGCACTACGGGTCCCGGGTGGCCGCCGTCGGCCTGTGCTCCCCCGCCGTCTACTCCCCCGACGCCTGGGAGGTGCCGTTCGGAAACGGCCAGGGGCGGTTCACCGGGACCCTCCGCACCCCGGACAGCTGGCGGGCCTCGTCCGCGCTGGAGGCGTACCGGGCGTACGGGGGCCGGGCGGTGCTGGTGGTGCCGGGCACCGATGCGGTGATCCCGCCGGCGGTGACCGCGGCCGTACAGGAGGCACTGTCGACGCGGGCCGACTACACCCGCTTCGAACTCCCCGGACCGAACACCGGTTGGGGCTCTGGTTCCGCGACCACCCGGAGGACCGGCGGGAGTTCGTGTCCCGGCTGCTGGCCCCCTCGGCCGAACCGGAGCCGCTGGAGTCCCTTCGGGGCGCGAGAGCGTGCCGGGTGCCCCGCCGGCGGGGAGGGCACCCGGTGTCGTCGGTCCGTCTCAGCGGCTGTAGCGCATGAACGCCCGGACCATGCGGCAGGTGGTGTCGGAGGGCGGGCGCATGCCGATCTCCTCCGCCGTGCTGCGGATCTTGTCGTCCCGGGCCTGGGCCGGGAGGTAGATGCCCGAGTCGAGCAGGGCTATGGCGAGGCGCATGGCCTTCAGGCGGCGGTTGTGCGCCACATACCACTCGCGGGGCCGCCCGGCCGGCAGCGGCCGCTTGATCACGGGCTCGTACGGCGAGTCGAACAGAACGGGGTGCTGGGCGGTGGACTGGGTCCGGGACGGCTTCGGCTTCAGGGCGGCAGCGGGCACAGGCATCCTCCTGTCGCGGTCAGGGCCCCGCCGGACAGTCCGGCGACGCCCTCGAACACTGCATCCAGTCTACCGCCGGGCACTGACAATCACAGGACCGCAGGTTCGGGCAAACACCGAGGTGGCAAAGGGAATTGGGGACGTGCGACAGGGGGGCGGGAAGGGGCTGGCGGGGCGTCGGAAAATCGAACAGAGCCGGTGGCGAGTACCGTGTGCGGCATGGAAATCTGGATCAACCCGGCCTGCTCCAAGTGCCGCAGCGCCATCAGCCTTCTCGACGCCGAGGGCGCCGAGTACACCGTCCGCCGCTATCTCGAGGACGTGCCGAGCGAGGACGAGATCAGGGCCGTGCTCGACCGGCTGAACCTGGAGCCGTGGGACATCACCCGCACCCAGGAGGCCGAGGCCGAGGAGCTGGGGCTGAAGGACTGGGCGCGGGACGCCACCGCGCGGGACCGGTGGATCAGCGCGCTCGCCCGGCACCCGAAGCTCATCCAGCGGCCGATCATCACCGCCGACGACGGTACGGCCCTGGTGGCCCGCTCCGAGGACGCGGTGCGCGAGGCCCTGTCCCGCGACAAGAGCTGAGGGGTGCTCAACTCGGCTGTGACGCAGCCCACTTCACGGGCTCACGCAACCGCTGAGTAACCTCGTTCGGCATCTCGTACATAGCGGCGTACGCTCCCCTACCTCTCCAGGAGGCGCGCATGTCGCGTAGGCGCACCCTCAGTACCAAGAAGAAGATCGCGCTGCTCGTCAGTGCCGCGGCGGTGGCGGGCGGCGGGGCCTTCGCACTGGCCACGACGTCCAACGCGGCCCAGCCCGCGCAGGGCGCGAAGACGCTGTCCGCCGCGGACTCGACGGTGTGCCAGGGGCTCGCCACGGCCCACGGCAACAACGACCGGTTCATCGCGGACCAGAAGGCCCATCCGGACGCCCAGTCGGCGGCGCGGATCGCCAACCGCGAGGCGGTCATCAAGCAGATCGAGGTCCAGCAGAAGGCGGCCGGGTGCACGGTTGGGGAGTCGGCTCAGGGCTCCCAGACCGGGCAGCAGGGCGCCGGACAGCAGGGATCCGGCCAGCAAGGTGCCGGGCAGCAGGGCGCGGGCCAGCAGGGTTCCGGGCAGCAGAGCGCCGCGCCCTCGCAGTCCGCCCCGGCGGGGGGCAGCGGCGGCGGTGCCGCCGCCTCCGGACAGCAGGTGTGCCAGGGCTCCACCGTCACCCTCTCCGGCGAGGCCGGCGCCCCGGCCGCCTCCAGCAACCAGTTCCCGGCCGGTACGACCCTGAAGGTCACCAACCTGGACAACAACAAGTCCACGACGGTGAAGGTCACCTCCGTCTCGGGCAGTTGCGTGCTGCTCAACAACGCGGCCTTCGAACAGGTCAGGGAACCCGGCAAGTTCCTCATCCGGCACGCCCGGATCGAGAAGGTGGGGTGAGGCTCAGGGTCCGGTCAGGAAACCGGTGAGGCGGCGGGCCAGGGCCTCGGGGGCCGCGTGCGGCAGCGCGTGGTGGGAGACGTCCGGCAGCACGGCCGTCTCCACGTGCGGCAGCAGCGCCTGTGCCCGGTCCGCCACCTCGCGGGCGTCGTGAGTCCTGCTGTTCGCGGCCACGAGCAGCAGGACCCGCGCGTCCAGGGTCCGCAGTGCGTCCGGCGCCGGGCGCGGGCCGGTCACCGGCTTCGCGGCCGGGAAGCCGGCGGCAGCCTCCTGGAGTGCGAGCCAGTCCGGGTCCAGGGGTGCTCCCGAGGTCTCCCACTCCAGGAAGGCGCGGACCCGGCGGGGCGTGGGCCGCGCCAGCATCGGCAGGGCGCGCAGCAGATACGCCGCCTTGAACCCGGCGAAGCACTGGGTCGGGTCCAGGAGGAACAGGCGGCGTGTCCGGGCGGGGGCGCGCAGGGCGTGGTGCAGGGCGATCCAGCCGCCGTACGAGTGGCCGCCCAGGTCGGCCGAGGCGGCGCCCAGGCCGTCCAGGACCGCGTCCAGCCAGAGCGTCAGGTCGGCGACCGTACGGGGGTGGCGGTCGCCGGCCGGGACGCTCAGGCCGGGCGCGCCGATCACGTCGACCGCGTGCACCCGGCGGGTCCGGGCCAGTTCCGCGACCTGGGCGTACCAGGAGACGGAGGTGGCTCCGCCGCCGCCCGGGAGCAGGACCAGCGGGGGCGCGTCGCGGGGGCCGCAGGTGTTGACGCGGGTGTCGCCGAAGGGGGTGGCGACCGTCAGCGCCTGCCGCTCGGCAGGCCATTTCGCCAGGACCTTGTCGTATGCGACCCGGAAGACCCGGCTGTCGTGTCCGGTCACGGCACCGCCCCCTATTATCTCGTTCAGCGAGACATTCGCTCGGCGAGATAATAACTTCGGAGGCCCCGCGTGCAGTCCGAGATGGAGATCGTCCACCTCCTGCGTGCCACCGCCGTCGAACTCGGCCTGCACAGCGCCCGGTTCGCACAGGCGAACGGCATGCACCCCACGGACGTACGGGCCCTGATCGCGCTCATGGACGCCCGGCGGGCCGGTGAGGAGCTGACCGCGGGGCGGCTCGGGGCGCTGCTCGGGCTCAACTCGGCCGGTACGACGGCCCTGCTCGACCGGCTGGAGCGGGCCGGGCATGTGCGAAGGGAGCGCGGCGCACAGGACCGGCGGAAGGTCGTCGTGGCGCTGGAGGAAGCCGCCGTGGACCTCGGCTGGGCGTTCTTCGGGCCGCTCATCGAGCGCTCCGCGCAGTTGCTGCGCGGCTACGACGACCACCAGCGGGCCGCGATCCGGGACTTCCTCGACGGGGTGCGCCGGGCCGCGGCCGACGGCGCCCATAGCCCGCCCGCCGGCGCCTCACAAGGTGAGCCGGGACACAGAACGGCCAGGTAACACGGGGTTCACACACGAGCAATGGACGGGAAACCGCCCGTTGACAAGCTGCCCGGCAGATCGACGCGGCGCCCCGGTGCCGTAGCGCCGCAGCACCCCGCAGCACCCGCACCGAGTGCGCCCGACCACCCCCGAAGGAAGTGGCCCCGTGACCTTCAAGGCCGAGTACATCTGGATCGACGGCACCGCCCCGACGGCGAAGCTCCGTTCCAAGACGAAGATCATCACGGGTGCCTTCGCCGGCCTGGAGTCGCTGCCTCTCTGGGGCTTCGACGGCTCCTCCACCAACCAGGCCGAGGGCCACTCCTCGGACTGCGTGCTCAAGCCGGTCTTCACCTGCCCCGACCCGATCCGCGGCGGCGACGACGTCCTGGTGCTGTGCGAGGTCCTGGACACCGACCTCACCCCGCACCCGTCCAACACGCGGGCCGCGCTGGCCGAGGTCGCCGGGCGGTTCGCCGCCCAGGAGCCGATCTTCGGCATCGAGCAGGAGTACACCTTCTTCGACGGCGCCCGCCCGCTGGGCTTCCCCGAGGGCGGCTTCCCGGCCCCCCAGGGCGGCTACTACTGCGGCGTCGGCGCCGACGAGATCTTCGGCCGCGAGATCGTCGAGGCCCACCTGGACAACTGCCTGAAGGCCGGTCTCGGCATCTCCGGCATCAACGCCGAGGTCATGCCGGGCCAGTGGGAGTTCCAGGTCGGCCCGCTCGCCCCGCTGGAGGTCTCCGACCAGCTGTGGGTGGCCCGCTGGCTGCTGTACCGCACCGCCGAGGACTTCGGCGTCTCGGCGACCCTGGACCCCAAGCCGGTCAAGGGCGACTGGAACGGCGCGGGCGCGCACACCAACTTCTCCACCAAGGCCATGCGCGAGGGCTACGACGCGATCATCACCGCATGCGAGTCGCTCGGCGAGGGCTCCAAGCCGCTGGACCACGTCAAGAACTACGGCGCCGGCATCGACGAGCGCCTGACCGGCCTGCACGAGACCGCCCCGTGGGACAAGTACTCCTACGGCGTCTCCGACCGCGGCGCCTCGGTGCGCATCCCGTGGCAGGTCGAGAAGGACGGCAAGGGCTACATCGAGGACCGCCGCCCGAACGCCAACGTCGACCCGTACGTGGTGACCCGCCTGCTGGTGGACACCTGCTGCACCGCGCTGGAGAAGGCCGGCCAGGTCTGATCCGTCCCGCTTCCGTGAGGGGCGCCCGCCGTGACGGCGGGCGCCCCTCACGCATGCCACCGGCCGGCCTCGTCCGGATGCCGAGACGACATCTCGCACAGGGGTCCTGTCCGGGGGCGGTGTCTGCTTCAATGGGCCCATGGCCAGCTTCCAGAAGACCACCGCGACGGGTCGCCATGACCTCGAGCCCTTCTGGCCTTCCCGTCAGCACCACGACTTCGACCGGGTGTGTTGCCGCGCGGTGAACGCGCGGGCCCTCTAAAGCCGTGTAACCCCCCGGCCTTCGGCCAGCGCGAACGACGTACGTCCTCCGGCGCGCCCGACCACGAATCGCGGCCGTCGCTCCCACCGGCGAACCTCTCGCGCGAAAGAGCTGACCTCTCATGGCGACCACTCGTTCTCTCTCCTCCGCCTCCGCCTCCACTCTCGCCGCCCCCGCCCGGCACCGGCTGCGCGCCGTCGACCGGGACGAGGTGGTCGACGTCGCGGACCTGCTGCCGCCGGGTGCCACCTGGCTGCCCGCGCCGCAGCACACCCTGCCGGCCCTGCCCGGACAGCCGCCGATGGTCGGCTACCTGGTGCTGGTCCCGGCCGACCAGCGGCCCCCGTTCCTGCCGGTCGCGGTGCCGGACCAGGGGGACCGGCCGGAGCAGGCGCCCGCCACGGGTCCCGAGCCGCTGGTGCGGATCGACCCCGTGCGCCGCACCGCCAGTGTCGACGGCCGTGAACTCGACCTCACCTACCTGGAGTTCGAGCTGCTGGCGCATCTGGTGGCGCATCCGCACCGGGTGCACACCCGCGACCAGCTGGTCACCACGGTGTGGGGGTACGGCCATGTCGGCGACGGCCGCACCGTCGACGTGCACATCGCCCGGCTGCGCCGCAAGCTGGGCGCCGAGCACCGCCAGACGATCCAGACGGTGCGCCGGGTCGGCTACAAGTACACCCCGCCGACCGGCCGCTGACCGGCCCGGCGCTCTGCCCTCGGCAGAGTCCCGTACCGCAGCGCGCCCGGAGCGGGCACGATGCCCGGCATGAGACTTCTGGTGCTGGGCGGTACGGAATTCGTGGGGCGGGCCGTCGTCGAGGCCGCGCTGGGGCGGGGCTGGGAGGTGACCGTCTTCCACCGGGGGCGGCACCCGTCCCCGCCCGGGGTGCGGTCGTTGCACGGCGACCGCACCGCCCCGGACGGCCTCGCCGCGCTGGCCGCCGACGCGGGCTCCTGGGACGCGGTGATCGACACCTGGTCGGCCGAGCCGCGGGCCGTGCTCGCCGCCGCACGGCTGCTGCGCGGCCGTGCCGGGCGGTACGCGTACGTCTCCAGCCGGTCGGTGTACGCCTGGCCCTGGCCCTCGCTGGACGGGCCCGACGACGCCGGGGCGCTGGTCGAGGGCGCCGCCGACGCCGGGCCGACCGACTATGCCGCCGACAAGCGGGGCGGCGAACTGGCCGCCGTCGAGGCGTTCGGCGCGGCGGACTCGCTGCTGGTGCGGGCCGGGCTGATCCTCGGCCCGCACGAGAACGTGGGCCGGCTGCCCTGGTGGCTGACCCGGATCGCCCGCGGCGGCCCGGTGCCGGCCCCCGGACCGCGCGAGCTGCCGGTGCAGTTCATCGACGCCCGCGACCTGGCCGGCTGGCTCCTCGGCGCGCTGGAACAGGGCCTCGGCGGCCCGTACGACCTGATCGGGCCGCCGGGCCACAGCACCATGGGGGAGCTGCTCGACGCGTGCGTCCGGGTCACCGGTTCCGGCGCCGAACTGCGCTGGGTCGATCCGGAGGCCGTCCTGGCCGCCGGGGTCGAGCCGTGGACCGGCATGCCGGTGTGGGTGCCGCCGGACAGCGAGCTGTACGCGTGCGTGCACCGCACCGACGTCTCCCGGGCGCTGGCCAGCGGCCTGGTGTGCCGGCCGCCCCGGGAGACCGTCGCGGACACCTGGCGCTGGCTCACGGAGGTCGGCGGCACGGCGCCGGTGCGGCCGGACCGCACGGCCCTGGGCATCGGTCCGGAGGCGGAGGCGAAGCTGCTGGCCGCGGCCGGTGGTGTACCTGGCACCACCCCACAGGAGGGGGCCTCGGACCAGTGACCCGCGTCCCGGGGTCGGCGAGACTTTCCGCATGAGCAGCGAAGACAAGAGCGGCCGCGCCCGGGAGGTCCTGCTGGCCGCCGTGCGCGGGCTGGTGCTGGCGGTGACGGTGCTGCCCTTCGGCATCGTGTTCCTGGTCCTGGTCCCCCTGAGCCTCGCCTTCATCCCGCTCGGCGTCGGGCTGGTGACGACGCCGGCCGTGCTGACGGGCGTGCGCGCGCTGGCGGACGTGCGCCGCAGGCTGGCGGGCGAGTGGTGCGGGGTGCGGATCCGGGCGGCGTACCGGCCGGTCCCCCGCGGCACCAACCCGTGGACCCGCACCTTCACGATGCTGGGCGACCCCCAGACCTGGCGGGACGTGCGCTGGCTGCCGGTGGACGTCACGGCCGGTTTCGTCACCGCGCTGCTCCCCGCCGTGCTGCTGTTCTACCCGGTCGAGGGGCTGATGCTGCCGCTGGGGCTGTGGCTGCCGTACACGCACGGCGGCGGCACGTACTGGTACGCGTTCGTCCCGGTCAACGGAGAGGTGAGCGCCCTCGGCGCGGGTGTCCTCGCCCTCGTCCTGCTCGGTGTCGCCGGCCGTTTCGCCCCGGCCGCGCTGACCGCGCACTTCCGGCTCGCCCGGGCGGTGCTCGACAACGCGCAGGGAGAACTCGCCGAGCGGGTCCGGGTGTTGACCGAGACCCGGCGGGACGCCGTGGACACCTCCGCCGCCGAGCTGCGCCGCATCGAGCGGGACCTGCACGACGGGGCGCAGGCCCGGCTGGTCGCCATGGGCATGGACCTCGGCACCATCGAGATGCTGGTGGAGCGGGACCCGGAGCAGGCCAAACGGCTGCTCGCCCAGGCCCGCCGGAACTCCGCCGAGGCCCTGGAGGAGCTGCGCGACCTGGTGCGCGGCATCCATCCGCCGGTCCTCGCCGAACGCGGACTCGGCGACGCCGTACGGGCGCTGGCGCTTCGGCTGCCGCTGCCCGTCGAGGTGAGCGTGGACCTGCCGGGCCGGGCGGAGGCGCCGGTGGAGTCGGCGGCCTACTTCGCGGTCAGCGAGCTGCTCACCAACGCCGCCAAGCACTCCGGCGCCGACCGGGTGTGGGTCGACGTGCACCACACCGACGGCCGGCTGCGGATCACGGTCACTGACAACGGCAGGGGCGGCGCGGCGGTCGGCGCCGGGTCCGGGCTCGCCGGGGTGGAGCGGCGGCTCGGTACATTCGACGGCGTCCTGGCCGTCAGCAGCCCCGCCGGCGGCCCCACCCTGGTGTCCGTGGAGATCCCGTGCGCGTTGTCCTAGCCGAAGACCTCTTCCTGCTGCGCGACGGGCTGGTCCGGATGCTGGAGGCCTTCGGCTTCGAGATCGCCGCCGCCGTCGAGTCCGGCCCCGAACTCACCCGCGCGCTCGCGGACCTGGAGCCGGACGTGGCGGTGGTCGACGTACGGCTGCCGCCCACGCACACCGACGAGGGCCTGCAGTGCGCGCTCAGGGCCCGGCGGGAGCGGCCGGGGCTGCCGGTGCTGGTGCTCTCCCAGCACGTGGAGCAGTTGTACGCGCGCGAACTGCTCGCGGACGGCACCGGAGGGGTCGGGTATCTGCTCAAGGACCGGGTGTTCGACGCCGAGCAGTTCGTCGACGCCGTACGACGGGTGGCGGCGGGCGGTACGGCGATGGACCCGCAGGTGATCCAGCAGCTGCTGTCCCGGCGCGCCGGCGACGACCGGCCGCTCGCGGGTCTGACGCCGCGCGAGCTGGAGGTGCTGGAGCTGATGGCGCAGGGCCGGTCGAACGCGGGCATCGCGGCGCAGCTGGTGGTGACGGAACGGGCCGTGGCCAAGCACACCTCCAACATCTTCGCCAAGTTCGGCCTGGAGGTGTCGGACGACGACAACCGGCGCGTGCTGGCGGTCCTCGCCTATCTGGACCGGGACCGCTGAGCTGCCAACTCCCGTGATGCGGTGAGGAATCCGTGAGATCGGTGAACACCTCTGGGACGGCGTCCGTATGGAAGGGCGCCGCTTCACTCCTGTCGGGCGCCTCGATGCTGCCCCGCAAGGAAGTCAGAGGAGTTCCATGGGACGCAACACACGAAAACGCCGCACGCCGCTGGCCACCAAGGCCCTAGCCGCATCGGCGGCCCTAGCGCTCGGTGGGGGCGGGCTGATCTGGGCGAACTTCTACGCCTCGGCGCACGAGTCGCACCACCAGACGTGGGGAGGCAACCAGACGAAGGCCGCGACGGCGCAGGTCGCGACGATCTCCTGCCCGGACGTCCAGCAGAAGCTGACGAACGTGCCGAACGCGGCCCGCCGGGGCGTGGCGATGGAGCTGTCGAACCTCGACCGGCAGATCACCGAGGCCTACAACCGGCTCGCCTCCACCCGCGCCGCGCAGGCGAAGGACCCGAGCTTCGTGCAGAACGCGATCGTCGGGCCCCTGAAGGAGAAGCGGGCGGCGACGATCGACCGGATCCGGATCGACATCCAGCGCGTCGGCGGTTCCTTCGACGACGCGATCAAGCAGCTCGCCGCCTGTACGGCGCAGACCGCCGACCAGACCACCGCTGGGGGGAACAGCGGTGGCCAGCAGCAGAACAGCGGCGGTCAGCAGCAGGGCGGCCAGCAGGGTGGCCAGCAGCAAGGCGGCCAGCAGGGCGGCCAGCAGCAGGGCAACAACGGCGGGCAGGCCGGTGACGGCCCCTCCGCCGCGGACTTCGTGGACATCACCAAGGTCGCGCCGAACGTCCTGGCCAAGCCGAACAAGACGCCCGACGCCTCGACGGGCTCGTTCACCACCCGCTGCGGCGTGAACGCGAACCAGAACCACAACAGCGACAACGTCATCGTGGCGCCCGGTGTGACCAACGGCGCCCACCACGTCCACGACTACGTCGGCAACCAGAAGGTCAACGCCTTCTCCAGCAACCAGACGTTCCTGCAGGGCGGCACCAGCTGCCAGAACCGCAACGACCTGTCGGCGTACTACTGGCCGGTCATCCGCGAACAGGACGGCACCCAGGAGAAGGACGCGGGCGCGGACGGCGGCGGCAAGGACCTCAACGTCGGCAAGATCCTGGTGGCCCAGCAGGCGCAGATCAAGTACGTGGGCAGCCCGGCGAGCAAGGTCGTCGCGATGCCGCAGTTCCTGCGGATCATCACCGGCGACGCGAAGGCCTTCACCAACGGCACGGCCAACGCCAACGCCCACTGGAGCTGCACCGGCTTCGAGAACAGGGTCCAGCTGACGGACAAGTACCCGATCTGCCCGTCGGGCAGCAGGGTGGTGCGTACGTTCGCGTTCCAGAGCTGCTGGGACGGCCAGAACATCGACAGTGCCAACCACCGTACGCACGTGGCCTTCGCCGATCCCGCGAGCGGTGTCTGCCCGAACGGCTTCAAGGCCATCCCGCAGCTGACCATGCGGCTCGTCTACAACGTGCCGCAGCCGGTGATCCAGTCGGACGGCACGGTGAAGAACGCCTACGCGGTCGACGGCTTCCCGGAGCAGCTGCACAAGCCGATCACCGACCACGACGACTTCATCAGCGTCACGACCGGCGGCCTGGCCAACAAGATCGCCGACTGCATCAACCGGGGTCAGAACTGCGCCTGACGCGCTGATCCCACCCCGCTGCCCGGGGCCTCGGGCCCCGGCCCCCGGGCCGAGAACGAGGCCGGTGACGGAACCCCCTCCCGTCACCGGCCTTTCCCGTGCCCTCGGCCCGCGCGCAGCCCTCGTGCCTCAGCCGTGGTGGCCGGAGTGGGCGGCATGGTCCGTGCCGATCTCCACGTCACCGCCGAGGGTGCCGCGCAGCGCCTCGACCACCCCGTCGTCGCCCACGGCGACCCACTTGCGGCCGACGAGGTAGTAACCGCCGTAGTCCTTCGCGTCGTTGATCCACTCCCGCTGCCCGCGGTCGGTGGCGAAGGTGGCGAGGACGAACTTCCCGTCGGCGTTGGTGCAGATGGCCTGGCGGATCGTGTCCGCGTCCGTCTGCATGTTGGGCCTGCACTTCACCTCGGCGGCCAGGCTCTCCAGACTGCCGGTCGCGGCCGGCGGCACCGCCTTGGTCCCGCCGCCCGCACCGCAACCCGCCAGCGCCAGTACGGCCACGGCGGCCGGCAGCAGTCGTGTCACCCTCATCTGTTCCTCCGGTCGTGTGGGCCGAGCATGCCTCGGCTCCTCCGGATACGGCCGCGGGCCGCCGTGCGCTCAAATCCCGGTGACGCGGTGGCACGGGGTGTGCGAGAGTGCCCCGGTGAACGAGGACTGGGAAGACCGCGTGGCCGCCGCCTGGGCCGCCTTCGACGACTATCCGGAAGAGCGCGCGCACGAGTTCCGCGCGGTGATCGACGCGCTGGTCGCCGAGCTGCCGGAGGGCAGCCCCCTCGGCCTGTTCGAGCAGGCCTGCGCCTGGGACTCCACCGGCCACTCGGACAAGGCGGTGCCGCTGTACCGGGAGGCGCTGGCGCGCGGACTCGACGGCTACAAGGGGCGGCGGGCCAGGATCCAGCTGTCCAGCTCGCTCAGGAACATCGGCGAGGCGGAGGAGGGCGTCAAGCTGCTCACGCCCGAACTCGACGCGCCCTCGGACGAGTTGGACGACGCGGTACGGGCCACGCTCGCCCTGTGCCTGTCCAGCCTCGGCCGCGACCGGGAGGGCCTGTCCCTCGTCCTCGGCGCCCTGGCCCCCCATCTGCCGCGCTACCAGCGGTCGATGGCCAACTACGCCCGCGCGCTGGTCGATCCGCAGGACTGACGGCGGCCACCGCGGCGGAAGCGTCACCCGTCCGGCGGTGACCTACGCCCGGTTCGCTCGTTCTGCATGACGTGCAGTCACAGGATGTAGCCCAGCGTCACGCGCCCGCCTCCGGGAACACCGGACCGTTCGACGTCGAGCAGGCCGAGGCCGCGCTCGTCGAGCACTATCCACGGCTGGTCCGGATCGCCTATCTGGTGCTGCCGCCGGGCCTCGGCCGCAGCCGCCGGGTCCTGACCGCACACGCCCTCGTCCAGCGCGCCCTGCCCAGGGGCCGCAAGCGGCAGCCGGCGATCCCGGCCCAGACCTCCGGCCGCCACGGCGGCGACCCGGGGTACGCGTTCCTGCGCGAGCGGGTGCTGCGTTCGGCCCTGGAGGCGTCCGGGCCCCGCAAGGGCCTGCCCCGGCTGTCCCAGCTGCCGCCGCTGCTGCCGCAGGTGTGGGGCCTGAGGCTCTTCCCGCGCTCCGGTGGCGCCGACGAACTCGCGCTGGAGCAGCGGCTGTCCGCCCTGTCCGGCCCGGCCCGCGCCGCCTGTGTGCTGCGCGGCCTGGAGAAGCTGTCCGACACCGAGATCCGGGGGCTGCTCAAGGCCGCCGGGGTGGCCGACCCGGGCGGCGCGCTGGCCTCGGCGAACGACGTGGCCCTGCGGCCGGCGCTGCTCTCCTCCGCCGAGTTCGACCCCTGTCTGCTGCAGGCGCGGCCCACCGATCTGATGCGCCGCCGCCAGCACACCAAGGCCGCCCTCGCCGCCGCGGCCGCCCTCGCCGTGTGCGGGGCGCTGGTCGCCCTGCCCTCCGGAGGCTGGGGCCCGGACGGCGCCGCCGCACCCGCCTACGCCGAGAACCCGTCCGCGCAGGCCGCCCTCGACCCGGCGCGGCTGGTGCGGGTCTCCCCCGCCGACTGGCGGTCGGCCGCGCGCGAGGACTTCTCGGTGTGGCCCGCGCGCGGCCCGCTCACCTCCGACTCGGCCCTGCTGCGCCGCGCCCTGGCGGTGTGGGCCCGCCCCGGCGGGACGGTCCGCGTCTCGGCGACCCCCGGCACCCCGACCGGAGGCCCGGCAGGGCCGCCCCAGCTGCTGTACGCGGGCCGCGTCGACAACGCCCGCGTGGTGATCTTCTACGACGGTCTGCGCATCGCCCGGTACGCCGAGCCGGTCGACGGCACCGCGGGCGCGGCCCTCGACTTCGCCCGGACCGACGGCGCGACCGGCGCCGAGGCGAGCGCGCTGGTGCTGAACCGCGCCGACGGCAACGTCCGGTACCTGACCGCGCCCTGGGTGCGCACGGCGGCCTCGCGGGACCTGACGAAGCCGGACTCGGCCGCGACCCCGCTGAAGATCACCGACGGCATCACCGCACCGCTGGCCAGCCCCGCGCTGCGGCCCGGCGACTGCACCTCCTGGACCGTGCTCCAGCTGACCGACGCCTCCGGCACCGAACTCACCACCGACCTGGGCGAGTTGGTCCCGGCCCACCTCACCGCCGGCCGGCCCGGCGCGGCGGGCGAGGCGTCCGGCGCGGCCGGGCTCAGGACCTGGGCGCCGTTCGCCTGCTCGCTCCAGGCGGAGCGCGCCGCCGGGGTGCGCAGCGTCAACGCCTGGGGTTTCGCAGAGCAACCGCTCCCCGACGGCAGCGGGGCGGCCGGCTGGGTGTGCACCAGGGCGGAGACCTGGCGCGGCGACGGCACGGGCGCGCTGGCCCAGTTCCGCACGCCGGGCGGGCCGGCCGGCGCGGTGGTGGCCAAGGGCACGGACGGCCGGTCCTGCGGTCCGCGTGACCCCCATGTGCTCGCCGGGGTGCTGTGGAAGTCCGCGGCGGGGCACTGGTATCTGCTGGCGGCGGGCGACAGGGACACGGCGGCCATCCGGGCCGGCGGCGGGGTCACCGCGGCCGGGCAGGGCCAGTTCCTGGTGGCCAGGGCCGAGCAGGGGGCCCGGGCCACGCTGACGGGCACGCTGACGGACGGCTCCCGGATCGAGGGCCTGCACTAGACAGCCCTCACTGACGCTCCTTACCGGGCCTCCTTACTGACACTGACGTAAACAAGGGCCGTCACAGGGGTTCTCAGAGCTGCTACTCGTCAGTACATTGACGCCATGTCCAATACGCAGGCCCGGGTGCCGCTCAAGGCACGCAAGGTGTCCTTCTCCTGGGACGGCACGCCGCTGCACTGGGTGCCGGGGGATCCGTTCACCTCGCACACCATCAACGTGCTGCACCTGCTGCTGCCCGCCGGTGAGCGGTGGTTCGTGCACGTGTACAAGCAGGTGCTGCCGTACATCCGCGACGAGCGGCTCCGCGAGGACGTCATCGGGTTCATCGGCCAGGAGGCGATGCACTCCCAGGCCCATGACGAGGTGCTGCCGCACCTGCGCGAGCAGGGGCTCGACCCGACGCCGTACACCGCGCAGATCGACTGGTTCTTCGAGAAGCTGCTCGGCGACCGCACGCTGCCGCCGGGCCGGCCGCGCCGCTGGTGGCTGATGGAGCGGGTCGCCCTCATCGCGGCCATCGAGCACTACACCGCGTTCCTCGGCGACTGGGTGCTCAACGCCGACGAGCTGGACCGGCGCGGCGCCGACCCGACCATGCTGGACCTGCTGCGCTGGCACGGCGCCGAGGAGGTCGAGCACCGCTCGGTCGCCTTCGAGCTGTTCCTGCACGTCGACGGCAGCTACCGCCGGCGCGTGCGGACCTGGGCCACGGCCTTCACGGCGCTGGTGTTCCTGTGGCAGCGCGGGGCGCGGTTCTTCATGGAGAACGACCCGACCCTCATCGACGGCCGGGCCACCTTCAAGGACTTCCACCTCCGCGGCCGGCGGGGCCTGCTTCCGTCGACCGGGGACATGCTCAGGTCCATCCCCCGCTATCTGAGCCGCGGCTACCACCCCTCCCAGGAGGGCGACACCGCGCAGGCGGTCGCCTACCTCGCCGCCTCCCCCGCGGCCACGGCGGCGGAGCGGAGGGCCGCCTGATGCCGAAGCTGCGCAACGTCGCCCTCGTCGCCGGCGCCGCCCTGCTGACCCGGCGGGCACTGCGCCGCCGCATCCGCGTCTCTCCGCTGTGGCCGATGCCGGCGCTGGAGGAGCCGGTCTCGGGCCGGCCGCGCTCGCGGGCCCTGCGGCTGCTGGTGACCTCGCACGAGACAGTGGCCGACGGGGTCGTCCAACTCCGCCTGGAGGGGCACGACCTGCCGCGCTGGGAGCCCGGAGCCCATGTCGACCTGGTGCTGCCCTCGGGGGTCGTACGGCAGTACTCGCTGTGCGGCGACCCCGAGGACACCTCCTCGTACACGATCGCGGTCCGGCTGGTCGAGGACGGGCGGGGCGGCTCGCGCGAGGTGCACGAGCAGATCACCGAGGGCATGGAACTCGAGGTGCGGGGCCCGCGGAACCGTTTCCCGCTGGTCGAGGCGGAGTCGTACGTCTTCGTCGCGGGCGGGATCGGGATCACCCCGTTGCTGCCGATGCTGCGGGCGCTGCCGGCACACGCCGAGTGGCGGCTGCTGTACGCGGGGCGCGACCGGGCCTCGATGCCGTTCCTGGAGGAGGTCGAGAAGCTGGGACGGGGCCGGGTGGCCGTCGTGGAGGGCAGGCCCGGCCTCGACGCGCTGGAGGCCGGCGAGGGCGCCGCCGTGTACTGCTGCGGTCCCGAGGGCCTCATGGCGGCGGTCGCGGATCGCTTCCCGGACGTCCGCCTCGAACGGTTCGCGCCGCGTGCGCCGTCCGGCGGCGACGCGGAGTTCGATGTCGAACTCCGGCGCAGCGGGCGGACGGTGACGGTGCCGGCCGGCACCTCCGTGCTGGCCGCCGTGCGCGGGGAGCTGCCCGGGGTGGCCTACTCCTGCGAGCAGGGGTTCTGCGGCACCTGCCAGCAGCGGGTGCTGGAAGGGGAGATCGACCACCGCGACGAGCTGCTGACGGACGAGGAGCGGGACGACTCGATGCTGATCTGCGTCTCGCGGGCCCGCGGTGATCGTTTGGTGCTCGATATGTGAACACCTGCGCCCGATCGGATCGGTCATCCGATCGGTAAGGTGTGCGCATGAGTACCGGGGTTCGCCGCAGGATGGGCGTCGAGGAGCGGCGGCAGCAGCTGATCGGCGTCGCCCTCGAACTGTTCAGCCAGCGCTCGCCCGACGAGGTCTCCATCGACGAGATAGCCTCGGCGGCGGGGATCTCGCGCCCGCTGGTCTACCACTACTTCCCCGGCAAACTCAGCCTGTACGAGGCCGCGTTGAAGCGGGCGGCGGAGGATCTCGCCGCCCGCTTCGACGAGCCGCACGAGGGCCCGCTCGGTGCGCGGCTGCTGCGGGTGATGTGCCGCTTCTTCGACTTCGTGGACGAACACGGGCCGGGTTTCTCGGCGTTGATGCGCGGCGGTCCGGCGGTGCCCGCCGACGGAGTCGGCTCGAAGGAACACGCGTCGGCCACCAACGCGCTCATCGACTCCGTACGGCAGGCCGCCTACGTGCAGATCCTGTCGCACCTGGGTGTCACGGACGCGTCCCCGCGGCTGGAGCTGGTCGTGCGCTCCTGGATCTCCCTCGCCGAGTCCACGGCGCTGATCTGGCTGGACGGCCGGCGCATCCCGCGTGCCGAGCTGGAGGTCCAGCTGGTGCACGACTTCGCCGCGCTGGCCGCGGTCAGCGCCGCCTACGACGAGGACATGGCGACCCTGTTGAAGAGGATGGTCCAGGACGAGCCGGCCGACGGCCCCTTCGCGGAGCTCGTCGGCCGGCTGCTGTCCCTGGCGCCCTGAGCGCGCCCCCGTCCTACCGGTCGAACTTCCGGTAGGACGCGTCGAGGTCGCGGACCTCGGCGGAGGCGTGCAGGGTGACGCCGTCCTCCGGGGCCAGGTGCTTGCGGAGCAGGTCGAGCACGGCCTCGGTCAGCCGCGCCTTGGTCTCCTCGCCGCGTCCGGCGAGGAGACCGATGGTCACGTGCACGACGTGGTGGCTCTCGTCCGTCAGACCCTCGTACCCGTACCCGGTGTTGGCCTCCCGGAACAGCGTCTTGCAGGCCTCGGGCCGGGCCGCAGCGATGTCGACGACCGCGTTGTGCAGGTCCCGTACGAACGCCTCCGAGTGGATCTCGGCGTTGTACGAGTAGTCCACGGTGATCTGCGGCATGAGTGCTCCTGTCTGTCCGGACGACGCCCCGACCCTACGCGCCCGCCCGCTGGAACACCGCCACGGTCCGCGCCGGGACGCTGAACGTGCCGGTGCCGGCCGTGTAGGACGAGGTCTTCACCACCGGGTCGGCGCCCTTCGCCTGGTCCGGGTGCAGCCGGTAGGCGGCGCCGGCCAGGCCGGTGATCCTCTGCTCCTGCCGCTCGGGCGTGGCGTTGAAGACGACGACCAGGTCGCCGAGCCTCATGGTGATGACGCCCGGGGTCTCGTCCTTCCCCGACAGCGGGAAGGACAGCGCGTCCTGCACCTGCGCGGCCGTGCCCAGCGAGAACGCCTTCTCCGTCGTGCGGATCCTCAGCAGGTCCCGGTACGCGGCGGAGGCGCCGGTGATCTGCGGGCAGCCCACCTTCACGCCGGTGAGCAGCGGCCGGGCGTAGTCCCACTTGGACTGGTTGTCGTCCGCCATGGGCAGCCCGCGCCCGAAGCCGTTGCCGTCGGCGCAGTTCCAGTGGATGGCGTTGAACCAGTCCCCGCTGTCGAAGGAGTTGCGGTCCAGCGACTTGGAGCGGAGCAGGTCGCTGCCCGCCTGGGACAGGGCCGGCCCCTGCGACAGGGCTGCCGTGGCCATGGCCAGGACCTGCATGCGGGCCCGGTCGGACGCGGAGGTGTCCTTGGGGAGCTTGTAGGTCAGGGCGTCGAAGAGGGACTCGTTGTCGTGCGCGTCCACATAGGCGAGGGCGTCGCCGGGTGCGTCCGCGTAGCCGGCGGGCGAGCCGTTGTAGTCGATCTCCGCTCCCGTGACCTCCTTGCCGTCGGTGTCCGTGAAGTGGTACTTCGCGAGGTTTCCGGTCAGGCCGACCTTGATCAGGTCCTGGTAGTGCAGCAGGCGGGCCTTCTGCTCCTCCTTGGTGCCGTTGGCGGTGGAGGAGTTGGGGTCGGTGTAGAGGCCGGACGCGAAGCCCTGGATGCCGGGGTCGGAGTCGAAGGGGCTGCCGCCGCGCACGGCGTCACGGGCGCGGTCGGAGAAGGTGGCGATGCCGGTGCCGGCCATGTTGGCCTGGGTGGCCTGCACGAACCGGGCGTCGTTGGCGACCTCGCCGAAGTTCCAGCCCTCGCCGTACAGGATGATCTTCTTGCCGTCGACGCCGTCCTTCTTCGGCGTCAGCGCGTCGAGGGCCTTGCGGACGGCGAGGATGTTGGCCTTCGGGTGGTGGCCCATGAGGTCGAAGCGGAATCCGTCGACCTTGTACTCCTTGGCCCAGGTGACGATCGAGTCCACGACCAGCTTGCCCATCATCGCGTTCTCGGGCGCGGTGTTGGAGCAGCAGGTGCTGTTGGCCACGCTTCCGTCGGCGAGCAGCCGCTGGTAGTAGCCGGGCACGATCCGGTCGAGGACGGAGGTGTCCGCCTGGCCGCTGGCCGCCGTGTGGTTGTAGACGACGTCCATCACGACCCTGAGGCCGTCCTGGTTGAGGGACTGCACCATCCTGCGGAACTGCACCGTGCGGGCGGTGCCGTCCGGGTCGGTGGCGTAGGAGCCCTCGGGGACGGTGAAGTGGTACGGGTCGTAGCCCCAGTTGTAGGCGTCCTTCGCGGCGGTCTTCGCCACGCACGCCTGCTGCTGGTCGGAGTCGGCCGGGTAGGAGGCCAGGTCGCAGCCGGGGGTGGCCTGGTCGGTCTTCTTCTCGGGGACGGTGGCGAAGTCGAACGCGGGCAGCAGGTGCACGTACGACGTGCCGGACTTCGCCAGCGCCCGCAGGTGCTTCGAGCCGTCGCTGTTCTTGTCGGTGAAGGCCAGATAGGTGCCCTGGTCCTTGGCCGGGACGGTCGTGTCGGCGACCGAGAAGTCCCGGATGTGCAGCTCCTGGATCTGGGCGTCCCTGAGCGGTACCGCCTTGGGCTTGCGCAGGGACGACCAGCCGCTCGGGGCGAGCGCCCTGTCGTTCAGGTCGACGACCAGGCTGCGTTCGGAGTCCGCGGTCAGGGCGACCGAGTAGGGGTCGGTGACCTTGTTGGTCACCGTCTTGCGGACGCTGGGCGCCCACACCTTCACCACGTACCGGTAGGGCTTGCCCTTCCAGGACGCCGGGCCGGTGACGGACCACACGCCGGTGGTGTCGTCGCGGTGCATGGCCTTGAGGGAGCCGTCCAGCTCCAGCGAGACGCTCTGCGCGGTCGGCGCCCACACGGAGAGCGTGGGCCTGCCGTCGTGGAAGACCGGGCCGAGCTGCGCCTTGGTCGCGGCCGGGTACAGGTCGTCGAGCACGCCCGCGATCTGCACGCCGGTCGCGGCGAGCACGGCGCCGTTGGCGGCGCGCTGGGAGGCGACCAGCTGGCCCCGCAGCGCCGCGCGCACACGGCCGCGGTCACGCGGGTCGACGGACCAGGCGGTGTAGTCCTTCAGGTGCGGGAACTTCGCCTTCTGGGCGTCGGTCAGGGTGGTCTTCTCCAGCCGGATCCAGCGCTCGTCGTCGCTGGTCAGCGCACCGTCCTTGACGGCGATCGAGCCGTCGTGGGAGTACAGCAGCTGGGTGGAGGCGGCGCCGTCGGCGCCGTTCCAGGCGACGGTGTCCCGGTCGATCCAGACCGCCTTGGAGGTGGTCAGGTCGAGGGCGGCCGCGCTGCCCGCGGGCTGCGGCAGCAGGTACTTCTCCTGGCCGTTCAACAGCCACACCTCGTAGCCGCTCGCCTTGAGGTCGAGTGACTGGTCGGCGGGCAGGTCCTTGTCGTCGCCCTTGTGGATGATGTAGCTGAGGCTGGTGGCACCCTCGGCGAGCGGCACCTCGAAGACAGCGCCATAGGCATCAGTCTTCACCGGCTTCAGCGGGTTCGACCAGTCGGTGGGGTTCGCGGCGCCCGTCCAGACGTGCAGGCCCCAGCCTTCGTAGTCGCCGTCGGCGCGGTGGTAGTGGAGGACGGCCTTGGTCTTGTCCTGCGCCGGGTAGTCGGGCCTCTGGGTCAGGACGTCCGGCTTGCCCTGCTGGACCCAGACCTCGCCCGTCTTGGTGACGTCGATGCTCCGGTCGGCGGAGACGTCCTTGTCGCCGTTCTTGTCGACGACCAGGAAGCCGACGTTGGAGGCGCCGGGCTTGAGCTTGACGTAGGCGAAGGCGCCCCAGGCGTCCCGGCCGGTGAAGGGGTGGCCGGCCGGCCAGGTGGTGGCCTCGCCGTCGGCGATGTCGCCCCAGGCGTACAGGCCCCAGTCGCCGTAGTCGCCGTCGGTGCGCTGGTAGTGGACGATCGCGTAGTCGCGGGAGGAGGCCGTGGGGACCTCGGGTGCAGGCGGGGTGCCGGAGGTGCTGCTCGCCAGGGCGCTCGCGGTGTGCCCGGCGGAGTCGACGACGACGGCCTTGTAGCGCAGCGCGGTCCCGGCGGGCACGTCCTTGCCGAGGGTCTGGGTGACCTTGTACGGGGCGTGGTCGGCGGAGCCGAGCACCTGCCACCTGGCGTCGCCGACCTGGGCGGCGAAGACGACCCGGTTCAGCCCGCCGCCGTCGACGTCGGCGGTGACGTCCACGGTGCCGGTGGCTCCGGCGGCCGGGGCGGTCAGGGTGATCACGGGCTTGGCGGCGGGCTCGGCGAGGGCGCCGGCGGCCTTGTAGACGACGGCGGACTCGGCCGGGACGGTGACGGTGACCTTGCGGTCGCCGTCGGAGGTCACGGTGTCCGTGGCGCCGTGGATGCCCCGGTACGACATGTCCGCCGAGCCGGTCGCGAAGGTCGCCGTCTTCGGCTCGTCCGCGTTGTTCAGGGCGACGACGTACTCCTGGCCGGTCTTCGCGTCCGTCCGGGTGAAGGCGTAGATCCCGGCGCCGTCGGCGGCGTAGCGCTCGGTCTGGACGCCGTCGGCGAGGGCCGGGTTGGCCTTGCGGAGCTTGGACAGCGCGGCGATCTGCCGGTACAGGGGCGCGCTCGGGTCGTAGGAGTCGCTGGCGTGGGTGCGGGTGGTGCCGATCTCGTCGTCCTTGAGATAGTCGGGCACCTGGGAGGCGAACATGGTCTGGCGGGCGTCCTTGTCGCCGCCGGCGCCGGTGAAGCCCTGCTCGTCGCCGTAGTAGACGACCGGGTTGCCGCGGCTGAGGAACATCACCTCGTTGGCGAGTTCGTCCTTCTTCAGGATCTCGGCGTCGGACGCCTTCGGGTTGTCCTGCTTCAGGAAGTACCCGATGCGGCCCATGTCGTGGTTGCCGAGGAAGGTGACCTGCTCGTAGGCGTTGGCCTTGTCGGTCGTGTACTTGTAGTCGTCACCGAGGACGCTCGCCAGTTTCTGCGCGCTGCCGCCCTGGGAGGCGTAGGTGCGGGCCGCGTCCTGGAAGGGGAAGTCGAGGGTGGCGTCGAGGCGGCCCTGGGTGACGTACGGGGACGTGACGTTCGTGTCCGCCGAGTAGGTCTCGCCGAACATGAAGAAGTTCTTCCGGCCGTGCGCCGCCGCGTACCGGTCGAGCGCGGTCGCCCACTGCGTCCAGAACTCCATGTTGACGTTCTTGACGGTGTCGATCCGGAAGCCGTCGACGGCGAAGTCCTTCACCCACCGCTCGTAGATCTTCTCCATGCCGTGCACGACCTCGGGACGCTCGGTCCACAGGTCGTCCAGGCCGGAGAAGTCGCCGTAGGTCGCGGACTCGCCGGCGAAGGTCGAGTCGCCCCGGTTGTGGTACATCGTCGGGTCGTTGAGCCAGGCCGGGACCTTGGACCGGTCGGCGACGGTCGGCGTGTACGGGAACGAGGCGCGGGAGACCGCCGGGAACTTCCTGCCGCCGGCCGCGTAGTCGGCGTCGTCGAAGGGCCTGCCGTCCTCGGCCAGGTAGGGGAAGGCGCCCTTGGAGCGGTAGTCGGAGGAGTTCTCCCGGTCGGCCACGACGTCGGCGGTGTGGTTGGTGATGACGTCGAAGAAGACCTTCATGCCCTTGGCGTGCGCCTTGGAGATGAGGTTCTTCAGGTCCTGGTTGGTGCCGAAGTGCGGGTCGACCTGGGTGAAGTCGGTGATCCAGTAGCCGTGGTAGCCGGCGGAGGCGTTGGCGCCGGTGCCCTGGACGGGCTTGTTCTTGAAGATCGGGGCCATCCAGATGGCGGTGGTGCCCAGGCCCTTGATGTAGTCGAGCTTCTTCGTCAGGCCCTTGAGGTCGCCGCCCTGGTAGAAGCCCTTGTCGGTGGGGTCGTAGCCGGTGCTGAGCCGGGAGCCGGTCAGTCCGCCCCTGTCATTGGAGGTGTCGCCGTTGGCGAAACGGTCCGGCATGACGAAGTAGAACTGCTCGCGGGTGTCGTCGTGCCGGGCCGGCTGGGCGGCGAGGGAGGCGTCCGAAGGGGGCGCGGGCGGACTGGCGGCGTGCGCCGCCAGTGGCTGGATCAGTGCGGCGGCGAGGGCTGCGGCGGTGACGGCCGCGGCCCGTTTCGCTCTCGGTATCACAGGCGGTAACTCCTAGCGCAAGCGGCTCTCTTGGGTCCGACCCCGCGCGACCGTATCGCCGCCGAAAGCATTGCTGCAAGAGTCTTGAAACTCATAGCAAGAAGTTTCAGCGCCACTCTTGACGTGCCCTTCTCAACTGCCTCACTCTCACCGGTTGTTGAACCCCCACACCTTTTCGGAGCCGCACATGACCGGAAACCGACACCGCACCCTCGGTCCGCCGGGGCCCGTCCGCCGCACGGCCGGCGCCGTGGCCGCCGGCGCGCTCGCCCTCGCCGGCGTGCTCGCCCTGCCGGCGTCGTCCGCGCAGGCGGACACCACCGCCAAGGGCGATGTGATCGCCAACCTCTGGGAGTGGAACTGGGACTCCGTCGCCTCGGAGTGCACCGATGTGCTGGGCCCGGCGGGTTACGGCGCGGTCCAGGTGGCGCCGCCCGAGGAGTCCCTCAAGCAGTCCTCGTACTACTGGTGGGACGTCTACCAGCCGTACTCCTACAGCCTGAACAGCCGCTTCGGCAGCCAGGCGAAGTTCGCCGCCATGATCAGCGCCTGCCACAAGGCCGGGGTGAAGGTCTACACGGACGCGGTGATCAACCACACCGCCGCGCAGACCGGCACCGGCTACAACGGCACGACCATCACCGACAAGTACACCACCCCGAACTGGTCGCGCGGCGACTACCACGACTCCAGCCAGTGCCCCACCTCGGACCTGACCATCCAGGACTACTCCAACCTGACCCAGGTCCAGAACTGCGAACTGCTGGGCATGCCCGACCTGAAGACCGGCTCGGACACCGTGCGGGCGGGGATCGCGGACTACCTCAACTCCCAGCTGGCCCTGGGCGTGGACGGCTTCCGGGTCGACGCGGCCAAGCACATCCCGGCGGCCGACCTCGCGGCGATCGAGGGCAAGCTGACCCACACCACCTCGGGGACCGCGCCGTACGTCTTCCAGGAGGTCTATCCGGGCGCCACCCCGCAGCCCAGCGACTACTACGGCACCGGCGACGTCCTGGACTTCACCTACGCCGCCAAGCTGAAGTCGGCGTTCCAGGGCAACGTGAGCGACCTGGCGTCGCTGTCGTCGTCCGGCATCCTGCCCGCCGCGAACTCGGTGTCCTTCGTGACCAACCACGACACCGAGCGCAACGGCACGGACATGTCGTACAAGGACGGCGACACCTACAAGCTCGCCAACCTCTTCCAGCTGGCCTACAAGTGGTCGACGCCGACGGTGTACGCCTCCTGGGAGTGGACGCAGAGCGACCAGGCCCCGCCGAACTCCGCCGGGTTCGTCACGAACACGGACTGCTCCGGGGGCGCCTGGTACTGCCTGGACCGGGACACCGCCGTGGTCGGCATGGTGGCCTGGCACAACGCGACCGACACGGCCGCGGTGTCCGACTGGCAGACCAAGTCGTCGTCCGTGATCGGCTTCGGGCGCAGCGGCAAGGGGTTCTTCGCCCTGAACAACGGCACCTCGGCGGCCACGTACACGTTCACGACGGGCATGGCCGACGGCACGTACCGCAACGTCGTCGACGGCGGCGCGACGGCGGTGACCGTCTCCGGCGGCAGCGCGTCGATCACGATCCCGGCGAAGAGCGCGGTCGCCTTCTACAACGGTTCCTACACCTGCACGGTGGGCTGCGGGGACGCGGGCGGCACCTCCGGTGACACGGTCAGCGCCACCTTCGACGAGTACGCGCCCACGACGTCCGGCACGGACGTGTACGTGAGCGGCTCGATCCCGGCCCTGGGCGGCTGGGACACCTCGAAGGCGGTCAAGCTGTCGTCCACCGGCTACCCGGTCTGGTCCGGCGAGGTGAACGTCCCGGTCAACACGTCCTTCACCTACAAGTACATAAAGAAGGACGCTTCGGGCAACGTCACCTGGGAGTCGAACGCCAACAGGTCGGCGGCCACCACCACGTCGGCACTCACCCTGGACAACTCCTGGAACGTGGCCGACACGGACGCCACCGACGTCACCTTCAACGAGAACGCCACGACCGACTGGGGCACCAACGTCTACGTCGTGGGCTCCCTGCCGTCCCTCGGCTCCTGGAACACCGGCGACGCGATCCCGCTGTCCTCGGCCGCGTACCCGAAGTGGAGCAGGCTGGTGATCGTCCCGAAGAACACGTCCTTCACCTACAAGTACCTCAAGAAGGACGCCTCCGGGAACGTGACCTGGGAGTCCGGCACGAACCGCTCGTACACGACGGGCAGTTCCTCCGGATACACCACCAGCGACACCTGGAAGTAGCAACCGGCGCGGCCGCGGGGCCTGACGTCCCCGCGGCCGCGCCCCCGCGCGGTCACTTCTTCGGATCGGTCACCGGCTGGGAGATCAGCCGTTTGACCCAGCGCTCGTTGAAGCCGGCCAGGATGCCGACCCCGATCCAGAAGAAGAAGGACTCCACCACCATCGGATCGGCGAACGGGTGCGCGGCCTTCAGCAGGTCCTCGCTGGGGTCCGGGAACACCGCGACGATGTGCCCCTTGACGAGGCTGATGATGCCGGCCGCGAAGATCCAGCCCAGCACGATGCGGAAGAACGCGTCCCTGCCGCTCGTCGTGCGATAGGACACCGGAAGCCCCGTCCCCATCCGCAGCAGCACGCTGAGCACCGCCCCGATGGTGCCGCCGCCGAGGCAGGCCAGGGCGTCCCGCAGCGCGAAGAACTCCTCCTCGGTGAGGTCGTGGCTGCCGACGAAGGCGTGCCGGAACGCGACGGCGATGTCCTTCATGCTCAGCCCCACCGCGATGAGCAGCACGATGCTCGCGATCGCCCCCAGGCACAGCCCCCAGGCGTAGCGCTTGCGGGCCCTGATCCCCGCCGACTCCACGATGTACTTCTCGATGCCCGCCTTCCGGGGGGCGAGCACGCCGTGCACGGCGTCCGGCCCGGCGGCGCGCGCCGCACTGCACGCGCCGACGATCATCTTCCGGACCATCCTCCCGGTCCCGCTCGGTCAGATGCGGTTCCGCTTCCCATTCCATGGCCTCGATCTCGGCGGCGAGCAGCGGTTCCGCCTGCTGGATCTCCGGCCAGTACGCGACGGCTTCGGCGAGCGGCGTCAGGCCGCTCTCCGTGCGCTGCTCCCCCATGGCGACCGTCTCCCCCGACGCACGACAGGCCCTGCCGTGTGTGTACTACCAACTCCCGTGCGCGGCAACCAAAACGGGCGAAACGGCGGCCGGGAGCGGGAAGGGCGAAGGCCCGCCGCGTGGCGGCGGGCCTTCGCCTCGTGTCACTGCGCCGTCACTGCGCCGTGGTCCACCAGACGGTCGTGTCGGCCGGGACCTTCGTCTCGTCGTCGGTCTCGGTCACCTCGCCGCTGGCGAGCAGCACCCGGCCGTACACCGGGGTCGTCACCGACTCCCCGGTGGTGTTGGTGACGCAGACGAACTCGCCGCGCCGGAAGGCCAGGACGCCCTCGGGGGCGCGCAGCCACTCCACGGCGTCGCCCGCGCCCAGGTCGGGCCGGGTGCGGCGGGCGGCCAGCGCGGCCCGGTACAGCTCCAGCGTCGAGCCGGCGACGCCGGTCTGCGCCTCCACGCTCAGCTCGCCCCAGCCGGCCGGCTGGGGCAGCCAGCTGCCGCCGCTGCCGAAGCCGTAGGAGGAGCCCTCTCGCGTCCACGGGATCGGCACGCGGCAGCCGTCGCGGAAGCCGTCCTGGCCGGCGCCGCGGAAGTACGCCGGGTCCTGGCGCACCTCGTCGGGCAGGTCGACGACGTCCGGCAGGCCCAGCTCCTCGCCCTGGTAGATGTACGCCGAGCCGGGCAGCGCCAGCATGAGGAGGGTGGCGGCGCGCGCCCTGCGCAGGCCCAGCTCCCGGTCTCCGGCCGTGCGGATCTGGGTGCCGACGCCGGGCGGGTTGGCGAAGCGGGTGGCGTGCCGGGTGACGTCGTGGTTGGACAGCACCCAGGTGGCCGGGGCGCCGACGGGGCGCATGGCCTCCAGGGTGCGGTCGATGACCGTACGGAGGTCCTTCGCGTCCCACTCCGTCGACAGGTACTGGAAGTTGAAGGCCTGGTGCAGCTCGTCCGGGCGGACGTAGTTCGCGGTGCGCTCGACGGTCGGGGTCCAGGCCTCGGCCACGAAGATGCGCTCACCGGAGTACTCGTCCAGGATGCGGCGCCACTGGCGGTAGATCTCGTGCACGCCGTCCTGGTCGAAGAACGGCATGACATCGTTGCCCAGCAGCTTGAGCTGGTCGTGGGCGCCGAGGTCGGGCAGGCCGTCGGCCTTCACCAGGCCGTGGGCCACGTCGATGCGGAAGCCGTCGACGCCCATGTCCAGCCAGAAGCGCAGGATCGAGCGGAACTCGTCGCCGACGGCCGGGTGCTCCCAGTTGAAGTCGGGCTGCTCGGGCGCGAACAGATGCAGGTACCACTCGCCGGGCGTGCCGTCCGGTTCCGTCACCCGGGTCCAGGCCGGGCCGCCGAAGATGGACTCCCAGTCGTTGGGCGGCAGTTCGCCGTTCCTCCCCTTGCCGGGGCGGAAGTGGTAGCGCTCCCGCAGCGGGGAGCCGGGGCCCTCGGCGAGGGCGCGCCTGAACCACTCGTGCTGGTCGGAGGAGTGGTTGGGGACGAGGTCGACGATGATCCTGAGCCCCAGCTCGTGGGCGTCGCGGATCAGCGCGTCGGCGTCCAGGAGGTTGCCGAACATCGGGTCGACGGCACGGTAGTCGGCGACGTCGTAGCCGGCGTCGGCCTGCGGGGAGGCGTAGAAGGGGCTGAGCCACACGGCGTCCACGCCCAGGTCGCGCAGGTGCGGCAGGCGGGAGCGTACGCCCTCCAGGTCGCCCATGCCGTCGCCGTTGCTGTCGGCGAAGCTGCGCGGATAGACCTGGTAGATGACCGCGTCCCGCCACCAGTCGCGACGGCGGTCGGTGACGGCGACGGAGCGGGGGGCCGGTGCGGCGGTGTGCTGCTGGCTCATGGCGTCCTTGAGAGGTAAACGGGTTCGGGTCATGGGCGCGTGGATGCGGTACGGCTGCGGAGACGGACCGGGGAACGGATGCGAGGCGGCCGCGGTGTCAGCGGGGTCGGATCGGCACCGCGGCCGCCTACCCGCGCCCGACTGGGGCGCGGGGGCAGGGGGCCTTCTTCAAAAGCGGCCGTCAGCCCTTGGTGCCGCCGGCGGTGAGGCCGGTGACGAGGTTCTTCTGCACGAGGTAGAAGAACACCGACACGGGTATCGCGATCAGCACCGCGGTGGCGGCCATGTAGTTCCACTGGGCGTCGTGCTCGCTGACGAAGGTCTGCAGGCCGACGGCGAAGGTGTACTTGGAGTCGTCCAGCATGAAGGTCGTCGCGAAGGCGACCTCGCCGACGGCGGTGATGAAGTTGTAGAAGGCGGCGACGGCCAGGCCCGGCCGGGCCAGCGGCAGGATCAGCCGGAAGAACGTGCCGAACGGGCTGAGCCCGTCGACGCGTCCGGCCTCGTCGATCTCGAAGGGGATGGTGTCGAAGTACCCCTTGAGCAGCCAGGCGCTGTACGGCACGGCCGTGGTGCAGTTGATGATGATCAGCGCCCAGTAGGTGTCGATGAGGTCGAGCCGGCTGAAGATCTCGTACATCGGCACGATCAGGATGGCGATCGGGAAGGCCTGGGTGAGCAGCAGGACCCACATCAGCTGCTTGTAGCCGGGAAAGCGCATCCGGGAGACCGCGTACCCGGTGGTGGCGGCGACGAGGACGCCGATCAGGGTGGTGCCGAGGGCCACGATCATCGTCGACTTGAACCAGTCGAAGAACCCGGTGTGCTGCAGCACGAAGCTGTAGTTGGAGAAGCCGGCCTTGGCGGCGATCTTGCCCGGGTGCAGGTAGTCGTCCTTGTCGGGCCCGAGCGACAGGTAGATCAGCCAGGCCACCGGGGCGAGCGCGATCAGGCTCGCGACGGCGAGGCCGCCGTGCAGCAGGGCGGCGCCGAGCGGGCCGCGTTCGCCGCGCCGGCGCACACGCCGCGGGGGCTGTGCGGCCGGGGCGGGACCGGCCTCGGTCTTTTCCAGGGTCGTGGTGCTCATGGCGGCGGCTCCTGCGGCGTCAGACGGCGAGCTGGTCATTGCGCTTCAGCCAGCGGAAGTAGAAGGAGGTGAAGACGGTGATGATGGACAGCAGCAGTACGCCGTACGCGGCGGACTGGGCGAAGTCGCGCGGCTGCTGTCCGAAGCCCAGGAAGTAGGCCCAGGTGACGAGGATCTGTGCGTCGGGGGCGCTGGTCGGGCCGAACAGCAGGAAGATGATGGCGAACTGGTTGAAGGTCCAGATGATGCCGAGCAGGACGACGGTGGAGCTGACGGACCGCAGCCCCGGCAGGGTGACGTGCCGGAACCGCTGCCAGGCGGTCGCGCCGTCCATCTCGGCGGCCTCGTACAGCGAGGAGTCGATGGACTGCAGTCCGCCGAGCAGCGAGAGCATCATGAACGGCACACCGCACCAGGTGTTGACCATGATCGCGGCGAACCGCTGCCAGAAGGTGTCCTCCAGCCACTGCGGCTGGGGCAGATGCACCGCGTGCAGGATCTGGTTGATCACTCCGGAGTCGGAGAGCATGATCCGCCAGGAGAAGACGGTGACGAAGGTCGGCACCGCCCAGGGCAGGACCAGCAGCACCCGGTAGAAGGTGCGGCCGCGCAGCTTCTCGTTGAGCATGAGCGCGAGGCCCAGGCCGATCGTGTAGTGCAGGGCGACGCAGGCGGCCGTCCACACGACGGTCCAGATGAAGTGCGACCAGAACCGGTCGTACGACAGCGGGCCGAACAGGATGTCCTTGTAGTTGCCGAACCCGATGAACTTGTACGTCGCCGGGATGTGGTTGACGCCGATCGTGCGGGCCGAGTTCAGGCTGTTGGCGTCGGTGAGGGTCAGGTAGACGCCGCGGAGCAGCGGGTAGCCCACGATCACGGCGAGCACGACGACCACCGGTGCGATCATCGCGTAGGCGTACCAGTACCTCTGGTAGCCGTTCTTGATGCGCTGCCCCAGCCCGGGCCGAGGCGCGCGGTCACCGCGGCGCTTGCCGGTCGCGCGGTCGATGGCGACTGTCATGGTTCGACACCTTCAAAGGATCAAGGAGTTGGCCGGGCACAGGGCGGTGGCCGTCGGATCCTTCCCCTCCTGAGCGAGGATCCGACGGCCGACCGGGTGTCACTTGCTGAAGTCGGGCACCAGCTTGCCGATGGCGGCCTCGGCGTTGCTCAGGCCCTGGTCCAGCGACTCCTTGCCGCCGGCGATCTTCGGCAGCTCGGTGTCGAGCGGACCCCACAGGGAGCTGTACTCGGGCAGCGCCGGGCGGGGCTGGGCGGCCGGCAGCACGGACTGGTAGCCGGCGATGCCGGGGTCGGCCTTGACCTGGGCGGTGTAGGCGTCGGAGCGGGTCGGCAGGGTGGAGTTCTTCAGGGCGATGGTCTCCTGGGAGGACGCCGAGGTCATGAACTTCACGAACTTCAGCGCCGCCTCCTGGTGGGCCTTGTCCGAGCCGGCGTAGACCGAGAGGTTGTGGCCGCCGGTCGGGGCGCCCGCCTTGCCGGTGGAGCCGGCCGGGACGGTGGCGATGCCCAGGTTGGACTTGTCCTTGAAGGCGCTGCCCTTGTAGAAGTTCGTGATCTCCCAGGGACCCTGGATGATCGCGGCGACCTTGCCGTTGACGAACGCGTCCTGGATGTGGGCGTAGGCGTCGGCGGTGGTGTCGGCCTTGTGCAGGCCCTTGCCGGAGAAGGTGCTCAGCCAGGTGCCGTAGGCCTTCTTCGCGGCCGGCGAGTCGACGGTGATCTTCTTGGCCGAGGCGTCGACGGTGTCGGTGCCCTCGCCGTACAGGAAGGTCTGCGCGTAGTAGGCCTGGGTCGAGCCCCAGTAGCCGTACTGGCCGGTCTTGGCCTGGATCTTGGCGGCGTCGGACTTCAGCTCGTCCCAGGTCTTGGGCGCCTCGGTGATGCCGGCCTTCTTGAACAGGGCCTTGTTGTAGACGAGGGCCAGGGTGTCGGTGACCAGCGGCACGCCGTAGGTCTTGCCCTGGTACTGCGCCTGCTGGAGCAGGCTGGGCTGGAACTTGGCCTGGTCGGCGAGGGCCTCGGTGCCGTCCAGCGGCAGGAAGTAGCCCTTCTTCGCGAAGGCGGGGGTCCAGCCGACCTCCGAGCGCAGCACGTCCGGGGCGCCCTTGGAGCCGGCCGCGGTGTCGAACTTGTTCTGCGCCTGGTCGAAGGGGACGTCGACGTACTTGACCTTGATGTTCTTGTTGGCGGCCTCGAACTTCTGGACCAGGGCCTTGTACGTCGGCGCCTCGTTCGTGGCGTTGGAGGTGTCCCACCAGGTGATGGTGACCGGGCCGTCCGACTTGCCGCTGCCGCTGTCGCTCCCGCTGCCGCAGGCCGTCGCCGCCAGGGCGAGGGACGCCACCAGCGCGGAGGCCGCTATGCCACGCCGCATGAGTTCTCCTTGAGGGTTAAAGCCCGTGATGCAGGGCGGTCCCGTCCGCCGTCCCTGCCGTCTTGCCGACTGCGCCGTTGCGGCCGCCGGGCGACCAGGAACGTAACAGCGTTGTAAGCGTTGCGAAAGACCTTGCAGAAAAAAAGTGCAAGGGAACACGATGGTTACCCTGTCGTTACCGCTCAGCAGTCGGCCGACACGTGTGCAAGACTCTGCAAGCTCTTGCCACCATCCATGCGAGGGAGCCCGATGAGGCAGCAACCCAGGGCGGGCCGTCCGGCCGCTCGAACCCGGCGTCCCGTCGGTGTGCAAGGCGGCATACGCCCGGTACAGTCCAGTGCCGTGACCACACGGCTTGCCGACATCGCTGCGCAGGCGGGGGTGAGCGAAGCGACCGTCAGCCGGGTCCTGAACGGGAAGCCGGGCGTCGCCGCCACCACCCGCCAGTCCGTGCTGGCCGCGCTGGACGTGCTGGGCTACGAGCGGCCGGTGCGGCTGCGGCAGCGCAGCGAGGGCCTGGTCGGGCTGATCACCCCCGAGCTGGAGAACCCGATATTCCCGGCCCTGGCCCAGGTCATCGGCCAGGCGCTGACCCGCCAGGGATACACGCCGGTGCTCGCCACGCAGACCCCGGGCGGCTCGACCGAGGACGAGCTGACCGAGATGCTGGTGGACCGCGGGGTCGCCGGGATCATCTACGTCTCCGGGCTGCACGCGGACACCACCGCCGACATGTCCCGCTATGAGCGGCTGCGGGCGCAGGGCGTGCCGTACGTGCTGGTGGACGGGTTCTCGCCGCAGGTGCAGGCGCCGTTCATCTCCCCCGACGACCGGGCCGCGATGACGCTCGCGGTGACCCATCTGGTGTCGCTCGGACACACCCGGATCGGGCTCGCCCTCGGGCCGAAGCGGTTCGTGCCGGTGCAGCGCAAGATCGAGGGCTTCGTCCGGGCCGTGCAGGACCAGTTGGGGTTCACCGCCGAGGCGGTCGAGTCCGAGCTGATCCAGCACTCGCTGTACACGCTGGAGGGCGGGCAGGCCGCCGCGACCGCCCTGATCGAGCGGGACTGCACGGCCGTGGTGTGCGCCAGCGACATGATGGCGCTCGGCGCCATACGGGCCGCCCGGCAGCGGGGTCTTGAGGTGCCGCAGGACGTGTCGGTGGTGGGTTTCGACGACTCCCCGCTGATCGCCTTCACCGACCCGCCGCTGACCACGGTCCGCAAGCCGGTGCCGGCGATGGGACAGGCCGCGGTGCGCACGCTGCTGGAGGAGATCGGCGGGACGCCCGCGCCGCACAGCGAGTTCGTGTTCATGCCGGAGCTGGTGGTGCGCGGTTCGACGGCTTCGGCGCCGCATGTCGTCCGTACGTCGTAGAAGGTGCGGCCCGGACCCGACCTTGGGATGATCGGTCGAGGACGCCTTTTCTGGCAGACTTGATGGCTATGAGTGACTCGACCGTGACGCAGTCGGAAGGTCGCGAGGAGGTGGCCGTTCCGGGTTCCGTCACGGACGAGGTCGAGCACGGGGCAGGCGGCGGTCTCGTGGGCCGGCTGAGGCGCCCGCGGCGGCCCCGGCTCTGGTTCGAGATCCTTCTGATCGCGGTGAGTTACTGGACGTACTCACTGATCCGCAACGCCGTCCCGGAGCAGCGGGGCAAGGCGCTGCGCAACGCCGACTGGGTGTGGCGCGCCGAGCACCATCTGGGCATCGCCGCCGAGCAGTCCGTCAACCACACGGTGAACTCGGTGACTTGGCTGATCGTCGGTATGAACTACTACTACGCCACGCTGCACTTCGTGGTCACGATCGGCGTGCTGGTGTGGCTGTACCGGTGGCATCCGGGACGGTACTCGGCGGCCCGTCTGGCGCTGTTCGCCACGACCGGTGTGGCCCTGCTCGGTTACTACCTGTTCCCGCTCGCGCCGCCGCGGCTGATGCGCGGCGGGCACTTCGTGGACACGGTCATGGTCCACCACACCTGGGGCTCGATGGCCTCCGGCGACCTGAAGGACATGTCCAACCAGTACGCCGCGATGCCGTCGATGCACATCGGCTGGTCGCTGTGGTGCGGGCTGACGGTGTTCGCGCTGGCGTCCGTGCCGTGGGCGCGGGTCCTCGGCCTGCTCTACCCGGCGGCCACCCTGCTGGTCATCGTGTCCACCGCCAACCACTTCTGGCTGGACGCGGTGGGCGGCGTGCTGTGCCTGGCGTTCGGGTTCGCCGTGGCGCGCTGCTGGTTCGGGGCGCTGCCCCACGCCCTGCCGAGACGGGCGCCGGCGCCGCTCCGGGCGGCGGAGCCGGCGCCGTCCGCTCAGTCCGCGTAGAACAGTTCCTCCACCACCGTGCGGGCCCTGCGGGCGGTACGGCGGTAGGCGTCCAGCATGTCCCCGGCGTGGCCGGCGCCGTAACCCAGATAGCGGCCCACGGCGGCCAGCTCGCGGGGCTCGGTGGGGAAGGTGTCCCCGGCCCGGCCGCGCACCAGCATCACCGCGTTGCGCACCCGCGTCGCCAGCACCCAGGCCTCGTCCAGGATCTCGGCCTCCTCCGCGGACAGCAGCCCGGCGTCGCGGGCGGCGGCCAGCGCCTCGCGGGTCCGGGTGGTGCGCAGACCGGGCTGCTCCCAGCCGTGCCTCAGCTGGAACAGCTGGACGGTCCACTCGACGTCGGACAGCCCGCCCGGGCCCAGCTTGGTGTGCAGCTTCGGGTCGGCGCCGCGCGGCAGCCGCTCGGACTCCATCCGGGCCTTCAGCCGGCGGATCTCGCGCACGGCGTCCTCGCCGAGCCCGCCGCGCGGATAGCGCAGGGGGTCGATCAGCCCGGTGAAGCGGCGGCCCAGCTCCTCGTCCCCGGCGACCGGCTCGGCCCGCAGCAGCGCCTGCGACTCCCAGACCAGGGACCAGCGGCGGTAGTACGCCTCGTACGACTTCAGGGTGCGCACCAGCGGGCCCGACTTGCCCTCCGGGCGCAGGTCGGCGTCGATGAGCAGCGGCGGGTCGGCGCTGGGCAGCGCCAGCAGGCGGCGCATCTCGGCGACGACCTTGTTCGCGGCGGCGGACGCCTCGTGCTCGTCCACGCCGTCCTGCGGCTCGTGCACGAAGACGACGTCCGCGTCGGAGCCGTAGCCCAGCTCGTGTCCGCCGAACCGGCCCATCCCTATGATCGCGAACCGGGTGGGCAGCGTGTCGCCCCAGCCGTCGCGGACCACGGCGCGCAGGGTGCCGGCGAGGGTGGCCGCGGTGAGGTCGGAGACGGCCGCCCCGACCCGGTCCACCAGGGCGCCCTGGTCGGCCTCGGCGGGGCTGGTCTCGGTGCCGTAGGAGCCGACGATGTCGGCGGCGGCCGTGCGGAACAGCTCGCGGCGGCGCACGCCGCGGGCCGCGGTGACGCCCTGCCCGGCGTTCTCGGCGCGGCCGACGGCGGCGAGGATCTCCTGCTCGAGCGCGGCGCGTCCGCGCGGTGCGAGGCCGCCGCCGTCGCCGTCGCCGAGCAGGGCCACCGCCTCGGGGGCGCGCATCAGCAGGTCGGGGGCGAGGCGGCCCGCCGACAGCACACGGGCCAGGTTCTCGGCGGCCGCGCCCTCGTCGCGCAGCAGGCGCAGGTACCAGGGGGTCTTGCCGAGCGCGTCGGAGACCTTGCGGAAGTTCAGCAGGCCCGCGTCCGGGTCCGCGGAGTCCGCGAACCAGCCGAGCAGGACCGGCAGCAGGGTGCGCTGGATCGCCGCCTTGCGGGTCACGCCGGAGGCCAGGGCCTCCAGGTGGCGCAGGGCGGCCGCCGGGTCCGCGTAGCCGAGGGCGACCAGGCGCTCGCGGGCCGCCTCGGCGCTCAGCCGGGCCTCGCCCGGGGCCAGCTGGGCCACCGCGTCGAGCAGCGGCCGGTAGAAGAGCTTCTCGTGCAGCCGGCGTACGACGCCCGTGTGCCGCTTCCACTCGCGGTTCAGCTCGGCCACCGGGTCCGTGCGCAGGCCCAGGGAGCGGCCCAGCCGCCGCTGGTCCTCCTCCGCCGCGGGCACGAGGTGGGTGCGGCGCAGGCGGTAGAGCTGGATGCGGTGTTCCATCGAGCGCAGGAAGCGGTACGCCTCGTCCAGGCGGGCGGCGTCGTCGCGGCCGACGTAGCCTCCGGCGGCCAGGGCGTGCAGGGCGTCGAGGGTGGTGCCGCTGCGCAGGGACTGGTCGGTGCGGCCGTGCACCAACTGCAGGAGCTGGACGGCGAATTCGACGTCGCGCAGGCCGCCGGGGCCGAGTTTCAGCTCGCGGTCGATCTCGGCGGCGGGGATGTTCTCGACGACGCGGCGGCGCATCTTCTGCACGTCCGCGACGAAGTTCTCGCGCTCGGCCGCCTTCCACACCAGGGGCTGGAGCGCGTCCACGTAGGCCTGGCCGAGTTCGGCGTCCCCCGCGACCGGGCGGGCCTTGAGGAGGGCCTGGAACTCCCAGGTCTTCGCCCAGCGTTGGTAGTAGGCGAGGTGGGAGGAGAGGGTGCGCACCAGGGGGCCGTTGCGGCCCTCGGGGCGCAGGTTGGCGTCCACGGGCCAGATGGAGCCCTCGACGGTCGTCTCCGAGCAGATCCGCATGAGGTGGGAGGCGAGACGGGTGGCGGCCTTGAGGGCCTCGGTCTCGGTGCTCTGCTCGGTGGCCTCCGCCACGAAGATCACGTCGACGTCGGAGACGTAGTTCAGCTCGTGGCCGCCGCACTTGCCCATCGCGATCACCGCGAGGCGGCAGGCGGCGGCGTCCTCGGGCGCGTTCTGCCGCGCCAGCGCCAGGGCCGCGCGGAGGGTGGCGGTGGCGAGGTCGGCGAGTTCGGCGGCCGCCTCGGCGACGTCCGTGGTGCCGCAGACGTCGCGGGCGGCGATGGACAGCAGGCAGCGGCGGTAGGCGACGCGGAGGGTGACGGGGTCGGTGGCCTCGGCCAGGCCGCGTTCGAACTCCTCGACGCCGGGGTGGAGGTCCCTCGGCTCGTAGGTGACCAGGGCCTGCCAGTCGGCGGGGTGGCGGGCCAGGTGGTCGGCGAGGGCCGCGGAGGCGCCGAGCACGCCGAGGAGGCGGTCGCGCAGGGGCTTGGCCGCGATGAGGGTGTCCAGCAGTTCCCGGTGGGCGGTGGGCGTCGGCTGGGCCTCCAGGAGGCGGACCAGGCCGTGCAGGGCGAGGTCGGGGTCGGCGGTGGCGCCGAGGGCTTCCAGGAGGACGGGGTCGTTGCGGACGGGGGCGAGTTCCGGGCCGTCCAGGAGGTGCTCGGCGGCGGAGGGGTCGGTGAAGCCGTGTCGGAGCAGGCGGGTGAAGGTGCTGCTTCTGCGCCCCGGCGTCATGTCCGTGGCCTCCCCTCGATGCGGTCTTCCTGGCCAGAGCCTAACTGGAGGGGAGCCGGCGGGCTTGGGGGGCTTGGGCCGGCGGGGTCGGGGGCTTGGGTGGCTGGGGGCGTCTGGGTAAGAAGGCGGCTGGGGGCGGCGGGCGGTGCGCGGCACGGGGGTCCATGCGGGTGCTTGCGCCCCTGCGGGTGCTGTGGGTCCGCGGTGCGGTGGCCTGTGCCCGCAGGGACTCGCGCTGCGGGAGCGCCTGCGGTTGGTTTTCAGTCGGTGCCGCCGAAGGTGGGGTCCGGCCTCGGCCCGGCGCGGTGTCCGTCTTCGCCGGCTGCTGCGGGCGGACACCGCCCGGTACGGCCGCTTCCCTCCGCACGCGGTCGCGGCACCGTCGTGGTCAGCAGGGCGTGCGCCGCGTTCGGCGCCGCGTCGCCGCAGCAGTTGTTGAAGAGGGCGTGGACCTCCTCGGCCGCCGCCGCGAGGGACCGGATGCGGGGCAGCCACTCGGTGAGTTCGGCGGTGGTGTAGGTGTGCCGGAAGCGGTCCTCCTTGCTGCCCGTGCCCCAGTGCGGGCTGCGGCCGTGGAAGCGGATCACGGCCAGGCGGGGCGTGGTCACGGGGGCCGTCGGGGGGAGGCCGGGGGCGTCGACGGCCACGGCCGTGGCGTCCAGGTCCCTGAGGAAGGCGGCCGTACGGTCGCTGCGCCACCAGGCGGGGTTGCGGAACTCCACGGCGAAGGGCCACTCCCGGGCGCGTTCCCTGGCGGCGCGGATGAAGGCCTCGGCGTCCGGGCCGGGGGTCAGGGCCGGCGGGTACTGGAAGAGGAGGGTGCCCAGGCGGCCGGAGTCGCGCAGGGGGGCGACGGCCTCGGCGTAGCGGGTCCAGACCTCGTTCAGGAGGCCCTCGTCGCGGGGGCGGTCGCGTAAGTCCCGGGGCAGGGCGGCGGGGCGGGTGGGGTGGCCGGTGAGGAGGGAGAAGGCCTTGACGTCGAAGCGGAAGCCGGGCGGGGTGCGCTCCGCCCAGAGCCGGGTGGTGCGGGGCGCGGGGAGGGCGTAGTACGGGGAGTCGGCCTCGACGACGGGGAAACGGGTCGCGTAGTGGCGCAGCCGGCCCTCCGGGTCGCGGTGGCCGGGCGGGTACCAGCCGCTCGTCAGGAGTGCGCGGTCGGTCCAGCCGCAGGTGCCCACGAGGATCCTCGCTGTCATGGGGCGCAGGTACCCGGCGTTCATCCGCTCTTCACCCCCGGGGACGGCCTTCACCGGTTCCTCGAGCACGCCGTACATCAACTCGGTCGACTACTGGAACCCAAGGTTCCCGAGCTTGCACAACGGGCATCACCGGCGGTGATGCTGCGTCTGCGTCCAGCCCCACCCTTGGTTTTCGGGGGCGGGGCAGGGGCCGTCGACTGGGCCCCGCATCGCCACAACTCACATGCACCGGCACGGATGTTGCGGGAGCCGTTCCGGTCTGCGTGATCAACGAATCCGCAGTTCCGGCACGCGAAGCGGGAGGTGTAGGCCGGATCGACGTACACCACCGGCACCCCTGCCCGGCGGGCCTTGTACGCGATGAACGCCCCCAACTGAGAGAACGACCAGCTGGAGTGGGTGGCCCGTTGGGGCCTACGAAGCCGTACCCGCTCACGGATGCCCGTCAGGTCTTCCAGGGCAATACCGCGACCGGTGCGTTCAGCCTCGGCCACCACATGCTTCGCGATCTTGTGGTTGATGTCTCTGGCCCGCCGGGCCTGTTCACTATGCCCAGGTCGATCCCCAGGAAGTCCACCGGGTCGGTGTTCGTCGGCGCTTCAGGCACCTCGCAGGTGGCGTGCAGGAACCACATGCCGTCCCGGCACAACAGGTCGGACTCTCCTTTGCGGTACAACGCCAACGTGGCCAGTTGTTCCGGAGAGGCGGTGAACGCCACGTCCCTCACGCGCCCGTGCAGGGTCCAGACGGAGACCCGGCGATTCGCAATCTGCCAGGACAGCATCCGGTCGTCGTACGGCTGAGCCGCCTCGGCCCGGAAGGCGATCGGCTTCGCCGTGGCCTGCCGGTACCGCTTCGAGCCGGGCCTGCCCGGATTCCCGCCCTGCCTGTGGGCCCTCAACGCGGCGTACGCGTCACAAACCTTCTTGATCACATGCTGCGCAGCCTGCGCGCCCAGGCGCCACCGGGCCCTGATCTCGGCGTAGGTGTGCCTGCGCAGTACGAAGGACCTCTTCACACCCGTTTTATGAGCGACCTCGCTGACCCAGTCGGCGGCCTCGTTGCAAGCGCGCAGGGTCGCTCCGAGCGCCGTGGCCTGGTCCGGCGTCGGCAGCAATTTGACCTGCACCACCAGCTTCACGATCACTGAATGTATGCACATCGGCGACTCAGAGGCACACGTTCGACTGCTGGCCGAGTCCAGAAGCGTGGACGACCAGGGCTCAGGATGCGGCGGCCTCCTCCACGGTCTCCCTGATCTCCAGGACGGTGTCGGCTCCGGTGATCTCGAGCAGCCGCTGGAGCTGCCACGGCGGTGCGGCCACCCGCAGGGTGCCCGTCTGGTGAGTGAGGATCAGCAGATTGAGGAACGAGGAGTCCGCGAAGGCGACACCGGAGGCGTCCAGGACCACCTTCGGATGCTTCCGGGCGGCGGCGTCGAGCGCGTCCGCCAGAGGCTCGATCGACTGCATGTCATAGCAGCCGCGGGCGGCGACGACCCAGGCGCCGCCCCGTTCGTACTGGGCCACCCCGGTTTCCGGGCCAGGTCCGTCGGCCCGGTACGAGCCCTGCGTGCCGCCGGCGTCGCTCGTGAGTCCTGCCATGCCGGCCTCGTCCCAGGACACCTTCGGGCTCCTTCCGTGGTGCTTCATCGCAGAAGGGCGTCAGCGATTACCTGAAATCTATGTCATGTATCTAGGTTCCGGCAACGGCCTCCCCTAAAATGCGGGGCATGGTTGGAGTGCCGGAACCTCACACAGGATGGACGTTCATCACCAACCACGCGCGCGTGCTGGCGGCCATCGCCGACAACCCGAACATCCGGATCCGCGACATCGCCGCCCGCTGCCGGCTCACGGAGCGCGCCGTCCAGCGCATCATCTCCGACCTCGAGCAGGACGGTTACCTCTCCCACACCCGGGACGGGCGCACGAACACCTACCGCATCGAGCCGGACAAGGTGCTGCGCCATCCCGCGGAAGCCGGCCTGACCGTGGCCTCGCTGCTCTCCCTGCTCGTGCGGGACGAGAGCGAGCGCGTCAGAAGGCCGGTCGCCCAGTAGCCCGGAACGCACGCAGGGGCGACCGGACCGGCGGCTCATGCCCGCCGACCCCGCCGCCCCTGCGCCGGAAACCCGCCCCGGCCTGCGCCTACAGCACCGGCAGGTTCTTCTTCAGCTCGAACGCGGTGACCTCCGAGCGGTACTCCTCCCACTCCTGGCGCTTGTTGCGCAGGAAGAAGTCGAAGACGTGCTCGCCGAGGGTCTCGGCGACCAGGTCGCTGCTCTCCATGAGGGTCAGGGCCTCGCCGAGGTTCTGCGGGAGCGGTTCGATGCCCATCGCGCGGCGCTCGGCGTTGGACAGGGCCCAGACGTCGTCCTCGGCGCCCGGCGGGAGCTCGTAGCCCTCCTCGATGCCCTTCAGGCCCGCGGCCAGGAGGACGGCATAGGCCAGGTACGGGTTGGCGCCCGAGTCGAGGGAGCGGACCTCCACGCGCGCGGAGCCGGTCTTGCCGGGCTTGTACATCGGGACGCGGACCAGGGCGCTGCGGTTGTTGTGGCCCCAGCAGATGTACGACGGGGCCTCGCCGCCCGCGCCGGCCGTGCGCTCGGAGCCGCCCCAGATGCGCTTGTAGGAGTTCACCCACTGGTTGGTGACCGCGGAGATCTCCGCCGCGTGCTTCAGCAGGCCCGCGATGAAGGAGCGGCCGACCTTGGAGAGCTGGTACTCGGCGCCCGATTCGTAGAACGCGTTCCGGTCGCCCTCGAAGAGGGACAGGTGGGTGTGCATGCCGGAGCCGGGGTGCTCGGAGAACGGCTTCGGCATGAAGGTCGCCTGCACCCCCTGCTCCAGCGCCACCTGCTTCATGACCAGGCGGAACGTCATGATGTTGTCGGCCGTGGACAGCGCGTCGGCGTAGCGCAGGTCGATCTCCTGCTGGCCGGGGGCGCCCTCGTGGTGGGAGAACTCCACCGAGATGCCCATCGACTCCAGCATGGTGATCGCCTGGCGGCGGAAGTCCATGCCGACGTTGGTCGGGGTGTGGTCGAAGTAGCCCGAGTTGTCCGCCGGGGTGGGGCGGGAGCCGTCCAGCGGCCTGTCCTTCAGCAGGAAGAACTCGATCTCGGGGTGGGTGTAGAAGGTGAAGCCCAGGTCGGAGGTGCGGGCCAGGGCGCGCTTGAGCACGTACCGCGGGTCGGCGAAGGACGGCGAGCCGTCCGGCATGAGGATGTCGCAGAACATGCGGGCGGTGCCGGGGGTCTCCGCGCGCCAGGGCAGGACCTGGAACGTCGACGGGTCGGGCTTGGCGATCATGTCGGACTCGTAGACCCGGGCGAAGCCCTCGATGGCGGAGCCGTCGAAGCCGATGCCCTCGTCGAAGGCCTGCTCCAGCTCGGCGGGGGCCACGGCGACGGACTTCAGGAAGCCCAGCACGTCCGTGAACCACAGGCGTACGAACCGGATGTCGCGCTCCTCCAGTGTCCGGAGCACGAACTCCTGCTGCTTGTCCATCTTCCGATTCCCCATCCTTGCTGGTCAGGCCGCCTGTCCTCGGTCCCGCGGGAGGCGGTCGGCACCTGAGCATCCCACCACAACACCATTTCGTGCGCGTTGCGGACCTTGATCGCGGACGCGTCCTCGGCCTGAACGCCTCGCGTACGGCGGATGTACTGCTGTGTCGCCCATCTTGCCTGCTCGGGCCGACATCCGTAATGGGCGGTCCGGATCCGCCGCGAGCGGGACCGGTCCGCAGGGCGAGGGGAGTGAGGGATACCACGCCCGTTTAATTTGCATCTGAGATGCAACTTTTCTTAGCGTTTTGACCAGTCGAGTTGCAAGGAGTCCCGATGCTGACCGAGCAGTCCGCAGCCACCGTCCGCGCCACCCTTCCCGCCGTCGGCGCGGCCATCGGCGACATCACCGAGCGGTTCTACGCCCGGCTCTTCGCCGCCCACCCCGAGCTGCTGCGGAACCTGTTCAACCGCGGCAACCAGGCCTCCGGCGCCCAGAAGCAGGCCCTCGCCGGCTCGATCGCCGCCTTCGCCACGCACCTGCTGGACCACCCCGGCCGGCGGCCCGACGCCATGCTCGGCCGGATCGCCCACAAGCACGCCTCCCTGGGCGTGGCCCGCGAGCACTACCCGGTCGTCCACGAGCACCTCTTCGCCGCCATCGCCGAGGTCCTCGGCGACGCCGTCACCCCCGAGGTCGCAGCCGCCTGGACCGACGTCTACTGGCTGATGGCGAACGCGCTGATGGCGATCGAGAAGCGGCTGTACGAGGAGAGCGGCAGCACCGAGCGGCGGCCCTGGGAGGTCGTGGAGCGCGTCGAGGAGACCGCGGACGTGGTCACCTTCCGGCTGCGCCCGGCCGACGGCGGCCCGGTGCGCGACTTCCGCGCCGGCCAGTACGTCTCCGTCCAGGTCGAGCTGCCCGACGGCGCCCGCCAGATCCGGCAGTACAGCCTGTCCGGCGCGCCGGGCGAGACGCTTCGCCAGTTCAGCGTCAAGCGCGTGACCGGCGACGGTGCCACCCCCGACGGCGAGGTCTCGAACCACCTGCACGCGCGCGTGCGGGCCGGCGACGTGCTGCACCTGTCCGAGCCGTACGGCGACCTCGTCCTGGACGCCGACGCCGGCACCCCCCTGCTGCTCGCCTCCGCGGGCATCGGCGTCACCCCGATGGTCGCGATGCTGGCCGACCTCGCGGCGAACGGGCACACCGCTCCGGTCACCGTGGTCCACGGCGACCGCTCCCCCGCCGGCCACGCCCTGCGCACCGAGCACGAGGCGTACGCCGGCAAGCTCGCGGACGCCTCGGTGCACTTCTTCTACGAGCGCGACGCCGGGCCGGACGCCCGCACCGGCCTGGTCGACCTCGCCGGCATCGACGTACCGGCCGGCACGCGCGCGTACCTGTGCGGACCGCTGCCCTTCATGCGCGCGGTGCGCGGTCAGCTGATCGAGAAGGGTGTGGCCCCGGCCGACATCCACTACGAGGTCTTCGGCCCCGACCTGTGGCTGGCCCGGCAGGGCAGCTGAACCGGCCGTCGCGGCCGCCGTCCACGCGCCGCGGCGACTCGCCTTCCAGGGCCCGGTGCCGGGCGGCACGACCGCCGGACACCGGGCCCTGCGGGTATGGAGCGGCCCTCGCGGGTCCGCGGCACGCCGTGCGGAGCCGCGACGGTCAACCTCCCTGCGGCCCCCGGGAGATGTCCAGCAGCAGCGGACCCGTGGGGGCGGTGACGATCTCCGCCACGGTGACCGGGTCCAGCGCCGCGTAGAACGCCTCCTGGGCCCGGCGCAGGGCGCCTCGCAGGCGGCAGCCGGAGTTGAGGGGGCAGGGGGCCGTGCCCGAGGTGCCCTCGCAGTCGACGACGTCCCCGTCGCCCTCGAAGGTGCGTACCACCGCGCCGACCGAGGCCGTACGGCCCTTCTCGGTCAGCGCCAGACCGCCGCCCCGGCCGCGCCGGGCGTCGACCAGGCGCAGGTGCTGGAGTTCGGCGACGACCTTCGCGGCGTGGGTGTAGGGCACGTCCATGTCCTCCGCGACCTGGCGGGTGGTGGGCGTGGCGTCGCCGGCCACGGCCAGTCGCATCAGGACGCGCAGGGCCAGGTCGGTGGAGCGCAGGAGCCGCATACCACGAGCCTAGGTAATACGCATCCCTCGTTCAAATTTTCTCCCGGTCACTCTTGGCCGCGTCCGGTCTACGGAAGTGAGCTCCTTTCCCACTACGATCAGCGGGCCCCACCCTTCCCGTTGCCGGCCCTTTCCCCCAGAAGGACACCTCATGGGTTCCGCCAAGAACAGCGGCGCGACGCGCAAGGCGCGCATCGAGGAAATGCGTCGAGCCGAGCGCGTGCGCGAGCGCCGCAACCGCGTCGTCGCCGTCACGGCGAGCGTGGTGGTCGTCGCCGGACTCGTCGTCGGCGGTGTGGTCCTGGTCGACTCCCAGTCCGGGAAGAAGAAGGACACCGCGAGCGACGCCAAGCCCGCCGCGGACTCCGGGACTTCCGGGGACTCCGGGCACTGGGTCACCGGCAAGGACGGTGTGCGGACCTGGTCCGGGAAGCTGGCGCGGACGCATGTGCAGACCAAGGTGTCGTACCCGATGCACCCGCCGGTCGGCGGCAACCACAACCCGGTCTGGGCGACCTGCGACGGCACCGTCTACACCAAGCCGCTGCAGGACGAGAACGCCGTGCACTCGCTGGAGCACGGCGCGGTCTGGGTGACGTACACCGGCAAGGCGAGCAAGGCGGACGTCGACGCGCTCGCGGCGAAGGTGAAGAAGACGCCGTACTCGCTGATGAGCCCGTACGAGAACCAGGCCGCGCCGCTGATGCTGTCGGCATGGGGCCACCAGGTGGCCGTCAAGAGCGCGTCGGACCCCGAGGTGGACAGGTTCTTCGCCGCCTACGTCCAGGGCCCGCAGACTCCGGAGCCCGGTGCCGCCTGCACCAGCGGGGCGATGTAGTGAAGCGGCGGCACGCCGGCTGGATCGCCGGAGCCGCGGCGGCGGCGCTCGTCGCGGCCGGCGCGGCCACCTACGCGGTCGCCGAGGATTCCGGCGCTCCGGCCCCGAAGGCGCCGGGCGCGGAGTCGGCGGACGCCGGGTTCGCCCGGGACATGGCCGTGCACCACCAGCAGGCCGTGGAGATGTCGTACATCGTCCGGGACCGCACGAAGAACCCGGAGGTGCGGCGGCTGGCCTACGACATCGCGCAGACGCAGGCCAACCAGCGCGGCATGCTGCTGGGCTGGCTGGATCTGTGGGGCCTGCCGAAGGTGTCGGCGAAGCCGCCGATGGCGTGGATGGGCATGGGCGACATGCCCGAGCGCGGGGACGGCTCGTTGATGCCGGGCATGGCGACGAACACGGAGCTGAGGAAGCTGCAGTGGCTCAGCGGCAGACAGGCCGAGATCCTCTACCTGCAGTTGATGACGGAGCATCACAAGGGCGGGATCCACATGGCCGAGGGGTGTGTCCGGAAATGCACCGTCGGCGTGGAGAAGCGGCTCGCGCAGGGCATGGTCGACGCGCAGCAGTCGGAGCTTCAGGTGATGGCACAGATGCTCAAGGAGCGGGACTCCGCGCCGCGTTCGTGAAAGCGGGACAGCAGTTTCGTAATCGACCTGTGAGGACAGAGCGGCTCAAATCGCCCTAACTGACGGTTACTTGAGCTTCTCTTGACCATTCCGTTCCCCTGGCATGAACGGTTCATCGAAAGAGTGACCCCCATCGTGTGATCCATACGGTCGGCCGAACCGCCGCGGGCCGGCACGCGGACGCATGAGCATCAGCCACTACATGCATGCGAACCGCATCGCAGGGGGTTCTATGAGATCCAACCGCGCCAAGCTGCGCGCCGTGAGCATGGCAGCGACACTGCCCATGGTCGCCGGCGCGCTGGCGCTGGGCATACCCGCGGCACACGCCGCGGACAGTCCCGCTCGTACCGCAATCAAGGGCACCAAGCCGCTGTGGGCCACGGCCAAGGCGGACAAGGGCGCGACCTCGAACAGCGCCCAGGTGAACGCCCGGGTCTACCTGGCCGGCAAGGACGCGGCGGGCCTCGCCGCCTACGCCAAGGCCGTGTCCGACCCCAGCTCGCCGCTGTACGGCAAGTACCTGAGCGCCAAGAAGGCGCAGGCCGCCTTCGGGGCCACCAAGGCCCAGGTCGCCGCCGTCAAGTCCTGGCTGACGTCGGCCGGCCTGAAGGTCACCGAGGTCACCCAGCACTACGTCGCCGTCTCCGGTGACGTGGCCGCCGCCGAGAAGGCGTTCGGCACCCAGCTGCACAACTACGCCAAGGGCTCGAAGACCTACCGCGCCCCGGCGCAGACGGCCTCCGTCCCGGAGAGCCTGAAGGGCGCCGTCCTCACCGTCACCGGCCTGGACAGCGCGCCGCACAAGGCCAACCACGACGACCAGCTGCCGCCGCCGGACGCCGTGTTCAAGAACGCCGGGCCGTTCTCCTCGTACTACGGCTCGAACATCGCGACCACGCTCCCGGACGCGTACGGCCAGAAGATCCCGTACGCGATCAAGGGCTACACCGGCAAGCAGCTGCGCGCCGCCTACGGCGCCGGCACCTACACCGGCAAGGGCGTCCGCGTCGCCATCACGGACGCGTACGCCTCCCCGACGATCGCCTACGACGCCGGCAAGTACGCGGTGAAGAACGGCGACGCCGCCTGGAAGACCAGCCAGCTGCACCAGGTGCTGCCGAAGAACTACACCAAGACCAAGGAGTGCGGCGCGGCCGGCTGGTACGGCGAGGAGACCCTCGACGTCGAGGCCGTGCACGCAGTGGCCCCGGACGCCGACGTCACCTACGTCGGCGCGGCCTCCTGCTACGACGACGACCTGCTGGACTCGCTGAGCAAGGTCGTGGACAACCACCTGGCCGACATCGTCTCCAACTCCTGGGGCGACATCGAGGCCAACCAGACCCCGGACCTCGCGGCCGCCTACGACCAGGTCTTCCAGCTGGGCGCGGTGCAGGGCATCGGCTTCTACTTCTCCTCCGGTGACAACGGCGACGAGGTCGCCCACACCGGCACGAAGCAGGTCGACACCCCGGCCAACTCCGCCTGGGTGACGGCGGTCGGCGGTACGTCCCTGGCCGTGGGCAAGGACAACACGTACGAGTGGGAGACCGGCTGGGGCACCGAGAAGGCGACCCTGTCGGCCGACGGCAAGAGCTGGACCAACTTCCCCGGCGCCTTCACCTCGGGCGCGGGCGGCGGCACCAGCAAGACGGTCGCCGAGCCGTACTACCAGAAGGGCGTCGTCCCGGACGCGCTGGCCAAGGCCAACAGCGCCGACGGCAACCGCGTCGTCCCGGACATCGCGGCCATCGCCGACCCCAACACCGGCTTCCTGGTCGGCCAGACCCAGACCTTCCCGGACGGCTCGCAGCAGTACAGCGAGTACCGCATCGGCGGCACCTCGCTCGCCGCTCCGGTGATCGCGGCGGTCCAGGCGCTGGCCCAGGAGGCCCGCGGCGGCAAGGCGATCGGCTTCGCCAACCCGACGATCTACTCCAAGTACGGCAAGCAGGGCGCCTTCCACGACGTCACGGACAACCCGACGGGCTCCGGCCTGGCGGTCGCCCGTATCGACTTCGCCAACGGCTTCGACGCCGCCGACGGCCTGCTGACCTCGGTCCGCAGCCTGGGCAAGGACAGCTCCCTGTCCGCGGTCAAGGGGTACGACGACGTCACCGGCGTGGGCTCCCCGGCGAACGGCTACGTCCAGTCGTACGCCAAGAAGCACTGACACGCTGACGCTCCGCCGAGCGGAAGGGGCCCGGGGTCACTGAGACCCCGGGCCCCCTTTGCGTTACGCCGACGCCGGCTTCAGGGCGGTGACGAAGGGGGTCCAGGCGGATGCGGCGACAACGAGGGCGGGGCCGTCAGGGGACTTGGAGTCGCGGACCGGGACGACGCCGGGGATGTTGCCGGCGACTTCTACGCAGTTGCCGCCGTCGCCGTTGCTGTAGCTGCTCTTGAACCAGAGAGCGTCACTCAAGTCGATCCGGTTGCTTGCCATTTCGGAAATCCTCTGCCGCTGCCTTGATCATGGCGAGGGACGTGTCTGGTGACAGCGCGACGGCCCTGAGCCGATCGTATGCCTTGCGGTACTGCTTCACGAGGGCCGGATCATCGATGGTGTCACCGCTGTAGGACGCTTCGGTGTAGATGAGCGGCGGGGCGTCCGGAAAAGTCATGACCATGATGGGCGCGGCCATCAGGGGATACGTGCGGCACTTCCGCGGAACGATCTGCGGAGTGATCCGGCGCCGGTCAGCCAGCTCCACGATGCGGTCAAGCTGCGCGGTCATGTCCTGGGGCGACAGCAGCGGTTCGGTGACCAGCGACGCGTGCAGGACCACCCAGTACTCCGGGGTGGAGTGGTCCTCCTCGAAGAGGCGGGCACGAGCGAGCCGGGCCGTCACCTTCTCCTCGACCCATTCGTCGGAGGCCGCCGGGTGGGCCGACCTGACCAGTTCCCGCGCATACGGCGCTGTCTGGAGCAGGCCCGGGAAGGTGATGGGGCACCATTCCTCGATGAATTCCGCGTACCTCTCGGCCTCCAGGACCTTCTCGAAGTAGGCGGCATGCGGGCCCCTCCGCGCCTTCCGCACATCCTCGCAATGCCGCTCGAAGAACCCGTCGGTCTTCAGCACCCGGTCCGCATGCCGGGCCAGATCCAACGGCATTCTCCGCTCACCGCGCTCGATGTCGCTGAGGTAGGTCTTGCCGTAGAAGCTGCCCTCGAGGAACGCCTCCAGCGACAGGCCCGCCGCCTCCCTCTTCCACCGCAACTCCTTGCCGTAGAAGGTGGGGACGCTCGTCGAGCCGTCGATGTCCTTGCGCCGTGCCATCGCTCACCTTTCGCTGCCCCGGTCGCGAACGCGAAACCTCTTTCACGGTAGCCAGCCGAGCGACAGTCTGTGAGGCGTTCGTCACACACCGCACGGAAGGCGGCCCGCAGCCATGCCCGACTCCCCCTCCCCCACCATCTACGACGTGACCCTCTGCGTGGAGGACCTGCGGTCCGCCCTCGCCCTGCACGGCATCACGCTCCCCTCGCTCCGCGTGGACCTGCCGAGCTTCGCCGGCCGGTACGACCGGCCCGCCGGACTCGTGGCGCTCGGGAACTGCAACACGGCCACGGCACGGGCGCTGGCCGCTGCGCTGAAGAAGACGGCGGGACGATGAGGACCGGAGCGGTGGCCGCGCACCCTCACCGCGGCTGCGGAACGACACGCCCTTTCTCGTCGAGCGTCCTGTCGGACCAGTACCGGTCCCACTCGTCACCCACGTACACGGGCACCTTGCCCCGGGGATAGCGCGCCCAGCCCGGAGCCGGTTCCTCGCCCTTGGGCACGCAGTCGCCGCCGGAGTCGTTCACGGCGAGCACCGGATCCTCGCCGGGCCGGCAGACCCTCTCCTGCCATCCGGCGCAGCCGGTCAGCCAGAACGCCGTGACCGCGGCCGCGAGGGCCAGGACCGGGACTGAGGTGCGGCGGTGCTGAGGCATGGGCGGCCCGGCCTTCCGTGTCGGCGTGTTGCCGCAAGTCTCGTCGCCGGCCGGGGGCTTGTGATGAGTACGCGTACTCACCCGAGCGGCTCGCTTCCGCGGCCCCCGGCGTCAGTGGTGCAACGCCCCTGACTGCTCCGGTACGTGGGACGTGACCACGCGGCCGGCCGACGGAGTCACCCGGCGCCGGTCCACCGCCCACGCGACGCTCGCCACGCCCAGGCCCAGTACCGCCAGCATCGCGCCGGCCAGTGCGGGGGAGGTCGTGCCGAAGCCTGCCGCGAGGGCGAGGCCGCCGATCCAGGCGCCGCCGGCGTTGGCGAGGTTGAACGCCGCCTGGTTGGCGGAGGAGGCGAGCGACGGGGCCGCGGCCGCCTTCTCCATGACCATCAGCTGGAGCGGCGAGCCGGTGACGAACGCCGCCATCCCCAGCAGGGCGACGGCCGCGGCCGCGCTCCACTCCGCGCGCATCAGCAGCGGGAACAGCGCGAGTACGAGGCCCAGGGACGTCAGGCCGCCGAAGAGGGTGCCGCGCAGGGAGTGGTCCGCCAGGCGGCCGCCCAGGAGGTTGCCCGCCGTCGCGCCCACGCCGAACAGCGCCAGCAGCAGCGTCACGTTCGTCTCCGCGAACCCGGCCGACTCCGTCAGCATCGGGGTCACATAGCTGTACGCCGCGAAGAGCGCGCCGAAGCCCGCCACCGTCGTGCCCAGGGCCAGCCAGACCGGCAGGGACTTCAGCGCGGCGAGTTCGTGGCGCAGGCCCGCCGGCGCCGCCGTACGCCCCCCGTCGCGCGGCACGAGCAGCGCCAGCGACGCGATAGCCGCCAGGCCGATCAGGCTCACGCCCAGGAAGGCGGCGCGCCAGCCCAGGTGCTGGCCGACCAGCGTCGCCGCGGGCACGCCCGCGATGTTGGCGACCGTCAGGCCCAGGAACATCAGCGACACCGAGCGCGCCTTGCGCTCGGGCGGGACCATCGTCGTGGCGACGACCGCGCCCACGCCGAAGAAGGCGCCGTGCGGCAGGCCGCTGAGGAAGCGGGCGGCCAGCAGCGCGTCGTCGCCGGGGGCGAACGCCGAGAGGGCGTTGCCCGCGACGAACAGCGCCATCAGGGCGATCAGCACCGTGCGGCGGGACATGCGCGCGGTGAGCGCGGCCAGCAGCGGGGCGCCGATCACCACACCCAGCGCGTACGCCGAGACCAGGTGTCCGGCGGCGGGGATGGAGATGTGCAGGTCGTCCGCGACGTCGGGCAGCAGCCCCATCATCACGAACTCGGTGGTGCCGATTCCAAAAGCGCCGACGGCCAGAGCGAGCAGGGCCAGGGGCATGAAGGGCCTGTGCCTTTCGAGGTCGGGGGGCGGGGTTCCGTACAGCATATGTTCAGCTGCGGAACAAAGCCTCTCAGGCCCAGTATTCCAAGGGGTTACGACGACGTGTCGAGCTTCACACGGGCAGCCACCGGAAGGTGGTCGCTGCCGGTGCGGGGCAGGGTCCAGGAGCTCTCCGGCTCCACGCCCCTGACCATGATCTGGTCGATCCGCGCCATCGGGAACGACGCCGGCCAGCTGAACCCGAAGCCGCTGCCCGCCGCGCCCTGCGTGGAGCGCATCTGGGAGGTGACGGCGTTGAGCGAGCGGTCGTTCATGGTGCCGTTGAGGTCGCCGAGCAGGATCACCTGCTTCAGCGGCTCGGCCGCGATGGCCTCCCCCAGCGCGTCGGCGCTCGTGTCGCGCTGCCGGGCGGTGAACCCGGCCTTCATCTTCACCCGCACCGAGGGCATGTGGGCGACGTACACGGCGACGGGGCCCTTCGGCGTGGCGAGGGTGGCCCGCATCGCCCGCTTCCAGCCGAGCTTGATGTCCACCGCCCGCACGTCGCTCATCGGGTACTTGCTCCACAGGCCGACCGTGCCCTCGACCGCGTGGTACCGGTACGTCGGCGCGAGCGCCTTCTCGTAGACGGGTACGGCGCCGGCCGGGACCTCCTCCAGGGCCAGGACGTCCGCGCCGGAGGCGGCCACCTGGCGGGCGGTGCCCGCGGGGTCGGGGTTCTCGGCGTTGACGTTGTGGGTCGCCACCATCAGGTCGCCGCCGGCGCCCGTCTTGTCGGTGAGCAGCCCGCCGAAGAGGTTCAGCCACACCGCGGCCGGGAGGATCACGGCGATCAGCGCGGTCGCCGACCTGCGCAGCAGGCCGATGAGCAGCAGCACCGGGATGGCCAGGCCCAGCCACGGCAGGAACGTCTCGGTGAGACTGCCGAGGTTGCCCACCCGGTTCGGGATGTGCGAGTGCAGCAGCATCACCAGGGCGAGGATCACGGCCAGCGCCGCCAGGACGATGCCACGGCGCCAGATGCGCCGATCGCCCCGCCAGCCGTCGAGCAGCCGGTGCAGCAGGCGCCGAAGCCGGGTTCCCGGTCGCTCGGGCCCCGAGCCGCCGTCTGCCGTCTCCGTCATGTACGCCTGCTGCGCCATACCGTCTGCCTCACTGCCTGCCGTGCACACACCGTCGTTCCCCCGTGCCTGTGACGACCCTAGGGGATGATCGGCTCCGTTCCCGCCGTCGTGTGACGGCCGTACGGAAGACGATGACGAGCGAAGCGGGAGGAGAAGTTCCGTCACTCCCGGCACGCCCGGGGTTTGTGACGAAACGTGCACATCGGTGCTACGAGGCTGTCGAGCTGACGGGCCGTAGGCCTGCCAGGACCGCGTCGACGATCCGCTCCGCGAGGTCCTCGGGGAGGTCGCCGTCGGGGCGCAGCGCGGTGCGCACGAGCATGGGGCCGACGAACAGGTCGTTGGCCAGCTCCAGGTCGACGTCCGGGCGCAGTTCGCCGTTCTCCCGGCCCCGGCGCAGCACCTCCATGCCGAGTTCGCGGCGGGGCGCGATGACGCTGGCGTGGTACGCCGACCAGATCTTCGGGCTGTGCTTCATCTGCGCGTAGACGTTGTGCAGGATCGCCGAGGTGCGGTGGACGAGCCCGCGTTGGCGCAGGGACTCCAGCAGCACGACGAGGTCGTCGCGCAGGGAGGTGCCGGGGAGTTCGGGGTCGGGGGGTTCGGCGGCGCGTACGACGTCGACGAACAGTTCCTCCTTGCCGCTCCAGCGGCGGTAGATGGTGGCCTTGCCGACGCCGGCCGTGCGCGCGACGCGCTCGATGGAGAGTTCGGCGAGCGGTACGCCCTCCTCCAGGAGCTTCATCACGCCTTCCAGGATGGCCCGTTCCGCGGCCTCGCTGCGGGGTCGCCCCCGCGCGGGCCCGTCCGGCCGCGGCCGGCTGTCGGCAAGGCTCACGTCGTGTCCGTCCTCTCGCTGTGCTGCGGGAATCGTCCCGCAGCCGCCTCCTTCCCCCGTGTACGACCGTACGGCCTACGACCGTATGACCTACGACCGTACGGCCTGCGGCCGTACGGTCCCGGTCCGCGTCCGCGTCACTCCGCGGCGGCGACCAACTCCGTCTCCTGCTCGTCCGCCTGAGCGGCCGGCGGCTTGCCGGGCAGGAACAGGGCCGTCACGACGGCGCCGATCAGCGCCACGCCCACGCCGCACAGCGCGGTGACGTGCATGGCGTGCAGGAACGCGTCGTTGGCGGGGGTGACCAGGGCCTTGCCCTGCGGGCCGAGCCGGCCGGCGATGCCGAGGGTGGCCTCGATGGACTCGGCGGCCTTGTCGCGCAGGGCGGGCGGCAGCATGCCGAGCTTGCCCTCGATGCCGTTGCGGTACGACGTGGCGAGCACCGAGCCGAGGACGGCGATGCCGAGGGCGCCGCCGACCTGGCGGAAGGTGTTGCTGAGCGCGGAGGCGGAGCCGGCCTTCTCGCGCGGCAGCGCCTGCATGATGACGACCGAGGTCGGGGTCATGATGTGCGCCATGCCGGTGCCCATGAGGAAGAAGACGACCTCGAGGATCCAGATCGGCGTGTCGGCCTCGAAGGTGGCGAACGCGGCCAGGGTGGCGGCGATCAGCACCAGGCCGGCGGTGGTGGTCGCCTTGTTGCCGAACCGGTCGACCAGCAGGCGGGCGCGCGGCGCGAAGATCAGCTGGGCGGCGGCGAGCGGCAGCATCAGCACGCCGGACTCCAGCGGGGAGTAGCCGCGCACGCTCTGGGTGTAGAAGACGCCGAAGAACGTGACGCCCATGAGCGCGAAGAAGACCAGCGCGATGGCGCTCATGGCGGCCGAGAACACCTTGTTCTTGAAGTAGGTGACGTCGAGCGAGGGGTGGTCGCTGCGCTTCTCGAACAGGACGAAGCCGGCCAGCACGACGAGGCCGGCGACGATGGTGGCGAGCACCTTGGCGTCGGTGAAGTCGGCCAGTTCGCCGCCCTTGATGATGCCGTAGACCAGCAGCACGAGGCCGACGACGGACAGCACGACGCCGATGGGGTCGAGGCGGCCGGGCTTCGGGTCGCGGGAGTCCGGCACCAGCCAGGCCATCAGGACCAGCGCGACGACCACGATCGGCACGTTGATGAAGAAGACCGAGCCCCACCAGAAGTGGTCGAGGAGCGCACCGCCGGTGATCGGGCCGATGGCGATGGCGAGGCCGACGCCGCCGGCCCAGATGCCGATGGCCTTGGGCTGCTCCTCGCGCTCGAAGACGTTCATCAGCACGGCGAGGGTGGCGGGCATGACGAAGGCGGCACCGAGGGCCATCAGCGCGCGGTAGGCGATCAGCTGGTCCGGGGTGCCGGACTCGGCGGCGAGCATGGAGCCGATGCCGAACACGGCGATGCCGCCGAGCAGGACCTTCTTGCGGCCGAGGCGGTCGCCGATGAGGCCGGCGGTGAACAGCAGGCCGGCGAAGACGAGGGTGTAGGCGTTGATCGCCCACTCGATCTGCCCCTGGGAGGCGCCGAGACCGGTCGGCGCGGGGCTGGCGATGGTCTTGATGGCGACGTTCAGGATCGAGTTGTCGAGCACCACGATGAGCAGGCTCAGCATCAGGACGCCGAGGATCGCCCAGCGGCGCCGGTGCACCGCTTCCGGTATCCGGGAGACAGGGACGGGACTTGTCATGTGCTCGAGCCTACGGCAATTTCGATACGGAACGGTCTCGTATCTTACGTCTTTATCAAGGCGTTACACAGCCGGCCCCTCTGGCCCTTGCCGGCACGAGGTGCCACCATGGAGTCGATCCGGGGACGCCGTGAGGGCGCCTCGAGATGACTGAAGGAGCCGTTGCCATGACGCAGCTTTCGGCTGCCCAGAACAAGCCCTCCGACGGCAGCAAGGCGCTGTACGGGGGGAAGGGCACCCGCCGCATCACCGTCCGCGACATCGCCCTCGCCAAGGAACGCGGCGAGAAGTGGCCCATGCTCACCGCCTACGACGCGATGACCGCGTCCGTCTTCGACGAGGCCGGGATCCCGGTGCTCCTGGTCGGCGACTCGGCGGGCAACTGCCACCTCGGGTACGACACGACCGTGCCCGTCACCCTCGACGAGATGACCATGCTGTCGGCGGCCGTCGTCCGCGGCACCCAGCGCGCCCTGATCGTCGGCGACCTCCCCTTCGGCTCCTACCAGGAGGGCCCGGTGCAGGCGCTGCGCTCGGCGACCCGGCTGGTGAAGGAGGCCGGGGTCGGCGCCGTCAAGCTGGAGGGCGGCGAGCGCTCGCACGACCAGATCCGGCTCCTCGTCGAGTCCGGCATCCCGGTCATGGCCCACATCGGGCTGACCCCGCAGTCCGTCAACGCGATGGGCTACCGCGTGCAGGGCCGGGGCGAGGAGGCCGCACAGCAGCTCCTGCGCGACGCGAAGTCCGTCCAGGACGCGGGCGCCTTCGCCGTCGTCCTGGAGCTGGTTCCCGCCGAGCTGGCGGCCGAGGTGACGCGCGTGCTGCACATCCCGACCGTCGGCATCGGCGCCGGATCCGAGACCGACGCGCAGGTCCTGGTCTGGACGGACATGCTCGGCCTGACCTCCGGCCGGGTGCCGAAGTTCGTCAAGAAGTACGCCGATCTGCGCCAGGTCATGGGCGACGCGGTGAAGTCGTTCGCCGACGACGTCGTCTCCGGCACGTTCCCGCTGGAGGAGCACTCCGTCCACTAGCCACTGCGGAAACACGAGGCAGCCCCGCCGATCTTCCCCCGTCGGCGGGGCTGCCGGGTTTCCGGGCGGGCCCGATGTCGGCGCCCTGTCGGTCGGCTGTCGGTGGTTTGTCGGTGGCGGCTGGCACTCTCTTCGGCATGACGCGAATCCATGAGAACCCCGGCGGCGCGAGCCACGCCGTGACGGTACGGGGACTGGTCAAGCACTACGGCGAGACCAAGGCGCTGGACGGTGTCGACCTGGACGTGCGCGAGGGCACCGTGATGGGCGTGCTCGGTCCGAACGGCGCCGGCAAGACCACCCTCGTCCGGATCCTGTCCACCCTGCTCGCCCCGGACGCCGGCCAGGCCACCGTGGCCGGCTACGACGTCGTACGGCAGCCCCGGCAGCTGCGCCGGGTGATAGGGCTCACCGGGCAGTACGCCTCCGTCGACGAGAAGCTGTCCGGCCGGGAGAACCTGTACATGATCGGCCGGCTGCTGGACCTGTCCCGCAAGGACGCCCGTGCCCGCGCCGACGAGCTGCTGGAGCGGTTCTCGCTGACCGACGCGGCCAAGCGCCCGGCGAGCACCTACTCCGGCGGTATGCGGCGGCGGCTGGACCTGGCCGCCTCCATGATCGGGCGGCCCGCCGTCCTGTATCTGGACGAGCCGACCACCGGCCTCGACCCGCGCACCCGCAACGAGGTGTGGGACGAGGTGAAGGCGATGGTCGGCGACGGCGTGACCGTGCTGCTGACCACCCAGTACATGGAGGAGGCCGAGCAGCTCGCCTCCGAGCTGACCGTGGTGGACCGCGGCAAGGTCATCGCGGGCGGCGGCATCGAGGAGCTCAAGGCCCGCGTCGGCGGGCGCACCCTGCGGGTCCGGCCGGTCGACCCGCTCCAGCTGCGGCCGCTCGCCGACATGCTGGACGAACTCGGCATCACCGGGCTCGCCACCACCACCGTGGACACCGAGTCCGGGGCCCTGCTGGTGCCGATCCTCAGCGACGAGCAGCTGACCGCCGTGGTCGGCGCCGTCACCGCGCGCGGCATCACGATCTCCTCCATCACCACCGAACTGCCCAGCCTGGACGAGGTGTTCCTGTCCCTCACCGGCCACCGCGCCAGTGCCCCGCAGGACACCGAGCCCACCGACTCCCGCCAGGAGGTCGCCGTATGAGCGCCGCCACCACAGCCGCCGTCCCCACCGCCGTCCCCACCGACGCCCGGATCACGCTGCGCGGCCACCTGCGGCACACCGGCGCGCTCGTCCGGCGCAACCTGCTGTGGATCCGCCAGGACCCGGAGTCGATGTTCGACGCGCTGCTCATGCCGGTCGTCTTCACCCTGCTGTTCGTGTACGTCTTCGGCGGCTCGATCGGGCAGGCGCTGGGCGGCGGCCAGAGCAAGTACGTGCAGTACGTCATCCCCGGCATGATCGCCATGATGAGCATGACGCTGGCCCAGGGCGTCGGCACCGGCTTCAGCCAGGACTTCAACAGCGGGGTCATGGACCGGTTCCGGTCGCTGCCGATCGGGCGCGGGTCCGTGCTGTTCGCGAAGATCGCCGTCGAGCTGGGGCGGATGCTGTTCGCCACGGCCGTGCTGATGGTGGTCTCCGTGCTGGTCGGTTTCCACATCACCAGCTGGACCGGCCTGTTCGCGACCGTCGGCCTGTCCGCGCTGTTCGCCTCCTCGATCATGTGGGTGTTCCTCACCCTGGGCGTCATCCTCAAGAACGCGCAGTCGGTGCAGGCGATGGGCTTCCTGGTGCTGTTCCCGCTGCAGTTCGGGTCGTCGATCTTCGCCCCGACCACGTCGATGCCGGGCTGGCTGCAGCACTTCACCGACTACAACCCGCTGTCCACGCTCGCCGACGCGGCCCGCGGACTGATGATCGGCGGCCCGGTCGCGCACGACCTGTGGGTGACGGTGGCCTGGTCGGTGGGGATCACGGCGGTCATGGCACCGGTCGCGATCCACAAGTTCCGCACCAAGCACTGACACCTCACACCAGGGCGGTGGCCTCCGCGAGGGAGAGGCCACCGCCCTCGGCGTACGCCGCGTGAAAGGCGGGCTCGTCCAGCACCTGCCGGATGCGGTCCTCGGTCAGGTCGTGGCAGCGGCGCTCGACGCCGGACAGGATGTGGCCGGCCGGCAGCAGCGCGTCGGCGGCGCCCAGCAGCCGGGCGGCGTCCACGGCACGGCCGCCGACGCCGGCGAGGGCCATCGCCGCACTGTTGAGGCAGATCGAGTCCAGGTGCGGGGCGATGGTCTGGGTCAGCGGGTCGCGGGCCAGGCACAGCGCCCGCCGGCACCGCTCGAGCGCCTCCTCGGCGCGGCCGTCGAGGGCGTCCAGCCAGGCCTCCTGGGTGAGCAGCATGGAGTCGAAGACGACGAAGTGCACGATCTTGAACTCCTCGCGCAGCCGGACCAGTTGCTCCCTGGCCTCGGCGACGCGGCCGGTCAGGCCCAGCCAGCAGGCGAGGAAGAGCCGGGCGCCGGGCATCGCCTCGTTGAGGGAGCCGTCCTGGCTCGCGATGACGTCCCGCAGCATCCGCTCGCCGCGCTCCATCTCCCCGACCTCCATGAGCACGGAGCCGAGGCGGGCGCGGAGGATGGCGATCTGGCCGCGGGCGCCGAGCAGTTCGGCGTGTTCGATGGCCGCCCGGTAGTCGGCGGCGGCCTCGTGGTAGGCGCCCTGGCGTTCGTGGGCCTCGCCGCGGGCGGACAGCGCCTCGGCGGTGCCCCAGGCGTCCCCGAGGCGGCGGAAGATCTCCAGCGCCTCCTCGGCGTCCTCGGCGGCGTTGCCGGCCCAGTCGGCGCGGTTGGCGAGGAGGTTGGCGCGCATCTGCAGCGTCACGGCCAGTTCCCACTCGAAGCCCGGGGTGTCGCGGCTGGTCCGGACGCAGGCGTCGATGACCGCCCACATCCGCTCGGCGCCGCCGGTCAGCATGACGGCGTAGAACCACAGCAGGCCGGGGACCCGGCAGGTCTGCGGCATCCCGGGCTCGTAGGCGCGGGCGATGGCGCGCAGCTTCGCCTGCGCCTCGGGCGTCTGCCAGGCGGCCAGGTCGTGGTCCATGCAGGCGAGATGGGCGAGGTGGACGCCGCGCCGGGCCTCGGCGAGGACCTCGCCGCTGTAGGGGGGCGGGGCCTCGGTGCACGGCCGCCACACCGGCCGGGCGGGCGCCAGCGGTTCGGCGAAGGGGTCGGGGCCGAGCGCCATGACCTCCTCGCACCAGCCGCGGGTCTCGATGCGCTGGTCCCGCATCTGCCAGAAGGAGGCCAGGGACAGCACCAGGCACAGCCCCTCCTGCTCGTCGCGGGCGGCGACGGCGTGCCGCAGGGCGGTGCGCAGGTTCTCGTACTCCGTCTCGAACCGCTCGATGGCGGCCCGCTGCCCGGGGCCGCGCAGCAACGGGTCGGTGGTGCGGGCGAGTTCGCGGTAGTACGTCAGATGGGCCCGCTCGGCCTCGGCGCGCCGCCCGGTCTCGTCCAGGCGTTCGCCGGCGTACTCGGCGACGGTCTCCAGCAGCCGGTAGCGCATCCCGCCGTCGGCCGAAGGGGCGGCCACCACCAGGGACTTGTCGACCAGGGAGCCCAGCGCCTCCAGGGCGGCCGGGCCGCAGACGGCCTCGGCGGCGGCGAGGTCGCAGCCGCCGGCGAAGACGGACAGCCGGGCGAGGACGTCCCGTTCGGCGGCGTCCAGCAGCTCCCAGGACCAGTCGACCACGGCCCGCAGGGTCTGCTGGCGGGGCAGCACGGTGCGGCTGCCGGAGGTGAGCAGCCGGAAGCGGTCGTCCAGCCGGTCGGCTATCTGGCGCGGGGTGAGCATCCGCAGCCGGGCCGCCGCCAGCTCGATCGCCAGCGGAAGTCCGTCGAGCCGCCGGCAGATCTCGGCGCAGGCCTCGGGGTCGTCCTCGACGCGGAAGCCGGGCCGGGCGGCGGCGCCGCGGTCGGCGAGCAGCCTGAGCGCGACCGGCTCGGGCAGCGGCTCCACCGGGCGCACCCGCTCCCCCGGCACGCCGAGGGGTTCCCGGCTGGTGGCGAGGACGGTCAGGTGGGGGCAGCGGGCCAGCAGGCGTTCGGTGAGGCGGGCCGCGGCCTCGATCACGTGCTCACAGTTGTCGAGGACTATCAGCATCCGGCGGCGGGCGCAGTGCTCCACGATCCTCTCGACCGGGTCGCCGGGCCGGTCGGTGACCGCGCGCATGCTCTCGGCGCCGGCGCCGTGCAGCACGGTCTCGCGGGCGCCGATGGCGGTGAGCACGGCCTGCGGCACGGCCTCGGGGTCGTCCACGGGGGCCAGCTCGGCCAGCCACACCCCGTCGCGGACGGTGTGCCGTACCGCCTCGGCGGCCTCCTGGGACAGCCGGGTCTTGCCGGCGCCGCCGGGCCCGAGCAGGGTGACCAGGCGGGCGGTGGCGAGGTCGGCGCCGATGACGTCGATGTCCCTCTCCCGGCCGACGAAGGAGGTGAGCCGGGCGGGCAGGTTGCCGAGCGCCTGCCGCCGCGGCTGCCGCGGGGCCTCGTCGGTCAGCAGCTCGGCGTGCAGGGCGCGCAGTTCGGGGCCGGGGTCGGAGCCGAGCCGGTCCGCGAGCAGCCGCCGTACGTCGTCGTAGGCGGCGAGCGCCTGCGCCGGGCGGCCGGTGTCGCGCAGGGCGCGCAGCCGCAGCGCCTGGAGCGGCTCGTCCAGCGGATGCTCGTCGCACAGGGCGGTCAGCTCGGGCAGCGCCTGCTCGGCGTGGCCGAGGGCGAGGGCGGCGGTGTGCCGGGCGCGCAGCGCGTCGAGCCGGCGGGTCTGCCAGCGGGCCGCCTCGGCGCGGTGGTCGGGCAGGTCGGCGAGGGCGGGGCCGCGCCACAGCGCGAGCGCGTCGTCCAGCACGGCGGCGGCCTTGGCCGGGTCGCCGTCGGCGAGCGCGGCGAGGCCGTCGGCGGTCAGCCGCTCGAAGCGGGTGAGGTCGACGTCGTCGGGCGCGGCGGTGAGCCGGTAGCCGCCCTCGGCGGAGGCGACGGCGTCCGCGCCGAGGGCGCGGCGCAGCCGGCCGACCAGCGCCTGGAGCGCCCCGGCGGCGTCGGCGGGCGGATCGGCGCCCCACACCTCGTCGACGAGCACGCCGACGGGGACGGTCCGTCCGGCGCGCAGCGCGAGCACGCCCAGCAGGGCACGCAGCCGCGCCCCGCCGACCGGGACGGCCGTGCCGTCGGGGCGGAGTACCTGGGTGGTGCCGAGCAGGCGGTAACGCACGGGGTCCATTGTCTCCGGAGCGGTCAGCACGGGTCACCGGGCCGGCACGGCGTGCCGCCCGGGACGTCCAGGGTGACGAGGACGCCGACGGCTTGGCGGACGCGGTGCGGGCCCGGAGCCCGGCCTGGTTCCTCCCGCTCGAACCACTTGGGGCAGCTGTCGACGGCCTGAACGGCGTACGCGCCGGGCACCGTCTCCATCCGGTGAGGGGACGGCAGGACGACCGGCTTCCCGCCGGTCCGCGCCCGGGCACGGTCGATGCGTTCGAGGGCCCGCTGGTCCGTGTACGCCAGGTACTCCTGGTGCACCAGGTCGATGGCGTGCACCCGGCCCGCGGTCTCCTGGTCGGGGCCGCCGTGGTTCTCCACCCACGCCCCGGCGCCGTAGTACTCGCCCTGCGGCTCCCGCGGGTCGACGGCGACCAGCTTCCAGGCCACCTCGTCGCCCACGGCGAAGGGCGTGCCGCAGCACTCCATCTGCCAGTTCTCGTAGAACACCCTCATCCGTGGCATCCCCCCAGGTTCCCGGAACCCGACGGCGGACGCGAGACGTTTCCGTGAGGAGTGCGCGGCCGGTACGGTCGCCCTTCCGACCGCCGATCGCACAGGAGTCCGCCGATGACCACCGCCACCACCCGCCGCGGCGACCGCCGGGTCAGTCCCGTGTTCGTCGGGATCCTGGCCGTGACGGCGGTCACCGGCTGGGCCACCTGGGCCGGGGCCGCGGCGCAGCCGGGCGTCGCGGTCTTCCTGTTCGTGACGGCCGCCTGGATCGTCTCCCTGTGCCTGCACGAGTACGCGCACGCGCGCACGGCCCTGCACAGCGGCGACATCACGGTCGGCGCGAAGGGCTACCTCACGCTGAACCCGCTGAAGTACACGCACGCGCTGCTGAGCATCGTGATCCCGGTCGTCTTCCTGGTCATGGGCGGGATCGGTCTGCCCGGCGGCGCGGTGTTCATCGAGCGCGGCCGGATCCGGGGCCGCTGGCGGCACAGCCTGGTCTCGGCGGCGGGCCCGCTGACCAACGCGCTGTTCGCGGTGGTGTGCACGGCGCCGTTCTGGCTGCACGCGCTGGACGGCGTGCCCGCCGCCTTCCGGTACGCGCTGGCGTTCCTGGCCCTGCTCCAGGTGACGGCGGCGATCCTGAACGCCCTGCCGGTGCCCGGCCTGGACGGCTACGGCGTCGTCGAGCCCTGGCTGTCGTACCGGGTCAAGCGCCAGGTGGAGCCGTTCGCGCCGTTCGGGCTGCTGTTCGTGTTCGCGCTGCTGTGGCTGCCGTCGGTGAACACCGCCTTCTTCGACGTGGTCGACGCGGTCCTGCGCCACCTGGGCGTGGGCGACTTCCCGCGGTACTGCGGTCAGGAGCTGTACCGCTTCTGGCAGGGCACGCCGGAGATCTGCCAGGTCAGCCCGTGACGGACGTGTCCCGCGCGGCGGTGGTCCGGCCGCGCTTGACGTAGTACCAGGTCATGTTGGACGTCAGGCCCGCGAGCAGCACCCAGACGAGCCCGAGCCAGCTGCCCTGGAGGAAGGAGACCACCGCGGCGGCCACGGACAGCACGCAGACGACGAGGGTGTAGAGGGCGATGCGGGGCATGGGGGTCGGCTCCTTCGGGGGACACTGCTACGACGGACAGTGTCCCCCATCGGCTCAGAGGTCGGTGATGCGGAGCCCGGCGTGTGCCTTGTAGCGGCGGTTGACGGAGATCAGGTTCGCGACGAGCGACTCGACCTGGTGGGCGTTGCGCAGCCGCCCGGCGAAGATGCCGCGCATGCCGGGGATGCGCCCGGCGAGGGCCTGCACGATCTCGACGTCGGCACGCTCCTCGCCGAGCACCATCACATCGGTGTCGATCTGCCCGGTCTCCGGGTCCTGGAGCAGGACGGCCGACAGGTGGTGGAAGGCGGCGGTGACCCGGGAGTCCGGCAGCAGCGCGGCGGCCTGCTCGGCGGCGCTGCCCTCCTCGGGCCTGAGGGCGTAGGCGCCCTTCTTGTCGAAGCCGAGCGGGTTGACGCAGTCCACGACGAGCTTGCCGGCCAGTTCGCCGCGCAGGGCCTTCAGCGTGTCGCCGTGCCCGTCCCACGGCACGGCGACGATCACGATGTCGCTGCGGCGCGCGGTCTCGGCGTTGTCGGCGCCCTCGACGCCGTGGCCGAGTTCCTCGGCGGCGGCCCGCGCGCGCTCGGCGGCGCGGGATCCGATGATCACCTTCTGGCCGGCCCGGGCGAGCCGGTAGGCGAGGCCCTTGCCCTGCGGACCGGTGCCGCCGAGCACGCCGACGACGTACCCGGAGACGTCGGGCAGGTCCCAGGGGTCCTTGGCGGGCGCCTTGGCGGGGGTCTGTGCGCTGTCGGTAGAGGTCATGGGGCGACTCTACGTCCGTGACGCGGACGGCACGGCTCAGGTCAGCCGCCGCACGGGGATCCGCCGGAAGGTGATCGTCTCGTAGGCACCGAAGTCGCCGGTCTCGTACAGGAGCCCGACGGTGTCCGCGTCCACGCGGACCAGGTCGGAGTAGGCGGCGGGCAGACCGTCGACGGTGAACGCCGTGCGCCAGGTGGTGCCGCCGTCGGCGGAGGCCCGGACCGACATCAGGGCGCGCTGGGCGGGGTCGGCCGGGCCGGAGTACAGCAGCAGGCCGGGGTCGCGGAGCTGGAGGACGGAGGCCTGGCAGACGGGCGCGGTCAGACCGGCCTGCGGGCGGAACGGCTTGCGGAGGGTCCTGCCGCCGTCGTGCGAGTGGGCGTCGGCGCGGTTGCCGGGCGAGGGGGAGTCGTTGCGGGTGTTGAGGTAGACGCGGCCGTCGGGGAGTTCGGCGGCGGTGGTCTCGTTGACGTTGACGTACCCGTCGGTGTTCTCGTCCAGGCAGCCGAGGTACCAGGACTCCCCCCGGTCGTCGCTGAGCAGGCAGTGGCCGCTGTTGTACCGGGGCTCGGCGCCGGTGTCGGCACCGGCGGGCGGCACGGTGTGGTTGCCGGGGACGAGGACCCGGCCGCCGCCGAGCTGGATGCCGTGCCCGGGCGTCGTGGCGTACCAGCGCCAGCCGGGCTTCTTCACCTGTGCGGTGATCTCCCTGGGCGCGGACCAGGTGGCCCCCTCGTCGTCGCTGTGCTGCACCCACACCCGCCGCCCGTCGGCGTCGTCGACCTCGCCGCGCAGGATGGCGGCCTCGGTGGCGGTGGCGGCGGCCCGGACGTGCACGAGCAGGATCCGGCCGGTGTCGAGGACGACGGGGGCCGGGTTGCCGGCGAGGTCGTCGCCGTTGCGTGCCGCGACCTGGAGCGGTCCCCAGCTGCGGCCGCCGTCCGTGGACCGTTTGAGCACGATCTCGATGTGCCCGTGGTCGGCGGCGGAGTCGACGCGGCCCTCGCAGAACGCGAGGAGGGTGCCGCCGGCGCCGCGCACGACCGCCGGGATCCGGAAGCTCGCGTAGCCCCCCTGTCCGGCGCGGAAGGGGACGGTGCAGGGGTCGGTGGCGTCGGTCATGGGGCGGCTCCTCGGAATCGGCGGAACGGCGGTACGGCGACACGGGCGACGGGTGTTCGCACGGTGACCGGTGCATGTCCCCGGGGCGGGCGAATTCCGGGTGAACTCCACGTCACGAGTGCCGTGTTGCGGCAGGATGCGGGCCCATGGACGCCGTACGGGTCGCGCTGCTGCGGGAAGTGCTCGCCGGGACCGAGTGGCTGGGGGCCACCCGGAGATTCGCGGGCGTGCTGCGCGGGTCGGTGGTGGCGCACGGCGGCGGACTGCTGCTGGTGGGCACGCCGGAGTACGAGCCGTGGCATCTGGCGGCGCACCTGGTGGACGAGGCCGCGTGGTCCGGGACGCCCGAGCTGGCCCCCACCCTGGTACGGCACCACGCCCGCCCCGGCGACCCCGCGCACCTGGCCGTCGGCCCCGGGCGCATCGAGGCGGCGCGGCGCGGCGAGACACTGCTGGTCGTGGCCCCCACGGAGCCCGCGCCGCTGCTCGAACGGGTGCACGCGGCCCGGCGGGCCGGGGCGACCGTGCTGGCCCTCGGCGCGGGCGACGGCGACCTCGCGGCGATGGCCCACGACACGCTGACCGTGCCGGAGGGCGCGGAACTGGACCTGGACACGGTGCAGCACCTGGTCAGCGCGGCGGCCGGCGAGAACGGTTCCTCTCCGAGGCCCCGCCGCGGCTTCCGCGACCGCCTGGCCCGCCTGGCAGAAGCCCTGACAGCACCCCCACCGGCGTCCTGGTGACCCGGCGGCCTACTCGGTCGGCCCGCAGCTCGGCCAGGTCCGGGCGGGCGGCATGGCGGCGTGGGCGGGCGTGCGGAGCTCCGTCGTCTCCGGCGGGCTGGCCTGCGCGGGCGCCATGGGCCTGCCGGCGCTGTGCCTGCCGGGGCTCATGACGTACGACGCCCGGACCGACGAGCACGCGCTGCGGATGCGCGAGCGCCACGCCGCCGCCGTACCGGCCGAGGCCTGATCACTCCTCGTCGCCGCTGCCGCCCGCCGGCGCGTCGTGCCAGCGGGGGTCGTTCTCCCACTGGAGGTTGCGCTCGGCGGCCGTCTCCATGGCCCGCCGGGCCTCCTCGGGGGAGGCGTACGGTCCGAAGCGGTCCTTGGCCGGGCACTCCGGGCCCTCCTCGACCTTCTTGTGCTCCAGGCAGTAGTACCACTCGCCCGGCTTGCCGACGGTGCGCTTCTTGAACAGGGGCATGGACAGCTCCTCTCGCCATCGACATATTCCCCCACGCCCGCTGGATAGACTCGCTGACATGTCTGGCCAGTCGCTGCTCGTACCAGGGGAGCTGTCCCCCACCCGTCCGGTCCCCGGAAACATCCGCCGCCCCGAGTACGTCGGCAAGCCCGCGCCGGCGCCGTACAGCGGGCCGGAGGTGCAGACCCCGGAGACCATCGAGGCGATGCGGATCGCCGGCCGTATCGCCGCGCGGGCGATGGAGGAGGCCGCGAAGATCATCGCGCCGGGGGTCACCACGGACCAGCTGGACAAGGTCGCCCACGAGTACATGTGCGACCACGGCGCCTATCCCTCCACGCTCGGCTACCGCGGCTTTCCGAAGTCGCTGTGCACGTCGGTCAACGAGGTCATCTGCCACGGCATCCCGGACTCGACGGTCCTCAGGGACGGCGACATCGTCAACCTGGACGTGACGGCGTACATCGGCGGGGTGCACGGCGACAACAACGCCACCTATCTGGTCGGCGACGTGGACGAGGAGTCCCGGCTGCTGGTGGAGCGGACCCGGGAGGCCCTCAACCGCGCGATCAAGGCGGTCAAGCCGGGGCGGCAGATCAACGTCATCGGCCGGGTCATCGAGTCGTACGCCAAGCGCTTCGGCTACGGGGTCGTCCGCGACTTCACCGGGCACGGCATCAGCACGGCGTTCCACTCGGGCCTGATCATCCCGCACTACGACAGCCCGCACGCGACGACGGTCATGCGGCCGGGCATGACGTTCACCATCGAGCCGATGCTGACGCTGGGCACGCACGAGTACGACATGTGGGACGACGGCTGGACGGTCGTGACGAAGGACCGCAAGCGGACGGCGCAGTTCGAGCACACGCTGGTGGTGACGGAGACCGGCGCCGACATCCTGACCCTGCCGTAGCGCCGTCCCCGCCGCGCCCGCGAAGCCCGCCCCCTGCGAGGGCGGGCTTTCTCTCGTACACTTTTACCGACAGCTTGTCGGCAAAGTGCCCCGGAGGCGGCCCCATGGAGTCCTTCTCGACCCTCATCCGCACCGCTTCCGGCGAGCAGCACGCGACGGCGGAGACGTCGGCGTTCATGAGCGCCCTCCTCGGCGGCCGGCTGGGCGTGGCGGCGTACGCGCGCTACACCGAACAGCTGTGGTTCGTCTACGAGGCCCTGGAGAGCGGCGCGGAACGGCTGGCGGCCGACCCGGTGGCGGGGCCGTTCATCCGGCCCGAGCTGTTCCGGCTGGCGGCGCTGGAGCGGGACCTGGCCCATCTGCGGGGCCCGGACTGGCGGGCGGGCCTGAGCCCCGCAGCGGCGACGCGGGAGTACGCGGACCGGATCCGCGCCTGCGCCGAGCGGTGGCCCGCCGGCTATGTCGCCCACCACTACACCCGCTACCTGGGCGACCTGTCCGGCGGACAGGTCATCCGCGACCGCGCGGAGAAGACCTGGGGCTTCGCGAGGAAGGGCGACGGCGTCCGCTTCTACGTCTTCGAGGGCGTCGCCAGCCCGGCCGCGTTCAAGCGGGGCTACCGGGAGCTGCTGGACGGCATCCGGGCCGACGAGCTGGAGCGCCGGCGGGTGGTGGCCGAGTGCAGGCGGGCGTTCGACCTGAACACGGCGGTCTTCCGGGCCCTGGGCGACGAATTCGCGCTGAGCGCGTAGCGGCATGTGATCACCCTTGTCCGGAAATTCCTTGTCCGGAAATAAGGACTATGTCCGCGATGTTCCCCTCGGCGTGAGCGCTGCGACGAGGAAGACATCGGCGACGTGGGTCCCCCGCGTGTGGGAGCCGGCTCCACGCCGCTTCCCCTGGCTGGCCGTCCCGGTGCTCATGGTCGTCGCCATCCCCGTCGCCGACGCGTTCCTGCCGCCGGACATCCACCTCGCCCATCTCCTGGTCGTGGCGACCGCGGTGACCGCCATGAGCTACGGCCCCAGACCCACGGCCCTGGTCGGCGCGCTCGCGGTGCTCGCGCTGATCACCGCCGGGGTGGAAAGACACATGCTGACCACCGAGAACGTGCTGGTCGAGCTGGTCTCGCTAGTAGCGCTGTGCACGCTGCTCGTCCTCTTCACGCTCCTGCGGGACCGGCGCGCGCGGGAACTGCTCCGGGCGCGCATGGTCTCCGACACCGCACAGCGCGTCGTCATGCGTCCGCTCCCGCCCCGCGCCGGACCCCTGACCCTGGCCGGCGAGTACCACAGCTCCGAGGCCGACACCTACATAGGCGGCGACCTCTACGCCGCGGCCCGGACCGCCCGCTCCACGCGCCTGATCATCGGAGACGTCCGCGGCAAGGGCCTGGCCTCGATCAGCGACACGGCCATCGTGCTGGGCGCCTTCCGCGCCGCCGCGCACCGCCCCGGTCCGCTGCCGGACCTGGTGGCCTATGTGGAGGACGCCGTCCACTGGGGCCTCAGCGAGTTCTCGGGCACCGACCCGGACACCGAGGAGCGTTTCGTGACGGCCGTGGTGCTGGACATCCCGGACGACCAGCCCGTGGCCCACGTGATCAGCTGCGGGCATCCGCCGCCGCTGCTGCTGTCCCGCACGTCCGGCACCGCAACGCCGCTCTGCGTGGCCGAGGCCGCCCCGCCGCTCGGCCTGGGCGCGATGTCCGACACCCCGTACACGGCGACGACCTTCGCGTTCCACGAAGGGGACCGGATCCTGCTCTACACCGACGGCGTCACCGAGACCCGCGACGACCAGGGCGACTTCTACCCGCTCGCCGAACGCCTCGCCAAGTGGTCCGATCACGCGCCGCGCCCCCTGCTGCGCGAGATCGTCGCCGACCTGCGCGCCTTCGCGGGCGACGCGCCCCACGACGACATGGCCATGATGGTCGTGGAGCGGGACGAGGCGGCGCCCACTGCCGGCTGAGAGCCACGAGCCGGAAGCCCGCGTCAGCGCTCCAGGTACACCCGGCCCCCGACCTCCACCCACCCGTGCGGCTGCGGCGCCGTCAGGATCTGGGAGCCCTTGCCCTGGGTGATGTTCAGGGCGCGGCCGAGCCGGTCGGTGAGCAGCAGGGCGGCGGCGCCGGTGGCCTCGTCCTCGTCGATGCCGTCGTCGCGGCCGGGGAAGGCACGGGCGCGGATCCGGCCGGCCGCCTCGTCCTCCCAGGCCCAGGCGTAGAGCCACTCCCCCGGCGGCGGCACCTCCAGCGCGTCGACCTCGGCCGCCGTGCCGTACTGCCGCAGGGTGCGCGGTGGCGCCCACTCCGCGCGGGCCTCGATCCAGCTGAACTCGCCGTCCAGCCGGGCGCCGACGACCCCGGCGGGCGTGACCAGTTCGGGCACGTCGAGCAGCCAGGCGGTGCCGACGCAGGGGTGACCGGCGAAGGGCAGGCGCAGGGTGGGGGTGTAGATGTCGATCACACCGCGCTCGGGATCGTCCACGAACACGGTCTCGCTGAAGCCGAGCTTGGCCGCCAGCTCCTGCCGGTCGCTCCGCCCGGGCAGCACCGAGCCCTCGCGGACGACCCCGAGCTCGTTGCCGTAACCGCCGTCCGGGCCGCAGAAGACGCGGAGTACGTCGTAGTCAGTCACGGAGGAATTGAAACACCGCCCCCGCGCGAGCCCGGCCCACACGGGGGGGCCGCCGGGCGGACTGGGCGCACGCCCCTCCGCGAGGTGCACCGGGGTGTGGGGCCCCCGCGGCGTCTGCGCCCCGGTCAGCGCACGCGTCCGAGGTGGATGACGAAAACGCGGATGCCCCGGTCGCCGACCTCGTACACCACGCGGTAGGCGCCGACGTGGATGCGCAACAGGTCCGCGCTGCCGAACGCCCCGTCAGGTCGCGGGTCGTCGCCGAGGCGGTCGACGGCGGCGAACACCAGCCGTACCCCATGCGGATCGTCCTTGGCGAAGCGCTCGGCCTGGACCAGCGCCTCAGGCTCCCAGATGACCTCGTACCTCACGCCTCACCCTCGCCGAACACGCGCCGGTAGGCCTCGTCGTGAGGGATACCGGCGTCCTCGGACCGGGCCTGGCGCGAGCGGTAGGCGGCCAGCGCTCGCAGCTCCTCCAGTTCCAAGGCGTCGGCGGGGCTTATCAGTATGGCGACGGTCTGCCCGTGGTCGGTGATGGCGACCGGTTCACGGGTGGCGCTGACCGTGCGCGCGATGGCACCAAGGCGGGCACGGGCCTCGACGATCGAGTAGGTCAACTCCATCATGCACATTACGTTACACAAGTGTGCACCTTGCGGCCATCGAACACGGGCCCTCAGCCGCCCCACAGTCACCTTGAGATCCACATCACGGACCCGATGGGCACAAGAGAGGTAAAGCTCAGGTAAGTTAGGGCAGCCTCACCAAACCAGATTCTGCCGGGAGCCCGCATGCGAGCCGTCCGACTGACCGTCGCCGCCGCCACGACCGTGGCCGCTCTGACCGCCCTCACGGCCTGCACCGCGAAGAGCGACGCCGAGGACGGCGACGCCATCCAGGTCACCGCGGCCGACTCCACCTGCGAGACCTCCGCGAAGTCGGTGCCGGCCGGGCAGGTCACGCTGCGGATCGAGAACAAGGGCGCCAAGGCCACCGAGGTCGAGATCCTGTTCCCGGACGACCGGATCGTCTCCGAGAAGGAGAACATCGGGCCGGGCACCCGGTACACGCTGACCGCCGAGGTGAAGGCCGGTTCGTACGAGATAGCCTGCCGGCCCGGCATGAAGGGCCACGGCGTGCGGCAGAAGCTCACCGTCACCGGGGCCGGCACGGCCGCGAAGCGCGACCCCCGGCTCGACGCGGCCGTCGCCCGGTACCGCACGTACGCCCAGGACCAGGCCGACCAGACGCTGCCGCGCGCCGAGGCCTTCGCCGAGGCGGTCAAGGCCGGCGACCTGGACGCCGCCAAGAAGGCCTACGGCCTCTCCCGCCTCGGCTGGGAGCGCACCGAGCCGGTCGCCGAGTCCTTCGGCGACATCGACCCGAAGGTCGACGTCCGCGAGGACGGCCTGGAGGAAGGCCAGAAGTGGACCGGCTGGCACCGGCTGGAGAAGGCCCTGTGGAAGGACGGGAAGACGGGCGCCGAGGAGAAGGCGCTCGCCGGCCGGCTGGTGACCGACCTGAAGGACTGGCAGAAGCGGGTCGGCAAGGCGGAGATCACCCCGACCTCCATGGCCAACGGCGCCAAGGAGCTGCTGGACGAGGTCGCCACGGGCAAGGTCACCGGCGAGGAGGACCGCTACGCGCACACCGACCTCGTCGACTTCAAGGGCAACGTCGAGGGCGCCCAGAAGGCGTACGAGCTGCTGAAGCCGGTCGCGCGGAAGAACGACCCGGCACTGACCGGGGAACTCGACAAGCAGTTCGCCGCGTTGAACGCGCTCCTCGACAAGTACCGCACGGACAGGACCGGTTACGACTTCGTCTCCTACGACAAGGTCACCCAGGAGCAGCGCAAGGAGCTCTCGGACGCGGTGAACGCGCTCGCCGAGCCGCTGTCCAAGCTCGCCGCCGCGGTGGTGAAGTGAGCATGGCCAAGAGCACGGAGGGCAGGCCGTCGCGGCGCGCCCTGATCGGCTGGGGCGGTGCCGGGCTCGCGCTCGGGGCCGCCGCGGCCGGCGGGGCCGTGGCGATGACCAGGGCCGGCGACGACATCGACCCGGCCGCCGACGCGGGCGGCGCGGTGGAGTTCCACGGCGCCCACCAGGCCGGCATCGCCACCCCGGTGCAGGACCGGCTGCACTTCGCCGCGTTCGACGTGAAGACCGACGACCGCGACGCGTTCGTGCGGATGCTCAAGGACTGGACGGCGGCGGCCCGGCGGATGACCGCGGGCAGGCCGGTCGGCGAGGGCGCGTTCGGCGGGCTCGCGGAGGCGCCGCCGGACGACACCGGCGAGGCGATGGGCCTCAAGCCGTCCCGGCTGACGCTGACGATCGGCTTCGGGCCGTCGCTCTTCGACCGGTTCGGTCTGCACGGCCGGCGACCGGAGGCCCTGGTCGACCTGCCCGCGTTCCCCGGCGACAACCTGGACAGGGCCCGCACCGGCGGCGACCTGTGCATCCAGGCCTGCGCCGACGACCCGCAGGTCGCCGTGCACGCCATCCGCAACCTCGCCCGCATCGGCTTCGGCAAGGTCGCCGTGCGCTGGTCCCAGCTCGGCTTCGGCAAGACCTCCTCGACCACCCCGGACGCCCAGACGCCGCGCAACCTGTTCGGTTTCAAGGACGGCACCCGCAACATCGCGGGCACCGAGACCGACCGGCTGGACGAGCACGTGTGGGTCGGGGCCGGGGACGGTCCGGACTGGATGACCGGCGGGTCGTACCTCGTCGCCCGGCGCATCCGGATGAACATCGAGACCTGGGACCGGACCTCGCTGCAGGAGCAGGAGGACGTGTTCGGGCGGGACAAGCGCGAGGGCGCGCCCGTCGGCAGGGCCAAGGAGCACGACGCGCCGTTCCTGAAGGCGATGAAGCCGACCGCGCACGTACGGCTCGCGCACCCGGACGCCAACGGCGGGGTCACCATCCTGCGCCGCGGCTACTCCTTCACGGACGGCACCGACGGCCTCGGCCGCCTCGACGCCGGCCTGTTCTTCCTCGCCTACCAGCGGGACGTGCGCCACGGGTTCATCCCGCTGCAGCGCAAGCTGTCCGCGCACGACGCGCTCAACGAATACATCCAGCACGTGGGTTCGGCGGTCTTCGCGATACCGCCCGGCGTCCGGGACTCCGGCGACTGGTGGGGCCGCACGCTGTTCTCCGAGGAGGCGTAAGCCCGTGTTCTCCAACTACCTGATCGGCCTGCGCGAGGGACTCGAGGCGTCGCTGGTCGTCTGCATCCTGATCGCCTACCTCGTCAAGACCGGCCGCAGGGACGCCCTGAGGCCGATCTGGACCGGCATCGGCATCGCGATCGCCATCGCGATGGGCTTCGGCTGCGCCCTCGAATTCGGCTCGCAGGAGCTGACGTTCGAGGCGCAGGAGGCGCTCGGCGGCTCGCTGTCGGTCCTCGCCGTGGGGCTGGTGACCTGGATGGTGTTCTGGATGCGGCGCACCGCCCGGCACCTGAGGTCCGAGCTGCACGGCAAGCTGGACGCGGCCCTCGCCATGGGCACCGGCGCCCTGGTCGCCACCGCCTTCCTGGCCGTCGGCCGCGAGGGCCTGGAGACCGCGCTGTTCGTGTGGGCGTCGGTGCACGCGGCCTCCGACGGCACCCCGCGTCCCCTGATCGGCGTGGCCCTGGGGCTCGCCACGGCGGTCCTGCTGGGCTGGCTGTTCTACCGGGGCGCGCTGCGCATCAACCTGGCGAAGTTCTTCACCTGGACCGGCGGCATGCTGGTCGTGGTCGCGGCGGGCGTGCTGGCGTACGGCTTCCACGACCTGCAGGAGGCGGACCTGCTGCCCGGCCTGACGCACCTGGCCTTCGACATCAGCGGCGCCATCCCACCGGACAGCTGGTACGGCACCCTGCTCAAGGGTGTGTTCAACTTCCAGCCCGACCCGACCGTCCTCCAGGTCACGGTGTGGCTGCTGTACCTGGTCCCGACGCTCGCGGTCTTCCTCGCCCCGGTAGGGTTCGCCTCCGGGAAGGGGAAGGTGAAGGGACCCGATGAGCAGGGATCGCAGCCCGCGCAGGCTCCGCAGGCGTGAGAGGTACGCACTCACGGCGGCCTCGCTGACCGCTTTGTCGCTGACGGCGAGCGGATGCGTGGTGGTGCACGGGGAGCGCGTGGTGCTCCCCGCCGCCACCCGTGCCGAGGCCGCCAAGGCGGTCACCGCGTTCACGGCCGCGTACAACAAGGCCGACAAGGCCTACGACAACTCCCTGGACGCGCCCTATCTCACCGGCCCGTTCGGCGACATCACCGCCGCGCGTCTGAAGGCGGGCCATGCCAACAGCCCCTCCGGCAACCCCGCCCACGTGCCGCTGCAACTGTCGGACATCAAGATCACCATTCCCGAGAAGGCGGGCTGGCCGCGCTGGTTCCTCGCCGACGCCCGGGCCAACAAGACCGGCAGGGCGCGCTGGCTGATGGTGTTCACCCGCGGCGACCTCAAGCAGCGCTGGCGGGTGGCGTACGTCACCCTGGTCGCGCCCGGCGCCGTACCGAAGTTCACGACGGACAAGGACGGCTGGGCCGAGGCGGTACCGGCCGGCTCCGGGCAACTCGCCGTCCCGCCCGGCAAGTTGAGCGCGGACTACGCCGCGTACCTGAAGAAGGGCGGCACGGGCTTCGCCGCCGGCACGTACACCAGCGTCGAACGCGCCAACCGGACCAAGCGGGCCCGCAAGCCGGGTCTGGTCACGCAGTTCATCGACCGGCCGCTGACGGCCGGCGACTACGCGCCGCTGGCGCTGCGCACGGCGGACGGCGGGGCGCTGGTGTTCTTCACCACCCACCATTACGAGAAGCAGACGGCCGCCGCCGGCACCACCGTGCCGGTCCCGAACAAGGACGTGCAGGCCCTGACCGAGGGCGAGGTGAAGCAGTCCCTGACCCTGGAGTTCGTCTCCGCGGAGGCCGCCCTCGACCCGGCGGGCGGCGGCAGGGTGTCGGTCGTGGGCAGGGTGCCGGGGCTCACCGCCGCGCAGGGCGGGTGAGGGCGGCCCGGGGTCAGTGCCGCAGGGGCCAGGCAGCGCCCGGATGACCGGCGTCGGCGTAGCGCGAACACGCGTCGGTGAGGACTTCCAGCAGGCTGAGGGGATCCGGCAGCGCGTGCTCCGGTCCGCGCACCCAGCGCACCCGCTGCTCGTCCCCCGGCAGCCGGGCCGGCGGCACCAGTACGTACGACCCCCGGCAGTGCCAGCGCAGCCCCGGGTGCTCGTCCATGGTCTCGGGGTGGCAGTCCAGCTCGCACGGCCACCACTCGTCCTCGTCCTCGGGGGTGCCGCGGGTGAGGGTGAAGAACAGCATGCGGCCGTCGTCGCTCTCGGCGACGGGCCCCACCTCGACGCCGGCGCCGAGCAGCCGCTCCAGCGCCTCCCGGCCGGGCTCCAGGGGGACGTCCAGGACGTCGTGCACCATGCCGGTGGCGGTGATGAAGTTGGCGTCCGGCTGGTGCCGGGCCCAGCGCTCGATCTGGGCGCGGTCGGTGGTGGACTGCGTCTGCCAGGCGAACGACACCGGGTGCCGGGCCGGGGTGGGACAGCCGACGCGGTCGCAGGAACAGCGGTAGCCGGGGGCGGGGTGCGCGGCGGGGGCGAGCGGCAGTCCCGCCGCGGCGGCGGCGAGCAGCAGGGTCTCGCGGCCGCCGTCGCCGGCGGCCTCCTTCGGGCGGCGTCCACGCAGCCACCGGGAGAGTTTGCCCTGCCGGCCCGACCGGCCGCCGAACGTCGCGCTCATCTATCCCCTCGCCTCGCTGGTGTGCGGACAGTGTGCCCTATCGTCCCATCTTCGTGCGCTTCGGGGGATGCCGCCGCCGGCTGGGGACCGGCCCGGGCGGCCGCCGGCGTCCGGCCGCGCGGCTAGGCGGGCGGTTCTTCCCCTGGGCTCGGGGGCGGCCAGGCGTCTCCCCATTCGGCGTCGCGGGCGGCCTTGTACAGGTCGCCGTGGCGCTTGGTGACCGTCGTACGGGCCAGCCGTTCGCCGGCCTCGCACAGGTCCAGGAGCACCTGGCCCTTGCGGATCTGCGGGCGCCGGACGACCCGGGAGGGGGCGGGCGCGGCGGGCAGGCGGCTTGCGGCGACGTACGAGAACTTCTCGTCCTCGTAGGGCAGGGTGCCGCCCTTGACCTGGCGGTGCAGGGAGGAGCGGGCCACCCGGGCGGAGAAGTGGCACCAGTCACGGCCGGGCTCGATGGGGCAGGCGGCGCTGTGCGGGCAGGGCGCGACGACGTGCAGCCCGGCGCGGATCAGTCGGTCGCGGGCCTCGATGACGCGGGCGTAGCCGGCCGGGGTGCCGGCCTCCACGATGACCACGGCCTGCGCGGCACCCGCGGCGGCGTCGACGAGGGCGGCGCGGTCGGGCTCGGAGAGTTCGTTGAGGACGTACGACACCGTGACGAGGTCGGTGGCGGCCAGGGTGAGGTCGGCGCCGATCCGGGCGCGCTGCCAGCGGGCGCCGGCGAGGTCCGGGTTGGCGGCGGCGATCTCCCGGCCGAGGGCGAGGGCGGGCTCGGCCCAGTCCAGCACGGTGACGCCGCGCCCGCCGGGCCAGGTGGCGGTGACGGCCCAGGTGGCGGCGCCGGTGCCGCCGCCGATGTCGGTGTGGCTGCCGGGCGTCCAGCCGGGCAGGGCCGCCGCGCACGCCTCCAGTGCCGCGTGGACCGCCGCGAAGGTGGCGGGCATGCGGTAGGCCGCGTACGCGGCGACGTCGGCGCGGTCGCGGAGGATCGGGGTGTGGGTGGGGGTGTCGCCCCGGTAGTGGGCGATGAGCCGCTCGACCGCTCCGGCGGCCTGCCTGGGCGGGAGTCCGTCGAGCAGCTCGGCGAGGCTTGCGCGCAGGGCTTCGGCCGGGGAGAGGGGGTCGTTCACCCGGCGATTCTACGGCGGCCCTGGGACCGGCGTCCTTGCCGGAGCCCTCAGATCACCGCCCGTGCCAGATGGCCGGCCAGTCTCGCTCTCGGCCCGCTGTCCGGTGTCCTCCGCCGGGGGTGGACCGTGTTGGCCAGCACCACCAGGAAGGTGTCCGTGTGCGGGTCCACGACCAGGGACGTGCCGGTGAAGCCCGTGTGGCCCGCCGCCCCGTGCCCGGCCAGTTCGCCCATGAACCAGGGCTGGTCCACAGTGAAGCCCAGCCCCGGCGGGGTGAACAGCAGCTCCACGAAGTCGGGGCCGAGGATGCGGGCGGGGCCGTAGGAGCCGCCGGCGAGCAGGGCGCGGCAGAAGACGGCCAGGTCGCGGGCGGTGGAGAACAGGCCCGCGTGGCCGGCGACGCCGCCGAGCGCGAAGGCGTTCTCGTCGTGGACGACGCCCCGCAGCATTCCGCGGTCCGCCTTGGCCCAGGGCCGCCGCTGGTCCTCGGTGGCGGCGGCGCCGGGGCAGGGCCCGAAGGCGGTGGCCGTCATGCCGAGCGGGCGGGTGATGCCGTCCGCGATCAGGACGTCGAGGGTGCGGCCGGTGATGCGTTCCAGCACGGCCTGCAGCAGGAGCATGTTCAGGTCGGAGTACAGGTACCGGCCGGGTTCGGCGACGGGCGCCTCGGCGCGCAGCAGGGCGAGCCGGGAGGCGTCGTCGGGGCAGTCGTACAGGGGCAGCTCGGGGCGCAGCCCGGAGGTGTGGGTGAGCAGTTGGCGCACGGTGATGCCGTGGGCGGCCGCGGCGTGGAAGTCGGGCAGGTAGTCGCCGATCCGGGCGTCCATGCCGAGGGTGCCGCGCTCGATCTGCTGCACGGCGGCGACGGAGGTGAACAGCTTGGTGAGGGAGGCCAGGTCGAAGGGCGTGTCGACGGTGGCCGGGACCCGGGCGGCGGGCGGCAGTTCGACACCGGTGTCGGTCTCGGGGTCGTAGGCGGAGTAGCGGACGGCCCAGCCCGCGGCCTCGGCCACGGCGATCACGGGGCCGCGGCCGGCCAGCACGACGGCGCCGGCCGCCCAGGGGCGGTCGCCGGCGGTCAGGGCGTGCACCTCGCCGGCCAGGTGCCCGAGGTGCACGGGGTCGAGCCCCGCCCGTTCCGGTGTGCCGGCGCGCAGTCTCGGTGCGCTCAGTTCTCGTCTCCCTCCGAACCCGCACGGGTGTTCCCGCGTGCGTTCCAGGGACGGCACATTCCCACGAAGCAGGCCGCCGCGACCAGTGCTCCCACCAGTTGGACCACCGCCATGGGTACGGCGGTGTGCTCTCCGGCGACGCCGACGAGCGGTGAGGCGACCGCGCCGACGAGGAAGGAGGTGGTGCCGAGCAGTGCGGAGGCGGAGCCGGCGGCGTGCCGGGTGCGCAGCAGGGCGAGGGACTGGGTGTTGGGGAGGGTGATGCCCATGGCGGACATCAGGACGAAGAGGGCGGCGGCGACGGGGACCAGACCGGTGTCGCCGAGGGCGCCGGCGGCCATCAGCAGCAGGGCGGTCGCGGCGAGCACGATCACGGCGAGGCCGGTGGCGAGCACCTTGTCCAGGCTGACCCGGCCGACCAGCACCTTGCCGTTGATCTGCCCGGCGGCCACGAGTCCGACCGAGTTGAGGCCGAACAGCAGGCTGAAGGTCTGCGGGGAGGCGCCGTAGATCTCCTGGACGACGAAGGGGGACGCGGCGATGTAACCGAACAGCGCGGCGAAGGCGAAGCTGCCGGCCAGCGTGTAGCCGGTGAACGGCAGGTCGGCGAGGAGGGCGCGCATGGAGCGCAGGGCGTCGCCCACTCCCCCGCCGTGGCGCTGCGCGGGCGGCAGGGTCTCGGGGAGCCGCAGCCACACCAGGGCGCCCAGCAGCAGACCGACGCCGGTGAGCACCAGGAACACGCCCCGCCAGTCCGTCACCCGCAGGATCTGACCGCCGATGAGCGGCGCCACGATCGGCGCGACCCCGGAGATCAGCATCAGGGTGGAGAAGAAGCGGGCCATGGCCACGCCGTCGTACAGGTCGCGTACGACGGCCCGGGCGATGACGATCCCGGCGGCGCCGGCGAGGCCCTGGGCCAGCCGGAAGGCGACCAGGGCCGTCACGTTCGGCGCGAAGGCGCACAGGGCGGTCGCCACGAGGTAGACGGCGAGGCCGGCCAGGAGCGGACGGCGGCGGCCCCAGCGGTCGCTCATCGGGCCGACGACGAGCTGCCCGAGCGCCATGCCCAGCAGACAGGCGGTGAGGGTGAGTTCGACCGTGGCGGCCGGTGCGTGCAGGGACCGGGTGACCTCCGGCAGGGAGGGCAGGTACATGTCCATCGCCAGCGGGGGCGTGGCGGTGAGGCCGCCGAGGACGAGGGTGACGAGGACACCGGTGCGCCGGGTCGCGGCGGGCGGCCGGCCGGGAGCCGGTGCGGACCGTCCCTGCGGTGTCGGCGCCGCCGCCTGCTCGTGCATCCGCCCCTCCCCTGTCGTGGTGTCCGTGCCGTCCGTGCCCCTCCGACGCGGACGGCACCTATGCTCTCAGCTCGTACAGAGTGCCGGGGCACACATGAGCGAGGGTGGGGCGATGGACAAGGTGCGCTGGGGGATCCTGGCGACGGGCGGGATCGCGGCGGCGTTCGCGGCGGACCTCGTGGATCTGCCGGACGCGGAGATCACGGCGGTGGCCTCGCGGCGGGCGGAGTCGGCGCGCGCGTTCGCGGAGCGGTTCGGGGCGGCGCGGGCGTACGGCGACTGGGAGTCGCTGGCCGCGGATCCCGACATCGATGTCGTGTACGTGGCCACGCCGCACGTGGCGCACCGGGCGGCGGCCGGGCTGTGCCTGGCGGCGGGGCGGAACGTGCTGTGCGAGAAGCCGTTCACGCTGAACCTGCGCGAGACGGAGGAACTCGTCACGCTGGCCCGCGAGCACGACCGCTTCCTGATGGAGGCGATGTGGATGTACTGCAATCCGCTGGTACGGCGGCTGAAGGCGCTGGTGGACGACGGGGCGATCGGCGAAGTGCGCACCGTGCAGGCCGATTTCGGGCTCGCCGGCCCCTTCCCGCCCGCGCACCGGCTGCGCGATCCGGCACTGGGCGGCGGGGCGCTGCTGGACCTCGGCGTGTACCCGGTGTCGTTCGCGCAGCTGCTGCTGGGCGAGCCGGACGCGGTCGCGGCGAGCGCGCTGCTGTCGCCGGAGGGCGTCGATCTGCAGACGGGCGCGGTGCTGTCCTGGGAGAGCGGCGCGATGGCGTCGCTGCACTGCTCGATCACCGGCGGTACGGGCGGCACGGCCTCGGTGACCGGTTCGCGCGGCCGGATCGACGTGCCGGCGGGCTTCTTCCACCCGGAGCGGTTCGTGCTGCACCGCGAGGGCCACGACCCCGAGGAGTTCGCCGCCGACCCCGCGGACGGCCCGCGCACCACCCTGCGCCACGAGGCGGTCGAGGTGATGCGGGCCCTGCGCGCGGGCGAGAAGGAGTCCCCCCTGGTGCCGCTGGAGGGCTCCCTCGCGGTCATGCGCACCCTGGACGCGGTCCGGGACCGGATCGGCGTGCGGTACCCGGGCGAGGAGGTCCCCGCCCGATAACCGTATGGCGGACATGGCATTCCGCATCGCGGACTCTCCGCCTACGCTGCGGTGCCATGACTGACAGGCAATCGAAGATCGCGGTGGTGACCGGGGCCGGATCCGGGATCGGCCGGGCCGTGGCCGTGGAGCTGCTGCGGGGCGGATGGTCGGTGGCCCTGGCCGGGCGGCGCACCGGGACACTGGAGGAGACGGCGGCACTGGTCGCGGAGGGCGACGCGCTCGCCGTGCGGACGGACGTGTCCCGGTCCGAGGACGTGGACGCGCTGTTCACGGCGACGGTGGAGCGCTTCGGCCGGGTGGACCTGCTGTTCAACAACGCGGGGACGTTCGGGCCCGGCGGCGTCCCGGTCGAGGAGCTGCCCTACGACGCCTGGCGGCACGTGGTGGACACCAACCTCAACGGCGCGTTCCTGTGCGCGCAGGCGGCGTACCGGCGGATGAAGGAGCAGGACCCGCAGGGCGGCCGGATCATCAACAACGGCTCCGTCTCCGCCCACGCACCCCGCCCGCACTCGGTCGCCTACACCGCGACCAAGCACGCCCTGACCGGCCTGACCAAGTCGCTGTCGCTGGACGGGCGGCCGTACAACATCGCGGTCGGGCAGATCGACATCGGCAACGCGGCGACCGACATGACGGCCCGGATGCGGACCGGCGCGCTGCAGGCGAACGGCGACGTGGTCCCGGAGCCGGTGATGGACGTGGCCGATGTGGCGCGCACCGTACGGCACATGGCCGAGCTGCCGCTGGAGGCGAACGTGCAGTTCGCGACGGTGCTGGCGACGGCGATGCCGTACATCGGCCGGGGCTGAGGCCCCGGCGCGCCGGCACCGGATGTTTTCACACAAGCGGAATTTGAACATCCGCGGTATTGCGGCCGGTCGAGCCCGTATGCTCAAATTTCTCCACAAGAGCTTCACAGTTGGAGCACACGGATTCCGCGGCCGCTCGCGCGGTCGCGTCTCGGCCACACCGAGGGGGGAAGCGGCGGCCGTTCCACCGGGCCGGAGTTGGGGGTGGGCCTCGCGACGGGACGCGAGGCGCGCACCGGCCGGTGGAACGGCCGCCGGAAACCGTCAGCGCCGGTGCCTGCCGGCCACGTCCGCGTCCCCCTCGGCCGCCTCCGGCGGCTTGGGCGCCTCGGCCGTCCCGGCCGCCGCGACCGCCCTGCGCCGCCGCCGTACGACCCAGGTCCCCGCCGCCGCCAGCAGCAGCGCCGTACCGGCCGCGCCCTCCACCAGCCGCCCGGCGGACGGGCCGCGCGAGCCCGCGCCCGCCGCGCCGGCCGCCACCGGGGCCCCCTTGCCGGTCGCCGCCGACGGACCCGCCTTCCCTCCGCCCTCGCTGAGCGGTTCCACCAGCACGCCCACCGGCTGCGCCGAACGCCCGGGCCCGAAGCCCCAGTCGAGCAGCGCGGCGGTCTGCTCGTAGACGGCGTTGCTGCCGGCGGCCGGGTGCATCACGGTGACCAGCAGGGTGCGCCCGCCGCGGGTGGCGGCGCCGGTGAAGGTGTTGCCGGCGTGGCTGGTGTAGCCGTTCTTGACGCCGATCAGGCCGTCGTACGACTTCAGGCCCCACGCCCCGGTCAGCAGGCGGTCGGTGTTCTGGATCTGGAAGGTCTTCTTGCCGCCCGCCGGGAAGTCCGCGGTCCTCGTGCCGCAGTAGCCCCGGAAGTCGGCGTCCTTCAGACCGTGGCGGGCGAACAGCGTGAGGTCGTACGCCGAGGAGATCTGGCCCGGATGGTCGAAGCCGTCGGGGCTGACCACATGGGTGTCCAGGGCCTGCAGATCCCGGGCCTTGGCCTGCATCTCCGCGACCGTCTTGGCGATGCCGCCGTTCATGTGGGCGAGGACGTGCACGGCGTCGTTGCCGGAGCGCAGGAACACGCCCTGCCACAGCTGCTCGACGGTGTAGGTGATGCCGGGCTTGATGCCGACCAGGCTGGAGCCGAGCGGGACGTCGGCGAGGTCGGAGTCCTGGACGGTGTACCGCTCGCTGCGGTCGAACTTCGTCAGGACGGTGTCCGCGAACAGCATCTTCAGCGTGGACGCGGGGGCCAGGCGCCGGTGCGCGTTGAACGAGGCGAGCACCTCGCCGCTCGCGCAGTCGGCGATCAGCCAGGAGCGGGCGGTGAGCTTCTCGGGCAGTCCGGAGGCACCGCGCACCTGGACACCGGTGCGGGCCAGTTGCCCGCCGCCGATGACGGTGGACTCGGCGGCGGAGGCCTGGGTGGTCATGGACACGGGAAGGGCGGCGGCCGTCAGTCCGAGGACGGCGCGCCGGCTGAGCCGGGAGCATTCGCGCACCTGGGGACGGTACACCGCGCCCAGCAGCGGAAACCGCGCAGGAGCCCCGTGCCGCCGCCGGAATTTGCCACCTTATGAAAATCCGATGAGTCGTCCCGCTTTCTCGGACCCGGCGCGCTCACCTGCCCAGGATGCGGTCGATCTCGGCCAGTTGCCCGGCGGTGAGCTGTCCCTTCTCCAGCGCGCCCGCGTTCTGCTCGGCCTGCGCGACCGAGCGGAAGCCGGGGATCGGCACCGTGCGCGGGCTGCGGGCCCAGATCCAGGCCAGCGCGCCCTGGGCCAGGGTGCGGCCGCCACTGGTGAGGACGTCGCGCAGGGCGTCGACGCGGGCCGTCCAGCGCGGATCGGCCCCGGAACCGTCCCCGAACCCCTGGAGCCAGGCCGGCGGCCTGCTGCGGATGTCCCCCGCCTCCAGCGGGCCCTGCCGCCGGCCGGCCAGCAGCCCCATGGCGAGGGGACCGCGGTTGACGCTGCCGAGGTCCGCCCGCTCGCACAGGTCCAGGAGCCCCGGCGCGTCCTGAAGGACGTTCAGGGTGTGCTGTACGGCCGTGCAGTGCGGGCCCTCGGCGAACACGGCGGCGCGCTCGGGGTCGTCGGTGCTCCAGGCGTAGCCGCGGATCAGCCCCTCCGCGACCAACTCCTCGCACGCGTCGCGGACTTCCGCGGCACGCCCCGGATCGGCGTCGGCCAGATGGAACTGGTACAGGTCCACGTGGTCGGTGCCGAGGCGGCGCAGGGAGGCGGTGAGGGCCCGGCGGACGTACTCCGGGGTGTCGTCCTGGCCGTCGGCGGTGCGGGTGTCCGGGTCGAAGAGGTTGCCCCACTTGGTGGCGACCACCACGTCGTCACGGCGTGCGCCGAGGGCGCGGCCGAGGACGCTCTCGCTGTGCCCGGCGCCGTAGCAGTCGGCCGTGTCGAAGAAGGTCACGCCGAGGTCGAGGGCGCGGTGGATCGCCCGTACGGACTCCTCGTCGTCCACCTTCCCCCACCCGAGCGGCTGCCCGTCGGCACCCTGCCACTCCCCGCCGATCGCCCAGCACCCGAAGCCGAGCGCGCTCACGCCGATGCCACTGCGTCCCAAGGTCCTTGTGGTCTCCATGACCGAGGACGCTAGGAGTTGAAGCGCACGCGAGCACAAGCCCCCGGGCGCACGCGAGGACAGGCTTCCGGCTCCCGCGGCCTACGCCTGCCCGGTCTCGAACCGCGAGATCCGCCCGTCGTCCTCGACGGTGAAGCGCCACTTGGTGCGCATCTCGCCCCAGGTGTCGTTGCTGAAGCGGGCGAGCAGGACCCGGCCGCCGGCGGACTCGTTGTCGACCTCCATGTGGCCGTGGGTGGAGAAGATCTCCTGGTCGGTCCACTCGGCGAGGTCGCGGTCGGAGCCGTCGTCGGACATGGTCGCCCCGGGCGCGAGCAGCGCCATGAACCCCTCCCGGTCATGGGAGTTGACCGCGTTGACGAAGGCCCGGACGGCCGGATCGCTGAGCTTGGCTGGCTGAATCGTCATGCCGTCAGGCTCACACCGCCCTCCCGGCTCCGCCACCCGAACGCTCTCCTCCGCGGGCCGGCCGGTGTGAGACCTGCGACGGTGGATACGCGGAACCCGCTTGTCCCGCTCCGCACGTCATCGCCTGTCCGCACATCATCGCCCGGGAGTCGCCGTGACCTGTCTCGACCGCCGTGATCTGGGCCTGCTGCTGCTCCGGCTGGGAACCGGCGGGGTGCTGGCCGCGCACGGCGCGCAGAAGCTGTTCGGCTGGTTCGGCGGGCACGGTCTGGAGGGCACGGGCCAGTTCATGGAGTCCGTCGGCTACGCGCCGGGGAAGGCGAGCGCGACGGCGGCGGGCCTCGCGGAGGCCGGCGGCGGCACCCTCCTAGCCCTGGGTCTCGCGACCCCGGCGGCGGGCGCGGCGGCGGCCGGCGCCATGGCCGGGGCGGCGACGGTCCACATGCCCAACGGCTTCTTCGCCCAGGAGGGCGGCTACGAGTACGCGGCCAGCCTCGGCCTCGCGGCGACCGGCCTCGCCGTCACCGGACCAGGCCGCCTCTCCCTCGACCACGCCCTCGGCCACGTCTTCGACCGCGGCTGGATGGTCCCGGCGGCCCTCGGGTTCACCGCGGCGGCCACGGCCCTGGTGATCGGCGCCCGGAACCAGCGGCTGCGGGCGAAGAGGGAGGGCGAGCAGGAGGCGCTGTTCGAGGAGTAGGTCCTCTTCGGGGATTCGAGGAGCAGATCTTCTCTGGGAAGCTGACCGGCATGACCGCTCAGCACCCCACGGACACCGGCACCGACTCCGCCCCCGCCTCCGCCCTCTGGCCGGCGATCGACGACCTCTTCTCCCGCCTGGAGGCGACCCGCGGCCACGCCGGCCGGGAAGGCCTCCTCCTGCGCGTCCTGAAACTCTCCGAGGAGACCGGCGAGGTGGCCGAGGCGATCATCGGCGCCACCGGTCAGAACCCCCGCAAGGGCGTCACCCACACGTGGGAGGACGTCCAGGCGGAACTCTGCGACGTGGTGATCACGGCGCTGATCGCCCTGCGCACCCTGACACCCGAGGCACGGGAGGTGTTCGAGGGCCACCTCAAGCGGGTGCGGGAGCGGCCGTTGATCCCCGAGGGCTGAGCGGGGTCCGGCTGTCGCGCAGTTCGACGAGAAATCAGCCACCCGATCACAGCCAGAGCGCCCTCCACCACGAGTTCGTACCGGCCCGAGAAGACGGCTTCCGACCCGCGAAGACAAGGAGCGGCAGACGAGCCGGGCTGTACGCCGGGTTCTGTTCCCCGGTGCCCTCGCGGGCGTCGGGGCGACGGCCATCCATCTAGGGCCGGCGTTGCCGCCGGCCTCGTGCGGTCTACCCGGGGACTCGGGCGGGCAGCCCTCGAACGTCCCCGCAGAGCCGCCGTTGCAGCGGCTCCTTTTGACCTTGCTCCGGGTGGGGTTTACCTAGCTGCCCAGGTCACCCTGGGCACTGGTGGTCTCTTACACCACCGTTTCACCCTTACCGAGGGCCGAGGCCCCCGGCGGTCTGCTTTCTGTGGCACTGTCCCGCGGGTCACCCCGGGTGGCCGTTAGCCACCACCCTGCCCTGTGGAGCCCGGACGTTCCTCGGGAAGCCCCCTAGGGGGACTCCACGCGGCCGTCCGCCCGGCTCGTCTGCCGTGTCGACCATGGTACCGGGCGCCGGGAGCGGCGCGGGCCGGCGGCGGCCGTGGCCAGGACCGAGCCCGCGAGGATCAGGGCGAAGGCCGCAAGGACCGTGGGCGTCAGCCGTTCGGAGAGGAAGAGGGCGCCCGCCGCCACCGCCACCGCCGGGTTGACGTACGTGATCACCGTCGCCCGCGTCGGGCCCGCCTCCTTGATCAGCTCCAGGAACGCCACGAACGCCACCGCCGTGCACAGCACGCCCAGGCCGGCGAGCGCGGTGAGGGCGGAGGACGAGGGGACGGAGGACGGCCGGGTCAGCGCCGCCGGCACGGCGTAGACGATCGCCGCCAGGGTCAGGCAGGCCGAGGTCAGGTGGAGGGAGGGGACGTCCTTCATGCGGCGCGCGGCTATCACGGGGGCCGTCGCGTAACCCACGACCGTCACCAGCACCTCGGCCAGCGAGCGGGCGTCCCCGCCGGTCAGATGGGGCAGGGTCAGCACCGCCACGCCGGACAGGCCGAGGGCCAGGCCCGTCAGGCGGCGTGCTCCCAGGTGTTCGGTGTCGCCCAGCAGCCGGGCCACGGTCAGGCCCACGATCGGCACCCCCGCGATCAGCAGGCCCGAGGTCGAGCTGGACAGATGCCGTTCGGCGTCCGTGAGGGTGAACCAGGGCACCATGATCTCCAGGCACGCGAAGGCCAGCATGGGCCGCCAGTGGGCGCGCACGGTCCCGGGCAGGCCGCCCTGGCGCAGGGCGAACGGGAGCAGCAGGACCGCGCCGAGCGCACAGCGCGTGAACACGACCACCGGCGGGGACACCTCGTCCACCGCCACCTTGATCATCAGATAGGGGACGCCCCAGACCACTCCCATCAGGGAGAACAGAAACCAGCCGCGTGCAGTCATACGGCGAGTCTCGGCCGCCGGTCACGGGATGTCTTGAACGCTGTTGCGGTACGCCGCCGATGTGACGCTCGTCCGGTACGCCGCCGGTGTCACCCCCAGCACGCGGCGGAACCAGCGCGTCAGATGCGCCTGGTCGGCGAAGCCGACGAGGCCCGCGACCTCCGCGGGGCGCAGCCCCGCCTCCAGCAGGGTCCGGGCCCGGTTCACCCGGTACTGGGCCAGCCAGGCGTACGGCGGTATGCCCATCGTCGTGCGGAAGGCGCGCAGGAGCTGGTAGCGGGACAGGCCCAGCTCGGCGGCGAGGCCGGCCAGCGGGGGCGGAGCCGTGAGGTCGTCGGCGAGGCGGTCGCGGACCGTCAGGGCGATGGCGCCCGCGCCGGGGATCTCGTCGGGCGCGGACCTGGCGGTGGAGTGGCGGCGGGCCAGGGCCGTCAGCAGCCAGGGCAGGACGGACTCCGCCTCCAGCGGGTCGGGGCAGGCGCTCAGCCGGGTGTGGGCGCGGTGCAGCGCGGCGGCCAGTCGGGGGTCGTCGAGGAGGGGCTCGCGGAAGTGCGGGAGCCCGCCGAGGGTGCCGTCGGCCAGCAGGGACGGCTCGGCGTACAGGGCGCGGTAGGCGTAGCCGTCGGTGGCGTTGCCGGGGCCGCCGGTGTGCATCTCGCCGGGGTCCAGCACGACGATCGTGCCCGGGCCGGTGCGGATGCGGCCGCCCCGGTAGTCGATCACCTCGGTGCCGCCCACGCAGACGCCGATCGTGTACTCGTCATGGGCGTGCGGGGCGTAGGTGTGCCGGCGGAAGTCGGCCGTCAGCAGGTCCAGCGGGGGCCCGCCGCGGCCCAGCCGGGCACGCGTCCACAACGCCTGTTCGGTCATCCCCCGTCCCCTCTCCCGCCTCGCGGCCGTCCGGCCTGCTTCCGGCGAAGGGTGCAACGCCTTCTGCGCCCGCTTCCATGCCCGGCCACGGCGGCGTCCAGGGGGACGGTCGAATACCCTTTCGGCAGAGGGGAGTTGAAGATGCTGGGGACCATGGGACTGCTGGCGCGGCACGAGGCGCGGCTCTACGGGAGCCTGCTGCTGTGGCTGGCCCGGCGCAGCCAGGGCACCGCCGGGGGGCGGGCGTTCGGGTACATGCGCGGGCAGGGGGCCACGACGGTGGGGCTGGCCTTCGTGTGCGTGGTCGAGACGATCGGCGTGTCCGCGATGCTGCGGGACATGCCCACCGCGCACGACGTGCTGCTGGTGGTGGACGTCTACAGCGTGCTGCTCGTCGTCGGCCTGCACGCGGCCTGCGTGGTCCGCCCGCACGTGCTGACGCCGCGGACGCTGCGGGTGCGGTACGGCGTCCATGTGGACCTGTGCGTCCCGCTGGCCGCGATCAGCGCCGTACGCCGGGAGACGCGCAGCACCCACGTGCGCGAGGACGGCGCGCTCGACCTCGCCGTCGGCTCGCAGACGTCGGTCACGCTGGAACTCGCCGAGCCCGTCACCCACCGGTCCTTCCTCGGCCGTCGGCGGCAGGTGAGCGTGGTGCGGTTGCACGCCGACGACCCCCAGGGCCTCGTGCAGGCCCTCACGCGGGCGTGAGGCGCACCTCCGGGCGGATCTCCGGCGTATCTCCGCGCGAGGGCGCGTCGGCGGGACGCCGTACGCTGTCGCGGAGGTCTACGTGAGGAGTTTGTGGTGCTGGTCCTGCTGCCGCCGTCGGAAGGCAAGGCGAACGGAGGCGAGGGCGCCCCGCTGGAGCTTCGGTCGCTGTCCCTGCCGGGGCTGACCGCCGCGCGGGAGGCCGTACTGACCGAGCTGGTCGAGCTGTGCGGCGGCGACGAGGAGAAGGCGCGCGAGGTGCTCGGGCTGAGCGAGGGGCTGCGCGGCGAGGTCGCGAAGAACGCGGGCCTGCCCACGGCCGCCGCGCTCCCCGCCGGGGAGATCTACACCGGTGTCCTCTACGACGCCCTGGGCCTGGCCGCGCTGGACGCGGCGGCCCGGGAGCGCGCGGCGCAGTCGCTGCTGGTGTTCTCCGGGCTGTGGGGAGCGGTGCGGGTGACCGACCGCATCCCCTCCTACCGCTGCTCGATGGGCGTGAAGCTGCCGGGGCTCGGCGCGCTGGCCGGGCACTGGCGGGCGCCGATGGCCGAGGTGCTGCCCGAGGCGGCCGGCGAAGGCCTGGTGCTGGACCTGCGTTCCTCGGCGTACGCGGCGGCCTGGAAGCCGAAGGGCGAGGTCGCGGGCCGCACGGCGTCGGTGCGGGTGCTGCACGCGCCGACCCGGAAGGTGGTCAGCCACTTCAACAAGGCGACCAAGGGCCGGATCGTGCGCAGCCTGCTGTCGGCCGGCGCCGCGCCGGAGACCCCCGCCGAACTGGTGGAGGCGCTGCGGGAGCTGGGGTACGTCGTGGAGGCGGAGGCTCCGGGCCGGGCCGGCAGGCCGTGGTCGCTGGACGTGCTGGTGGACGAGATCCACTGAGCCGGGACGCTCCCCGCACCCCCGTCATTGCAGCATGTGCAACGTTCGTTGCGGCACGTGCACCGCGTCGGCACGATGAGGGCATGACCTCACCGCTGCCCTCCGTCCCGGCCGCCTCCGTGCTGGATCTCGCGCCCGTCGTGCCCGTGGTGGTCGTCTCCGACGCCGCCGACGCCGTGCCGCTGGCGCGGGCGCTGGTGGCGGGCGGGCTGCCCGCGATCGAGGTGACGCTCAGGACGCCGGCGGCACTGGACGCGATCCGCGCGATCGCCGCCGAGGTGCCGGACGCCGTGGTCGGCGCGGGCACGGTGATCGCGCCCGAGCAGGCCGGCGCGAGTACGGCGGCCGGGGCGCGGTTCCTGGTCAGCCCCGGCTGGACGGACGCGTTGCTGGCGGCGATGCGCGGGGCCGGGGTGCCGTTCCTGCCCGGGGTCTCGACCGCGTCGGAGGTCGTGGCACTCCTGGAGCGCGGGGTGCGCGACATGAAGTTCTTCCCGGCGCAGGCTGTGGGCGGTACGGCGTTTCTGCGGTCGCTGGCCGGGCCGTTGCCGCAGGCCCGTTTCTGCCCCACGGGCGGGATCGGTCCGGCCGACGCGCCCGGGTATCTGTCGCTGTCCAACGTCGGCTGTGTGGGCGGCAGTTGGATGGTCCCGGCGGACGCGGTGGCCGCCGGGGACTGGGCCCGGATCGAGGAGCTGGCGCGGAGCGCGGCGCGGCTCGGCGAGGCCGGGGCGCCGGGTTCGGGGTCCCGGACGGGTTCAGGGTCGCAGGTGTGAGGTGTCGTTGAAGAGGCGGACGCTGGCGTTGCCGTCCGCGTAGTACGCCACCGCCGACAGGGAGGCGGCCGACAGCTCCATCCGGAACAGGGACTCGAGCGGGGCGCCGAGGGCCTGGCGGACGAACATCTTGATCGGGGTGACGTGCGTGACGAGGAGGACCGTGCGGCCCGCGTACGCCGCGACCAGCTTGTCGCGGGCGGTCGCGATCCGGACGGCGGTCTCGGCGAAGCTCTCGCCGCCGCCGGTGGGATGGGCCTCCGGGTCGGCGAGCCAGGCGTTCAGGTCGTCGGGGTGGCGCTCGCGGACCTCGCCGAAGGTGAGGCCCTCCCAGGCGCCGAAGTCCGTCTCGCGCAGTCCCTCTTCGATCGTCACGTCCAGGCCGAGGCGCGTGGCGACGACGGCGGCGGTCTCCCGGGTGCGGGTGAGGGGGGAGGCGACGACGGCCTGGATGGTGCCGCGCCTGGCGAGGGCCTCCGCGGCGCGGTGGGCCTGTTCGCGGCCGGCGGCGGAGAGGGCGGGGTCGGTGCCGCCGCTGCCGGAGAAGCGCTTCTGCGGGGTGAGGGGGGTCTCGCCGTGGCGGAGCAGCACGAAGGTGGCGGGGGCGCCGAGGTCGGGGGCGCTGCTCCAGCCCGGCGTCGACACGTGCTGCTCGCCGGCGGTGTCCGGGCGCTGCTCGCCGGGAGGCGCGGCGGAGGCGGAAGCCGACCACTGCTCCCCCCTCGCCCCCGCGTCCATCGCCTCGTTGGCCAGGCGGTCGGCGTGCTTGTTCTGCGCGCGGGGGATCCACTCGTAGGTGACCCGGTCCGGTGGGAAGACCGCCCGCGCCTGGGTGGCCAGGGGCTTCATCGCCGGGTGTTTGATCTTCCAGCGGCCCGCCATCTGCTCGACGACGAGCTTGGAGTCCATGCGGACGTGGACGCGGGCCGCCGGGTCGAGGGCGTGGGCGGCGCGCAGGCCGGCCAGGAGGCCGCGGTACTCGGCGACGTTGTTGGTGGTGACGCCGATGTACTCGGCCGCCTCCGTCAGCGGCTCGCCCGTGGCCGCGTCCCGCACCACCGTGCCGTAGCCCGCGGGGCCCGGGTTGCCCCGCGACCCGCCGTCCGCCTCGACGATGAACTCCCGCACCCGACAAGCCCCTTGTCTACGACTGTCTACGACGTCTACAGACCCGACTCGGCCGTGCGCACCAGGATGCGGCGGCAGTTCTCGCAGCGCACCACGGTGTCCGGCGCCGCCGAGCGGATCTCGTTCAGCTCGGTGATCGCCAGTTCCTGGCGGCAGCCCTGGCAGGTGCGGGCGTACAGCTTGGCGGCGCCGATGCCGCCCTGCTGCTCGCGCAGCTTGTCGTAGAGCTTCAGCAGGTCGGCGGGGACGGAGGCGGCGACCACCTCGCGCTCCTTGGTCACCGAGGCGACCTCGCCGTCGATCTGCTCGCAGGCAGCGTCCCGCCGCGCGACGGCGTCGTCGATCCTCGACTGGACGGACGCGACCCGCTCGGTCAGCTCGTTCACCCGCTCCTGGGCGGCCTCGCGGCGCTCCATGACCTCCAGGACCACGTCCTCCAGGTCGCCCTGCCGCTTGGCGAGGGAGGCGATCTCGTGCTGGAGGCTGGCCAGGTCCTTGGGCGAGGTGACCGCGCCGGAGTCCAGGCGCTGCTGGTCGCGGGCGGCGCGCTGGCGCACCTGGTCGACGTCCTGCTCGGCCTTGGTCTGCTCGCGGGCGGTGTCGCTCTCCTCGGTCTGCGCGGCGACGAGCAGGTCGCGCAGCTGGGTGAGGTCCTTGGTCAGCGCGTCGATCTCGGCGTGCTCGGGCAGCGACCTGCGCTTGTGCGCGAGCTGCTGCAGGCGGACGTCCAGGTCCTGGACGTCCAGCAGGCGGATCTGGTCGGCGGGCGCGGCGTTCAGTTGGGGGCTCCCGGAATTCAGCTAGAGGTGGTGGACGCCGCGTGGGCGGTCCAGGGGTCGGTGACCGTCTTGGAGACGTGGACCCTGAGGTCCCAGCCGTGGCGGTCGGAGATCTCGTCGAGCTGGCTCGCGGCCAGCTCGCACCAGGGCCACTCGGTGGCCCAGTGCGCCGCGTCGAGCAGCGCGAGGGGGCTCGCGGCGACGGCTTCGCTCGCCGGGTGGTGGCGCAGGTCGGCGGTGAGGAAGGCGTCGACGCCGGCGGCGCGGACCTGGTCGAAGAGGCTGTCGCCGGAGCCGCCGCTGACGGCGACCGTGCGGACGACGGCCTCGGGGTCGCCGGCCACCCGGATGCCCTGCGCGGTGGCGGGGAGCCGCCGGGCGGCGCACTCGGCCAGCTCGCGGACGGTCATCGGGTGGTCCAGTTCGCAGACGCGGCCGAGGCCCCGGCGGCCCTCCGGGTCGGTGGGGTCGGGCACCAGGGGCCGTACGACCCGCAGGTCGAGCGCGCCGGCCAGGGCGTCCGAGACGCCCGGGTCGGCGGTGTCGGCGTTGGTGTGGGCGACGTGCAGGGCGATGTCGTTCTTGATCAGCGTGTGCACGACACGGCCCTTGAAGTGGCCGGCCGCGACCGTGGTGGTCCCCCGCAGATAGAGCGGGTGGTGGGTCACCAGCAGGTCGGCGCCGAGCTTCACCGCCTCCTCGACGGTCTCCTGCACGGGGTCGACGGCGAACAGGACCCGGGTGACCTCCTGGCCGGGGTCGCCGACGACGGTGCCGACCGCGTCCCAGGACTCGGCCCGCTCGGCGGGCCACAGGGTCTCCAGCGCGGCGATGACTTCAGACAGAGAGGGCACGAAGGCAAGGCTACCTGGCTGGCCTGCGCGGCCGTACCGCATACGGCGGCTCTGCCCCGGTCAGCACAAAGGTCCCGTTTTCCTCAGCTGAATCGCTTCTGCACCACCCGTATGTGTGAAGCCGGACTCGGCCCGTCCCACGCCCGTGCGTACGAAAACTAGCTTCGTCGCCGGAGGTGACCGAACGATGACGGCCTGTGCGATCGAACCCCCGTCCACGGACGGGACGGACGGGGTGCCGGGGACGGTTTTCGCCCTCACGGCCGACGGCGCCTACGCGGCCCGGCTCGCCTCGGCCGGCGACTCCTGGTTCCCGGAGCGCTGGACGCTGGACGGCCCGGAGCCGTACGCGGTGCCGCTGCCCGGTGACCAGCCCGAGGAGCCCGGCACCGAGGTGCAGCCGCTGTCCGACGGCCGGGTGCTGATCCACCGGCTGGTCGAGCACCGGCACGCCTTCTCGCTGCTGTACCCGACCGGGCCCGGCACCGGCGAGCTGCCGCTGGGCGCGGTGGAGTGCCCCGAGCCCGGCACCCGGCTCACCCTGCTGCCGCCCGCGCCGGGAGGCACCCGGGCGTACGCCCTCGCGGTGGGGCCGCGTTCGAGCGCGGTCTGGCTGGTGGCGGGCGGGGCGTCCGGCCCGGAGCGGCTGGCGGAGGTGCCGGGGCGCTGCTCGGGCGGGGTGTGGCTGGACCGCGCCGGCCGGATGCTGGCGCTGGACCGGGAGCTGGACGGGCCGGTGAAGACGGTCGTGGTGGACCTGGAGCGCGCCGAGGTGTCGCCGCTGCTGCAGATCGCGGCCGGCAGCGACGACCGGCTGCTGCTCGCCGACCCCGACAGCGGACTGCTGCTCATCTCCTCCGACGCGCCCTCGCCCGGGCAGGAACGATTGGGCTGGGGCGTGCTCGGCAGCACGTTGCCGGTGCGCTTCCCGGAGAGCCTGAGGGTGCCGGACTGCGCGGTGACGCCGTTCGCGGTCCAGCCCGGGCAGGTGCTGATGCCGGAGAACTGCGCGGTGGCGCTGCGCATCGACGGCCCGTACGGCAGTTGGGTGGGCGTCTGGCGGCCCGCCGGGCGGCGGGTGGACCATCTGCCGGCGCCCCTCGGGTGGCTGGCCGGGGCCGGGCTGTGGACGCCGGAGGGGGTGCTGCGGCTGCCGTACACCACGCGGGAGACTCCGTGCGGGGTGGCGGAGTTGACGGCGCCGAAGGCGGAGGCGGCCGCTCGGTGCGCCACGTCCGCGGGGTCGCGGGACGCCGATCCGAGGGGTGCGGTGCAGGAGCCGGAGGGTACGGCCGGCGAGGCGCCCGGGATGTCGCCGCGGCCCGCGGAACCGGGGCCGGCGGAACCCGCGCAGGCGGAGCCCGCGGAGCAGGTCACGGCCCGTCCGGTGCCGTTGCAGCAAGCGCCTCTGGGACGTCTTGTAACGAACTAGTGCCGGTTGGCGTGTGCGCCTGGATTCGGCCCGTGGTGTGCCGGTTACACTCGCCCGGCTGTACGAAAGATCATGTTGACGGGGTGAATTACTTCCGATGAGCGACACCAGCACGACTCAGCAGCTGTCTGCCGACTCTCAGGACGCGGTCGGCCACGGCCGGCACCGGGGCCCGGTAGCGGCCCAGGAGAGCGAGTCGGCTCCGCACGGCAAGCACCGCAAGCCGGCCGAGCAGTCCGCGGAGGCCGCTGCCTGACGGCAGTGACGGAGCAGGGGGCGCCCACGCGGACGCCCCCTCTTCTCCTTTCCGGGGTTCTTTTCCGGGATTCTTTTCGGGAGTTCTCTTCGGGGGGTGCTTTTCCGGGGCCGGCGTCTCAGCCGTACTCGACGAGCGTGTCGGTAAGGACCGGTGCGTCACCCCGCTCCACCGCGCTCACCACCACCTGGACGCCGCCCTCCCGCCGCCACATGCGCACGCGCAGCGTCTCCCCCGGGTACACCACCCCCGCGAAGCGGGCGGTGTACGAGCGCACCCGGGTCACCTCGCCGCCGAGCAGCGTGTCCACGACCGCCTTGAGGGTGATGCCGTAGGTGCACAGCCCGTGCAGGATCGGCCGGTCGAACCCGGCGCGCCTGGCGAAGTCCGGGTCGGCGTGCAGCGGGTTCCGGTCGCCCGAGAGCCGGTAGAGGAGGGCCTGGTCCGGGCGGACGGGGCGGTCGACGGTCCGGTCGGGTCCGCCGGCGGGCGGGTCGAGCCGGGTGGAGGGGCCGCGGTCACCGCCCCAGCCGCCCTCCCCGCGGACGAAGATCCGGGCGTCGGCGGTCCACAGCGGGCCGGCGGCGTCGGCGACGTCGGTGCGCAGGACCAGGACGGCGGCGCTGCCCTTGTCGTGGACGGCGACGAGCCGGTGGGTGGCGGTCGCGGTGCCCTCGGCCGGGACCGGGCGGTGGATCCGCAGACTCTGCCCGCCGTGCAGGACCTTGGCGAGCTCGACGTCCACGCCGGGCACGGACAGCCCGCCGATCACGCCGGGCACGCCGGCACCGGCGACGGTGGCGAAGCTCGGCAGGACGTGCAGCCGGGACTCCAGCGTGTAGCGCAGCTCGTCGGGGTCGGTGGCGGGGTCGGCCTTGTCGGGGTCGGCTCCCGCGCCGATGCCGAGGTGGTAGAGCTGGACGTCCTTGGCGGTCCAGGAGATCTCGCCGGTCCGGGGTTCGGCCGCGAGGGCGCGGCGTGCGTCGATGGGCATGGGACTCCTGACACGGGCGGCGCCCTCTGTATAGCCGAGCGCTCCACGCCTGGAAAGTTCCTGGCGCCACGTCAGGTCCGTCAGTGACATTTGTCCTGCCGGAGTCGGTACACGCGCCTCTGCCGGAAGCGGGGCCGCGCTCCCTAACGTCGTAGACATGACACAGACGGAGCACACCGCCGTGTCCTTCACGGGGGCGGTCAAGACGTATGGCGCGGTGCGCGCCGTGGACGGGGTGGACCTGGACGTCGGGCGCGGGGAGACCGTGGCCCTGCTCGGCCGCAACGGCGCCGGCAAGTCGACCACGATCGGGCTGCTGCTCGGGCTGCACGAGCCCGACGGCGGCACGGTGGAGCTGTTCGGCGCCGCGCCGGAGCGCTCGGTGCGGGCGGGCCGGGTGGGCGCGATGCTCCAGGACGCACGGCCGGTGCCGCGGGTCACCGTGGCCGAGCTGGTCGGGTTCGTCGCCTCCCGGTATCCGGCGCCGATGCCGCTCGCGCGGGCGCTGGAGCTGGCCGGGATCGCGGACCTCGCCGGGCGCCGGGTGGACCGGCTGTCCGGGGGGCAGGTGCAGCGGGTGCGGTTCGCCGTCGCGCTGTGCGGGGATCCGGCGCTGCTGGTGCTGGACGAGCCGACGGCCGCGCTGGACGTGGAGGCCCGGCACGCCTTCTGGGCGTCGATGCGCGCCTACGCCGAACGCGGCCACACCGTCCTGTTCTCCACGCACTACTTGGAGGAGGCGGACGCCTACGCCGACCGGATCGTGGTCATCGACCGCGGCCGGATCGTCGCCGACGGAACCGGGGACGAGCTGCGCCGCGCGGCCGGGGGCAGCCTGGTGTGCGTGGACCTGGCGGGCCGGGAGCCGGCGGACCTCAGCCTGCTGCCCGGGGTCCGCTCGGTGGAGGTGCTGGGCGGCCGGGCCCGCCTGCGCACCGACGACTCGGACGCGACGGTGATGGCGCTGGCGGAGCTGAGGGCCATCAGGGGGCTGGAGGTGTCTCCGGCTTCACTGGACGACGCGTTCTTGGCACTGACGGCCGGCGGACGCGCCCCAAAGGGGCGCGCGGGGCTGCGCGAGCAACCACAACAGACCCGCACCCGAAAGGAGACCGTCTGATGCTCGCCTACATCCGCCTGGAAACTCTCCGCACCCTACGGGACACCGGCTTCGTCATCGGCGGCGTGGCGATGCCGGTCATGATGTACCTGCTGTTCACCAACCTCGGGCAGAACGACGGAAGTTGGAAGACGGCGTCGATGATCGGCATGGCCGCCTACGGCGCCGTCGGCTCGGCGCTGAACACCGGAGGCGCCGTCGCCGAGGACCGCGCGACCGGCTGGCTGCGACAGCTCCGCGTGACCCCCATGACCCCGCGCGAGGTGGTGACCGGCCGGGCCCTGACCGGGGTGGTGACCGTACTGCCCTCGATCGTCGCCGTACTGGTGGCGGGCGGTCTGGTCAACGGCGTACGGCTGGTGGCGGCCCACTGGGTGGCGATCGCGCTGCTGCTGTGGCTCGGCTCGGTCCCGTTCACACTGCTCGGCCTCGGCAACGGCTACCGGCTGACCGGGCCCGCCACCGGCGTGGTCAACATGGTGTGCAACCTGGGGCTCGCGGTGCTCGGCGGGCTGTGGTTCCCGGTCAGCCTCTTCCCGGGCTGGCTGCGGGCCGTCTCGGCGTACACGCCGACCCACCGGTTCGCCCAGCTCGGCACCGCCGTATCGGAGGGGCACGCGCCGGGTGCCGGTGCCATCATCGTGCTGACCACTTGGCTCGTTCTGTTCGGTTCGTACGCTGTGCTGTCGTACCGCCGTCGGGCGGGGACCATCTGACCGGGGGAAACATCAGTCATGACGTGGGTGTCGGGAGTGCGGTGCCAGATACGGGCCCTGCGGGCCGAGCGGCGCCGGTGGCGAGCGGACATGGAGCGGTTCAAGGCCGCGCAGCGGAACGCCCGCGAGCAGGGCGGGGAACCGGACGTCCGGCATCCGGGTCCGCCGCCCACCGGCTTCTCGCTGCTGCCCTGGCTGCTGATGGGGATGGGGGCCTTCTCCAATCTCCTCCAGGGCAGGACGCCGAACCCGTGGGTCGGCGGCCTGGGCCTGATCGTCTTCAACTCCCTCTACATCTACGTCACCTTCCGCTCCTTCGACCGCGTGAAGCGGCAGGCCGCCTCCACCCGGGTGGCGCTGCTCCTCATGGCCCTGGTGACCACGGGTCTGGCGCTCGGCTACGGCGGCGACTGGCTGATGTTCTTCCCGCTGCTCGGCCTCGCCGTGGGCGCCGCCCTGCGCGGGCCGTGGCTGGGCCGCACCGGCCTGCTGCTGACGGTGTACGCGGCGTGCGTCTCCGCCGTCCGCGGCGACTGGGGGGACGCGACGAACATCGGCTACGCGACCTTTCTCTCCAGCATGGTGACGGCCGCCATCCTGGGCCTGTCCGAGGCCGTACGGGAACTGCGCGCCGCCCGTGAGGAACTGGCCCGACGCGCCGTGGAGAAGGAGCGGCTGCGCTTCTCCCGGGACCTGCACGACCTGCTGGGGCACACGCTGTCGGTGATCGTGGTGAAGTCCGAGGCGGCCCGGCGGCTGGCGCAGCGCGATCTGGACGCCGCGCTGGGGCAGATCGCGGACATCGAGTCGGTGGGCCGGCAGGCGCTCACCGAGATCCGCGAAGCGGTGACCGGCTACCGGGAGGGCAGCCTCGCCACCGAGCTGACCCGGGCCCGTTCGGCGCTGTCGGCGGCGAGCGTCGAGCCGGTGGTGCGGCAGTCCGGGGTGCCGCTGGAGCCGCAGACGGAGGCGCTGCTGGGCTGGGTGGTGCGCGAGGCGGTGACCAACGTGGTGCGGCACAGCGACGCGAGCCGCTGTGAGATCACCGTGGACAGCGGTGCCGAGCGGGCCGTGCTCACCGTCTCGGACAACGGCAGCGGCCGGCCGGTGAGCCGGTCCGAGCCGGGGATCGGCGGGACCGGCCTGACGGGGCTGGCCGAGCGCCTCGCGGCGGCGGGCGGCTCGCTGACGGCCGGCCCGGCGCCACGGGGCGGTTTCACGGTGACCGCCGAACTTCCGGTGGCCACCGCAGAGTTCGCGGACGCGGTGGCTACGGCGCCCAGGGCCGGCCGACCGCCCAGCTGACGTCGTCGGTCCACGACGTGCTGCTGTCGAAGGCGTTGGAGCCGCCGTCGCTCGCTATGTACAGGTTGTAGTCGTAGTGGCGCAGGTATCTGGCCGGGTAGTTGTACGACGCGAACGAGGTGCCGGTGCCGCTCTTGCCGGTCTGCGGGCAGAAGGTGGCGTCGGCCCGGAACTGGGCGGTGCCGTCCATGGGTTGCCGGTACAGCTTGTAGTGTGCTGCGCCAGAAATCACGAGGGTTAGTTGGTACCTTCTTTCCGTGGCGCATCGAGGTCCTGCTGCTGTGGAGATCGTTCTTTCCGAGGACGAGCGTGTCGAACTTGTGCGCCGGGCGGGGCTGCC